>NZ_JANIOA010000038.1 GCF_025175675.1 Sedimenticola hydrogenitrophicus
AGGTCAGAGAACAATATTGGCAATTACCTGAAGAATTTGTTCTCTATGACCCAGATTCCTGTACCGCCGATGTATTGATTGCTGTATCGAGATGCTCCTGGACAACCGTACCCTGGTATTTTCCCTGATGCTGGTCGGCGCCATGATGGCGCTGAGCTTGGCCGTTGTGTCATGGGGGCGGGAGCATGACAGCCTGAAGAAATGGGCTGGGGCGATGGCGCTGGAGGCGGTTGCTTTCTTCTTGATCGGCGCACGCGGTGCAATTCCCGATGTGGTCTCCATCATGTTCCCCATCATTCTGATGGTTACGGCACAAGCCCTGAAGCTTGCGGCGATCTACGAATACCGTGAGTTGCCGTGGCCGCGCTGGCAATGCCTGGTGCCGGTTGGATTGGTCTCCATGGTCATTGTCTTGTTGCCACTGGATGATTTTCGTGGACGGCTGATTTATGGCAGCCTGATTTATGCAACGCAAATGCTGATGATCCTGAAAATCCTGCACACCGATATGGATTCCCGCGCGGGGCGTGCCTGGTGGCTGTTGTTCGGCGCCACCACAGCAATCTTGCTGTTTGCGCTGTTGCGGGGCATCGTTGCATTCTTCAGGATCATCGAGTTCGCCACCATCGAATCAACGGTTACGCCAAGCCCTGTGCAGATTGCGGTTTTCATCGGTCTCATGGCCATGAGCATGCTGGGTTCGCTGGGATTCATCCTGATGGTCAAGGAACGCGCCGACCGCACCATCCGTTCGCTGGCCATGACAGATTCGCTAACCGGGGTGATTAACCGCCACGCCTTCATGGAGCAGGCTGAGAAGGAACACGCTTTGGCACGGCGCCACATGATGCCCCTCGCGCTGCTCATGATCGACATTGATTATTTCAAACGCATCAATGACGAATTCGGGCATCCGGTCGGGGATGATGTGCTCGTTGATGTGGTGCGCATCCTGGGCTCGCGGCTGCGCAAGCAGGATACGCTGGGGCGTTATGGCGGGGAGGAATTCTGCATTTTGCTGCCCGGTACCGACGAGGTGGGCGCAATGGTGGTGGCCGAAACACTGCGTGGTGCGGTGGCGGAGGCGCCACTGGCGGTCGGGTATAAAGAGGTTTTCGCGACCGTCAGCATCGGTGTGACCGTCTGTCCATCATCCTGTGACAGTTGCGATCAGGAGTTCGACAAGCTGCTCGCCGATGCGGATGCGGCGCTATACCAGGCCAAGAATGAGGGGCGTAACCGCGTGGTCTCGTTATCCATGAATTGCCAATCGGCAAACCCGGGGTCAGAGGGTTCAGAGGAGAATGCCACTTATTTAACGAGTAAGCTGTTGATATAGTGATAAAAAAGGCTGGTCCAGGTGATAAGATGCAAATCGCCAGACCTACAACCAATCAGTCATGGAACCAGCCTCAATACATCCTGGCCAGGGTGCCTGCATATATCAACAGAAACGTGTCAGAAATCGGGCGGCCCCGCTCTTGCCTCGGAAGCTATTCAATCCGATATAGCGAACTTGACTGCGAAGGCTGCAAACTTTTTGGTGGCTGTTCCCCGGGATCGGTGGAAAGTCGAAAGCTGGGCGGCACATAGTCTCCAGCATCTATTATCTTAAGAACTATTGATCAGGGTATTGACACTCATGACCACCGGAAAACCCGTGCCATTACTGGCTTTTCGTAGCTTGTGGATAATCAAGTCGAAATGAGCGAAACCGTCAGCCCGCTGCCCGCGGATGCCGCGGATGAGGCGTTCATGCGCCAGGCCATCGCCTTGGCCCGGCGTGCCGAGGCCGAGGGGGAGGTGCCGGTGGGGGCGGTGTTGGTGGCGAATGGCGAGGTGATCGGCGAGGGCTGGAACCGGCCGATCACCGCTAACGACCCCACCGCCCATGCCGAGATCATGGCGCTACGCGACGCGGGACAGCGGATGAAGAATTACCGGCTGCCCGGCACCACCCTCTATGTCACCCTGGAGCCCTGTCCCATGTGTGCCGGCGCCATCGTTCACTCCCGCGTCAGCCGGGTGGTGTTCGGCGCCACCGACCCCAAGGGCGGGGCGGCCGGGAGCGTGTTCAATCTGCTGCCCTCGGACCAGCGGTTCAATCATTACGTGCAGGCCGAGGGTGGGGTGCTGGCCGGGGCCTGTGCCGAGCTGTTGCGCGCCTTCTTCCGCTCCCGGCGCTGAAGTACGTCATCATCAGGGTTCGGAGTCGGGTCGGCCGAGATCAGGCCAGGGACATATTGGGCTAGCGCATCAAGGGTGCAACAATACCCCGGGCTGCCCAAGGTAGTCACACGATTTTTCGTATCCACGGCGTCTTCCCAGTCCCGGATCGGTAAAGGGTCATTACTCTCGCCAAGACGCCAAGCACGCCAAGGAAAAGCGATTCCTTTTTTTATTCTTTGCGCTCTTGGCGTCTTGGCGAGAGTTCATTTGCCATTTGTCATCCAGAGGCGCTCGGCTCATGCATAGGTCAAACCTGAAGGGTCCCCGGCTCAGCGGGGGATTGTTCCGGGGATTCACTCGCTGCATCTTGCGGCTGTCAGGGGATCCCGGAGTACTGAATAAACGCGGAGTTACAATACCGCCGGCAGGGTGGTGACCACCGCCTGAAGGGGCTGTTGCTTCTGCTTGCGGTTGTGCCACACCAGCAGATCATAGTAGCTGCGGATATTGTCCACGTAATGGACCGGCTCCTTGCCGCGGGCAAAGCCGTGTTTGAGCGTTTCGAAATATTTCTTCTGGGCGAGCAGCGGCAGGTGCTGTTTCACCTCCGACCACTTGTCCGGGTCGCCGCCGTTACGCTGGGTGAGGATGCGGGCATCCTCCAGGTGGCCGTACCCCACGTTATAACCGGCCAGGGCCATCCAGGTGCGGTCCGGTTCCTGGATGCGCTCGGGGAGCTTCTTCTCCACCCGGCGCAGGTAGCGGGCGCCGCCGCTGATGCTCTGGGCGGTGTCGGTGCGGTCTTCGATTCCCATCTGTTTGGCGGTGGCGGAGGTCAGCATCATGATCCCCTTCACCCCGGTGGGGGAGACCGCCTTGGGATTCCAGTGGGACTCCTGGTAGCCGATGGCGGCGAGCAGATGCCAGTCCATATCATTCTGTTCCGCCGCCTCCTTGAACAGCGGGATCAGCGGCGGCAGGCGTTGCACCAGGTGCCGTGCGAAGGTGCGGTTGTCGACAAAGCCCAGCTTCTCCACGTAACCGTAATAGCGCTCCAGCAGCTGCTCCAGGGAGCCGTCCTCCTTGATCCGGTTGATGAAGGTCTTGGCCGCCTTGTACAGGCTGTTGTCCTCGGCATGGGGGAAGGCCCAGGCCACCGGCATCTCCTTGCCCAGTTCGAAAGCCACTTGCAATTCGGGATGATAACGCCGGCTCAGGGCCACCTCATTGGAGTTGGCGATGGTATAATCGATCAGTCCCTCATAGACCAGGTTCAGCAGTTCCGTACTCTCCACGGCGCGCTGTGCGTCCCAGTTCAGATCCGGATACTCGGCCACCAGTTGTCTGAGCTGCTCCTCATGGCTGCTGCCGGCCATCACCTCCAGGACCCCATCGACCGTATCGATAATCTTCCTGGGACGCCGTTTGCCCGACTTGTAGACAAGCTGGGCGGTCACGCGCTGGTATTCCGGGGTAAACCTGATCGCCAGCTCCCGGTCGGTAGTCACCGTCAGACCGGCGGCCGCAAAATGGGCTTCGCCGCGCACCACGGCTGGCAGGATCTCATCGAAACTCTCGGGGATGACATACTTCACCTTGACGCCCAACTCGGCGGCGAACTGTTCAACCAGCTCATACTCCAGGCCATGGATACGCTCCTTCTCCTGGATATAGGTGGCCGGATTGTTGCGGGTGATCACGATCAGTTGCCCCTCCTCCTTGATCCGTTCGATCAGAGGCTTGGGTATGCTGCAGCTGGAAAACAGCAGACTCAGTGTCAGGAACCACAGGGTACGCATGGCTTATGGGGTAACCTTCAGCGTCCTTTGTTGGGTCAACGACCGGGTTTGTCGGGTGTACAATCGACCCCCTATTCTAAAGGAGGTTTCAGCAGATCGCGAAGCTCTGTCTATCCGATTGTTTTATATCGCTTTTAATCGATTGCCATCTGGTTTGTCTATAGCGATAATAGCGCCGCTGCTGTCAGCGGCGGGAGAGTCGGGTACAATAGCCCGTCACCGGGAGAAGGGGGGATGCTCGGAGTCAGGGGGTTGACCCGACGCTGCAACGCGCCGTTGTTCGGCCGTACAGAATTGGAGAGGTGCCAGAGTGGCCGCAAAAATCGCCGGGAGCGATTTTAGCGCCCGCAGGGCGCCCCGAAGGGCGAAGGGCAGGATGCCCGGAGTAATGGGCTTGACTCGACGGTGCAACGCGCCGTTGTTCAGCCGTACAGAATTGGAGAGGTGCCAGAGTGGCCGAATGGGCTTGACTCGAAATCAAGTGACCCCTTGCGGGGTCCGTGGGTTCGACTCCCACCCTCTCCGCCAATTTTTTAAGCTATTGCAACGATCTACCTGCCCTGGTTATTGGCCGCTCATGCGTTTCAGCCGTTTCGCTGAAACCACCGCTGCCAAGCGATGGGTAGGTTCCTTCTTTAATACTGCTAGAGTACCGGTTTCAATTTGACGCGCAAACCGGATAGAGATGAACCTCCACCGGTGATGGCCCAATGAGGAAAAAACAGGCACTGGAGCTGCTGCGTTCACACAAGGCCGAGCTGTCCGAACGATTCGGGGTGATCGATCTGGCGCTGTTCGGGTCCACGGCGCGTAACGTTGCGGGCAAGGATAGCGATGTCGACATCCTCGTTTCATTCGATGGACCGGCCGTTTCGAAACGCTACTTCGGCGTCCAATTCTATCTGGAGGATCTTTTCGGTTGCCCTGTGGATCTGGTAACAGACAAGGCGCTACGCCCTGAGCTGCGGTCTTATGTGGAGCAGGAAGCCATCCATGTCTGACACAGGTAAGCCGAACCGTAGATGGGACTTCTATGTGCGGGATATGATCGGTTTTGCGCAAAAGTGCTTGTCTTACGTCGCAGACATGGATCAGCGGCAGTTCGTCACCAGCGGTATCACCTATGATGCCACCCTGCGTAATCTCGAGCTGATCGGCGAGGCGGCCACCCATATTCCCGATGACATCCGCGCGACCTATCCTGAAATCCCCTGGCGGCAGATCATTGCCACCCGAAACCAATTGATTCATGCCTATTTGGGCATAGATGATGACACGATCTGGAGTATTATTCGGGACGACATACCGGATCTGCTTCCAAAGCTGGAAAAAATCGCATGACCCGTCCCGGAAGGGTTTGCTGAGTGTTCTTCACGGAAGACCGGGAGCACTTTTTCAGGCCGCTCAACGGCAAGTACCGGGGCCAGGTGGTGGACTGCCTCCGCACCTTCTATTCCCGCCTCTACAGCTCGCTCGCCGACTACAGCCGCAGTTTCAACCGCGAGCAGGTGATCGAGATCCTGGAGGAGGCGATCGCCCGCAGCCCGGTACTGGATGAGGACGAGGCCGAGGTCTACCAGGCCCCGGCCCGCTCGCAGCGCGAGCAGGCCAACTGGATACTCAATCAGCTGCTGGAGTACGGTTGGCTGGAGCGCCAAATGGACGAGGCGACCATGCACAGCACCTACGCCTTCACCCGTCACGGCCGCCTGTTCACCCAGCCCATGGTGGAGGCGTCCGGCGGCCGTTTCCGCACCCGCCACCGCAATACCCGCAACACCCGCAACGCGCTACAGTCGTTCCTCGACCAGGGCGAGGTGTATGACCTACTGGACGCCTTCGAGTATTCGGAGCGCATCATCTCCGACTTCTCCGATGTGATTGCCGAGCTGGACGAGCGCAAGCGCCAACTGGTGAAGGAGGTGGAGGCGCAGCAGGTGGTGCAGCGCGCCTCGGACGAATTTTTCGATTTTATGGAGAAGCGCTTCATGCCGGACCTGTCGATCCGTCTGTCGGCCGATTCGGTGGAGAAGTACCGCGACGAGATCAGCGAGCTCATCGGCAAGGCGCGACGCAAGCGCCGTGAATTCAAGACGCAGGCGGAACGGGAGTTGCGGCGGGCGGTGCCGGAGCTGATCGAGCACGTCAACCGTTCGGTCTATCTGCTGATCCTCGACGGCATCGAGACGCGCATGCACAACGCGGCGTCCATCATGCTGCCGGCCCTGCGTCAGGCACTTAACGGCTTTACCCGTCGCGCCGATATCATCATGCGCCAGCTCAGCTATACCGGGGCGTCGGGCCAGAACCGCCTGTTCGGCCTGTGCGAGCGGCTGCGCAGCACGCCCGAGGCGCTGCAGGCGCGCGCCCTGGCGGCAGCGGGTCAGTCCCTGTCGGTGATGGATATGGGTTTTGTCGACCCGGACGGTATTCGCCTGCAACAGGGGCGCCGGCCCCGGCGGGTGAACAACTCGGTCGAAGCGGTTGTGACGAATGACCGGGTCTCCCGCAAGGCGCTGTTCGTGCAGGGCGCGGTGGACCTGGCCTTTACCTTTAACAGCCAGGGCCAGCGTGAGTACCTGGTCCAGGCGCTGTGTGACGGCCACCGGATCAAGAGCCAGCAGCTGCCGGTGCGCGACGCTCGGGAGCTGCTGATGAGCGCCCATGCCATCGAGGTGGGGGCACTCGGCGGCGGCGAGTTCGGCTTCCGGGTGACCCCGACCGACAACCGGGTCGGCACGGACTATTTTCACGCCTGCGATGAATTTACCATTGAACTGATCGAAAGGGAGTCGAATGCTGACTGAAGCACTGAGCGAGGCGCTTGAGGAGGCGGGGGTGAGCCTGCAGGAGTTCCGCGAACTCTGCCTGCGCCTGCTCAACTACGGGGTGCTGTGCCGCGCCGAGAGCCAGACCGAGCAACAACTCTACGACCGCTATCTGCGAATCGAGCCGCTGGTGGAGGAGTACCTGGATCTGATCGGCGTCAGCCTGTTCCACGACCGGCGCTTTGCCTATCTGCGGCTCTATCCCCCCGGCGCCCGGGTGCCCGGCATGGAGGATGCGCCGGAGAGCGCCTTCAGCGGCGGCCTGCGGGCGCGGCTGCGCCAGGACGAGGTGGCGCTGTTGCTGGTGTTGCGGCTGCAGTACGACAAGGCGTTGCGGGAGGGCCAGTTGGACGAGCACGGTCATGTCCTGGAGTCGGTGGAGTCGCTGGCCATCGCCATGCGCAATCTGCTCGGCCGCACCCTGCCTGACAAGATTGTCGAGCGCAAGCGGGTATTCAACCGGCTGCGCCAGTTGCGGTTGATCGACTACCGGCAGGATGAGGAGATGGAGAACGGTGAGGCGTGGATCCGCATTCATCCGATGATCGTCACCTTTGTCAGCGATGAGGCACTCACCGCCCTGGAAGATGAGTTGCCGCAACCCGAGGCGGAAGATGTTTCTTAAACAGTTTGTCTATATCAACTGGGGCAACATTCCCAACCTGGAATTCGATTTCGGCCCGGTCAATCTCTTTTCCGGCGGCAACGGCTCCGGCAAGACCACGGCGGCGGACGCCATCCAGACGGTGATGACGGCCGCCCACGAGAACCTGTTCCAGTACAACCCGGGACAGGACGAGACCACCCAGCGCGGGCGCGGCGGCAAGCGGGTGCGCACCCTGGCCTCCTATGTGCTGGGTTGCGATGATGGCAGCTACGCCCGGCTCGATCCCAGCGACGGCTACCTGGCGGCGATGTTCCACCCCACTCAGGGGGAGAGCGGTGAACCCTTCACTGCGGTAATCGCGGTACGCGCCTGGCTGGACAGCGCCGGCAGCAACACCGTGGCGCGCCAGGACGACGCACAGTTTTTCATAATCAGCGGCGAGACGCTCGGGTTGTCCCATTTTGTGCGCGGCGACAGCGCCGGACGCTACGTGGTGCCGTTGCCGGAGCTGCAGACCCTGCTGATCAGCGAGTTCGGCAAGCGCCGGGTGGAGAAGTACGAGACCAAGAAGGCCTATCTGCGCCGCCTCTACGGTGCCCTGCGCGGCAAGTCCGACGCGGTCACCGAGACCGAGGCGATCGCGGCGGCGCGCGCCTTCTCCCGCTTCATGTCCTACAAGCCGATCAAGGGGATCAACCGTTTTGTGGCGGATGAGATCCTGGAGCAGAAGGATCTTGGCGAGGCGGTGCGCTCGGTCTCCAGCCAGCTCAAGACCATCCACCACATGGAGCGGGATGCGGCCAATCTGCTGGGGTCGATGGAGACCCTGCGCCGGGCCGGCGCGCAGGCGCAGCGCTATATCGAACAGTGGACCGAACTGAATGTGCTCGATTACACCCTGGCCCAGGCCGAATATCAGACCCGCCAGGCCGACTATCTGCGCGGCAAGCAGCTGCAGCAGACCCAGCGTCAGGAGCAGCAGGAGACCGAGCAGGCGATCGCCCAGCTGGAGCGACAGGCGGAGCTGGTGCATGACCAGCGGATCAGCCTGGAGGCGCAGCGCCAGGGGGTGCAGGCCCTGCGCCAGAAAGATGAACTGGAGAAGCAGCGCGGTGGGCTTGACAGCCGCCTGGTAACGCAGGCCCAATCGGTGCTGGCCCAGGATCAATTGGTCACCGGGAACATCCAGGCAAGCCGGGATATCGCCGAGGCGCTGGGTGATGCGGCCCTGCTGGACGGCGAGTCCGGGATCACCGTGCTGGAGGCCGAGTCGCTGGCCCGGGAGGTGGCCGGCACTGCCCGGCAGGTGATCGGGGAGCTGCACCACCTGGTACAGCGGGACTTTTCCGGCACCCTGCCGGCGCTGGTGCCCGAGCTGGATCAGGTCCAGGCGCTGCAGCGGACCCACAACCGCTGGCACGCCTTCTGGCACGGCGGCGAGGCGGAGGCGTCGCCAAGAGAACGGTTGGCCGCGCAGCAGCACACCCGTCGGGCGCGTTACCAGCAGCTGGCCGAACAACGCCGCCAAAAGCAACATGAGATCGAACGGCTGAATGCCAATCAGGTCAGCTACCCCGCCTATGTAGAGCGGGCGTTGAAGGCGATCCGCCAGCACTGCCCGGCGGCCGACCCCCGGGTGCTCTGCGACCACGTAGAGGTGAAGGATCCACGCTGGCAGTCGGCCATCGAGGGCTATCTGGGCGGGGCGCGTTTCTCCATCCTGGTGGAGCCGGAGTATGAGGCCGAGGCCATCGGCATCGTCCGCCACCTGCCGGGCCGGGACAACCGGGCGCGGGTGATCCAGGGGGAGAAGGCGGCCAGGGATGCGGCGCGTATCAGTCTCGATTCCCAATCGATTATCCACGTGCTGGAGTTCAGCCACGCCGCGGCCCGCGCCTACCTGAGCGCCAGTTTCGGCACGGTGGTGCGAGTCGCCTCCGCCGAGGCATTGCGCATGACCCGGCGCGGCATTACCGAGGAGGGTATAGGCTCCGGCAGCTACAGTATGTGGCGCTGCGATCTGCCGGACAGCGATCTGGTGTTCGGCGCGGCGGCGCGCGAGCGGGCGTTGCAGGCCAAGCTGCAGGAGCTGTCGGAGATCGAAGTGGAGTGGAACCAGGCCAACGACCGGCTGCAGCGGATCGCACGCCTGCTGCAGGCAGTGGACCGGTTGCGGCACACCCGCTACGCGGACGATCTGCAAGCCATCGTCGAGACCCATCGTGAGATCGGCCAGATCGACGGCTTGCTGGCCCAGCTGGACCTGAGTGAACACCGGGACCTGGAGGCGCGGTTGCAGGCGTTGAAGGCGGAACAGCTGGAACTGGAGACGAAAAAGGGGGGGCTGCACGAACAGCGTGGCGAGATCCGCAAGGGGCTGGAGAGTATCGACAAGCAGCTTCGGTCGCTGAGCGACCTGCAGGAGCAGAACCGGGAACGGCTGGACGCCTGCGAAGCGGCGCTGCAGGCGCTGGCAGCCACCTGGCCCGAGTTCGATAGCGAGGCGCGTCTGCAGGCGGCCGATAACGAAGCCCGTGATCTGGATATCACCACCGCCCGCAATTTCCGTAATGAACTGGAGAAGGGGCTGCAACAGGCCCAGCGTCGGACGGAGGACGAGGTCAAGGCGCACAACCAGCATTGCCGACCGGCCGATACCATTATCTATCCCGACTTCAGCGGCGACTACGATGCCGCCCTGTTCCGCTCCATCTGCCAGCTGCAGCGCGAGATCGACCGGGTTTACAACATCCTCAAGAACAATATCCTGGTGGAGAAACACCAGCAGCTCGAGGAGCTGAAGGGGGCGTTCAACAACGCCTTCGTAACCCACCTCTGCCACACCATCCACCAGGCGCTGAACGACGGCAAGCGCCAGATCGAGCAGTTGAACCGGGAGCTGCAGCACCACCGTTTCGGCGCCGACCGGGAGACCTTCCGCTTCGCCAGCGACTGGATACCGGAATACCGGGACTATGCGCGTTTCTTCCAGGAGGTGGTGAAAAATCCACTGCTGGGGGACGAGACCACCCTGTTCGAGGTGGAGTTGTCGGCGAAGTCGCGCAAGGTGCTCGACGAGTTGATGCGTATGTTGCTGGACGAGGATGAACAACGGGCGATGCGCGACCTGGAACGCATCGCCGACTACCGCAACTACCGCCGCTACGAGATCTACAAAGAGGTGGAGGGCAAGCCGCCGATCCCGCTCAGCGAATACGGCACCGGCTCCGGTGGCCAGCTGGAGACCCCGGCCTACATCATCCGCTCCGCCGCCATCACCTCCGCCTTCCGCTTCGCCGAGGGCAACACCCACCTGCGCATGGTGCTGGTGGACGAGGCGTTCTCCAAGATGGACGAGACGCGCTCACGTGAGGTGATCAACTACCTCACCGGCAGCCTCGGCCTGCAACTGCTGTTCATCATGCCGACCAGCAAGTGCGGCCCCTACATGGACCTGATCAGCCACGAGTTCGTATTCGCCAAGGTGCCGAGCGAGCGCCTGCGCGGACAGCTCAACACCCGGGTGCTGGTGGACCGCAAGCAGTGCAACCAGGAGCGCATCCAGGCGCTGTGGGCCAATCACCGGCGCAACGTCTATCACCAGGCGGAGCTGGATTTCATGCAGGAGTTCGCGACGGCGGACTAGACAGTGGGCATGGCTTGGAACAGAACGCTTAGTGTGGAGTACCCGACGTATATGACACAACCGCCAATGCATACCCCGCCGGCGCCACCCTGGCTGCAAGACGAACCAGAGATCCGTGATCTTCTGGACACCCTGCTTGCGCGGCTAGACAAAAAGCCGTTGGCGGTACGGGAAAAGCCGCCAAGCGTGCGCTTGTCGGCAAAAAACCAGCCCGATCTGTTCAGGAATGATGAAGCATCGGATCGTAGCTGGGCACTGCTGAAATCGCTCACCCCTGATCTGCTCAGGGTGACCGATAACCCCAGACGGAAACCCTTCGATCCCGTTTATGCGGGCGCCACCATTCAATTGTCGCCCGGTCGTGAAGCCGAAGCGGAGAAGTTGTTACGCGGCTGGCTGGTGCACCCCTATTGCGCACCCTACCGATCACACTGGGAGAGAGCGGTGACGGCGGGCGCAGCGCTATTTCCAGGATCGGCGGCCGAACTGGTTTTGGCCGCTCCCGGCCTTCCCGGCCGATCGGCACAGGAGGTGCTGGATGCATTTGCCCGCATCGGCGACTTTGCGGATATCGGGTTGACCCTGAGGCAGTTGAGTGCAAAGTGCTTCTGGGGCCACTCCAAGTTCCTAGATTCCCGGGAAGATCTGTTGCGTACGCTGTTTCCCGGTATCCTGATCGCACCCCGCCCCGTGCTGGTGCAGCTCTATCTTTCGTCGGTCGTCTCCGGCGTACTGTTTATCGAAAACCAGGACAGCTATCTTGCGGCGCTGGCCGGTTCTCCCGAAGCGGTAGCGGGGCACGCGCTGATCTATGTGTCCGGCTTCAAGGGGAGTGCCGGTCGTATCCGGAACAAGCAGGCGGTTTCGATGCATTTTCATGCATCCAGTGACCTGCAACAGCAGGAGAAATTTCTCGGCTGGTGGTTTTCCGGCGAGGCGTGCGAATGGCCGTTGTGGTTCTGGGGTGACCTGGATTATTCGGGGATGATGATCCTGAAGGCGTTGCGTGGTCTGTTTGGTGAGGTGGGGGCTTGGGTGGCAGGGTATTCGCCCATGCTGGATCTGCTAAGCCGGTCCCAGGGGCACGCGGCGGAAACCGCTAATAAGGGCGCGCAGGGAAACCCGGAAAGTACCGGTTGTGACTACGCTGATAAGGTGTTGCTACCCGCCATCAGGTCAACGGGAATGTTTGTCGACCAAGAGGCGGTCACGAACTGAGCGGGCTGCTGGAACCTCACTATTTGCCACTGCTCCGGAGCGTCGGGGCAGTGGCGAAATTAGGTGCCGGATCAGTGCGTCAGCATCCAGGTGATAACTTTTTTAATGTCCGCCAGTGGTGCCGGACTGGGCGGCATCTGCGTCTCTCCCCATTTTCCGCCCGGACTGCCTGCCTGGACCGTGGCAGCCAAGGTGTCGACCACGCCGTTCTGGCCGGCATATTTTTTGGCGATATCCTGGAACGAGGGGCCGATCAGTTTGGCGTCCGCCTTATGACAACCGAGGCACCCCGACATCATGGCCGTTTGCTGGTCGGCCTGGGCCGTGAAGCTGGTAACCAGCACTGTGGTGCATACCGCGGCCAGGAGTATCGAGTAGAGCTTTTTCATTGGCACACCTGCTTTTGTTGTTTTATGGAATGAATTGGGCGTTGCTCAAATACAGATAACGGCAGTAAGCGAAGAAAATTTAACTTTCACGAGGGCATTTTTTTAAATTAAAACAGGGTGATATAGTGGGTTTATGCTCTGTTAGCCCGTATTGTCACGGCTGGGCGAGGTTGAAAAGTGGCCTGGGAGCGGGTCGGATGCATTTGGACTTTTCCGGATACGATCACGCGGGTAAATTCGCTCCGCCATGATGGAGTTCATCCCCTTGGGTGCGCGGCTTGGCTTCGACCTTGCACCGCCAGTGTTTCCCGGCTGGGATCTCAATATTGGACGATCATGACTTATACATTTGAACCAATCGGTTACATCCGTTCTCCTTACAAGGAGAAGTTCGGCATCCCGCGCCAGCCGGGACTGATCCCCGAGGCGCGGGGCGAGCTGGTGTTCGTCGCACCCTACGACCGGCCGGAGGCGGTGATCGGCCTGGAGGGGTACTCCCACGTCTGGCTGCAGTTTGTGTTTCATCAGGCACTGCGCGGGGCGTGGCAGCCGATGGTGAGGCCGCCGCGGCTGGGCGGCAACAAGCGGGTCGGGGTGTTCGCCAGCCGGGCGCCGTTCCGGCCCAATCCTATTGGGTTGTCGGTGGTGAAGCTGGAGGGCGTGCACGCCGTCGACGGCGAGGTGGTGTTGGAGCTCTCAGGCATCGATCTGCTGGATGGTACCCCGGTGCTGGATGTGAAGCCCTACGTGGGGTACGTGGACAGTATCCCCGAGGCCCGTTCCGGGTATGCCCCGGAGGCTCCCGGTGTCCGCTTTCAGGTGCGCTTTTTGGATCTGGCGGAGGTGCAGTTGCTGTCCCGCCATGAGCCGGACCGGCTGCGTGAGTTTATCACCCACTTGCTGGAGACTGACCCGCGACCGGCCTATTCGGGGGAATCCCGACCCGGACGGGTCTACGGCATCCGGCTGTATGACTTCGATCTGCGCTGGCGGATCAGCGACGATGTCATCGAGGTGCTGGAACTGGCACCGCTGGCTGTGGACTAGCGCTACCCTTTACCCATAAGTGGGGCGGACTGCGTCCAGGAGTAGGATGGGTGGAGCGCCCCCATGAACTCTCCGCCGGCTCCTTCTCCGGCGCGCAACCCATCGCGCACCTGCATCCGCATTCGAAGATGGGTTACGGCGCGCCCGAGCCTCGCGAACAGCCGTCAACAAGGGTGCCGCGCCTGCACCCATCCTACACGCGTGTGCATCGGCCTTTGTGGGTCAAGGGCAGGACTAGCCCGCCAGTTCGTTCCCCAGATACTTCCCGACCGCCCGGCGGACTTTGTCGATATCACTGAGCGTCCCGGCCAGGGTCGGGATGGTGTCTTCCCGTTCGATGATGGTGGTGAGGCGGCCAAAGCGGTCGAGCATTTCGCTATAGAGCTGCCAGATCGGATCGGGAATGTGCGGGGGAGCATCGCATTCGTCGTTCGTTGCCGGCAGGAAGCTGATCTCCGGCAGGTGGAGCTGCCGCACCCGCGCCGGCGGCAGGCGGGCAATGTAGTCCGAGGTGTTGAACCCCTGGTTCAGACTGCTGCTGAGCAGGTTACCAATATCGATCAGGATCAGGGAGTCCGAGCGCTCGGCCACTTCACGGATGAAATCGGCCTCCGGAATCTCCTGATGATTATCCTGTTCCAACGGTACGTTCTCCAGCAGGATCTGCCGGCCGAGGAACGCCTGCACCCGGTTGATGCGCGCGACCACATGCTCCAGGGTCTCTTCGGTATAGGGTAGCGGCAGCAGTTGGCCCTGCTGCTCATCGTCCGCCCCGCGCCAGCAGAGGTGGTCGGATACCCAGGCCGGCTCGATCCGTTCGGTCAACCGCTTCAGCTGATCCAGGTAGCCCGGTTCCAGCGGCCAGGGACTGCCGATGGACAGCGAAAGCCCATGCAGCATCACGGGGTAGTGTGATCTCAGCTCATCCAGCTGGCGCAATGTGGCTTCATCGGCATCCAGGTAGTTTTCGCTGATGATCTCGATGCAGTCCAACGCCGGCCGGTCATGGAGCAGGGTTTCCAGATACTCGGTGCGCAGGCGCAGGCCGTATCCGAGATAGGGGCGTGCGTCGCTGTTTTTTCTTGTAATCATAGGGCTAAAACCGTCACTTCATCGGGATGACAATACCCCGCTTGTCCCTGGCAGGGCAAGTGGGGGTAGTGTGGCGTGTTTGCCAGCATATCAGCAACTACTTGAAAACTGATTTTGCCGTACCCAATTGGGTTTCAGGAGAGTGCATCGACAGGTACTGCTACTCGCCCGAGGTGTCCGCTGTAGGCTCACAGATGCACCACGGAGACACGGAGCACACAGAGGTGTGTCCGGACAACGAAACGGATCGGGTCGTCGGGGAGGCTCCGCGTACGGACTTGGGGTTGGCCCGCATGAGAATCCTGTGATTTCTCTGAGCCCTCTGTGTCGCTGTGGTGCGGATAGAGGCAGGTAGTTAGCGACTGTTTTTTTCTGGAGAGGTGTGATGACACATATCGTATGCCCTCATTGTCAGGGGGTGAACCGGGTTCCCGAGCAGCGGCTGGCCGAGGGCCCGAATTGCGGCAAGTGTCGCCGGCCGCTGTTCAACGCCACCCCGATTGCCCTGGATAGTGCCGGATTCGAGCGCTTTGTCGGCCGTAGCGAGCTGCCGCTGCTGGTCGATTTCTGGGCTCCCTGGTGTGGTCCCTGTCGGATGATGGCTCCGGCCTTTGAGCAGGCGGCGCGTCGTCTGGAGCCCAGGGTACAGCTGATCAAACTCAATACCGAGGAGGAGCAGACGGTGGCGGTGCGCTACGGAATCCGCAGTATCCCCACCCTGATCCTGTTTCGCGGAGGGGCGGAGATCGCCCGGGTTTCCGGGGCGATGGATGCCTCGGGCCTGGTTGCATGGACGACAAAACAGCTGTGATTTTTGCCGGGTGTCGCATGGACAGCGATACCCCGATTCAAGTAGAATTCCCCCGGTCGGCGGCTTTGCGAT
The DNA here is from genome assembly GCF_025175675.1 of Sedimenticola hydrogenitrophicus. Taxonomy (GTDB): domain Bacteria; phylum Pseudomonadota; class Gammaproteobacteria; order Chromatiales; family Chromatiaceae; genus Sedimenticola; species Sedimenticola hydrogenitrophicus. The sequence continues at coordinate 15,679 of NZ_JANIOA010000038.1, forward strand.
TCAGCGCAGTCGCTCCCAGAAAATCCTAAATCTTTGCGGGATGGCTCCCTTGAGACTGTCCCGTTTGGCATGCCTGAAGGGGACTGGTTTCTTGAGTAAGCCCGCAATATTGGTCTTGGAAGATGGAACGGTCTTCCGTGGTGAGTCCATCGGTGCCGATGGTCAGACGGTCGGCGAGGTGGTGTTCAACACCGCCATCACCGGATATCAGGAGATCCTCACCGATCCCTCTTACTGTAAGCAGATCGTCACCCTGACCTACCCCCATATCGGCAACACCGGCACCAATGACGAGGACGAGGAGTCCAATGCCGTCCACGCCGCCGGGCTGATCATCCGCGATCTGCCACTGCTGGCCAGCAACTGGCGCAGTCGGCGTCCCCTGGATCAGTATCTGCGGGAAGAGGGGGTGGTGGCCATCGCCGGGATCGATACCCGCAAGCTGACCCGGATCCTGCGCGAGAAGGGGGCCCAGTCCGGTTGTATCGTCGCCGGCGAGCGGCCGGATGAGACCGCCGCCCTGGATGCGGCCCGGTCGTTCCCCGGCCTCAAGGGCATGGACCTGGCGAAGGAGGTAACCACCCATCTCCCCTATGAGTGGGCGCAGGGTACCTGGAGCCTGGAGGGTGGCCTGCCGGAGTCGCCGGGGAATCTGCTGGAGAGCCTGCCGACCCATGTGGTGGCCTACGATTACGGCATCAAGCGCAATATCCTGCGCATGCTGGTGGATCGCGGTTGCCGGGTCACGGTGGTGCCGGCGCAGACACCGGCCAGCAAGGTGCTGGAGCTGCAGCCGAATGGCGTGTTCCTGTCCAACGGACCGGGCGATCCGGAACCCTGCGACTATGCCATCGAGGCGATCAAAACGATTGTCGATAGCGGTATCCCGGTGTTCGGCATCTGTCTGGGACACCAGCTGCTGGCGCTGGCCAGCGGCGCCAAAACCGTCAAGATGAAGTTCGGCCACCACGGTGCCAACCACCCGGTGCAGAACCTGCAGGACAAGGTGGTGATGATCTCCAGCCAGAACCACGGTTTCGCGGTGGACGAGCAGAGCCTGCCGGACAATCTGCAGGCGACCTATCGCTCCCTGTTCGACGATTCGTTGCAGGGGATCCATCGCACCGACCGGCCGGCCTTCGGCTTCCAGGGCCACCCGGAAGCCAGTCCCGGACCCCATGACGTGGCGCCGGTGTTCGACCACTTTATCGAGTTAATGCAAGCCGCGGAATAGTGCGGGTTAGTCGACAACTGAAACAAGCCATTTACTGCGGATTTGAAAGCAACAAATGCCCAAAAGAACAGACATTGAAAGCGTACTGATTATTGGTGCCGGCCCGATCGTGATCGGTCAGGCGTGCGAGTTCGACTACTCCGGTGCCCAGGCCTGCAAGGCGTTGCGCGAGGAGGGCTACCGGGTGATCCTGGTCAACTCCAACCCGGCCACCATCATGACCGACCCCGACAGTGCCGATGCGGTCTATATCGAACCGATCAACTGGCGCACGGTGGAGCGGATTATCGAGAAGGAGCGCCCCGATGTGTTGCTGCCCACGATGGGCGGCCAGACGGCGCTGAACTGCGCCCTGGATCTGGTGCGCGAAGGGGTGTTGGAGAAGTACGGGGTGGAGATGGTCGGCGCCTCCCGCGAGGCGATCGACAAGGCCGAGGATCGCGATCTGTTCCGCCAGGCGATGCAGAAGATCGGCCTGGACATGCCCCGGGCAGCGGTGGCTCACAGCATGGAAGAGGCGCTGCAGGTGCAGGCGCAGATCGGTTTCCCCACCATCATCCGGCCCTCCTTCACCATGGGCGGTTCCGGCGGCGGTATCGCCTACAACCGCGAGGAGTTCATGGAAATTTGCGAGCGCGGCCTGGATCTCTCGCCCACCCGGGAGCTGCTGATCGAGGAGTCGGCGCTGGGCTGGAAAGAGTACGAGATGGAGGTGGTGCGCGACCACAAGGACAACTGCATCATCATCTGCTCGATCGAGAACCTGGACCCGATGGGCGTGCATACCGGCGATTCCATCACCGTGGCCCCGGCCCAGACCCTGACCGACAAGGAGTACCAGATCATGCGCAACGCCTCGCTGGCGGTGTTGCGCGAGATCGGCGTGGATACCGGTGGCTCCAACGTGCAGTTCGCCATCAATCCGAAGGACGGGCGCATGATCATCATCGAGATGAACCCGCGCGTCTCCCGCTCCTCCGCCCTGGCCTCCAAGGCGACCGGCTTCCCGATCGCCAAGATCGCCGCCAAGCTGGCGATCGGCTACACCCTGGACGAGCTGCGCAACGAGATCACCGGCGGCGCCACCCCGGCCTCCTTCGAGCCGACCATCGACTACGTGGTCACCAAGATCCCCCGCTTCGCCTTCGAGAAGTTCCCGGCCGCCCAGGATCGCCTGACCACGCAGATGAAATCGGTGGGCGAGGTGATGGCGATCGGCCGCACCTTCCAGGAGTCGCTGCAGAAGGCGCTGCGTGGTCTGGAGACCGGCAAGAGCGGCCTGGACGAGGTGGTGGACCTGGAGTCCGAGGAGCTCAAGACCATCCTGCGCCATGAGTTGCGGGAGCCGGGCGCGGAGCGCCTCTGGTATGTCGCCGATGCCTTCCGTTCCGGCATGTCGCTGGACGATATTTTTGAAGTGACCAAGATCGATCCCTGGTTCCTGGCGCAGATCGAGGAGCTGGTGCAGATCGAGGCCGGGATCCGCCAGGGCGGGCTGCCGGCGCTGGATGGCGCGCGGCTGCGCTACCTGAAGCGCAAGGGTTTCTCCGATGAACGGCTGGCCGAGTTGGTGGGTGTGAAGCAGGATCTGATCCGCGAGGCACGCTGGAGTGCCGGGGTGCGGCCGGTGTTCAAGCGGGTGGATACCTGCGCCGCGGAATTCTCCACCAGCACCGCCTACATGTATTCCACCTATGAGGAGGAGTGCGAGGCGCAGCCCACCGACAGGAAAAAGATCATGGTGCTGGGTGGCGGCCCGAACCGGATCGGCCAGGGTATCGAGTTCGATTACTGCTGCGTGCACGCCGCCTTCGCCCTGCGCGAGGACGGTTACGAGACCATCATGGTCAACTGCAACCCCGAAACGGTCTCCACCGATTATGACACCTCGGACCGGCTCTATTTCGAACCCTTGACCCTGGAGGATGTGCTCGAGGTGATCGCGGTCGAAAAGCCGCTGGGGGTCATCGTGCAGTATGGCGGGCAGACGCCGCTGAAACTGGCGCGGGCGCTGGAGGCGGCCGGTGCGCCCATTATCGGTACTTCGCCGGACTCCATCGACCTGGCCGAGGATCGCGAGCGCTTTCAGCAATTGGTGGAAAAACTGGGCCTGAAGCAGCCGCCCAACCGGACCGCCACCGAGGCCGAGCAGGCCGTGCTGTTGGCGGAAATGGTGGGCTATCCCCTGGTGGTGCGCCCCTCCTATGTGCTCGGTGGCCGGGCCATGGAGATCGTGCATGACGAGGATGATCTGCGCCGCTACATGCGCGAGGCGGTGAGCGTCTCCAACGACTCGCCGGTGCTGCTCGACCGCTTCCTGAACGATGCCATCGAGGTGGACATCGACGCTATCTGCGACGGTACCGATGTGGTGATCGGCGGCATCATGGAGCATATCGAGGAGGCCGGTGTCCATTCCGGCGACTCCGCCTGCTCGCTGCCCCCCTATACCCTGTCGGCCGAGGTACAGGATCGCATGCGTGAACAGATGCGGCGCATGGCGCTGGAGCTGAAAGTGGTGGGGCTGATGAACGCCCAGTTCGCCATCAAGGACAACGAGATCTACCTGCTGGAGGTGAATCCGCGTGCCTCACGCACCGTGCCGTTCGTCTCCAAGGCGACCGGGGTGCAGCTGGCCAAGATCGCCGCGCGCTGCATGGCCGGCGTATCGCTCAAGGAGCAGGGTTTCACCAAAGAGGTGATCCCGGAAAACTACTTCGTCAAGGAGGCGATCTTCCCGTTCGTCAAATTCCCCGGGGTCGATACCCTGCTGGGTCCGGAGATGAAATCCACCGGCGAGGTGATGGGGGTTGGCGCCACCTTTGGCGAGGCCTTCGCCAAGGCGTTGGAAGGGGGGGGCGATCTGCTGCCGCGCTCCGGCCGGGCCCTGCTGTCGGTGCGTGAGCAGGATAAGGCGCGTCTCGTCTCGGTGGCGCGTGATCTGCAACAGCACGGTTTTCAGCTCTATGCCACCGGCGGCACCTGCAAGGTGATCACCGATCACGGTATTGAGTGCGAGCGGGTGAACAAGGTGGCGGAAGGGCGTCCGCACATCGTGGATATGATCAAGAACGATGAATTCCGCCTGATCATCAACACCACCGAGGGCAAGAAGGCGATTGCCGACTCGGCCGCCATCCGCCGCGCCGCGCTGCAGCACAAGGTGAGCTACACCACCACCATGTCGGGGGGCGAGGCGATCTGTCTGGCGTTGAAGCAGGCGGACAGTACCCATGTCAATCGGTTGCAGGACCTGCATTGATCCGCGTCCGGATCGGCTGCGAGGAGAGAGAACAGAGATGAGGTTTAAGCTATGAGCAAGGTACCCCTGACAGTCAGAGGTGCGGAGAATCTACGGGCTGAGTTGACCCAGCTGAAGCAGGTGGCGCGCCCGCAGGTGATCCAGGCCATCGCCGAGGCGCGCGCCCACGGCGATCTGAAAGAGAACGCGGAATACCATGCCGCGCGTGAGCAACAGGGCTTTATCGAGGGCCGGATCAAGGATATCGAGTCCAAGCTCTCGCATGCCCAGATTATTGATGTGAAGAGTATCAATGCCGATGGCCGGGTGATTTTCGGCGCCACCGTCGACGTGTATGAAGAGGAGGAGGATGCCGAGCACACCTTCCAGATCGTCGGCGATGACGAGGCGGATATCAGGCAGGGGCTGATCTCGGTCAGCTCGCCCATGGCGCGCGCGTTGATCGGCAAGTCGGTGGGTGACGAGACGGCGGTTCAGACCCCGAATGGCCTGCGGCACATGGAGATCCTGGCCGTGCGTTATGAGTAACGGCCCGGGTTGACAGGATTCCATCACGGGGGCGCAAGCCCCCTTTTGGTTCAGGCCCCTTTGCGATCACACCTCTTGTGCATCGGCCCCGTTCTGGATCGGAGTAACATAGGGTCTGCCCAGGGGGCTGGGTCAAGCCGCGTATTTCCGGAAATTGGTTGATCCATTCCGGCCGGCTTGACTCCGACCCCTCTTAGAAGAGTGTCAGGAATTGTTAATCCTTTTTTAGGGTAATGACCGGGTTGTCGGGGTTGCGCCGGAAAAAGGCGGCCACATGGCCGATGGTCTGGACCAGTTCGGCGCCACAGCGGCCGCAGATCTGTCCAATCATCTCCTGACGCTCCTCCCGGTCGCCGGCATTCAGTCTCACCTTAATCAGTTCATGGGTGTTCAGGGTGATATCCAGTTCATTGAACACCGCCTCGGTCAGGCCGTTCTGACCAACGATCACCACCGGATTGAGGTGATGAACCAGACTCTTCAGCTGGCGGATCTGTTTTTTTGTCAACGGCATGGCGGGCTCCGGTCGGTGTTGAAAGGCCGCGCATTCTAACGTAGTTATAGGATGGCTGACACTTTTTTGATTTGTCGCTCCTGTCGGCGGGACCTCGGTCCGGGCGGCGTGGCTGAGTGTCGGAATATCCGGACATCACAGATGAAGTAGGTCCAATGAAAAAAAGCAAAAGCAGTCACCAGTGGCTGGACAGGCATTTCAATGATGCCTATGTAAAGCGCGCCCAGGCCGAGGGATATCGTTCGCGGGCGGCCTACAAGCTGCTGGAATTACAGGAAAAAGATCAACTGTTGAGCCCGGGGCAGGTGGTCGTGGATCTCGGTGCGGCGCCCGGCGGCTGGTCCCAGGTGGCGGCCCGGCTGGTGGGCGGCAAGGGGCGGGTGTTTGCCCTGGATATCCTCGCCATGGCTGCGCTTCCCAGGGTCGATTTTATTCAGGGCGATTTCCGCGAGGATGCGTCGGTTGAGCAATTGCGGGAACTCCTGGCCGGCCGGGCGGTGGATCTTGTAATTTCCGACATGGCCCCCAATGTGAGTGGAATGAGCGCAGTCGACCAGCCCCGCGCCATGTATTTGTGTGAACTGGCACTGGAATATGCACGCGAAGTGCTGCGTCCGGGAGGCGATTTTGTGGTCAAGGTCTTTCAGGGCGAGGGGTTTGATCAATATGTCAGGGGGCTGCGGAGTAGCTTCGCCCGGGTGACAACACGCAAGCCCGCCGCTTCGCGGTCCCAGAGCCGCGAGGTCTATCTGGTGGCGAGGGGCTATAATGTATAGTAATGTAGATCGCTCATATAGATGATAGCCAATTGAATTTTGACCGGTTCCTGTGGTCGATAATGCAAGTGGGCCGGAAAGCGTCGGGGCGGTGCTGCAATTTTCTCGACATGGGCAGTAATGTAGAGGGTTTCAACCTTGAATGATATGGCAAAGAATCTGATTCTCTGGGTGATCATCGCGATTGTTTTGATGTCAGTATTCAACAATTTTTCCACCCAGACTACGCAGACCAACGCGCTGTCCTATTCAGATTTTATTGCCCAGGTTAAGAACGGTGCAGTCGAGAAGGTGAATATCGACGGCCGCGAGATCAAGGGTACCCTCTCTTCCGGCGCCAGCTTCTCCACCTATAGTCCCGGGGATGACGGGCTGGTGGGCGACCTGCTGAACAACGATGTGCAGATCGTCGCCACGCCGCCGGATAAGCCGTCTATCCTGATGACCATCCTGATCAACTGGTTCCCGCTGTTTATCCTGATCGGCCTGTGGATCTTCTTCATGCGCCAGATGCAGGGTGGCGGTGCCGGCCGGGGTGCCATGTCCTTCGGCAAGAGCAAGGCGCGCATGTTGGGCGAGGATCAGGTCAAGGTGACCTTTGCCGATGTCGCCGGCGTCGAGGAGGCCAAGGAAGAGGTCTCGGAGATGGTCGAATTCCTGCGTGACCCCTCCAAATTCCAGAAACTCGGTGGCAAGATCCCCAAGGGCGTGCTGATGGTCGGCTCGCCCGGTACCGGCAAGACCCTGTTGGCCAGGGCCATTGCCGGCGAGGCCAAGGTGCCGTTCTTCACCATCTCCGGCTCCGATTTCGTGGAGATGTTCGTCGGTGTCGGTGCCTCCCGCGTGCGCGATATGTTCGAACAGGCGAAGAAGCACGCCCCCTGTATCATCTTTATCGACGAGATCGATGCCGTCGGCCGCCACCGTGGCGCCGGTCTTGGCGGCGGGCATGACGAGCGTGAGCAGACGCTCAACCAGCTGCTGGTGGAGATGGATGGATTTGAAGGCAACGAGGGGGTCATCGTCATCGCCGCGACCAACCGTCCCGATGTGCTGGACCCCGCGCTATTGCGTCCCGGCCGTTTCGACCGCCAGGTAGTGGTGCCGCTGCCCGACGTGCGTGGCCGCGAGCAGATCCTCAAGGTGCACCTGCGCAAGGTGGCGGCCTCGGACGACGTGAAGCCGTCGCTGATCGCGCGCGGCACCCCGGGCTTCTCGGGCGCCGATCTCGCCAACCTGGTGAACGAGGCGGCGCTGTTCGCCGCCCGCTCCAACAAGCGCATGGTGGAGATGGCCGAGATGGAGCGGGCCAAGGACAAGATCATGATGGGCGCCGAGCGCAAGTCCATGGTGATGAACGAAAAAGAGAAGACACTTACCGCCTACCACGAGGCGGGCCACGCCATCGTGGGCCGCAATGTGCCTTCTCATGACCCGGTCTACAAGGTGAGCATCATTCCGCGGGGCCGGGCGTTGGGTGTCACCATGTTCCTGCCCGAGGAGGACCGCTACAGCCTGAGCAAGGAGCATCTGGAGAGTCAGATCTCCAGTCTGTTCGGCGGCCGCGTGGCGGAAGAGCTGGTGTTCGGCAAGGAGATGGTGACCACCGGTGCCTCCAACGATATCCAGCGCGCTACCGGCCTTGCCCGCAGCATGGTCACCAAGTGGGGACTCTCCGATCGCCTGGGTCCGCTGATGTATGGCGAGGAGGAGGAAGAGGTGTTCCTGGGGCGGTCCGTGACCCAGCACAAAAATGTCTCCGACGAGACCGCCCACGCCATCGATGAAGAGGTGCATAGCATTATCGACCGCAACTACGCACGGGCGCGGCAGATCCTCGAGGAGAACCTGGAAAAGCTGCACATGATGGCCGAGGCGCTGATGAAGTATGAAACCATCGACAGTGCCCAGATCAACGACATCATGTCCGGCAAGCGGCCCCAGCCGCCCGCGGACTGGATCGATGACTCGGATTCTTCACCCAAATCCGGCGGCGGCGACCTGAAGGCCGATGTGGTGGACAAGCCCAAGGGCGACTCCCCTGACGGCATCGGCGGTCCTGCCGGACAGCACTGATCTGTTGCGGATACGGCCGGCGTCCGCCATGACCGTGCTCGATTGCGCCGCTAACCCTGTCGCTCTCCATCGCCCGCGGGTCATGGGCATACTCAACATCACCCCCGACTCCTTCTCGGATGGGGGTGATTTCATTTCCCGTGATGCCGCGCTGGAGCGAGCCCGTGCCATGGTCGCCGAGGGTGCCGATATCCTGGATATCGGCGGTGAATCCACCCGCCCGGGTGCCCGGGCGGTTTCGGCGCAGGAGGAGCTGGATCGGGTTATCCCCGTTATTCAGGCCATTGCCGCCGAGCTCGCCGTCCCCGTTTCGGTGGATACCAACAAGGCGGCCGTGATGCGTGAAGCGGTGGCGGCCGGGGCAGGGATGATCAATGATGTCATGGCGTTGCAGGACGAGGGTGCGCTGGCGGCGGCCGCGGCAGTGAACGTGCCGGTCTGTCTGATGCACATGCAGGGGTTGCCCCGGACCATGCAGCAAAACCCGCAGTATCAGGACGTGGTGGCGGAGGTGATGGCGTTCCTGCAGGCGCGGGTCGAGGCCTGTCAGGCGGCCGGTATCCGCAGAAGCCGACTGCTGCTTGATCCGGGATTTGGCTTCGGCAAAACCCTGCGGCACAATCTCCTGCTGTTGCGGCATCTGGACCGGTTCAACGAGCTGCAGCTTCCGCTGCTGGTCGGCATTTCCAGAAAATCCATGATCGGCGCGGTACTCGGCGATGCCCCTGTGGATCAGCGGCTGTCGGGTGGGTTGGCCTGCGCGGTGATGGCGGTCGAACGGGGGGCGGCGATTATCCGCACCCATGATGTGAAAGCGACGGCCGATGCGCTGTGCATGGCCCATGCTGTGATGAAGTGTGAATGAAGTGTGAAGGGCGTCCTTTTCAAACTGCACACTTCATCTAGTCTTATATTGTTGATTTACAGGGATCGAGGGGAGCACCTTGAAACGGAAATATTTTGGAACAGACGGCATTCGCGGCCGTGTCGGAGAGGGAAAGATAACTCCGGAATTTGTCATGCGCCTCGGCTGGGCCGCGGGGCGGGTACTCGGCAACGGCAGCGGCAGCAAGGTGTTGATCGGCAAGGATACCCGGATCTCCGGTTACCTGCTGGAGTCGGCGCTGGAGGCCGGCCTGGTGGCCGCCGGGGTGGATATCCACCTGTTGGGCCCCATGCCGACCCCCGGTATTGCCTATCTGACCCGCACCCTGCACGCCCAGGCGGGTATCGTGATCAGCGCCTCGCATAATCCCCATTGCGACAACGGCATCAAGTTCTTTTCCAGTGAAGGCAAGAAGCTCCCGGACGAGGTGGAGCTGGCGATCGAGCGGGAACTGGATAAACCGATGACCACGGTGGAGTCCGAACATCTGGGCAAGGCCTATCGGGTCAGCGATGCCGCGGGCCGCTACATAGAATTCTGCAAAAGCACCATCCCCTGGACCATGAGTTTCCAGGGCATGAAGATCGTTGTCGACTGCGCCCACGGCGCCACCTACCACATCGCGCCCCACGTCTTCAGGGAGGTGGGGGCCGAGGTGATCGCGATCGGCGCCGAGCCCGACGGGCTGAATATCAATGCCGGTGTCGGTTCGACACATATTGAAACCCTGCAGAAGGCGGTGCTGGCGGAGCAGGCCGATCTGGGGATCGCCCTGGATGGTGATGGTGACCGTCTGATCATGGTGGATGTCAACGGGTCCGTGCTGGATGGTGACGACATACTCTATATCATCGCCTGTTCCCGGTTGCGCCGGGGCGTCCTGAATGGCGGTGTGGTGGGCACCAAGATGACCAACTTCGGTCTCGAACGTGCCTTGAATGAACACGGCATCGACCTGGTGCGCACCGATGTGGGGGATCGTTATATCCTGGAGCGGCTGGAGATTGAGCGCTGGTGCCTGGGGGGCGAACCCTCGGGGCACATCATCTGTCTGGATCGCACCACCACCGGTGACGGTATCATCTCGGCATTGCAGGTGCTGGCAGAGATCAACAAGAGCGGCGTGGCCCTGCACGAGTTGCGCGAAGGCTACCGGAAGTATCCGCAGATCACCCGGAACGTGAAGCTGGGCAGTGTCCCGGCTGCTGAATTGATGGCCGCCGTGCCGGTGCGGCAGGCGGTTGCCGCGGCCGAGGCGACACTCGCCGGATCGGGGCGCGTGTTGTTGCGGGCCTCGGGTACCGAGCCGCTGATCAGGGTGACGCTGGAAGGCCCGGATGATGCCCAGATTCAGGGACTGTCGCAACAGATTGTCGATGTCCTGGAGCGGCTCATGAGCGAGTCGGCGGGAGGCCGGTCGGTGGTCTCGTTCTGAGTGCTGTCCATTAGCGACCGCGCATAGGACCCACGCAAAAATAAGTTCCTGTATTCGGTCGCCCCTAGACCCCGGCGGCGGCGTTACGCTTTTTGGCAGGGGAGCGGCCATTGCCTGCAAAGCGTGCCTTGCCAGCGTGGCCCAGGAACGCCCTCGGTACTACGGAATTATTCTTGCGCGGGCCCTTACCATAGGGATAACTGATCCCATCTATTCCATTTCCTGATTTGCTTTAGCGGGGTGCGGTGGCTAGACTTTTCCCGCTATTGTCATCGGAAAGGCCATCGTCGATGGTGAATTGTTAAAGCGAATCTGTCAGGAGAAAACAATGCGTCAACCACTCGTTGCGGGTAACTGGAAAATGAATGGCTCTCTGGAGAGCATCACCCGGCTGCTCGATGGAATCAAGGCGGGGATGGCGGACGTGAAGCGGGCCGAGGTGGCTGTTTGTGCCCCGGCGATCTACCTGCCGGCTGTGCAGCAGCAGTTGCAGGGCAGTTCGGTCGGCTGGGGTGCGCAAGATGTTTCAGCGGAACCGTCCGGCGCCTATACCGGCGAGATCGCCACCTCCATGCTGGGGGAGTTCGGCTGCAGATATGTCATCGTCGGTCACTCCGAACGGCGTGCCTACCACGCCGAGAGCGATGAGCTGGTGGCCCGCAAGTTTGCCGCGGCACGGGCGGCGGGGCTGGTGCCCATTCTGTGCGTGGGGGAGACCCTTGCCGAGCGCGAGCAGGGTATCACCGAATCGGTGGTTGCCCGCCAGCTGGATGCGGTCATCGATCTGGAGGGGGCCGCTGCCCTGGCCAATGGCGTGGTCGCCTATGAGCCGGTATGGGCCATTGGCACCGGGGAGACCGCTACCCCGGAACAGGCGCAGGAGGTGCACGCGTTCATCCGCCAGCGTATCGCCGGGCATGACGCGGCTGTGGCGGAGGGCCTGCGCATCCTTTATGGTGGCAGCATGAAACCCGGGAATGCCCAGGAGCTGATCGCCAAACCGGACATTGACGGCGGCCTGATTGGCGGGGCTTCGCTTGACGCGGCTGATTTTCTGGGCATCTGTACCGCGGCCAACTGAGCCTTTGTCCTGGCAAGTTTTGTAGGGCGCTGCCCGGGTATAGTTGTGGTCTGAAAGTGATTGTCCTGCCTTGCCGGCCTCACACGATGGCTTGTATCCTCGAATCCGGCCCCATTTTCAGCGCCTGCCCAAACTCGCTTCGCTCAAACAAGGGCAGGCTTGAATCTGAAAAAGGGGCCGGATTCGAGGCGCCATCAAGATCGGCCAACAAGGCAGGACAATCACCTCGTGAATAGTTACGCGAATTGAACTAAATTGACTTTGCCCCTCGTAAAGTTGAGAGTAAGCGAAAATCCGCATCGTTTGACGATATGGGATGATTGTCCGGTTTATTCGCAGGAAAAACCTTAAGAAATTTGTCTTTTGATGCCGATGTGGCTTCTTTCTCGCAACTGCATCAGGTACAATGCGCGCTTTGAATTTTCAGCTATTCAACGGAAGCCCGAATGCAAACAGTTCTGGTCGTAGTCCATCTCTTCCTGGCCGTCGGTGTCATTGGTCTCGTGCTGATGCAGCACGGCAAGGGCGCTGATGCGGGCGCGGCTTTTGGCTCCGGTTCTTCCGGCACGGTTTTCGGTGCTGCGGGTTCCGCTAATTTCCTCAGTCGCGCGACGGCGCTGCTGGCAACTCTTTTCTTCCTTACCAGTCTGGGCATGGGCTGGTACTCCATGCAATCGGTAGAGCGGCCAGGGTTGATGATAGAAGAGCAGAGGCCGGCGGTTGAAATACCGGTCTCCAAGCAGGCGCCGGCATCTGAGGTTCCCTCGGTACCCGGTGCAACCAGCGAAAATACCGGAGGCGTTCCGGTGGTTCCTCAGGCGCCAACTGACAACGGTGAGCAGCCGAAGGCAACTGAATGAAGTGATTTGATGGGCTGCAAATGCCCGTATGCCGATGTGGTGAAATTGGTAGACACGCTATCTTGAGGGGGTAGTGGCGCAAGCCGTGCCGGTTCAAATCCGGCCATCGGCACCATACAAGAAAAAACGGCATCACCCGTTAGGGTGCTGCCGTTTTTTGTGAGTAATATCAACATAAGTGACTGATTATAAAGTTTTTTATTGTTGCCATAAGCTTGACAGATCACCCTCTCTGCTCTACCATTTCGCCCCGTTAATCTTACGGCTGGGACCACTTCCAATGAGAACCCGGTGAGGAAGGACGAGAGCAAATGTTAGAGAACTATCTACCCGTTCTGGTGTTTTTGGCTGTCGGCCTGATTGTGGGGGTCGTCATGGTTATGATGGGTTTCGCGCTCGGCACTCGACGCCCTGACAGCGAGAAGCTATCCCCCTATGAGTGCGGTTTCGAGGCATTCGAAGATGCACGCATGAAGTTCGATGTCAGGTATTACCTGGTCGCCATCCTGTTTATTATCTTCGATCTTGAGATTGCTTTTCTGTTTCCCTGGGCCATCGTCCTGGACAAGATCGGCGGGGTCGGACTGGTTGCCATGACCGTATTTCTGGGCGTGCTGGTGGTCGGGTTTATCTATGAGTGGAAGAAAGGGGCCCTGGAATGGGAGTAGAAGGCATACTTGAAAAGGGTGTCATCACCACAAACGCCGACAAGCTGATCAACTGGGCGCGTACCGGCTCCCTCTGGCCGATGACCTTCGGTCTAGCCTGTTGCGCCGTTGAGATGATGCACGCGGCAGCCGCGCGCTACGATATGGACCGGTTCGGAATCATCTTCCGCCCCAGTCCCCGTCAGTCGGACGTGATGATTGTGGCGGGCACGCTGGTCAACAAGATGGCGCCGGCACTGCGCAAAGTCTACGACCAGATGGCCGAGCCCCGCTGGGTCATCTCCATGGGCTCCTGTGCCAATGGGGGAGGGTACTACCACTACTCCTATGCCGTGGTGCGGGGCTGTGACCGGGTGGTACCGGTGGACATCTACGTGCCCGGTTGCCCGCCGACTGCCGAGGCGCTCCTCTACGGGGTGATCCAGCTGCAGGAAAAAATCAAACGTACCAGCACTATTGCGCGTCAGGACTAGGTGAGTCAGGTAATGAACGAAGCAGTCAAGACGAAATCCCAACTTCGCCACGAGACATTGCAGGCCAATCTAATTGACCGCTATGCATCGAAGGGCTGCGTGGTAACCGCCGCACTCGGTGAGGTGACGATGGTGATCCCGCGCGAGCATCTGTTGGCGATCGCCACTGAGCTCCGCGATGACGCGGCGTTTCAGTTCGAGGAGCTGATCGATGCCTGCGGTATCGACTACGCCGGCTATGGCGAATCCGAATGGGTGACCCAGGAGGCCTCGGCGGCCGGATTCAATCGCGGGGTGAACCGCCATATAATCGATGTATCCGCCCGGGGTGAAAACGACCGCTTCGCGGTGGTCTACCATCTTCTGTCCATGGTGCACAACCAGCGTCTGCGGTTGCGCACCTTTGTCGACGCCCTGCAACCGATAGTCGATTCCGTGGTGGGTATCTGGCGCGGTGCCGACTGGTTTGAGCGCGAGGCCTTCGATCTGTACGGCATCATGTTCAGCGGCCACCCGGACCTGCGCCGCATTCTCACGGACTATGGATTCGTCGGTCACCCCTTCCGCAAGGACTTCCCGCTCGAAGGGACTGTCCAGATGCGCTATGACGCCGAGCAGGCGCGTGTCATCTACGAGCCGGTGACGCTCGATCCCCGCGTGCTGGTGCCGAAGGTGATCCGCGAAGACAACCGATTTGTGTCTAACGCACAGCAGGACCCCACAGATGCCTGAGATTCGTAATTACACCCTCAACTTCGGCCCCCAACATCCTGCCGCGCATGGGGTGCTGCGTCTGGTGCTTGAGATGGATGGCGAAGTGATTGAACGCGCCGATCCGCACATCGGACTGTTGCATCGCGCCACGGAGAAACTGGCGGAGAGCAAGCCCTACAACCAGACGATTCCCTACATGGATCGACTCGACTACGTCTCCATGATGTGCAGCGAACATGGCTATGTCATGGCGATTGAGAAGCTGCTGGGCGTCGAGGTGCCGCTGCGGGCCAAGTATATCCGCACCCTGTTCGACGAGATTACCCGGATACTGAACCACCTGATGTGGTTGGGAACCCATGCGCTGGATGTCGGTGCGATGACGGTGTTCCTGTACGCCTTCCGTGAACGTGAGGATCTGATGGACTGCTACGAGGCGGTTTCGGGAGCACGCATGCATGCCGCGTACTACCGAGTCGGTGGCGTCTATCGGGATCTGCCGGATGTGATGCCGCGCTATGCCAACAATCAGTTCCGTAGCGATGCCGACATCGCGCGTAAAAACGAGACCCGCCAGGGATCGCTGCTGGATTTCATTGATGATTTTGCCAACCGCTTCCCAGGTTTGGTGGACGAATACGAGACCCTGCTGACGGATAACCGTATCTGGAAACAGCGCACCGTCGGCATCGGCGTGGTGACGCCGGAGCGCGCTCGGCAGCTGTCGTTTACCGGGCCGATGGTACGTGGGTCCGGCCTGGCCTGGGACCTGCGCAAGAAGCAGCCCTATGCGGCCTATAACCGGGTTGATTTCGATATCCCGGTGGGGGTGAACGGCGACTGCTACGATCGCTATCTGGTGCGGATCGAGGAGCTGCGCCAGTCCACCCGGATTATCAAGCAGTGTGTCCAGTGGCTGCGCGAGAATCCGGGTCCGGTAATTGTGCAGGACCACAAGATCTCGCCGCCTGCCCGCGACTATATGAAAGGGGACATGGAGAGCCTGATCCACCATTTCAAACTGTTCACCGAGGGTTATTGCCCGCCGGCCGGCGAGGCCTATGCGGCTGTCGAGGCGCCCAAGGGGGAGTTTGGCTGCTACGTGGTTTCCGATGGCAGCAACAAGCCGTTCCGCTTGAAGATTCGCGCTCCCGGTTTCGCGCATCTGGCGGCGATGGATGAGATGGTCAAGGGTCACATGCTGGCCGACGTGGTGGCGGTGATCGGCACCATGGATGTTGTGTTCGGGGAGATTGATCGCTGATGGGTTTCAAGAATTTACCAATGACCACGGTCAAGCCGACGGAGAACAAGGAGCAGCTGTTCTCCGCGGAAGTACGGGCGGAGATCGATACCTGGGTTGCCAAATACCCGGAAGGCTGGCAGCAGTCGGCGGTCATGGCGGCGCTGCGCATCGTGCAGGATGACAACGGTGGTTACCTGACACAGGAGTTGATGGACAAGGTGGCCGCCTACCTGGACATGCCGCCCATCTCGGTCTACGAAGTGGCCACCTTCTACTCCATGTACGAACGCAACAAGGTGGGTAAGCACAAAGTCTGCGTCTGTACCAACGTCTCCTGCATGATCAACGGTTCCGACAAACTGGTCGACCATATGGAGAAGAAGCTCGGTATCACCCTGGGACAGACCACGGAAGATGGCAAGTTCACCCTGAAAGAGGTGGAGTGCCTCGGTGCCTGCGGCGGCGCCCCCATGTTCCAGATCGGCACCAAGTATTACGAGAACCTGACGCCTGAACTGGTCGATTCCATTCTGGACGGGCTGGAGTAAGCATCATGGCAAACGAAGTCTGTCTCAGAAATAATGATCTCGAGCGCCCCTGGCTACTGGAAACCTACCAGAGCCGTGGCGGCTACTCCGCGCTGATCAAGATCCTCAAGGAGAAAATCCCGCCGGAGCAGGTGATCGAGGAGGTCAAATCCTCCGGACTACGCGGTCGTGGCGGCGCGGGTTTCCCAACCGGCCTGAAGTGGAGCTTTATCTCCCGCAATGCCCCCGGTCAGAAATATGTGGTGTGCAACTCGGACGAGGGCGAGCCCGGTACCTTCAAGGATCGCGATATCCTGCGTTACAACCCGCATCAGCTGATCGAGGGCATGGTCATCGCCGGTTATGCCATCGGTGCCACCGTCGGCTACAACTATATCCGCGGCGAGTTCTGGGAACCCTACGAGCGTTTCGAGGCGGCACTGGCAGAGGCGCGTGCGGCCGGCTTCCTGGGCAACAACCTGCTGGGTTCCGGATTTGATTTCCAGCTTCATTCGCACCTGGGCGGCGGTGCCTATATCTGCGGTGAAGAGACCGCGCTGTTGGAGTCCATCGAAGGCAAGAAGGGGCAGCCCCGTTACAAGCCGCCGTTCCCCGCCCACTTCGGGCTCTATGGCCGGCCGACCATTATCAACAACACCGAATCACTGGCCTCCATCCCGGTCATCATGGAGAAGGGCGGCGAGTGGTTTAAGCAGCTGGGCGTGGAAAACAGCGGCGGCTCCAAGCTGTTCTCCATCTCCGGCAATCTGAACAACCCCGGGGTGTTCGAGATCCCGCTGGGTACGCCGTTCTCGGCATTGCTGGAGATGGCGGGCGGCATGAAGGATGGCCGCAAGATCAAGGCCGTCATCCCCGGTGGCTCCTCCGCGCCCATTATCCCGGGTGAGCAGATGATGGAGCTGACCATGGACTACGATTCGATCGCCAAGGCCGGCTCCATGCTCGGTTCCGGGGCGGTAATCGTGCTGGATGACACCAACTGCATGGTCAAGGTACTGGAGCGCATGTCCTACTTCTATTTTGAAGAGTCCTGCGGACAGTGCACCCCCTGTCGCGAAGGCACCGGCTGGCTCTACCGGGTGATCAACCGGATCGAGCGCGGTGACGGCCGCCCCGAAGACCTCGCACTGCTCGACGACGTCACGCAGAAGATTGCCGGGCGCACCATCTGTGCCCTGGGCGATGCCGCCGCCATGCCGGTACAAGGCATGCTGAAGCACTTCAGGCATGAGTTCGAGTATCACATTGAACACAAGAAATGCATGGTCGGCTGAGGCCTCACCCTGTATTGAACGTTATTTACGGCTACTGGTTAGAGAACTAAATCAATGTCTGAAGACCAGACGATTACAATCGAGATAGATGGTAAGGCGATACAGGCAAAGCCCGGTCAGATGCTGATCGAGGTGACCGACGCCGCCGGCATCGATATCCCGCGCTTCTGTTATCACAAGAAGCTCTCCGTCGCCGCGAACTGCCGGATGTGTCTGGTAGAGGTCGAGCGTGCGCCCAAGCCGTTACCGGCCTGCGCCACGCCGGTCAATGACGGCATGAAGGTGTTTACCCGCTCCGCGGTGGCGCTGGCGGCGCAGAAAGGGACCATGGAGTTCCTGCTGATCAACCACCCGCTGGATTGCCCGATCTGCGATCAGGGCGGCGAGTGCGAGCTGCAGGACGTCTCCATGGGCTACGGCAGCGATATCTCCCGTTTCGTTGAAGGCAAGCGCATCGTCAAGGACAAGGATATCGGTCCGCTGATCAGGACCGACCTGACCCGCTGCATTCACTGCACGCGCTGTGTCCGCTTCGGGGCCGAGATCGCCGGCATCCGCGAACTGGGCGCCACCGGTCGCAGCGAGCACATGACCATCGGCACCTTTGTCGAGAGGAGCGTGGACTCGGAGCTTTCCGGCAACATTATCGATGTCTGCCCGGTCGGCTCCCTCACCTCCAAGCCCTCCCAGTTCAAGGCGCGTGCCTGGGAACTGATCGAGCGCGACAGCATCGCGCCGCACGATTCCGTCGGCTCCAATATTCACCTGCATGTGCGTCGCAATGAACTGATCCGGGTGCACCCGAAAGAGAACGAGTCGGTCAACGAGTGCTGGATCTCGGATCGTGACCGCTTCAGCTACGAAGGCGTCTATAGCGACCAGCGCCTGACCTCGCCGATGCTCAAGAAAAATGGCGAGTGGGCCGAGGTGAGCTGGGACGTGGCCCTGACGGAAACGTCCAAGGGCCTGCAGGCGGCCGGTACCGACCTGGGTGCACTGCTCTCACCGGTATCGACTCTGGAAGAGCTGTTCCTGGCCCGCAAGCTGGTCAGGGCACTGGGCAGCGAGGCGATTGACAGTCGTCTGCGGCAGGGCGATTTCCGCGGCGAAGAGCCCCGCGTCCCCTGGTTGGGACAGTCTATCGAGGCGCTGCAGTCGGTGGACGCCGCGCTGCTGG
Source organism: Sedimenticola hydrogenitrophicus (assembly GCF_025175675.1). GTDB lineage: Bacteria > Pseudomonadota > Gammaproteobacteria > Chromatiales > Chromatiaceae > Sedimenticola > Sedimenticola hydrogenitrophicus. Next base: position 34,431 of record NZ_JANIOA010000038.1, read on the forward strand.
TCGGCAGCAACGCCCGCAAGGAACAACCGCTGCTGGCGCATCGTCTGCGCAAGGCGGCGCTGGAAGGGGCCGAAATAAGCTTCCTCAACCCGATTGAGCTGGAGCTGAACTACGTGGCCCGGCAGCTGGTGGCCAGTCCGGCGGATATGCTCAATGAGCTGGCGGCGGTAGCCAAGGCGGCGGGTGCCAGCGGTGCACTGATCGATCAGGCGGTGGTCTCCGAACAGCATCAGGCGATTGCCGACAATCTGAAGTCTGCCGCAAACGGCACCGTGCTGCTGGGTAATCTGGCGGCCGCCCATGCTGATTTCTCTATCCTGCGCGTCCTGGCCGGCGCCGTCGCCAAGGCCTGTGATGTCACGCTGGGTTATCTGCCGGAGGCGGCGAACAGCGTCGGTGCCCGTCTGGTCGGTGCCGTGGCTGCGACCGGCGACGATGCGCAGGCCATGCTGGAACAGCCGCGCAAGGCCTATCTGCTGATGGGTATCCAGCCGGGCCTGGATCTGTGGAATCCCGCCAAGGCGGGCAGCGCCTTCGCACAGGCCGGGTTTGTGGTGGCAATGACCGCCTACCGCAGCGCGGACCTGGATGCCGCCGCCGATGTGCTGTTGCCGACGGCCCTGTGCATGGAGACCTCGGGCAGCTATGTCAACGCCGCCGGCACGCTGCAATCGTTTGCCGGCGCCATCACCCCTGGCGGTAATACCCGCCCCGCCTGGAAGGTCCTGCGCGTACTGGGTAACCTGCTGGCGATCCCGGGTTTTGATTATGTCAGCTCGGAAGAGGTGCTGGCGGAGCTCAAGGAGGAGATCGCGGGCGTGTCCCCCGATAACCGTGCCAACGAAGCCGTCATGGCCTTGCAGCCGAGGAGCAAGGCGGATGGGCTGCAGCGTATCGGCGATGTGCCGATCTACGCGCTGGATCCGCTGGTTCGCCACGCGGCCGCGCTGCAGAGAACCCATGATGCTATCCCGGCCGGCATCTACATAAATGGTGACGAGGCGGCCAGGCTGGGTCTTTCAGCCGGCGAAACCGCGGTCGCCGTCCAGGATGGCAGCCGCGCCCGACTGTCGATAATTATTGACCCCAACGTACCAAACGGAAGTGTCCGTATCCCCGCCGCACTGGCCGGTACCGAGACGCTTGGCGCTCAGTTTGGTGAAGTGACCCTGGAGAAGATTTAAGCGATGGAATCATTGATAACTCTCTGGGAATGGCTCGGTCAGAATCTGATCGTTCTGCAGATCCTGATTAAAATCGTGGTGATCGTCGCGCCGCTGATGCTCTGCGTGGCCTACTTTACCTACGCGGAGCGCAAGCTTATCGGCTACATGCAGGTGCGTATCGGTCCCAACCGGGTCGGGCCCAAGGGCTGGCTGCAGCCGATTGCCGATGCGGTCAAGCTGATGTTCAAGGAGATCGTGATCCCGACCAAGGCCAACAAGGTCCTGTTCCTGATCGCACCCCTGCTGACCCTGGGTCCCGCGCTCGCCGCCTGGGCCGTGTTTCCCTTTTCCGAAGGTTTGGTGCTGGCCGATCTGAACGCCGGACTGCTCTATATCCTGGCCCTCACCTCGATCGGTGTGTATGGCGTCATCATCGCCGGCTGGGCGTCCAACTCCAAGTACGCCTTTCTCGGCGCGATGCGCTCGGCGGCGCAGATCGTCGCCTACGAGATCGCCATGGGGTTCGCCCTGGTGGGTGTACTGGTGGCGGCGGGCAGCCTCAACCTGGGTGAGATCGTGCGCGCCCAGCAGAGCGAGGCCGGCATCTTCGGCTGGTTCTGGCTGCCGCTGTTCCCGCTGTTCCTGATCTATTTCATCTCCGGTGTCGCCGAGACCAACCGCGCACCGTTCGACGTGGCCGAGGGTGAGTCGGAGATCGTCGCCGGCTTCCATGTGGAATATTCCGGTATGCCGTTCGCCGTATTCTTCCTCGGTGAATACGCCAACATGATCCTGATTTCCGCCCTGACCGCGTTGCTGTTCCTGGGTGGGTGGTTGTCGCCGCTGCCGGCCAGCTGGGTGGATGGGGTGTTCCTGCTGGGCGACGGGATTCACTGGGTGTTCCTGAAGACCGCGTTTGCCGGCTTCTTCTTCCTCTGGTTCCGCGCCACATTCCCGCGCTATCGCTATGACCAGATCATGCGTCTGGGTTGGAAGGTCTTCATTCCCATCACCATCGTCTGGATTCTGGTGGTCGGGATCATGGTCGTCTACCGATTTGCCTGGTTTAGCTGAGGTTGGATGAAAGATGAAAATGCTGAGCGATTACATCAAAAGTCTGGCCATGCTGGAGCTCCTCAAGGGTTTGGGGGTGACCGGCGGATACATGTTCAAAAAGAAGTTCACGGTCCAGTATCCCGAAGAGAAGGCGCCGATCTCACCGCGTTTCCGGGGACTGCATGCCCTGCGGCGTTATGAAAATGGCGAGGAGCGCTGCATTGCCTGCAAGCTGTGCGAGGCGACCTGCCCGGCTGCGGCGATCACCATCGAAGTGGCGCCCCCGCGCGCGGACGGTTCACGGCGTACCTCACGCTACGACATCGACCTGTTCAAATGCATCTTCTGTGGTTACTGCCAGGAGGCATGCCCGGTCGACGCGATTGTCGAGACACCGATTTACGAGTACCACTTTGAAAATCGTCAGGACGCCGTGATGACCAAGGCAAAGTTGCTGGCCCATGGCGACACACATGAAGCGGCACTGGCCGACTGCATCCGTGCAGACGGCAAGTATCGGTAATAGTGGTTTTTAAAAACTGAAACTGGAATAACCCATGACATTCGAGAAGTTTGTCTTTTATCTGTTTGCCGCCATCCTGGTGTATGCCGCCACAATGGTGATCACCCGGCGCAATCCGGTGCATTCGGCACTGTTCCTGGTGCTGGCCTTTTTCGCCAGTGCTGGTATCTGGCTGCTGGCGGAGGCCGAATTCCTGGCCATCGTGCTGATTCTCGTCTACGTGGGCGCGGTCATGGTGCTGTTCCTGTTTGTGGTGATGATGCTGGATATCGATCTCGCCACCCTGCGGGCCGGGTTCATCAACTATATGCCGGTCGGCGCACTGATGGCCCTGGTGATGGCGATCGAGATATTCCTGGTCGTCGGCCCCGGTAACTTCGGTCTCGACAAGATGCCGGCCCCGGCGGCGCGTCCGGCCAGTTACAACAACACCGAGGATCTGGGCAGCGTCCTCTATACCATCTACATGTATCAGTTCGAAGTGGCGGCCGTCATCCTGCTTGTGGGCATCATCGCGGCAATCGGGCTGACCATGCGCAAGCGTCCCGAGACCAAGTATCAGAACCCGTCGTTGCAGGTTCGGGTGAAAAAGGCCGATCGCCTGCGGGTGATCAAGATGGACGCAGAGGATTGACTGGAGCCGACATGATTGCACTATCAGACTATCTCATACTCGGCGCAATACTGTTTTCACTCAGCGTCACGGGTATTTTCCTGAACCGGAAGAATGTCATCATTCTGTTGATGTGCGTGGAATTGATGTTGCTGGCAGTGAATATAAATTTCATCGCTTTCTCCCACTTCCTCGGCGATAACGCCGGACAGGTGTTCGTATTCTTTATCCTGACCGTGGCGGCCGCCGAGGCGGCTATCGGCCTGGCGATTCTTGTGGTGCTGTTCCGCAACACGCGCACCATTAATGTTGAAGATCTGGATTCTCTCAAGGGTTAAGCATGGACAAGATATACCTCCTTATCGTGCTGGCGCCCCTGATTGGCGCAATCATCGCCGGCTTTTTGGGTTCGCGTATTGGGCGTGCCGGGGCGCATTGGGTCGCCAGCGGTGGTGTCGGTCTCTCCATGCTGCTTTCGTTCTACGTGTTGCTCCAGTTCATCAACGGTACTACCGGGGTCTATAACGAGAGCGTCTATACCTGGATGGTCAGTGACGGTATCCGCATGGAGATCGGGTTCCTGGTGGACCAGCTGACCGCCATGATGATGGCGGTGGTGACCTTCGTCTCTTTCTGTGTGCATATCTACACCATCGGCTATATGGCCCATGATGAGGATAACTGGCCGAAGAGCAGTCTGGCCGGTACCAACAGTTACCAGCGCTTCTTCAGCTATATCTCGCTGTTTACCTTCTCCATGCTGATGCTGGTGATGTCCAACAACTTCCTGCAGCTGTTCTTCGGCTGGGAAGCGGTGGGCCTGGTCTCCTATCTGCTGATCGGCTTCTGGTCGGTGCGGGAGACCGCGGTATTCGCCAACCTCAAGGCCTTCATCGTCAACCGCGTCGGTGACTTCGGCTTTATCCTGGGTATCGCGGCGGTCGCCATGTATACCAATAGCCTGGATTATGCCGAGGTGTTCAAACTGGCGCCGGGCCTGGCGGATACCCAGATCACCGTGCTGGGTGACACCGGCTGGTCGCTGATGACGGTGATCTGCATCTGCCTGTTCATCGGCGCCATGGGCAAGTCGGCGCAGGTGCCGCTGCATGTCTGGCTACCGGATTCGATGGAAGGCCCGACCCCGATCTCGGCGCTGATCCATGCCGCCACCATGGTGACCGCCGGTGTCTTCATGGTCACCCGCATGTCGCCGCTCTATGAGCTGTCCGAGACGGCACTCACCTTTGTCCTGGTCATCGGCGCCACCACGGCCCTGTTCACCGGGTTGATCGGCGTGGTGCAGAACGACATCAAGCGGGTGGTGGCCTATTCGACCCTGTCCCAGCTCGGTTACATGATGGTGGCCCTCGGTGTCTCCGCCTATGCCGCCGGCGTGTTCCACCTGATGACCCACGCCTTCTTCAAGGCACTGCTGTTCCTGGCCGCCGGTTCGGTGATTATCGGCATGCACCATGATCAGGATATTCGCAACATGGGCGGTATCCGCAAATACATGAAGATCACCTGGATTACCGCGCTGATCGGCTCACTGGCGCTGATCGGTCTGCCGGGCTCTTCGGGGTTCTTCTCCAAGGACGCCATTATCGAGGCGGTGCATCACTCAACCATCGCCGGATCAGGCTATGCCTATTTTGCCGTGGTCGCCGGCGTGTTCGTGACGGCGCTCTACAGCTTCCGTATGTACTTCCTGGTGTTTCATGGCAGCGGGCCGCGGGACGAGCATGCCAAGGCACACCTGCACGAATCGCCCAAGGTGGTGACCGTGCCGCTGATCCTGCTGGCCGTGCCGTCCCTGTTCATCGGTATGTTCACCGTGGGCGACATGGTGTTCGGCGACTGGTTCAAGGATTCGATCTTTGTGCTGCCTGAGCACAATACCCTGGGCCAGATCGAGTTTCACGGTACCTGGGCCTTCTTTACCCACGGCATTTTCGCCCTGCCGACCCTGCTGGCCGCGGCGGGCGTGGCGGTTGCCTTTGTCTTCTACATGATGAAACCGGCCCTGGCGGAGAGCTGGAAGAAGCGCTTCCAGAGCGTCGGTATCTACCAGATGCTGGACAAGAAATACGGCTTTGACGAAACCTATCAGGCGCTGTTTGCCGGGGGCAGTCGGGGCATCGGAAAGCTGTTTTGGAATATGGGTGACCGCGGCCTGATCGACGGCCTGATCATCAACGGCTCCGCCCGTTCGATCGATCGCTTCGCCGGTTGGGTGCGCAACATCCAGACCGGTTATCTCTTCCATTACGCAATTGCCATGATTCTGGGTCTGCTGATTCTGCTGACCTGGTTCGTGATCGCTTAAGCAAGGTAGGACGCATCGAATGTTAGCAGACTGGCCCATACTCAGTTTGACCATCTGGTTGCCCATCGTGGGTGGCTTCCTGGTTCTCGCAAGTGGAGACAGGGCGGCCAATGCCACCCGCTGGACGGCCCTGACCTTTGCGATTCTCACGTTTCTCGTGAGTCTGCCGCTCTATTCGAGTTTCGACTCGACCAGCGTCGGCATGCAGTTCGTGGAACGCGCGACCTGGATCGAACTGTTCAAGATCGAGTACTACCTGGGTGTCGACGGTATCTCCATGCCGCTGATCATCCTCACCACCTTTATCTCGATCTTTGTGATCATCGCCGGCTGGGAGGTGATTCAGTACAAGCCCTCCCATTACATGGCGGCGTTCCTGATCATGGAAGGCGTCATGGTGGGTGTGTTCTCCTCGCTCGATGCCATGCTGTTCTACGTATTCTGGGAAGCGATGCTGATCCCGATGTTCCTGATCATCGGCGTCTGGGGCGGACCCAACCGGGTCTATGCCACCATCAAGTTCTTCCTCTACACCTTCTTCGGCTCGGTGTTCATGCTGGTCGCGCTGATCTACATGTATTTCCAGGCCGGCAGCTTCGACATCCTGGCGTTCCACGACCTGAAGATGGGGCTGGAGGTGCAGGTGCTGATCTTTATCGCCTTCCTGCTGGCCTTCGCGGTCAAGGTGCCGATGTGGCCGGTGCACACCTGGTTGCCGGACGCCCACGTCGAGGCGCCGACCGGCGGTTCGGTCATCCTGGCGGCCATCATGCTGAAGATCGGTGGCTACGGCTTCCTGCGTTTCAGCCTGCCGATCACGCCCGATGCCAGCAGCTACCTGGATTGGCTGATCATCACCCTGTCCCTGATTGCCGTGGTCTACATCGGCTTCGTGGCGCTGGTGCAGCAGGATATGAAGAAGCTGATCGCCTATTCATCCATCGCCCACATGGGCTTTGTAACGCTGGGCTTCTTTATCGTGTTCATTATTGCCCGGAGCACCGAATCCACCGGCGGCGCCATGATGGGCGTGGAAGGCGGCATGGTGCAGATGGTATCTCACGGCTTCATCTCCGCCGCCATGTTCCTCTGTGTCGGCGTGCTGTATGACCGTATCCACAGCCGTGAGATCGCCGACTACGGTGGCGTGGTCCACACCATGCCGATCTTCGCCGGCTTCATGGTGTTCTTCGCCATGGCCAACGCCGGACTGCCGGGTACCTCCGGGTTTGTCGGCGAATTCATGGTGATCCTGGCCAGTTTCCGCGCCGACTTCTGGTTTGCCTTCCTCGCCGCCACGACACTGATTATCGGTGCCGCCTACACCCTGTGGATGGTCAAGCGGGTGATGTTTGGGGCGGTTGGCAACGACAAGGTCGCGGCATTGAAGGATATCAACGGGCGTGAGTTCCTGGTGCTTGGCTCCCTGGCGGCCGCCGTGCTGATCCTCGGTCTCTGGCCCGCCCCGCTGGTCGAGGTGATGGACGTCTCTGTCGCCAACTTGCTGAAACATATTGCTGTAACAAAAATACCCTAACCGGCCCTATTCAAGGAATTGGTGAGATTCGATGCAATTTGATACATCCAGCCTGATACCGGTATTACCGGAGATCTTTATCCTGACAGCGGCCTGTGTGGTCCTGGTGGTGGATCTGTTTCTAAAAGAGGAGCAACGGGTAGTCAGTTATGGCATGACGCAGATCAGCCTGTTGCTGGGCATCGCCGTCATCCTGATGACGGCGCCGGCGGAAACACGCATTGTGTTTGACGGCAGCGTGGTCAGGGATGGCATGGGCGACATCCTCAAGATCGCCATCTTCATCATCAGCGGCGGGGCGTTCCTCTATTCCAAGGAGTACCTGCGGGACCGGGACCTGTTCAAGGGCGAGTATTACGTCCTGGGCCTGTTTGCCATACTGGGCATGATGGTCATGGTATCGGCCAACAGCTTCCTCACGGTCTATCTCGGACTGGAGCTGCTGGCGCTCTCCTTCTATGCCCTGGTCGCCTTCAATCGGGATTCCGCCGACGCCTCCGAAGCGGCAATGAAGTACTTTGTGCTGGGTGCGCTTGCCTCCGGTATGTTGCTGTACGGTATCTCCATGATCTACGGTGCCACCGGCTCCATCGGTTTCCAGGCCATCAGCGAGGGCCTGACCAATCCCGATGTGAACAAGATCGTGCTGGTATTCGGTCTGGTGTTCGTGGTGATCGGCCTGGCCTTCAAATTTGGCGCCGTACCGTTCCATATGTGGGTGCCGGATGTCTATCAGGGGGCGCCCACCGCGGTGGTCACGCTGCTGGGTAGTGCGCCAAAAATCGCCGCCTTCGCACTGGCCATGCGCATGCTGGTGGATGGACTGGGGGGGCTGCACGGCGACTGGCAGTACATGCTGGTGATCCTGGCGATTCTCTCCATGGCGGTGGGCAACATATTCGCCATCGCCCAGGCCAATATCAAACGCATGCTGGCCTATTCGACCATCTCCCATGTCGGCTTTATCCTGATCGGTATTCTCGCCGGCACCAGCAAGGGCTATACCGCCGCCATGTTCTACAGCATCGTCTACGCGGTCATGGCGCTCGGTGCCTTCGGTATCGTGATGCTGCTGAGCCGGCGTGGCTTCGAGGCGGAGAACCTGGACGATTACAAGGGTCTGAACGAGCGCAGCCCCTGGTTTGCCGGGATGATGCTGCTGGTGATGTTCTCCATGGCGGGTGTGCCGCCCACCGTCGGCTTTTTTGCCAAGCTGGTGGTGCTGGAGGCGGTCGTCAGTATCGATATGACCTGGTTGGCCCTGGTGGGTGTGTTCTTCTCAATCATCGGCGCCTTCTATTACCTGCGTATCATCAAGCTGATGTACTTTGACAAGCCGCTGGACAATACGCCGTTGAGCGCGGGCATGGATACCCAGATCGCCTTGTCGGTGAACGGGCTGGCCATGCTGGCCCTGGGGATGTTCCCGGCCGGTCTGCTGTCCCTTTGCGCGGCGGCGCTGGCCTAGGTACTGGTTGCACCATCGCCTGGTCCAGGCCAATAAAGCCCTGTCCCGGTGACAGGGCTTTTTCGTTCAGGGAAGGAAGTCCTTATCCCATGAAGGCCAGGGATGGTTGGGCGCAACTTTGATGGATCCAGCTGAAGAGGTCGGAGTCAAGCCGCCCCGAGTTGGCAGCATATATTCGCTGTTCTGGCGCGGCTTGACTCCGACCCCTTCCGGTTCAGTGAACCTGTCGAGCGGGATTGAAAGGGCAGTGAATTTTGCCCTGTTGTTGTGTATCCGGATTAATCGAATTATTTGAACGGAGAGGGGTTGTCAAACCGATTTCATGTGCGTATCATCTGCGCCTTCAGATGCGGGGTGGAGCAGTCTGGCAGCTCGTCGGGCTCATAACCCGAAGGTCGTAGGTTCGAATCCTGCCCCCGCTACCAAACAAAAAAAGGGTCGCCCAGTGCGACCCTTTTTTGTACCAATAAATAGGGTGTATTCGAACCTACGACTTCCAAACGGTCAGGTTCGACCAGCGCCGCAGGCGCGCAGCACGAGCGGAGCGAG
>NZ_JANIOA010000039.1 GCF_025175675.1 Sedimenticola hydrogenitrophicus
GGTACGGGTTCATTGTTGCTGCATCACCGTTGCGCGTTGCAGGTACTGCTGGTAGGCGGGTATGGCGATTGCCGCCAGGATGCCGACCACCATGACAACGGGGATCATCAGTCCGAGGATCTTTACCCCGATGGAATTGCCGCACGGCGCCGGACCATAACGGTTGGCGCCCCTGGTGCCCCTGCCGAACAGCAGGTAGAGGGCCAGCAGAATGTTTCCCACCGGCACGATAAGCAGCAGGCTGAGCAGGCCGGTGTGGTTCAGGTCATTGAGCCGTCGCTTGGCGTAGATGATGGCGATGGCGAACAGGAACAGATAGAGCAGGATCAGCAGCAGGCCGTAGCCCCCGGTGACGGACGCTATACCCACCGAGCCGCTGATACCGGACAGGGTGCCGAGAAAAACGAAGAGCAGGTTGGACAGCAGCATGAGGCCGGTGCCGTAGGCGATGTAGCGCAGGCGCCCGATACGCCCGCTGACGGCGATAATACGCGGTTGGTAAGTCTGGATATCGGCCGGCTCGACCGTCGCCGCCGGGGTCTGGTAGGGATTGGTAGTGTCCATGTATCGGGCTCCGTGAATCAAATCCTGGGATATTAAGTCGCTTCACCCTGGAACGCAACGGCCGATTCCCCGGCTCACAGACTCTTGCCGTCAAACACCTTGCTCGCCATGTTGAGTGGATCGAGCCCTTCGATACAGCCCAGGTTGAGCCGGAAGTGGCCGGGCATGCGCAGGGTTTCGTGGAACGGGTAGATGCCGCACTGTTTGCAGAAGTAGTGTTTGGCCACGCCGTTGCCGAACCGGTAGAGGGCCAGGGCGCCCGGCTTGGCGTCGATATGCAGCTGGTCGGCCGGGAGTATGAAGTCGGACATCAGGGCGCCCTTGCGGATACAGATGGAGCAGTTACAGTGCAGGCCGCTGCTGATTGCGTCGTGCTCAAAGGTGAAGCGGACGTCGCCGCAGTGGCAGCTGCCGTGATAGGTGGTCATGGGCGAACCCCTCTCCTGTGGTCTGTTGCCGATCGATTGGCGAAGCGGATGCATAGGGGAAACCCCTATGCTCCGGTACCTGTGCTAGGATTCACTTCGGGAGTGCCGGTTTCCGGCACAGTCGGAAGTATAGTCGGCAAGTCGAACAGGTTCAGCGGGCGATGGGTCCGGTCCTGGCTGGGCAGGGGTCGACAGATGGGTTTTGGAGAGTGGTACCATGTCAGAGATTGTCCAGGAGAGGCGTGAGCAGATTATCGCGGCGCTCGGTTTTCCCCGCCTGCTGATGGAGCAGGAGATCAAACGGCAAGTCTGTCCCGAACACTACCGGTTCAACGATCAGGCGCAGGAGTGTAACGAGTGCCTCTATATCCTCGAGTGCCGGTGCTACGGCGAGTACCTGGCCGGTTCGGCGCTCAAGCAGGCCTCCACCACTGAACTGGTGCGGTTGCTGCAGTTTGGTTACGAGTACGTCACCCAGCAATTGAAACGGCAGGACCACGAGACCGCCAGTTGCTCTTGCGAACTGTGCGGCTGGATCCGTTCCGTCACCCCGCTGCTCGCCACCGCCTGAATTCCCCGGGCTGCGAACCCGATGCCCGGGAATGATGCTGTAGTGTGGGTTTGACTCCGCCCCTGCGGACTTAGGGCTCGCGCAAGAGTAATTTCGCAGTACCGAGGGCGTAACGCCGCCAGCGGGGTCCAGTTGCGACCGAATACCGAAACTTATTTTTGCGCGAGCCCTTACTCGCGATTGAACAGCCGCCTGCCCCAGCGCTCCGGCTGACCGCTCTCCAGGCGGTCGGCGGCGTGGCGTTTCCATCCCAGCGACAGTGTCTTGTGTTCCGCCAGCATTTCCAGGTCTTCACGGCAGAATGGCCGGTTGTAGAGGATGTCCAGGCAGGTGCGTACCGACAGATTCGAGTTGGAGAGTTCGTGCATTTTCAGGATGTCATCCGCGCCGACCGTGCCCTCCTGCAGCACCCGGTACAGCCAGCCGGTGCGGCCCGAGGTCTGCATCATGAGAGACATCTGGGGATAGCCAAAGCGGAGATTCAGCTTGTAGCAGGGCGAGCGGGGCTGACTGACCTGCAGCACCGCCTCGCCCAGGGTGAAGATGTCACCGATATTGATCTGCTCCTCGGTAAACCCGGTGTCGGACAGATTCTCGCCGAAGGCGCCGGGAAGCAGGCGGCTGGCCGGCGGCGGTAGCGCCATAGCCTGCCAGAACTCCTCCCAGTAGACGTAATGTTCCCGGGGATAATAGTGCAGGGCGCGCTCCACGCCACCGTGATGGCGCCGGTCCTGCTGCTGGTCCCCCTCCAGGCCCTCCCGGCCGCAGTGCCGTGGGCCGGTGATCGGCTGCTTGTCGATGGCACTGCTGGTGTCGCTGTCCAGCGGGGCCGTGGTGCCGATGAATATCAATGTGCTCATATTACGTGTAAACCGTGAATCTGTGGTTGGGCGAGATGCCGCGCCGGTCGCATTGGCCGGAGCAGCGTTCGCGGCGGCGGTTGGGTTACAGGACCCGTCTGGATGTCCAGTACACCGATTGCCAGTAGGGGCTGTCCAGCGCGGAGATCATCACGCCTCGGCTTTTCGAGGCGTGTAGAAAGCGGTTCTGTTCCAGGTAGATGCCGACATGCTGCGTGTTGCCGTCGATCCTGAAAAACACCAGGTCACCGGTACTCAACTCGGACAGGCGCACCGGCTGGCCGCTGCCCGCCTGCTGCCCGGTGGTGCGTGGCAGTGCCACCCCCAGTCGGGAGCGGTAGGTCAGCTGCACGAAGCCGGAACAGTCGATACCGTCGCGGTCCTGGCCGCCGATGCGGTACGGCGTCCCCCGCCACGCCTCATGTTGCCGGTAGAGACTGGCCAGCAGCGCCTGCTCCAGTTCCCCCGACCGGACGGTCGCCGGTGCCGGCACGGCGGCTCCTTGTTGCGGCGCTGGTGCCATGCCGCCGCAGGCGGTGAGCAGCATCAGCAGGGGGATTAAAAGCAATCTGTGCATGGGCCTCCGTCGTTGTCCTTTCCGCCAGCCAGGTCGCCTGCTGCCGGAATGGTCGCCGTATGGTGAAATAATAGCAGTGAAACGCCCCGGCCAGCAGTTCCCGGTACAGCCGCTGATCAATCGGTCGTGGCATCGTCCGGGGTGGCGAGCGACTTCTCGACCCGTCCCTTGATCGCCCAGGCGCGCGCGCGCAGGCGGATGGAGCCGTCGCTGGCGGTGGGCAGGTGCTCCCGCAGCAGCTCGCGCAGGGCCGCCTGGTCGCTCTCCGGTTGTTGCAGCAGATAGGTCGGCGCGGTGCCCTGGCCGGCCTGAAACGGTCCCCAGAACTGCTCGAAGTCGGGGAACTCCTGGGTGATCTCGAACGAGGTGAGGGTGATATCGGCAAGGCCGGCGTCACTGAACAGCTGGCGCAGCGCCGGTTTGTTGCAGTCGGCAAAGCGCTTGCCCTCGTGCATCACCTCGGCCATCAGGTTGAGCTCCACCGCCGCATCCCAGAAGTAATTCAGCATCTCCATGCTGCCGGCGTAGTCCCAGACATAGGCGGCGACACTGCCGCTATCCGCGGTAACCCGCACCATCTCCCGCAGCACCCGGTCGGGGTCCGGCGGGATGTTGAGCAGCAGGCCGGAGACGGTGATGTCGACGGCAGCGTCCTCCACCGGCAGGGCCGTGGCCTCGCCGACCCGCAGCTGGATGCCCTGGCGCAGGCGCAGCTGCGCGGACTTGATGAAGCTCTCGGATTGGTCCACGGCATACAGCTCGGCCGGCTTGTAATGGTTGAGGATGATATCGCTCAGCGGGCCGGTTCCACAGCCGACATCCAGCCAGCGCAGCCCCGGCTCCGGGTCCAGCCAGTCGAGGAAGGGCTTGGCGACCAGCCGGCTCCAGCGGCCCATGTAGAGCTCATAGGCATCGCCCGATTCCCAGGTTACTTTCATATCCGTCCGCTCCGGAGTGATTTGGCTATTGGACTGAAGTGTGTACCAATCCGCCGGTTAATAAAAGGCATGAAATGATTACCGGGAGCTCCCCGGGTTGTCGGGGGGGTCCTCAGGGGTCGGAGTCAAGCCGCACAGGGGTTTCGGGAAATCATCTCTTGTTCGGGCGGCTTGACTCCGACCCCTTCCCAAGCAGTCTGGATTCCATCCTTAGGTCCGTAAACGGTACATCCCTGTACCACTCCTCCTGCACCACTCCTCCGGCCTGCGCCGGGATGACGATCTACTTACTTTCACGGGAATAGACTGCCTAATTGAGTGCCATTCGACTCCGACCCCTAAATACGGCTCAGGTGGTTTCGCTCTCCATCGCAGCCAGCTCCTTGGCGGTGGTGGCGATGCCCAGGTCGTGCAGGATGCTGAACAGGGCGGGCACCACCAGCAGTACCAGCAGGGTGGTGGTCAGCAGACCGAAGATGATGCTGGTGGCCAGTGGTACCAGCACCTGGGCCTGCATGCTCTTCTCCAGCAGCAGCGGGGTCAGCCCGGCGATGGTGGTGATGGAGGTGAGCAGCACGGCGCGGAAGCGGTCGCGACTGGCCATCTTGGCCGCCTCGATGATGTGGTGTCCCTCCTTGACCCGCAGCTTGAGAAACTCCACCAGCAGGATCGAGTCGTTGACCACGATGCCGGCCAGGGAGGCGAAGCCGATAATGCCGGGCATGGTGAAGCTGAGCCCCATCAGCAGGTGGCCCCAGATGACGCCGATCAGGGCCAGCGGGATGATCGCCATCACCACCAGCGGCTCCACATAGCTGCGGAACTGGAAGCTGAGCAGGATGAAGATGCCCACCAGGCCGATGGCGAAGCTGCGCAGCATGGAGCCACCGGTCTTGGCGGTGTCCTTGGACTCCCCCTCGATCATCGCCTGCATGCCGGGATAGCGGTTCAGCAGTTCCGGGATGAAGTTGGCAAGGGTGTGATTGATCACCTCCCGCGCGTTGGCCACGCGGGTATCGAGATCGCCGCTGATGGTGACGGTGCGTACCCCGTCGACCCGCAGGATACGCGAGAAACCGCGTGCCTCCTCGATCCGGACCACCGCACTCAGGGGTACCTGATCGCCCGCGGCGGTGGTGATGCGGAAGCCCTCCACGTCGGTCAGGTTGGCACGGTCGTCCGCGGCCAGCCGCACGTCGATCTCGTAGGCCTCGGGGCCGATCTGGATCTCGCTGGCGGTGGTGCCGTAGAAGGCGGCCCGCAGCTGGGTGGCGATGGTGGAGGCGTCCAGGCCCAGGACCAGGGCGCCGTCGCGCAGGCGCAGCCGCAGTTCCGGTTTGCCGGGTCGCAGGTTGTCCGACAGGTCAAAGGTGCCGCGATAGCTGGCGAGCCACCCCTGCAGCTCCAGCGAGGCCTGCTTGAGCTGGTCCAGATCGGGGCCGGTGAGGCGGATTTCCAGCGGGATTCCGCCCGGGCCGATGGTCGGCTCCTTGAAGTTCAGTGCCACCAGGTCGGGGATCTCGCCGGTGGTTTCGCGCCACAGATTGATGTAATCGTCCAGATGGCCGCTGCGCGCCTCGGCGGTGAGCAGATCCACCGTGACCGTGGCCAGGTGGGGCCCGCTTTCATTGGCGTCCAGGTTGTTGTTGAAGCGCACCTGCACGTTGCGCACCAGCCGCTGCCCGTCCGGCTGCAGCGGGGCGAAGTGGTCGTCCACCACGCGGATGGCATCGGTCACCTGTCGGACCACCGCTTTGGTGCGCGCCAGCGGCGTGCCCTGGGGCAGCAGGATGCGCGCCTCGATAATGTCCCCCTCGATGTCCGGGAAGGACTGGAATTTCAGTTTACCGCCCACCAGCATGCCGATGCTGAGCAGGAACAGTGCGATGATCATGCCGATGAACCAGTAACGCTGATGGATGGCCCAGTCCACCAGATGGCCCACCGTGTGGTCGCGGAAATGGATCAGGCGGCTGTCGAAGGCCTGGCGGAAGCGACTCGCTTCCTGCTCGTGGTTTTTCAGGGAGTGGGCCAGGTGATGGGGCAGGATCAGGAACGCCTCGATCAGGCTGATCGCCAGCACCAGCAGCAGCACCATGGGGATGAACTGCAGCACCTTGCCCATGTGCCCGGAGAGAAACGCCAGCGGGCCGAACACCGAGACGGTGGTGAGAAACGAGGAGATAACCCCGGGAGAGACCTGGCGGGTGCCGTCGATGGCCGCCCGCATGGCGCCGTTGCCGCGGCGCAGCCGGGTGGCGATGTTCTCGGCGATGACGATGGCGTCATCCATCAGCAGACCGATGGCGATCAGTAGCGCCACCATGGTGATCATGTTGATGGTCAGGCCGAGGATGCTCATGAAAAACAGGGCGCCAAGGAAGGAGACCGGCAGCCCCATCGCAACCCAGAAGGCGAAGCGCCCCTGGAAGAACAGCCACATCACCAGGAACACCAGCACCAGCCCCTGGCCGCCATTCTTCAGCAGCAGGCCGAGACGGTCCTTGACGATGGAGGAGCGGTCCTGGGTGATATGAAATTGCACTCCGCGGGGGGCGCCGGGGCGCAGCTCCCGCTCCAGGAAACGACTCACCGCGTCCATCACCTTGATGGTGTCCTGCTGCTTGGTCTTGATCACCTGCAGCAGGGCGGCGCGCTGGCCGTTGAACAGCACCTGCTCCTCGTCCAGCTCGAAGCGGTCACTGATGCGGGCGATGTCGCCGAGCCGGATCTCGGCGCCGGAGTTGGCACTCACTACGGTCAGGTCCGCCAGCTCATCGGGGCTGCGCCGCAGATCGGTGAAGCGGATCAGCAGGTCGCGGTCGGCCGTCTCCAGGGAGCCGGCGGGCAGGTCGATGCCCTGGCGGCGCACGCTGTCGGCCACGTCCGCCATGCTGATACCATACTGCAGCAGGGCCCGGGCCGGCACCTCGATGCGCAGCTGGTGGTCGGAAAAGCCGTTGATCTCGACCTGCGAGATCTCCGCCAGCCGCTGCATCCGCTCCTTGACCTGCTCGGCGTAGGCCTTCAGGTCGCTCACCGACATGGGGCCGGTGATGGCGATGGCCACCACGTTGTCGGTGCGCCCCAGCTCCTTGATCACCGGCAGCTCGGTCTCCGCGGGGAAGGTGTTGATCGCCTCCACCTCGCTCTTGATATCATCCATGAAGCGGGCCATGTCGCCCCCCTCCACCATCTCCGCCACCGCGATGGCGACCCCCTCGCGCGCCTCGCAGCGCAGCTCTTCCACTTCACTGACGCCATCGATGGCGTCCTCCAGACGCTGGCAGATCGCCTCCTCCACGTCCTCGGCGCTGGCCCCGGGGTAGGCGACGGTGATCTGCAGCTGCTCGGCGGCGAAATCGGGAAAGGTCTCGCGCTGCAGGCCGGGCAGGGTGGAGAGCCCCAGTACCGCCAGAAACAGCATCAGCAGGTTTCCTGCCGTCGGGTGACGGGCAAAGAAGGCGATCATGGCGTCTGCTCCCCGGCCGCCAGGCGTGCCAGGCGCTGTTCAGTCGCCGGGTCCTGGACCGGTTTGAGCAGCATCTCCTGGATGGCCGGCACCAGGTCCGAGATTACCACCTGTTCCCCCGGCTGCAGTCCGGCGGTGATGGTGGCGAAGCCGGGTTGCAGCATCTCCACCTCCACCTCACGGATCTCCAGCCGCTGCTGCCCGTTCACCACGTAGAGGCGCCCGGCATGCAGGGCGGAGCGCGGCACCACCAGGCTGTCGGGGCGGGCCTTGCCGGCCAGGGTGACCTGGACAAACAGCCCCTTCACCAGTGGTGGCCGGCGGCCCGGCATCACGTTGGCATAGGGCTCGTCCACCTCGACAATCACCCCGACGGTGCGCGTTTTCGGGTCCAGGGTATCGCTCAATCGGGCGAAGCGGGCCTCCCAGGAGGCACTCAACCCGTTCTCCCGCAGCGTGGCCGTAGCGCTCAGCCCGATCTGCTGCAGGGCATCGCCCGGGTCCAGGTTGAGCACATCGATGGGGCGGCCGGCGTGCACCAGGTGGCTCATCTGGGTGATGGGGATCTGGATCTCGATCTCGGCCTTGTCCAGGGCGTCGGCGGCCACCAGCAGTTCACCCTCGCGCACATACTGCCCCTGTTCCACGTTCACCTCGGCAATCCGGCTGGTGAAGGGGAGGCGGATCTCGGTATTGGCGAGGCTGCGGCGCGCGCTCGCCAGGGTGGCCATGTGGCGTGCCTGCTGTGCCTCCAGCAGTGCCTTCTGGCTGGGGAACAGGTTAAGGGTGTTGACCTGCGCCTGCACGCTCTGTTGCTGGGCCAGCAGGCTGCGTTCCTGGCTCTCCAGGTCGGAGCGGCTGATGCCCCCCTTGCCCACCAGTTGGCGCTTGCGCTCCAGCTCTTTCCGGTTTAACCCCAGGGCGGACTGCTCGATCTTCAGCGATGCCTCGGTATTGCTGGCCTTGGCGGCCAGTTCGTCGAGCTGCGCCCGGGTGGCCTGGATATCCGCCTCGGCCTGGGCGATGGCCAGCTCGTAATCCGCCGGGTCGATGCGCAGGATCAGGCTCTCCGCCTCCAGGATGGCCCCCTTCTGCAGCGCCGGCAGTTTCTCCACGATCTTGCCCTTGACCTGGGCCACCGCCTCCCAGGTGCGGCTGGGCCTGACGGTGCCGTGTCCCTGGGCGGTCGGTATTACGTCGAGGCTGGGCGCGCGGATCACGCGCACCAGGCGGGCCTGCTCCTGGCGCGCCTCCTGTAGCGGTGGATTACTGCTCTGTTTGAGCGCCATCAGGGCGGCGACACCGGCGACGACCGGGATCAGGATGACCCACTTTTTGCTGATGGGCATGGTTTCAGTACTCCGAGGGTTGGCTGTTTCTTATTCGGCTGGGTATGACGGGCAGGTCACGGCAGGGTGCCGGATAGTCTAGATTGATATTAAGTGTTGTGCCGATTCTACGCGATGCGAAATATCAAGCCAGGTGATTTTTTAGGCATCACGGCGTTAACCAGGATTCCGCTGAGATATGTCAGCACTGGAGGCCGCTAAAAGTCACACCTATTTCCCGCATTCATCGCACAGAACCGACCTGCCCGGAGTCTGGCGTGCGATCTGCTGAATTCTGTTGACCCTGCAGTGGGTTTAGGCTTTAGAGTCGACCTTGTATTCACTTGATATAAAAGTGATTTAAGGAGGTTTATGGATGAAGTGTTGACTATCGGGCAGCTTGCCCAGCGTGCGGGGATCAGTGTATCGGCGATACGTTTTTATGAACAGAAGGGGTTGATCGACGGCCCGCCCCGGAACAAATCCGGTTACCGGACCTACCCCCTGAAGATGATTGAGCGGGTCCGTTTCATCAAGAACTGCCGGGGCCTGGGTTTCCCGCTGCGCAGCGTGACGGAATTGCTGAAGCTCTGTTATCCGGAAAACGACGAAATCGAGTGCTCCCGGGTTCAGGAACGGATCCAGCGGCAGCATGAACTGGTGTTGAATCAGTTTGAGGAGCTGAACCGGCGGCGGGCAAAGCTGGAAAGGCTGCTGGAGGCCTGTCCTTGTGAGGATGGCTGGCAGGAGTGCGACTTTATCCAGGTCATGCTGGATTAGACCGCGTGTTCCGGGCAACTCTTGCAAGAATGCCAGGCGCGCTGGGGAAAGCAGGCGCTCTATTTTAAACTCCGCGCTCTTGGTGCCTTGGCGGGAGCTCATCTGGCATTCAGTGGATGTTTGTGGACGTAGGGTGCGGTGAGCTTGCGAACCGCACCAAGCCTCGCTGGAAACGGCAGCACCCCTTTGATGCGGTTCGCTTCACTCACCGCATCCTACAAGTTTTCCGGGGCTCTGTTCCGATCAATTCAACCCCGACGAGGGGTGGCTTCCCCCCGTTCTTCATGAGCAATTTTTGAAATGAGCGGGCGGGACCGCTGACCGCTCAGGACTCCTCGACCGGCTCTGAAAAGGAGCACTCCTTCTGCGGGCAGACCTTCTCGGTGCCATTGCGCTTGGTGGTCTTGATGGTGAGGATGGGCCAGCCGCAGCTGGGGCAGGGCTCGGCAATCGGCTCGTTCCAGGTGGCGTAATCACAACCCGGGTAGGTGGAGCAGGAGTAAAATATCTTGCCGCGGCGCGATTTGCGCTTCATCAGCGTGCCCTTGGCGCATTTCGGACAGGTGACACCGGTATCTTCAGGTTTCTCCAGCGGCTCGATGTGACGACAGGCGGGATAGTTGCTGCAGCCGATGAACTTGCCGTACTTGCCCCGTTTGATCACCAGGTCGGACTGGCATTCGGGACACTGCCTGCCCTCGACGATGGTCGGCTCTTCCTGCTCCCGCTTGTCGCCGTTCAGATCGCGGGTGTAGTCGCACTCGGGGTAGTTGGTGCAGCCGATGAAGCGGCCGTGCCGTCCCAGGCGGATGGAGAGCGGCTTGCCACAACTGGGGCAGG
The DNA here is from genome assembly GCF_025175675.1 of Sedimenticola hydrogenitrophicus. Taxonomy (GTDB): domain Bacteria; phylum Pseudomonadota; class Gammaproteobacteria; order Chromatiales; family Chromatiaceae; genus Sedimenticola; species Sedimenticola hydrogenitrophicus. Next base: position 10,359 of record NZ_JANIOA010000039.1, read on the forward strand.
CCTCATCCAGGGCTTCGTGGGTCACATCGCTACGCTTGACGTTCTCTTCGGTATGGTCGATGCGCTCCTTGAAGGGCGCCCAGAACTGGCGCAGCAGCGGCACCCACTCCTGTTCGCCGCGCGCGATGGCGTCCAGTTCGTCTTCCAGCCGCGCGGTAAAGTCGTAGTCCACGTAGCGGGTGAAGTACTGGGTCAGGAACCTGTTAACCACCCGGCCGACGTCGCTGGGGTGGAAGCGTTTCTTCTCCAACTGCACGTATTCGCGATCCTGCAGGGTGGAGATGATCGCGGCGTAGGTGGAGGGGCGGCCGATGCCGTGCTCCTCCAGGGCCTTGACCAGACTCGCCTCGCTGTAGCGTGGTGGCGGCTCGGTGAAGTGCTGTTCCGGACGGATCCCGTTCAGGGTGATCAGTTCGCCCTCTTGCAGCGGCGGCAGCAGTTTCTCGTCGCCATCGCCCTTCTTGGCGTCATCGACGCTCTCCATGTAGACGGTCATGAAGCCCGCGTTGGCTACGGTGGAGCCGTTGGCGCGGAAGTTGTTGCCCGCTCCGCAGGAGAGATCCGCCGCCACGGTGTCGATGGTGGCGTGGATCATCTGGCAGGCGACGGTGCGCTTCCAGATCAGTTCGTAGAGCCGGTACTGGTCCTTGGTCAGGTGGCTGAGCAGCGACTCCGGGGTGCGCTGCACCGAGGTGATGCGGATCGCCTCGTGCGCCTCCTGGGCGTTTTTTGACTTGGTCTTGAAGCTGCGCGGCTGCGCGGGCAGTTGCTCGGCACCGTACTGGCCGGCGATGAATTCGCGCAGTTCGCCGACGGCGTCGTCGGAGAGATTGACCGAATCGGTACGCATGTAGGTGATCAGGCCGATAGCGCCGCCGCCGGTGTCGATGCCCTCGTACAGCTGTTGCGCGGTGCGCATGGTTCGCTGCGCGGTGAAGCCGAGCTTGCGCGCGGCCTCCTGCTGCAGGGTCGAGGTGGTGAAGGGAGCGGCCGGGTTGCGCTTGCGCTGCTTCTTCTGGACCTGCTCCACCTTCAGCCGGCCGCCGGCGGCCGCCAGCAGCTGCTGTTCGGCGGCCGTGGCCGCCTCGCCGTTGTCGATGTCGAACTGATCGAGCTTGTTACCCTGGTAGTGGGTCAGCTTGGCGCTGAACGGCTGCGCCTGTTTGCTCAGGTCCGCCTCGATGGTCCAGTATTCCCGGCTGACGAAGGCCTCGATCTCCTCCTCGCGCTCGACGATCATGCGCAGGGCCGGGCTCTGCACCCGTCCCGCCGAGAGGCCGCGGCGGATCTTTTTCCACAGCAGCGGCGACAGATTGAAGCCCACCAGATAATCCAGGGCACGCCGTGCCTGCTGGGCGTTGACCAGGTCCATGGAGAGGGTGCGGGGTTTCGCCACCGCCTCCCGGATCGCCTTCTGGGTGATCTCATTGAACACCACGCGCTGTACTTCCTTGTCCTTCAGCAGCTTGCGGTTATTCAGCAGCTCATAGAGATGCCAGGAGATCGCCTCGCCTTCGCGATCCGGGTCAGTTGCCAGCAGCAGGGTGTCCGACTTCTTCAGCGCCTTGGCGATCGCCTGCACATGCCGGTCGTTACGTTCGATGACCTGGTACTTCATGCTGAAATCGTTGTCGGGATCCACCGCCCCCTCTTTCGGCACCAGGTCCCGGACATGGCCGTAGGAGGCCAGCACCTCGTAGTCCGGACCCAGGTATTTCTTGATGGTTTTACATTTGGCGGGTGATTCTACAATTACCAGCTTCATCGGATCGGATCGGTTCGGTTGTTTAAAGTTGTCAGCTAAATTTATCAATGCAGACAGAGGATGGTCTGTCCGCGAGCATTCAGCAGTAAGAAAATTGTCAGTCTGACGGACCCAAACGGGTTATTAGGCGATTGCCGGATATGAACATCCTGGATTGCGTAGGATTTTCGTTTCCCTGCAAGGCGCCCCAGGCGAGCATAGTCGGACTATGTGATGCCTGGGGCAACGCCGCAGGGGGACGAAAAGACCAGCAAGCCGGGATGTTCATTGACAGAAATCGCCTTAGTGCAGATAGGCAGGGATGTCGTTGTACACCAACTCTTCCATCTGTGCAAAAGCGCTCTCCTGGCCCGGTTGGTTGATCAACACCATCAGTACGACCCACTTGATCTCTTCGACCCCGATGGTAGGGGTGCCCAGGGCGATGGCCCGGTCGATCACCAGCTCACGCCCTGCCGGTTCAAGGATGGCGTTCTGTTCCAGGAACATCAGCAGGCCGCGTGAATCGGTATCGATGCGGCGCTGCTCATCCGCGGTGTAGATGCGCATGGCGCCCTGGGGCTGGTGGTGGAAGTTATCCGGCGTCTGCCGTTCGGCCAGTTCGTCCATCCATTGGAAGGCCTTATCGACCTCCTGCTCGGGAAAGCCGGCCTGGATCAGTTCATCATGGATCTGGCCCTGGTCGGAAATAGAGTCCTGATCACTGTCCATGTAGTTCTCATAGAGGTAGATCAGGATATCGACTACGTTTTCGTTCATGCTGCGTCCTTCACTGGGAGCCTGTCGGTCAAGCCGACAGACTCCTGGCAATGCCAATAAATGCCGGTAAAATCTGGGAAAATCTGCAAACTATTGGGGTTCGGTGCCCATCTTTCCGGTTCGACTATAACGTCCGCCGGGCGCAGCTGAGACAAAACCTTCAAGCTCAAGTAGCAGAAGCATGGAGGAAACCGCGTCCGCGGTCAATCCGCTGCGCTGAATCAGCAGATCCACCGGTGCTGGATCAAAATCCAGGGCCGCCATCAGTTGTTGGTACTCCTGGTCCCATTTCCTCGGCTCGGGTTCGACCGGATCCGCCGCTTGCGTGGCTGCCGCGACCAGGCTGCCGAGCAGTGGTCCCAGCTCCTCCAGGATGTCTTCCGCCGTCTCCACCAGTTTGGCCCCCTGGCGGATCAGCGCATGGCAACCGCGGGCCAGCGGGTTGTGGATGGAGCCCGGTATGGCGAATACCTCCCGCCCCTGGTCCGTGGCCAGCCGTGCGGTGATCAGTGAGCCGCTCTTCTGCGCCGCCTCTACCACCAGGGTGCCGATACTGAGGCCACTGATGATGCGGTTGCGGCGCGGGAAATTGGCCGGCAGCGGCGGGGTGCCGGGCGGCAGTTCCGAGATCAGCGCGCCTTGTTCGGCAATTCGGTGGGCGAGGTCGCGGTGGCTGGCGGGATAGACCCGGTCCAGGCCGGTGCCGGTGACCGCCAGGGTGGGCGTGTCGGTCCGCAACGCGCCGCGGTGGGCCGCGCCATCGATACCCGCGGCCAGCCCGCTGGTGATCACCAGGCCGGCTTGGGCCAGAAAGCGGGCGAAATCCATGGCGGTCTGCTGGCCGCTCGGGGTCGGGTTCCTGGAGCCGACGATTGCCAGTTGTGCCATCTCCAGGATTGACGGGTCGCCCTGAACGAACAGCAGGGGAGGCGGGTCTTCGATCTCCTTGAGCAGTGCCGGATAGCGGGCGTCCCGCAGGGTGAGGAGGGTGCGGTCGTCCCCCTCCAGCCAGCGCAGGTCCCGTTCCACCCGATCCCAGTCCGGGGCGCGCAACCAGGCGATGCTCTCCGGCCGAAGTCCGTTGTGGGCGGGATGCTGGGCGCCGAACAGGGGGTAGGGATCCCCGCCGCTGAAGCCCAGCAAGCGGTTGATACCGCGGCTGCCGAGTCCCGGGGTGTGCAGCAGCGCCAGCCAGTAAGCGGGGTCGGCCGCCGGATGTTCGCAGTTCCCTTCCCTGGTCTGCCGAGTGACCGGGTCACTCTTCTCCTGAATGGACATCGGCGCGTGAAAATCCTCGGTAAGTCCTGAGTATGGCTTTCAATAGTCGTTTAGTTATCCAGGCCCGGTCAAGAAGAAACCACGGATGGACACGGATTCACACAGATCAGGAGATGAAGATTCCGAATCCGTGTTATCTGTGTGAATCCGTGGTTCTCCAGGCTCCTGGAGACACTGATGCTGAGCCCCGCCAAATTCAGTATTGCTGAATCATCCCCTTAGGGGTTATGCACCCGGTCCAGCACGTGAATGGCGCGGCTGGCCTTCATGATCAGGGCGAAACTGACCCGGTCGAAGGTGCGGAACACCATCAGGGTGCCGGCCGGCTCGTCCGGCAGGGTCACGGTCTCCCCGGCGGTCTTGGAGACGACGTCCCGAATGGTCTCGCCCCGGTGGTCGATGGTCAGGACGCTGCCGGGCTCAAGGCCGTCACTGGCGCCACGGTCCAGGACCACCACATTGAACTGGCCGATCTGGGTGACCCCGTTGAGCACCGAGATGATGCTGCCGTTGACCTCCTGCTTGGGCGCGGCAGGGAAGAAGGTGTTCAGCGGGGTGTCCGCTACCACCGGCAACAGGCGGTCGCCCTTGACGGTCTCCAGCTCCATGTTGCTGAGCATCAGGGTGGCCGGGTCGCCGGGCTGCAGCAGATCGCTGCTGCTGATGTAGAGCGCCTCGTAACCGAGGATTTCACCGGTCTCGGCGTCCTTGTAGGCGTCGCCTGGCCGAACCACATCAAATTTTCTGTTGTCTGTAGTGTCGATGGCGCGGACATAGGCCTTGACGTCATTGCTGCCGAGAATGTGCTCTTCGGCGAAGGCGACCACGTACGGGGCACTGTCCAGCTGATCCTGATCCATGACATAGGGACGGGTGAGGAACTGGTGGATGGCATCGATCGGGATGGCCGGGATGGCGCCATCCAGCGGCGTGGAACGGATCTGGGGCGAGAGCTGCACCAGCGAACCACGTTCCAGACCCAGACGCAGCTGCCCGTTTACATAGGTCATTGTGATAATATCACCGGGGTAGATCAGGTGCGGGTTGGCGATCTGCGGATTGACATACCAGACATCGGGCCAGAGCCAGGGATCCCGCAGGAAGCGTCCGGCGATATCCCACAGGGTGTCCCCCTTGACCACCACGTACCGGTCGGGGTGGTCGGGATTGACGGCGACCGGTTCGGCAGCCAGTGCGCCCCAGGAGATGAGCAGGCCAAATACCAGGCAGGCGAGCTTGTTGCTAGACGTAGACATGGCGATCCCTTTGCGTTGACTGTTGGTTCCGGATGACCAGTAAATCCGGCCGGATGGGTGGCCCAGAATCCTGTATCATCATAATGTTAGCGAATTATTCTAGCTTTGTACTATAGATTGACGGAAAACCCAATGGCAATTCTGAACATACTCCATTTTCCCGACCCCAGATTGCGTAATAAAGCACAGGTTGTGAAAACTTTTGACGCTGATTTGCGCAAACTGGCCGCCGATATGCTGGAAACCATGTACCAGGCCCCCGGTATCGGCCTGGCGTCGATTCAGGTGAACGACCCGCGCCGGCTGGTGGTGATCGATGTCTCGGAAAATCATGATGACCCGCTCTGCCTGGTCAATCCGGTGATCCTGGAGAAGCACGGCGAACACAAGATGGACGAGGGCTGTCTGTCGGTGCCCGGGGTGTTTGAACCGGTCGTCAGGGCGACCGATATCAAGGTGCGGGCGCAGAATCTGGACGGCGAGGCCATCGAATTTGAGGCGGACGACCTGCTGGCGGTCTGTATCCAGCATGAACTGGACCACCTGGAGGGTAAGCTGTTCATCGACAACCTGTCCAATCTGAAGAGGCAGCGGATCCGCAAGAAGCTGGAAAAAGAGAGCCGGCAGGAGCATCCGGATGCGGTCGGCCAAGCGCTTTGAGCCGCTTTGAATGGAGCCGCCACGGTTTCCGTACGCTCCGTGATTCCCGTCGTGACGGCCTGAGCGGCCACGAGAATCGAGAATAATAATGAGTGACGCGCTGAAGATCATATTTGCCGGAACCCCCGAGTTCTCGGTCCCCCCGCTACATGCACTGATCCGCTCTCCCCACCAGGTGGTGGCGGTCTACAGCCAGCCCGACCGGCCGGCCGGGCGCGGCCGCAAACTGACTGCCAGTCCGGTCAAGCGGCTGGCACTGGAACATGCCATCCCGGTGTATCAGCCGAATAACTTCCGTGCGGCGGAGGACCTGGCCGCCCTGGAGGCGCTGCAGGCCGATCTGATGGTAGTGGTGGCCTACGGCCTGATCCTGCCGCAGCGGGTGCTGGATGCACCACGGCTGGGCTGCATCAACATCCACGCCTCGCTGCTGCCGCGCTGGCGCGGCGCGGCACCGATCCAGCGCGCGGTGCTGGCCGGCGACGAACGCACCGGGATCACCATCATGGAGATGGAGGCCGGGCTGGATACCGGGCCGATGCTGCTGAAGCGGGAACTGGCGATCGGCGTGGACGAGACCGGCGGCGCCCTGCACGACCGGCTCTCCGAGCTGGGGGCCGAGGCGCTGATGGCGGCGCTGCCGGGTATTGCCGAGGGCACCCTGGAGGCGGAGCCCCAGGACGAGGCGCTGGCCAACTACGCCGGCAAGCTGGAGAAGGCGGAGTCCACCCTGGAGTGGAGCCGGGATGCGCGGGCGCTGGACCGTCAGGTGCGCGCCTTCAACCCCTGGCCGGTGGCGCAGACCCGGATGGCGGGCGAGGTGCTGCGTATCTGGGAGAGTACGCCGCTGCCCGGCCCGGTGGCGGCCGCGCCGGGGACCGTGGTGGCCTGTGGCCGCGACGGCATCGATGTAGCTACCGGGGAGGGGCTGTTGCGCATCCGTTCGCTGCAGTTGCCGGGCAAGCGGGCCATGAGTGCCGCCGACTTCCTCAATGCCCATGATCCGCAAGGGGTGATACTTGGTTAATCCGCCACCAGTACAGTCAAGCTTATGAAAGCCGCCGCCCTAGGCAACCCGCGCGTGGTGGCGGCGCAGCTGTTGCGCCAACTGGCCGCCGGCCGCTCGATCTCCGATCTGCTCGAACCGGGACTGGATGCGGTCGCGCCGCGCGACCGCGGGCTGGTGCAGGAGTTCTGCTTCGGAGTGGCGCGCTGGCGCCCGCGGCTGGAGCGGATCGCCGGGCAACTGCTGAGCAAACCGATCAAGCCCAGGGAGGGGGAGGTGCAGGCGCTGATCCTGCTCGGTCTCTACCAACTGATCTATATGCGGGTGGCGCCCCACGCCGCGGTGGCGGAGACGGTGGAGGCGGCCCGGCTGCTGGGCAAAACCTGGGCGGTGGGGCTGATCAACGCCCTGCTGCGCCGCTTCCAGCGCGAGCGCGAGGCGCTGCTGGCGGCCGCGGATGCCGACCCCCTCAGCCGCTACGCCGTGCCCGGCTGGCTGTACCAGCGTATCCGCCGCGATTGGCCCGACCACTGGGAGGCGATCCTGCAGGCGACCAACGAACATCCGCCCATGAGCCTGCGGGTCAATCTGGCGGCCAACAGCCGGGAACAGTACCTGGCGCTGCTGGCGGCGTCGAATATCGAGGCGACCCCCATTCCCCGGGTGCCCTCCGGCCTGATCCTGGGGAAACCGATGGATGCGACGGAACTGCCCGGGTTTGCCGAGGGCCGGGTCTCGGTGCAGGACGGCGGGGCGCAACTGGCGGCGCCGCTGCTGGATCTGCGGCCCGGCCAGCTGGTGCTGGACGCCTGCGCCGCGCCGGGCGGCAAGTCGGGGCATATCCTGGAATCGGCGCCGGTCCGGCTCACCGCCATGGACCTGGAGCCGCGCCGCCTGGAGCGGGTGCGCCAGAACCTGGCGCGGCTGGGGGTGACGGCCGAGATCGTGCCGGGGGATGCGGCCGATCCGCGGGGTGACTGGGGCGCCCGGCAATACGACCGCATCCTGCTGGACGTACCCTGTTCGGCCACCGGGGTGATGCGTCGCCATCCCGATATCAAGCTGTTACGCCGGGAAGGGGACATTGCCGCCCTGGTGCGGACCCAGGGGCATATCCTGCAGGCCGTCTGGCCGCTGCTGAAGCCGGGTGGCCGGCTGCTGTATGCCACCTGTTCGCTGTTGGCGGAAGAGAATGAGGGTCAGGTGGCGCGTTTCCTCGCCCAGACCGCGGACGCCCGTGAACGGCCGATCGAGGCGGAGTTGGGGCACCCCCGTGCGCCGGGCCGGCAGACCCTGCCTGGTGAAGCGACCATGGATGGTTTCTACTATGCCTGTCTGGAGAAAATCTAGGAGCGTATGCATTACTCTCAATCACATGTCGGGTCACAAGCCGGACCCGTGCGGACCGTCGTCAGGCTGCTCCTGCTGTGTGCCGCCCTGACCCTCAGTCTGCCGGCGCTGGCGGAGGCGTTCGAGGTGGAGGGGCTGACGGCGCATGAGGTGGAAGGGGTCTACCTGATGGAGGCCAGCATCCGTTACCGGTTCAGCGACGAGCCGCTGGAGGCGCTGGAGAGCGGGGTACCGCTGACCCTGGAGGTGCATATCCAGCTGCGCCGCGAGGGCGCCTGGATCTGGGAGGCGGATCTGGTGGACGCCCGGCTGCGCTACCGGATCCTGTACCAGGCGTTGCACGGCCTCTATCAGGTGACCGATCTCGCCAGCGGCACCCAGCAGTACTTCGCCACCCGCGAGGCGGCCTTCACCGCCCTGGGCCGGGTGCGGGATGTGCAGCTGATACGGGTGGAGAAACTGCAGCGGGGCGAGACCTACCGGCTGTCCCTCAGGTCCAGCCTGGACATCGAGGCGCTGCCCTTGCCGCTGCGGCCCCTGGCCTACCTGAGCCCGGCGTGGAATCTGTCCAGTGAGTGGAGCCTATGGCGCCTGCAGCCCTGAAACGACTGACCAGCGGGGCGCTGCCGGTGGTCTTGCTGCTGGCGGTAGTGCTGGTCTCGCTGCACCTGATGAGCGGCGCCCTGCAGAACACCGAGGAGCTGAGCCGGCTGTTCATCCCGCTGCTGGTCACCAGCGTACTCGGCCTGTTTGCCATGGTGATCGTGGTCAGCTTCAATATTGTCCGGCTGATCACCCGCTACCGCCGCCAGGCGGCCGGCTCGCGGCTGGCGCTGCGCCTGGTGGTGGTATTCGTGGCGCTGTCGCTGGCCCCGGTGACGGTGGTCTATTACTACTCCCAGCAGTTTCTGCTCAAGGGCATCGACAGCTGGTTCGATGTGCATATCGACCAGTCCATGGAGGATGCCCTCAGCCTGGGCCGGGCCTCCCTGGATCTGCACAAACTGGAGCGCCTGAAGGTGGCTCAACTGCTGCTGGAAGAGCTGTCCGGCTCCTCGGTGGCCGGCCTCAGTCTTAGCCTGGAGGATCTGCGCGAGCAGTTCGGCGCCAGCGAGCTGGTGCTGATGGATGCCAACGGCAGGCCGATCGCCAGCGTCAACGCCGACCCCAGTATCCTGCTCACCAGCCGGTTGGATGGGGCGATGCTGCAGCAGATCCGCTCCGGCGAGGACTACGTCGGGGTGGAGCCGAACCCGAACGTGGAGGGGCAGCTGGAGGTGCGTGCCGTGGTCGCGGATCAGATCCGCGGCCGGCTGCTGCTGGCGCGTTTTCCCATCTCCCGTTCCATCGCCGATCTTACCGTCAAGGTGGAGGGGAGCTACAGCCGTTACAAGGAGCTGGCGTTCCTGCGCAAGAGCCTGAAGAGCACCTTCACCCTGGCGCTGGTGATGGTGCTGCTGTTCAGCCTGCTGGCGGCGATCTGGGCCGCCTTCTTCACCGCCCGGCGTCTGGTCAGGCCGGTGGCCGGTATTGCCGAGGGCACCCGCGAGGTGGCGGAGGGTAACTATGGCCTGCAGCTGCCGCTGCCGAAGGCGCGCGACGAACTCGGTTTCCTGGTGGATTCGTTCAACTCGATGTCGCGGCGCATCGCCCACTCCCGCGACGAGACGGCGCGCACCCAGCGCCAGGTGGAGGCGCAGCGCACCTACCTGGAGACGGTGCTGGGGCGCCTCTCCTCGGGAGTGATGTCCCTCGATGCGGCCGGTCACCTGCGCACCGCCAACCAGGCGGCGGGGGAGATCCTGAAAGTGGATCTGTCGCGGATGCTGGGCGAGGATGCCGACGCCCTGGCCGAGGTGTCTCCGCGCCTGCGCCAGTTCATTGAGGCGGTACGCGGGCCGGTGGAGCAGGAGCAGCGCGACTGGCGCGGCCAGATCACCCTGATCGGCGGTGAAGGGCGCCAGGTGCTGCTGTGCCGCGGCACCCCGCTGGCCCAGCCGGACGACGAGTCGATGGGCTATGGCCTGGTGTTCGACGACATCACCAACCTGCTCAAGGCGCAGCGCGATGCCGCCTGGGGCGAGGTGGCGCGGCGTCTGGCCCACGAGATCAAGAACCCGCTGACGCCGATCCAGCTCTCGGCGGAGCGGTTGCGGCACAAATACCTGAAGAAGATGCAGGGCAAGGATGCCGATGTGCTGGACCGGGCCACCCACACCATTGTCTCCCAGGTCGAGGCGATGAAGGAGATGGTCAACGCCTTCTCCGACTATGCCCGGCCCTCGCGCATCGATCCGCAGCCGGTACACCTGGACGGCCTGGTTCAGGAGGTGCTGGACCTGTACCGCAGCGCCGGCCTGAGCTCCGGCCTGGTGATCCACCTGGGGGCGGGCGAGACCCGGGTCGAGGCGGACCCGGTGCGGCTGCGCCAGGTGGTGCACAACCTGGTGAAAAATGCCCAGGAAGCGGTCAGCGGGGAAAAAAATCCGCGGATCAAGGTCAGCACAGCATTGAAAATGGTCAATGATTGTGGCTTTGTCCAGTTGGAAGTGGTGGACAACGGCCCCGGGTTCGATGCCGAGATCCTGGCCCACCTGTTTGAACCCTATGTCACCACCAAGGCCCGGGGGACCGGGCTGGGCCTGGCGGTGGTGAAGAAGATCGCCGAAGAGCATGGTGGTACCATCTGGGCGGAAAACCGCCCGCAGGGGGGCGCCAGCGTGATCCTGAGACTTCCCACTATCGGCGCGGAACCGCCCCATGCAGACCGTATCGAGCGGTATGCCGGACCCAATGCGAGGAGCAGAACCCCATGAGCAGCGCACCCCATATCCTGGTGGTGGACGACGAACCGGATATCCGCAGCCTGGTCAAGGAGATCCTCGAGGACGAGGCCTACGACGTGGTGATGGCCGAGGACGGCGCCAGCGCGCGCAAGGCGCTACGTGACCGGCGTCCCGACCTGGTGCTGCTGGATATCTGGATGCCGGACGTGGACGGCATCTCGCTGCTCAAGGAGTGGTCGGACGGGGACGACGGCCTGCCCTGTCCGGTGATCATGATGTCCGGTCACGGCACGGTGGAGACGGCGGTGGAGGCGACCCGCCTGGGCGCCTACGATTTCCTGGAGAAACCGCTCTCGCTGGCCAAGCTGCTGCTCACCGTGGAGCGGGCACTGGAGGTGGACAAGCTGCAGCAGGAGAACATCGGGCTGCGCCGCCACACCCAGCATGTGGTGGAACCCACCGGGCGCAGCGCGGTGATCCAGCGGCTGCGGGAACAGGTGAAGCGGATCGCCCAGCACGACACCTGGGTGCTGATCAGCGGCGAGCCCGGCTCCGGGCGCGAGACCTTCGCCCGCTATCTGCACTCGCAGAGCGTGCGCCGCGACCGGCCGTTCATCGATGTCGGTGTCTCCTCCATCGCCCGCGGCAACTCCGCGCGCGAGCTGTTCGGCAGTGAACAGGGCGGGCAGATCCATTACGGGGCGCTGGAGCAGGCGCGTGGCGGCACCCTGTTCCTGGACGAGGTGGCGGACATGGATATCGAGGCCCAGACCCAGCTCCTCGGGGCGCTGGACGGCGGCGCCTTTCTCCGCGTCGGCGGTTCCGAGCCGGTGCAGATCGACGTGCGTATCGTCGCCGCCACGCAGAAGAACCTGCAGGACGAGGTGCAGGCCGGCCGCTTCCGCGAGGACCTGTTCTACCACCTCAACGTGGTGCCGCTGCACATCCCGCCGCTGCGCGAGCACCGCGAGGATGTGCCGGAGCTGCTCGCCTACTACGTGGACAGCTACGTGGCCCACGAGAAGCTGCCGTACCGCCGCTTCGACGTGCGCGCGCAGAACTTCCTGCGTAATCACAGCTGGCATGGCAATATCCGTGAACTGAAGAACCTGGTGCAGCGCCTGCTGATCCTCGGCGCCGGTGACGAGATCACCCAGGATGAGGTGGAGGCGGCGTTGGGCAGTGTCGGCCTGGCGCTGGAGAGCGGGGCGCGCTTCCCGGTCTCCTTCGACCAGCCGCTGCGCCAGGCGCGGGAGGCGTTCGAGAAGGCTTACCTGGAATATCAGTTGGAGAAACACGCCGGCAATGTGAGCCAGATCGCCCAGGCGTCGGGTATGGAGCGCACCCACCTCTACCGGAAACTGAAGACGCTGGGCATTGATGTGAAGGACAAACGGTAATAAGCTCGCCGCTTTGTGCCGGACAGTGTGCAGACTGGCCGCGGCGGCGAATCGACTCAACCCGGACAGAATCAGAACAGAAACAATGAAAATAATCATCCTAGGCGCCGGGCAGGTGGGGACATCGGTGGCCAACAACCTGGCCTCCGAGGCCAACGACATCACGGTGGTCGACCAGAACCCCGAGCTGCTGCGGGAACTGCAGGACCGGCTCGATCTGGGGACCGTGCAGGGACACGCGGCGCACCCGGAGGTGCTGATGCGTGCCGGCGCCGAGGATGCCGACCTGATCCTCGCCGTGACCAACAGCGACGAGACCAACATGGTCGCCTGCCAGGTGGCCTACAGCCTGTTCCGCACCCCCACCAAGATCGCCCGGGTACGCGCCCTCGGCTATACCAAATACCCCCAGCTGTTCTCCCCCGAGGCGATGCCGATCGACGTGCTGATCAGCCCCGAGCAGCTGGTCACCGACTACATCATGCGCCTGATCGAGAACCCCGGTGCCCTGCAGGTACTGGACTTCGCCGGTGGCCGGGTGCGCCTGGTGGCGGTGCGCGCCTATTACGGCGGCCCACTGGTGGGCCACGAGCTGCGCACCCTGTATGACCACATGCCCAATATCGAGGCGCGGGTGGCCGCCATCTACCGCCAGGGGCGGGCGATCCAGCCGGAGGGCGACACCGTCATCGAGGCCGATGACGAGGTCTTCTTCGTCGCCGCCAAGGAGAACATCCGCGCGGTGATGAGCGAACTGCGGCGCCTGGACAAGCCGTTCAAGCGCCTGATCTTCGCCGGCGGCGGCAATATCGGCATGCGCCTGGCCCACGCCCTGGAGCGCGACTACCAGGTCAAGCTGATCGAACGCGACCGGCGGCGCGCCCAGAAGGTGGCCGAGGAGCTGCCCAAGACCATCGTGCTGCACGGCGACGTGGCCGACGAGGATCTGCTCCTGGAGGAGAATATCGAGGGCACCGACGTGTTCTGCGCCGTCACCAACGACGACGAGGCCAACATCCTCTCCGCCATGCTGGCCAAACGCCTGGGGGCGCGCAAGGTGATGGCCCTGATCAACCGCGCCGCCTACGTGGACATGGTGCAGAGCGGGCCGATCGACATCGCCATCTCGCCCCAGCAGGCCACCATCGGCAGCCTGCTGACCCATGTGCGGCGCGGCGATGTGGTGATGGTGCACTCGTTGCGGCGCGGCGCGGCCGAGGCGATCGAGGCGGTGGCCCACGGTGATCCCAGCTCCTCCAAGGTGGTGGGCCGGGCGATCGAGGAGATCAAGCTGCCGCGCGGTACCAACATCGGCGCCGTGGTGCGCGGCGACGAGGTGCTGATCGCCCACCACGACACGGTGATCGAGTCCGAGGATCACGTCATCCTGTTCCTGGTGGACAAGCGCCAGATCCCTGAGGTCGAGCGGCTGTTCCAGGTGGGTATCACATTCCTATGAAGGGGGTGCCCCGGGACGATTCGCAGGCCACCGGCGGCGGCGCCGGCCGGCGGGGTGACTGAGCGCCATGCAGTTCAGCGCCATTCAACGCATCCTCGGGATCCTGCTGATGGTGTTCAGCGCCACCATGCTGCCGCCGCTGCTGGTGTCGCTCTGGTACGACGACGGCGCCTACACCTCGTTTCTTATCGCCTTCATCATCATTCTCATGGTCGGCGCCGTCTCCTGGGTCACGGTACCGGACCAGAAGCGCGAGTTGCGGCTGCGCGACGGGTTCATGGTGGTGGTGCTGTTCTGGAGCGTGCTCGGCATCGCCGGTTCGCTCCCCTTCACCCTCACGGTCGATCCCCAGATGTCCCTCACCGACGCTGTATTCGAGTCGATCTCCGGTCTCACCACCACCGGATCCACGGTGATCATCGGCCTCGACGAGCTGCCACCGTCGATCCTCTATTACCGGCAGCAGCTGCAGTGGCTGGGCGGCATGGGCATCGTCGTGCTGGCGGTGGCGGTACTGCCGATGCTCGGCATCGGCGGTATGCAGCTGTATCGCGCCGAGACCCCGGGGCCGATGAAGGATACCAAGCTGACGCCGCGCATCACCGAGACCGCAAAGGCGCTCTGGTACATCTACCTCGGGCTGACCCTCGCCTGCACCCTGGCCTACTGGGCCGCGGGCATGAGCCTGTTCGATGCCATCGGTCACTCCTTCTCCACCATCGCCATCGGCGGCTTCTCCACCCATGACGCCAGCATAGGCTATTTCGACAGTACCCTGATCGAGATGGTGGCGGTGCTGTTCATGCTGCTCTCCGGGGCCAACTTCGCCCTGCACTTCATCGCCGTCAACCGGCGTAGTCCGCGTATCTACCTGCTGGACAGCGAGTTCCGCTTCTATCTGCAGGTACTGCTGTTCGTGGCCCTGGTGGTGATGTTGGCCCTGTACAGCACCGGCACCTATCCGGACTGGGGCGAGGCCTTCACCAAGGGGCTGTTTCAGGCGGTCTCCATCGGCACCACCGCCGGCTTCACCACCGCCGACTACTCGCTCTGGCCCGGATTCATCGCCATCGTGCTATTGTTCACCAGCTTCATCGGCGGCTGCGCCGGCTCCACCGGCGGCGGCATCAAGGTGATCCGCTTCCTGCTGCTGATCAAGCAGGGGCTGCGCGAGATCACCCGGCTGGTCCATCCCAGTGCCCAGATCCCGATCCGGGTTGGCGCCAAGACCATCACCCCGCGGGTGGTGGAGGCGGTGTGGGGCTTCTTCGCCCTCTACGTGGCCAGCTTTACCCTCATGTACCTGGCACTGGCGCTCACCGGCCTGGACCTGATGACCGCCTTCTCGGCGGTCGCCGCCTCGATCAACAATCTGGGACCGGGACTGGCCGCGGTGGGGACCAGCTACACCGACCTCAACGATCCGGCCAAATGGATCCTCTGCTTTGCTATGCTGTTAGGGCGACTGGAGATCTTCACCCTGCTGGTGCTGTTGTCACCGGCCTACTGGCGAAAGTAGTGACCCCCATGGACCATACCCCCAGAGTCAACCCAAGCGTCGACAAGCCGGGCCTGATCAGGGCGCTACGGCAGATCCTGCCGGCGCAGCGGATCCTGCATGAGCGGGAGGCGCTGCGCCCCTACGAGTGCGACGGGCTCTCCGCCTACCGTCAAGTGCCCCTGCTGGTGGTGCTGCCCGACGATGCCGAACAGGTGCGGCAGGTGATGCAGTGCTGCCACGAGCGCGGCGTGCCGGTGGTGGCGCGGGGGGCGGCGACCGGGCTCTCCGGGGGCGCCCTGCCGCTGGCCGACGGCGTGCTGCTGAGCCTGGCCCGGCTCAACCGGACCCTGCATATCGACCCGCTCAACCGCACCGCCCGGGTGCAGCCCGGGGTGCGCAACCTGGCCATCTCCCAGGCGGTGGAGGGCCTGGGGCTCTATTATGCCCCCGATCCCTCGTCGCAGATCGCCTGCACCATCGGCGGCAACGTGGCGGAGAACTCCGGCGGGGTGCACTGCCTCAAGTACGGCCTCACGGTGCATAATGTGCTGCAACTGAAGCTGGTGACCGCCACGGGCGAGCTGGTTACCCTGGGGGCCGAGGCGTTGGACGCCCCGGGCTTCGACTTGCCGGCGCTGCTGATCGGCTCCGAGGGGATGCTCGGTATTGTGGTCGAGGTGCTGGTGAAACTGTTGCCGACACCCGAACGCGCCCAGGTGCTGCTGGCCGCCTTCGATGATGTCAGCAAGGCGGCCAACGCGGTGGGGGACGTGATCGCCGCCGGCATCATCCCGGCCGGCCTGGAGATGATGGACGGCCTGGCGATCCGCGCCGCCGAGGATTTCGTGCATGCCGGCTATCCGGTGGATGCCGCGGCGATTTTGCTATGCGAGTTGGACGGCGCCAACGAGGAGGTCTCCGCCCACCTGGCCCGGGTGCGCCAGCAGCTGCTCGACTCCGGGGCCACCGAGGTGCGCACGGCCGAGAATGAGGAGCAGCGGGCGCTGTTCTGGAAGGGGCGCAAGTCGGCCTTTCCGGCGGTGGGACGCATCTCGCCCGATTACTACTGCATGGACGGCACGGTGCCGCGCAAGCGTCTGGCCGAGGTACTGCTGGAGACCAGCCGCTTGTCGGAACACTACCAGCTGCCGGTGGCCAATGTGTTCCACGCCGGCGATGGCAACCTGCATCCGCTGATCCTGTACGATGCCAACCGCCCGGGCGAACTGAAGCGGGCCGAGGATCTCGGTGCCGAGATTCTCGAGCTGTGCGTGCGGGTCGGCGGCACCATTACCGGCGAACACGGGGTGGGGCATGAGAAGATCCACCAGATGTGCGTGCAGTTCAGCGCCGCCGAACTGGCCCAGTTCCATGCGGTGAAACGGGCCTTCGATCCGCACGGCCTGCTCAACCCCGGCAAGGCGGTCCCCCAGCCGCGCCACTGTTCCGAGTACAAGGCGCTGGGCAGCGATACCCTGACCCCGCCCAGTGCTCGGGATCAGCGCGCGCGGGATCAGGACGAGCAGGATCAGGACGTCAGGGATCACGGGGCATAGCATGGAAATCGCAGCCAACGACATCAGTCAGACCCTGTGTCAGAGCGTGGCCGAGGCGGCCGGACTCGGGCGGCCGCTGCAGCTGTGCGGTTCCGGCAGCAAGGGGTTTTTCGGGCGCCGGGCGACCGGTACGCCGCTGGAGCTGACCGCCCACCGGGGGGTGATCAATTACGAACCGCGCGAGCTGGTCATCACGGTCCGCGCCGGCACCCGGCTGGCCGAGCTGGAGGCGCTGCTGGCTGCCGAGGGGCAGATGCTGGCGTTCGAGCCGCCCCATTTCGGGCCGTCCGCCACTCTGGGCGGCAGCGCCGCCTGCGGCCTGTCGGGGCCGCGCCGACCCTATGCCGGCGCGCTACGGGACTTTGTCCTCGGGGTTACCCTGATCAACGGCCGCGGCGAACGGTTGCGTTTCGGCGGCGAGGTGATGAAGAATGTGGCCGGCTACGATCTCTCCCGGCTGATGGTGGGGGCCATGGGTAGCCTCGGGCTGTTGCTGGATGTCAGCCTGAAGGTGCTGCCGCTGCCGGAGACGGAGCGCACCCTGGTGCAGGCGTGCACGGAAGCGCAGGCCATCGAACGGATGAACCGGCTGGCCGGGACGCCGCTGCCGCTGAGCGGCGCGGTCTATGACGGCCTGCAACTCTATCTGCGGCTGTCCGGTTCCGCGCCGGGCGTCAGGGCCGCGCAAACCCAACTGGGTGGCGAGGTGCTGGCGGATGGGGCGGGCTTCTGGCGGCGGGTGCGCGAGCTGGAGCATCCCTTTTTCGACAACGATCGGCCGCTCTGGCGGCTTTCGATCGCCCCCGGTGCGCCCCCCCTGGGCCTGCCGGGCAAGCAGTTCATCGACTGGGGCGGCGCCCAGCGCTGGCTGCTTGTCGAGCAGCCGACCGAGCAATTGGCCGAGCGGCTGCGTGAGGTCGCCGTTCAGCACGGCGGTCATGCCCAGCTGTTTCGTGGTGGCGATAGAAACGGGGCGGTCAACCACCCGTTACCCGGACCGCTGATGCAGCTGCATCAACAGTTAAAGCTGGCCTTCGATCCCCAGGGGATCTTCAACCCGGGCCGGCTCTATCCGGAGTTCTGATGCAGACCAACCTGCTGCCAAGCTATCTCGACACGCCCCACGGCCGGGAGGCGGATGCCATCCTCAGGAGCTGCGTGCACTGCGGTTTCTGCACCGCCACCTGCCCCACCTATCAGCTGCTGGGCGATGAGCTGGACAGTCCCCGGGGACGCATCTACCTGATCAAACAGGTGCTGGAAGGGGAGCCGGTGAGCGAACGGACCCAGCGCCATCTGGATCGCTGTCTCACCTGCCGCTCCTGCGAGACCACCTGCCCCTCCGGGGTGCGTTATGGGCGTCTGCTGGATATCGGCCGCGGCGTGGTGGAGCGGCAGGTCGGGCGCTCCGCGTTCGCCGGTGCCGTGCGCTGGGGTCTGCGCCAGGTGCTGCCTTACCCGCAACGCTTCGCCCTGCTGCTCGGGCTGGGGCAACGGCTGCGGCCGCTGCTGCCGGCGAAACTGCGCCGGAAGCTGCCAGCCCGGGTCGCGCCGTCGTCCCGACCCCCGACGCGGCACGCCCGGACCCTGCTGGTGCTGGAGGGGTGCGCCCAGTCCGTGGCCACACCCAATACCAACGCGGCCGCGGCCCGGGTGCTGGACCGGCTCGGCATCTCCCTGATCGCCCCCGCCGCCCAGGGCTGTTGCGGTGCGGTCAGCCAACACCTGGCGGCGGAGCACGAGGCGGCCGGCTTCATGCGGCGCAATATCGACGCCTGGTGGCCGCATATCGAGGCCGGGGCCGAGGCGATCCTGATCAGCGCCAGCGGTTGCGGCACCCAGGTCAAGGAGTACGGCGCGCTGCTGCGCCACGATCCGGCCTACGCCGGGAAGGCGCAACGGGTCTCCGAACTGGCCCGGGACCTGTGCGAGGTGCTGGAGGCGGAACCGCTGGAGGATCTGTTCCTCCCCCGGCGCGGCCGGCGGATCGCCTATCACTCCCCCTGCTCGCTGCAGCACGGCCAGCAGCTGGCCGAGCGGGTGGAGGCGATCCTGACCCGCCTCGGTTTCGAGCTGACCCCGGTGGCCGACAGCCACCTCTGCTGCGGCTCCGCCGGGACCTATTCGATCCTGCAGTCCGAGCTCTCGCAACAGCTGCTGAACAACAAGCTGGCGGCGCTGCAGGCGGGGAAGCCGGAGTTGATCGTCTCGGCCAATGTGGGGTGTCAGCTGCACCTGCAGAGCGGCACGAGTCGGTCCGTGCGGCACTGGATCGAACTGCTGGACGAGGCGATCGACTGAGGCCGACACCTGGCAGCCTAGGGCTACCCTTTACCCACAAATGCCGATGAACACGTGTGTAGGATGGGTGGAGGCGCGCGCCACCGTTGTTGGAGGCTGTCCGTGGCGGCTGGGCGGCGCCGTAACCCTTCTTCGGATGCGGATGCAGGTGCGCGATGGGTTGCGCGCCGGAGAGGGAGCCAGCGGAGAGTTCATGGGGGCGCTCCACCCATCCTACGCCCGAATGCAGTCCGGCCCACTTATGGGTAAAGGGCAGGCCCTATAGCCGGGATTTACCCTGGTCTTTTAGGACGGGACGCCACCGCCAGGATGCGGGGTGCAACTTGCCGGCCACTCGGCATCGGACTGGAACAGCCGGTGCAGCCGCTGGGCGCTGACCGGCTTGGCTTGGAAGCGGCAGCACGGCTGGTCGCATTCCAGGGCGGTGACAAAGCCGCTGCAGAGGATGATGCGCATGGCCGGATTGAGGGCCCGCAGCCGCTCCACCAGCTCCATGCCGCAACCGTCCGGCAGGTTGTAATCCAGCAGCCCCAGGTCCACCTGGCCCGTCTCGGCAGCGGCGATCGCGGCCGTGCAGCAGTCGGTCGCGGTGACCCGGTAGCCCAGGTCTTCAAACTCCCAGGTGAGCATCTGCCGCAGGGAGCGGTTGTCTTCCACGATGAGCAGATGTTGTGCGGGGTTCATCCGATTCAGGCGACCAAGGCTTGTTTTAGTTTATTGCGTGCCCGGAACAGCCGGGTGCCGACGCCCGCCGAGCTGAGGCCCAGTTTCTCGGCGATCTCCTTCTGAGAATAGCCTCCTATGACCTGATGCACCAGGGGTTCGCGATACTCTGCCGGCAGCTCCTCTATCGCCCGGCGCAGTACGAAGGCCTCGGTGGAGGTGTCATAGTAGTTGTCGTTCGACTCCAGGGTCTCCAGCGGGATATCCGACTCCTGCAGCTGCTTGCGTTCGAAGCGACGGGCATTTTCGCGTCGCAGGATAGTGAACAACCAGCCCTTGGCCGCTTGCGGATTCTGCAGGTGGTGGAGCGATTTCCAGGCCCGCAGCAGGGTCTCCTGGACCAGATCCTCGGCGGTATGTTTGTCACCGGCCAGCCAGTGGGCGTAACGCTGCAGGTCCTGGGCGTAGCGGCGGGCCAGTGCGTTGAACTGGCGGTGGTCGTCGCGGCCGGTCTGGGCAGTGGTGTCATTCCAGGTTTGTAGCAGGGCGAGATTGCTCATTGTGATTCCTTGCATGGGTTGTAAATGGTTGCTTGCAAGGAGTAGAGCAGGAGTCGTGCCATGTTTGTAACATATTGAAATGTAAGTAATTATACCTATTTTCCAGGAGAATTTTTGTAACGAAGTGTTGTAACGAAACGTTAAACGTAACGATTTGATTTGGCCCGGTCCCGGGTCCCTGTTCCCTAACGTTTTTGGTAGGGGCAACCCCCTGTGGTTGCCCTTGTGGTCATGGGGCATCGGCCCGGGCAGACACGGGGGCCTGGCCCTACGATCGAATTCCGCGAGTCCTTAGGGAAGGGTCAGGTCGTACTTTTTGATCTTGCGGTCCAGGGCGGGACGGGAGATGCCCAGTATCTCGCAGCTGTTGCCTTTGTGGCCCCGGGTATACTCCAGCACGCGCTGGATATGCTCCGCTTCCACCTGATCCAGGGTCCGCTCCACCGGGGTGCCGGCGCCGGTGTTGGCGGAGGTGGCCTGGGGGCCGGGTTGATTCGACTGCGGGAACAGCAGCAGATCGGGTGTGAGGACATCGGTCCTGGCATGCACCAGCGCCTGGGTCAGCAGGTTTTCCAATTCGCGCACGTTACCCGGCCAGTCGTAGGCCTTGAGCGCGGCCAGGGTGGCGTCGGTGAGTTGCGCGACCGGTTTGTGGATTTTGCGGGCGATCCGTTCCACCAGCGCCTCGGCCAGCAGCTGGATATCCTCCAACCGCTCGCGCAACGGTGGCAAGTGAATGGAGATTACCTTCAGCCGGTAGGCCAGATCCTCGCGGAAGCGCCGAGCCGCCACCTCGGCGAACAGATCGCGGTGGGTGGCGGCGATGATGCGTGCATTGGTGCGGAGCTGCTGACTGCCGCCGACCCGCTCGAAGGTCTGCTCCTGCAGTACCCGTAACAGTTTCGCCTGTAGTGCGGGAGCCAGTTCGCCGATCTCGTCCAGAAACAGGGTACCGTCCTGGGCCAGCTCGAACCTGCCCTGCTTGCGCTCGCTGGCGCCGGTAAAGGCCCCCTTCTCGTGGCCGAACAGCTCGCTCTCCAGCAGGGTGTCGACGATGGCGGCGCAGTTGATGGCAACAAAGGGACCCGGCACCCCGGAGTGGTTGTGGATCAGCCGGGCCACCACCTCCTTGCCGGTGCCGGATTCGCCGGTGATCAGCACGGTGGCGTTGCTGCCGGCGCTGAGGGCGATCTCCTTGCTCACCTGCAGCATCGCCTCACCGCGGCCGATCAGCTCCTGGTGGCTCTTCGGTTCCGGACGTTCGGACTGCAGCGCCTTCACCTCGCGCGCCAGGCGCTGGTTCTCCAGCACCCGCTCCACCACATGCCGCAGCTCGCCGAGTTTGATCGGCTTGTGGATGAAATCCACCGCCCCCAGCTTGATCGCCTCGATGGCCAGCTCCAGGTCGTGCTGGCCGGTAATCATGATCACGCACTGGTTCAGTGACTCCTCGCCGATCTGGCGCAACAGGTCGATGCCCTGTCCGTCCGGCAACTTCTGATCCAGCAGCAGCAGATCGTAGGCGGCCGCCCTGATCCGCTCGAGTCCCTCGTCACAGCGCGCGGTTCCCTCCACCACGAAGCCCTGCTCCTCGAAATGGAGCTGCAGCATCTGGTTCAGGGAGGCGTCGTCTTCAATGATCAGCAATCGGGTGGTCATGGCGCTTAGCATAACCCAAAGTAACGGAGGCGTGTCGTCTGTGGGGTGTCAGGAGGGCAGCCGGTAGATGGCGTAAGCCAGGGTGGCCCAGCCGGCCAGCAGACAGAGCCCGCCAAACGGGGTGACCAGACCCAGCACCCGGATGCCGCTCAGGGCCATCAGGTAGAGGCTGCCGGAGAACAGCAGGATGCCCGCCAGCATCAGCCAGCCGCTCCGTGTGATCCATCGGTCAGCGGGGAAGCGGAGTGCCAGCAGTCCGACGGCCAGCAGCGCCAGCGTGTGCAGCCCCTGATACTGCACCCCGGTCTGCCAGACGGTCAGCATCCGGCCCGACAGGGTGTCGCCCAGGGCATGGGCGCCGAACGCCCCCAGGGCCACGGTGACAAATCCGCTGACGGCGGCGCACAGCAGCAGCGGCCGGGTCCGGGTCATGGCGTTCAATGGGACTGGTTCCGGCCCAGTTCGGCAAGGATATCCAGGGTCAGCTGGCGGGTCTGCTCATTCATCCCCTTGCACAGTTTGTCGGCATCGCGCTCGCCGTTGATCAGCGGGCGGATCACCGCCGCCAGCCGCGCCATCGGGCCGCCGGCGCGGCGCATCTGCTCTGCCATCTCGGAGATCAGGGTCAGGGCCTCCACATTGCCGCTACCGGCGGCCTGGATCATCCCGGCCAGCCCGGGGGCGGCGAGGGCGGGTTCCGGGCGGGCGCTGGGGTCTGGCAGGGTGGCGGGATCCTGCAGGCCGCGCAGGATCGCCTCGGCGATCACCTGGTCCTCCTCGTCCAGTCCCCTGAGGGCACCGAGTTCCCGTTGACCGTCTGTGAATTGTCTGATCACCCGGGTCAAAGTGTGCCAGCCGCTCGCCTCGGCCTGCTGCAACAACTGCTCCAGTGCGGCCCGGTTGTGGGGCTGCTGGGCCAGCTGCACCACCTGGCAGATAAAGGGGGCGTGCAGGGTAATGATCTGCTGATGTTTGGGGGGTAGATTTTTCATGACCGACAGGGTGTTAAATGACTTTGACCCACCATAACCGAGGTGCCGCGGCGGGTCCATCATCAAATGCTTATCCTGCGAATAAACAGGGTTTATGCCCCGCCCAAAACTATTGTTTGGCACTTTTATTAGCAAATCTTTATGTTGTCCCTCCTGATGTCTGGAATGCACTGACGCCGAAGTGGCGTTTATGTCCCGAATGGCTGGACCGAAAGGTCGCCATGAGATCAAGTCGCTGGTTTACGGACCCTGCAGGTCGTGGATCAACCAGAGAAAAATACCGAATTGAGCATCTTCCCGCGAGCCGGGTATCGACTCGAGAAAACGCCACTGATGTCAGGTGGTGATTTTAACACTGCAGTGAAACTAGGAGAATAAGTACCATGCCTACATTTGTGCGTACTGATAAGTGTGATGGCTGCAAGGGTCAGGACAAGACCGCTTGTATGTACATCTGCCCGCATAACCTGATGAAACTGGACATGGACGGCTCATTGACCGGTCATGCCATGAAGTCCTTCAACCAGGAGCCGGACCAGTGCTGGGAGTGTTACTCCTGCATCAAGATCTGCCCGCAGCAGGCCATTGAAGCGCGTCCCTATGCCGATATCGTACCGCTGGGCGCGTCCGTGCAGCCACTGCGTGGTACCGACTCGATCATGTGGACCATCAAGTTCCGCAACGGCACCATGAAGCGTTTCAAGTTCCCCATCCGCACCACCCCGGAAGGCTCTATCGATCCTTATGGTGGCAAGCCAGAGGCTGATATTTCCAAGATCGCCGAATCCGGCTTCTTCGTACAGTGCAACGGTTACCGCGCTGGCGATGCCAGCGAACTGATCAAGAAGTAAGCTGCGGCATAGCCGAACTGTATTTGTAAAGTTTTTAGAATAAAGAGGAAATTCAAATGGCTGGTGAATTCGGAAATCCTGAAGTCATCGAGGAAGAGGTAGACATCCTCATTATCGGTGGTGGTATGGGCGCCTGTGGTGCAGCTTATGAGATCGGCCCCTGGGTCGACGCTGCCAAGAAGCAGGGCGTGGATATCAAAGTCAAACTGGTCGACAAGGCCGCCATGGACCGTTCCGGTGCCGTGGCCCAGGGTCTGTCCGCCATCAACACCTACATCGGTTCCGAGCAGGATCCGGCGGACTACGCCCGTATGGTCTCCAACGACCTGATGGGTATCACCCGTGACGATCTGACCTACGACCTGGGCCGTCACGTGGACGAGTCTGTGCACCTGTTCGAGGAGTGGGGCCTGCCGATCTGGAAGACCGACGAGAACGGTGAGCGTTTCGACGGTTCCAAGGGCATGACCCCGCTGAAGGACGGCGGCAAGCCGGTCCGCTCCGGCAAGTGGCAGATCATGATCAACGGCGAATCCTACAAGTGGATCGTTGCCGAGGCCGCCAAGAAGGCCCTGGGTATCGAAAACATCCAGGAGCGCGTGTTCATCGTCAAGTTGGTCAACGACAAGAACGACAAGAACCGCGTTGCCGGTGCCGTCGGTTTCTCGGTGCGTGACCACAAGCTGTTCGTCTACAAGTTCAAGGCCTGCCTGCTGGTGGCCGGTGGTTGTGTCAACATCTTCCGTCCCCGTTCAGTCGGTGAGGGTCAGGGCCGTGCCTGGTATCCCGTATGGAATGCCGGTTCCACCTACTCCATGGCGGCCGAGGCCGGCGCTGAGCTGACCCTGATGGAAAACCGCTTCGTACCGACCCGTTTCAAAGACGGTTACGGTCCGGTCGGTGCCTGGTTCCTGCTGTTCAAATCCAAGGCCACCAACGCCTTCGGTGAAGTCTACATGGACCGCAACAAGGAGATGCTGGACGACTATCCTCCTTACGGTCAGGCCGCTGTACCGGCTTCCTGCCTGCGTAACCACCTGATGCTCAAAGAGATGCGTGAAGGTCGTGGTCCGATCTGGATGGACACCGTCACCGCTCTGGCCAACCTGCGTGAGACCCTGACCCCCCGTGAGGTCAAGCATCTCGAGGCAGAGGCCTGGGAAGACTTCCTGGATATGTGTATCGGCCAGTGCGGTATCTGGGCGGGTGAGAACGTCGAGCCGGAGAAGAAAAACTCCGAGCTGATGCCGACCGAACCGTACCTGCTGGGTTCACACTCCGGCTGCTGCGGCATCTGGGTCTCCGGTCCGACCGACGTGGGCGCGCCGACTGACGAGACCATGGACGGTGTGCCTGCACACCTGCCCAAGGGCTGGAACTGGGGCTACCGTGGCATGACCACCGTACAGGGTCTGTTCACCGCCGCCGACGGCGTGGGCGCCTCCGGCCACAAGTTCTCCTCCGGTTCACACGCCGAGGGTCGTATGTGCGCCAAGTCCATGGTGCAGTTTGTCATGGACAACCAGGGCTACACCCCCGAGCTGGAGACCAGCGTTGAGGATCTGGTGACGGAAATCTATCGTCCGGTACGTAACTTCCTGGAGTTCAAGGATTACACCACCGCGATTGACGTCAACCCCAACTACATCACTCCGCGTATGCTGCAGTTCCGTCTGCAGAAGATCATGGATGAGTACGTTGCCGGTGTTGCCACCTACTACACCACCAACGAGCACATGCTGGCGATTGCGGAAGAGAAGTTGGGCATGCTGAAGGAAGACTCCCTGAAGATGCGTGCGAAAGACCTGCACGAACTGCTTCGCGCCTGGGAGAACTACCACCGCATACTGACTGCCGAAGCGCACATGAAACACATTCAGTTCCGTCAGGAATCCCGTTATCCCGGTTTCTACTACCGCATGGATAAGAACTTCGTGGACGAGGAGAACTGGAAGTGCTTCGTGAACTCCATCTATGACAAGGAGACCAAGACCTGGACCTGCTTCAAGCGCGCCCATGTCGATCTGGTCGACAAGTCCAAGCTGTTCAAATAAGCCTTATTTGACAGCCTGATGGCAAGGAAGTCCGGGTGTCGCAAGGCGCCCGGACTTTTTTTATTTACAGGATCTTTCCATGGAAGGCCGGGAAAGGGGTTACTATAGCGAACAGGTCCGTAGGTTGGGGTGAGGAACGAACCCCAACATCGTAGCTGAAAAGAGTTGCGTTGGGGTTCCCCGGCTCAGCCCATCGAGTTCCCCGGTCTTTCCCGAATAGCTGAATAGCTGGCAAATAGTTTAGTATTGGCAGAGAAGTCAGGACGCACCGGCCCGTATCTCCGCCAGTGGATTTCTTGTCCCTATTGATTTACACGCTGCAATCCGAGGCTCCCATGAGCGAAAAATTCGACATCCCGTTTCAAAGCAATGTAGTGCCCAACATGCTGGATCTGGGCTCCACCCTCAAGTTCAAGTGCCACAAGGGGATCTCCTGCTTCAACGCCTGTTGCAGCAACGCCGACATCACCCTGACCCCCTACGACATTATCCGCCTGAAACAGCACCTCGGAAAAAGCAGTACCGAGTTTCTCAAGGAACACACCGTGCCGTTCCAGATGGACCAGGACGGCCTGCCCGGCGTCAAGTTGCGCACCACCAATGAAGGCGCCTGCCTGTTCATGACCGACGGGGGTTGCAGCGTCTACCAGGACCGCCCCACCGCCTGCCGCTACTACCCGCTGGGTAACATGATCCGTCTCGATACCGGCGCCAAGCAAGAGCATGTCGACTATGTGCTGGTGAAGGAGGAGCACTGCAAGGGCCATGATGAGGAGCGCGAGCTGACCGTGCAGGAGTACCTGATCGAGCAGGAGACCGCCCAGTACGACGAAATGAATCGCGAGTGGCAGCAGCTGATGCTGATGAAACGCTCCGGCGGCCCCAGCGTCGGCAAACCGCCCGAGGCGACCCTGCAGATGTACTTCATGTGCTCATTCGACATGGACCGCTTCCGCCGTTTTGTCATGAGCGACAACTTCAAGGCCACCTACGACCTGGAGGATTCGCTCTACGAAGTGCTGGAAAAAGAGGACGTCTCCCTGATGCAGTTCGGTACCCGGCTGATGAAACAGGTGTTCTTCGGCCTGCGCACCATCCCGGAAAAGGGCGGTGTCTGGGAGAAGCGTATGGACGAACGCCAGGAAGTGTGGGAAGCGCGCCGCCAGGCCGAGATCGCCCGCCAGCAGCAGGCGGAGGATCAGCGTTACAGCGGGGACAATGACTGAATCCCCGTTGTGACAAATCGTAGGGGCAGGCCCCGTGCCTGCCCTGATCCCGCACAACCCAGTCACTCCGGCAACTGAGAGCTGTCCCTATAGTGCCCACTTGGCAAATATAATAAGGGTCCTCAGCGGAGAGAATCCGGTACACCCGCGATTTGTTCCCGTGGTGTTTGGCCCTGTTGACCGGATCGAACGAATGGCACTCGAAGCGGGTCGTAATATTAGCAAGGGAATGGGTGAGGTCAGGCGAAGGCGGCTCATTACGATGGATGAGTGGCTTGACGAAACCAGCAAAAAACATGATTTGCCTTTGGTACGATGGCGACGCCGAGGACCCGACCCGCTTCATCCGGAGCGTTTAATGGGTCAAAGTCTAATGCTACTTAGTTAAGCCCAGAACCACCGTCATCCTGGCGAATGCCGGGATCCAGGCGACTCGATGGAGGCAGTTTCCCTGGATTCCGGCCTGCGCCGGAATGACGGAAGCAGGTGTATACCGGCTTAACTAAGTAGAATTCGGGTCAAAGTCCTTTAGCTGCTACATCACCGCGGCAAGCCATTCCCCAGGTAATCCGGTAATCCGTACGAAAAGTAGTGGCGGTGGATTCAACGGCTCAGCGGCACAGTTCGAATCCCCCCGGAAACCATCACCGACATGGATACCCTCTACTGTGGTGCCCCGGCCAGGATTCCTGGGCTGAATCGCCGGAGTTGTCATCAGACTGGGGCGGTCTGGTGGATGGGACCAGGTTGACGATGCGGATTGCCGGGGCGCTGTGGAATAGAAGGACTGCGGGAACTTTGCGATTTGCGTTGTGTCCGATCTTGCTGTGTATGACGCATGCGCCGCGAACTTTCGAATGGCCTCTGGATTGTAAAGGAGTACACGATTATGTCTATTCTTTCCAGTCGTTCTCTCTTGTTTCCTTTTGTCTTGCTGTTGAGCCTGTTGGTTGGCGGATGCGTGGGTACCGAGACGCAGCGCAGCACCGGCGAATTCATCGACGACGCTACCATCACCACCAAGGTGAACGCCAAACTGGCCGATGACCCCAGCACCAGCGTCTTACGGATCAACGTCGACACCTATCGTGGGAACGTCCAGCTTAGCGGCTTCGTAGAGAGTCGGGACGAGAAGGCGCGAGCCGAAGAGCTGACTCGCGAGGTGGAAGGCGTGCGTGACGTGGCGAATAATCTGGAGGTCAAGCCCAAGGGTGAATGAAACGAGTTGCCGGGCTCACGGTGTTGCTGCCCGGATTCGGATTGCAGGCTGTCGTCCATCGGGGTAGCAGCTCCCCTGCGGGGTGTGCCGCGGGACCCTGAGCGTGGCCTTATGAACGGTCCGTCTGTCTGTACTGAAACGTGTGGACGCGGCCGTGTGTTTGACTCGAATAGGGAGGTTATACATGAAAACTCATGATCAACAGCGACGAATAGTCTTGCGGAATGCAGTCGCCACAGGCTGTGCGCTCCTACTGCCTGCGTTGTTGGTAGGATGCGGCGACGATGAAAGCCCGCAAACGCCGAAGCAGTCTGGGGGCGATTCCAGCGCGCCCGCGACCACGCCGACCACCCCGGGCGCGACCAGTGAAAGCCAGGGCGGGTCGTCCGGTGCCAAGGTGAGCAAAGAGCAAGCGCAGTACCAGGACCAGCCAAAAGACGAGCAGTCCTGCCAGAAGTGTCTCCATTTCATTGCCGAATCTAATACCTGTAAGCTCGTCGATGGCCAAATCAGTCCGAGCGGCTGGTGTACGTTTTGGGTGCAGAAGGGATAAGGAATGCTCGTTCGTTCCGTGCGTGCCGATATTCGGCGCGCACGGGAATTCAGAATTAAAGGGGCCAGCGACCGTTAACCGCTACATCACCCCGGCGAGCCATTCCCCCATTTTCATATCGACAATCAGGATGTGCTCGGTCAGCCAGTGCTCCAGGTACTCGAAGTCCGCGTCGCTCATCTTTCCACCATCCTGCAGGTACTTCTGCTGAAATGCGGTCGCACTTTTGATCAGTTCCTGGTGTTCGGCCTTGTGCGCGGCGATATCCGGGTACTGGTATTTCAGCATCAGGCGTTCCTCGTGCCGGAAGTGCCAGACGGTGCAGGCGATCAGTTCCTCAAGCAGGGCCTCACGATACTCTGGAGATTCAGCCTCCGCCACGGAATGGCTGAAGAGGTTGAGCAACTCCACCAGGCGTCTATGGTCTTCGTCTATCTCATCGACCGTGACGCTCAGGGTTTTGTCCCATACCAGTTCTTTCATGGACGCACCTCAATACCGGTCAGTATGTTAAACAGGTCACTGCTGGACCATGCTACTCTCCAAATTCATGGGGTGGAAGGGGGCGGAATTTTCTCTGGGGTCACGCGCAGCGCCGGATCAGGTGGTTCACGAGTTGTCCGGTGCCACCGGAATCATGCCGCGCGGACATCGCTTCTGTACGCAGAAAAATGCTGTGTGGGTTAACTTTCCGGGCAATCCCAAAGCTGCTGGTACAGTTTTGGGGTATATTCCCGAGCAAGCGATAAGATAGCTGTTTTTAAACTGACCGAATCCATCCACGCGGAATGCGATCATTGGAAATTTAATGTTGAACTCGAAGAGAGGGAGAGATGAAAAAGCTCATAATCGCTTCCGGCTTTCTGGCCATGGCGGCTTTTGCCGCCCCACAGCTGCCTGCCAATTGGGCAAACCTCAATATCACGGATCGGGGCATGGTGCAGGTTGAAAAGGAGACCGACGAGAACGGGTTGTATGTCGAGTACAAGGGTCTGTCACGGGAAGAGCTGCTTGGGAGCGTGGTCCAGGCGCTGAATAGGGCTGGATATGTACTGGTGGGTACGGCACTGGACGGGGTGGTGGCAGGATTCGCGAACGGCAAGGAGAGGCTGGCGTTGAAAATCGACCAGTTTGGTGACAGCCTGTTTCTCGCCATCTTTAACGAGAAAGGAAAAGAGCCGCTCTTGCACGGCATGGTATTCGGGCAGTACACCGCCAAACGAGCTGCCTCCGGCGACCAAGCCAGGGAACTGCTGCTTAAGGGGCTGGAGAAGGAGTAAGCCTGCCGATGTTTGATCGCAAGGCCTCCCTGATCAATGCTGGGCGCTTCGATCTTATAGGCCATGGCCCTGTGGACCGTCCTTTCGGGCAGGCGTCTGACCGCGCGGTCTTCGAAACGTCATAACCGCCAGGGCGAGTAGACAGAAGAGGGCGCCGACATGGAAGGTAAAAGACGCTCCAAGGCGATCCCACAGCAGGCCGGCCAGGGCGCTGGTTGTCCAAATGCTTTGCTAACCTTTTAATGATTGGAGGAGTGTTCGCTTTGCAGGGCGTCAGAACCCTCAGGCCAGCAACTTGCTCAAGTTCGTTCGATCAGGGAGGGTAAGATAATGCGCGAACATCCGGTTTCAAAATATGAGCGAAATGGATGCCTGGTTTCCAGACGCATCAACTGCTCCTATGGCGACCACATATTGACGGTTCGTGAGGTCCGTGCCGGCTTTTCCCGTCGTACAGCACTCGCCATAATTGCGGCCCTCGGGCTTGGCATACTTGCGCCAGGGATTGCCTGCGCCGAACAGCAATTCCCGGATGTTCTGTCGACGAAGGTCCGCGCGACATCAAGTGGAATGTTCAACTTCGATGTAACGATTTCTTCGCCATACGATACTCCAAGCCGCTACGCGGATGGGTTCCGTGTAACTACCAAAGATGGTGAGGTCCTTGGCGAGCGCAAGCTCTGGCACGATCATCAGAGCGAGCAGCCTTTCACTCGGGATCTCTACTCGGTGAAGATCCCGTCCAACGTCAAAACGGTCCTGGTTCAGGCTCGCGATCAGAAGTACGGATACGGTAGGCAGATTGTTGAGGTAGGGCTGCCTGGGCGATAACTGTCAATGGCCATCCAGTTTGAGCCACTTATTTTCGCCAAGCGCGTAATTGCGGGGGAATGCAACAAACCATTCGGGCAGGTGTGGGATTGGCAGGCTTATTCTGTCTCCACGGGACCCCGTCGGCAGTGTCAGGCGTTATGGCAATGGAGCGCCATTGCCTGCAAAGTGTGCCGTGGCGACATGGCGCCCAAAGTAACTCCGCGACACCCTCGATACTGCGGTATGCCTGCGCGAGCCCTTAATTAAGCGCACTTCGAGTTTGATCCTATCGGGTCGAAGTGGAACTGGGCAAAGGCCCCGGTCGTCTCAACCAGGCGGTTGAGTCTGGCCTTGCGTTCGGTCCCCTCCGCATTGACGATCATCACCAGATCACCGGTTTTGAACGGCAGGGTGGGCAATATCAGGCAGGCGTGCTGCTTCGAAGCCGCCAGTTCCGGCAACAGCAGGCCCTTGTGCGGGTGGCTGGCCGGGTCATCGCCTGCCAGGTAATGGATCAGGACCGCGGCGGCGCTCGGGGCGATCATTTGCAGGCCAAGCTGGAGTCCCTGGCCGGGCAGGTTTCTCGCCCAGCGGCTGATGCCGATCGCAAGCTGGTGCTTGTTGGTGGCCGATTGTACGCCGATGACTTCGCCGATCTTGATCTTCGGGGCATGCATGCCCTGCCAGTTGATACAGTAGCCACCGGCACTTTCGTTAGCGGTCTTGCAGGCGTAGGCCTCATGCTGCTGCGCGGATTGCCGGGAAGCCCAGAGGGGCGCGCCACCCTGTCCGGAACCCGGCACATTGGCACTGCTCGCGATGACGGTCTCCTGGATCGATTCATCAAATCCCTCCAGGCTCAGCTTGTGTCCCGCCAGCGTGTGAGATGAGCGGTAACGCCGGTTGCCGGTCGGCTGATCCATCCAGTCCGGTCCTCTGTCCGGTCGTTGCGGGGCCGCCGGCTCCTCCGTAGTGTCGTCACTGGTCAGCAGACAGTGGGTCGAGGTCACCCCCACGGCTACATTCAATTCAAAACCGAGCCGGGTGCGGATGAACTCCCGTTTTGGCGCGGAACTCAGGATCTGGATCAGC
>NZ_JANIOA010000004.1 GCF_025175675.1 Sedimenticola hydrogenitrophicus
CGGTCAGACCCCCTTGCGCCAATATACCTCTTCCCCGCCATTCTGCCTTGCCAGGACGCGGGCAATGACGAACAGCAGGTCCGATAGCCGGTTGAGGTACTTGAGGCCGGTGCGGTTGACCTGTTCATTCTCGTCCCGGGCGAGCTGGGTCAGGCGCCGTTCGGCACGCCGGCAGACCGCCCGGGCGTGGTGGCAACTGGCCGCCAACGGGTTGCCGGCGGGGAGGATGAACTCCTTCAATGGCGGGAGTTCCGTGTTGAGCTGATCCAGCGGCTGTTCGAGGTCGGTGACCGACTGCTCGTTCAGCACGCTGTGACCGGGTATGGCCAGTTCGCCGCCCAGGTCGAACAGGCGATGCTGGATTCCGGTCAGCAGCCGGGCGATCTCCTCTGGCGGGTTTTGGGTGATCAGGACGCCGATCAGGCAGTTCAGCTCGTCGACGGTGCCGATCGCCTCGATGCGGGCGCTGTCCTTCTCCACCCGGCGGCCGTCGCCCAGGCCGGTAGTGCCCTTGTCGCCGGTGCGGGTGTATATCTTGGAGAGTCTGTAGCCCATAACGCGAGTCTGCCGTGGGAAAAGGCCAGATTATAGCAAGAGAGTGGCAGGGCGTCTTTGTGTCGCGGATGCGTTAAATCGGTTGTGTTCGCGGCGTGCGGAAACTAAGCTATTGCCACAGGCTGAATATGGTTTATACTATTGTTCATCCAATAACTCATAATAATGTGATAATGCCATGTTTTTAAAAGAAAACAGCAGTATCAACCGTCTTCCTCTCTATGAAGTCAAAGAGTTAAGCGTGGAAGAGGCGCTCCTGGTACTGGCGGCGGAAAAGGAGACTCTGCTGCAGCGGGTGCATGAGACCGGCCTCGCCCAGTCTCGCCGCCCCCTGTTGTTCAGCGCTTCCAGGCCTGTGCCGGTTGTTGTCTGACGCACAGCCGCGGGAAGCTCTGCCGGGCATGCTCAGGTGAGCAGTTCCTGGGTGATGAAGAGATAGCCGAGAACGCCGAGCAGGACCGCGATACTGGCGTATTGAAGGATGATACAGATGCCGGGAAGGCTGTTACACGCTTTACTGAAACCACACAACTTGCAATTTTTCAATCGGTATACCTCGTCAACTGCCCAGGTGCCGGGCACCGTTTTGTGGCGGCATCCGGCCCGCCGTGGCGAAATATCCTCTCATACATCCTGATCAGGATTTCCCGCATAATATTTTATTTGCCGATAAGTCATACTTATTAGGCTGCGGCACATCTCATCGCTGATATTGCCTCGCCCCACCCCACTGCAAGCCCTTACTCCCCGGGAGGCTATTATCGGCGTCCCGATGGGGTAGAATTGACTGCCAACCGCCGCTGAACAGCCGGGCGGAGTAGAACCGAATTGCAGTGAGGAGCAGACGATGCTGATCGAAGGGCCAATGAATATCACCATTTCCGATCCGGCGGACGGTCAAGGCAAGGTGCTGGTGATCCTGTTTACCCCGGAATTCCAGGCGCTGGCCCTGGAGGAACAGGGGCGACAGTTTCGGGACTATATGCAGCTGCTGTTCCGGCATATCGAGTCGAAGGATGCCCTCGATGAGCGGAACCGGGCCGGCATGGCGATCATCTATCAGTTTGCCGACCAGCTGCTGCCCCATATCGTCAGTGGTGATCTGGCCCTGGAGGAGCGCATCGTGCTGCAGATCCGCCAGGAGTCCCAGGCGGTCGCCCTGACCGACCTGCTGGCCCCGAAACTCAACTGATTGTCATGAATAGCCCGTCACCCCAAATCGGTTTTGTCAGCCTCGGCTGCCCCAAGAATCTGGTCGACTCCGAGCGTATCCTGACCCAGCTTCGGGCCGAGGGCTATGCCATCGCCTACAGCTACGAGGGGGCCGATCTGGTGGTGGTCAACACCTGCGGCTTTATCGACGCGGCGGTGGAGGAATCGTTGGAGACCATCGGCGAGGCGCTGAGCGAGAATGGCCGGGTGATCGTCACCGGCTGTCTCGGGGTCAAGGAGGACGCGGTGCGCGCGGTACACCCGGGTGTGCTGGCGGTGACCGGTCCGCACGCCTACGAGGCGGTGATGGCGGCGGTGCATGCCCACCTGCCGGCGCCCCATGATCCCTACGTCAGTCTGGTTCCGCCCCAGGGGGTCAAGCTGACACCGCGTCACTATGCCTACCTGAAGATCTCCGAGGGGTGCAATCACCGCTGCACCTTCTGCATCATCCCGCAACTGCGCGGGGACCTGGTGAGTCGGCCGCTGGGCGAGGTGATGCGCGAGGCGGAGAATCTGGTCACCGCCGGGGTGCGCGAACTGCTGGTGGTGTCGCAGGATACCAGCGCCTACGGGGTGGATCTCAAATACCGTAGCGATCTGGTCGGCGGCAAGGTGCTGAAGACACGGCTGAAGGAGATGGCGACGGCCCTGGGGGATCTGCCGGCCTGGACGCGGTTGCATTATGTCTACCCTTATCCGAGCGTGGACGACCTGATCCCGCTGATGGCGGAGGGGCTCATCCTGCCCTACCTGGATATGCCGCTGCAGCACGCCGACCGCGCTATCCTCAAGGCCATGCAGCGTCCGGCGGCCAGCGAAAAGGTGCTGGAGCGGATCCGCCGCTGGCGCCAGATATGTCCCGATCTGACCCTGCGCAGCACCTTTATCGTCGGGTTCCCGGGCGAGACCGAGGCATCATTCGATGAACTGCTGGGGTTTCTGCAGGAGGCGCGGCTGGACCGGGTCGGTTGCTTTACCTACTCCCCGGTGGAGGGGGCCACGGCCAACGCCCTGCCGGACCCGGTCCCGGAGTCGCTGAAGCAGGAGCGCCTGGAGCGGTTCATGGCGGTACAGGAGCAGATCAGCCGCGAACGCCTGGCGGAAAAGGTGGGCAGACAGATGATCGTGCTGGTGGACGGCGTGACCGAGGAGGCGGTGATCTCCCGCAGTTCGGCGGATGCCCCGGAGATCGACGGCAATGTGCTGATCGGCGGGGGCTGGGATCTGGAGCCGGGGGATTTCGTCGAGGTGAAAATCACCGGTTCGGACGCCCACGATCTGTACGCCGAGCCGGTGTTGTAGTCGGAATTGAGCCTATCCTGAATAGCCATCAAAGCTGTTGGGGTAGGATGCCGGTGAGCTTGCGAACCGCATCATTCCCTCCTCGGGTCCGTAAACGGTGCTTGGCATCCTCGGCTCCGTAAACGGTACATCCCTGTACCACTCCTCCTGCACCACTCCTTGCGGAACGGCCTGATGCGGTTCGTGTTACTCACCGCATCCTACCAAACCGGGGTTTGATTGTAGGAGCGAGTAGACGGATGGGTGGAGGAGGTACGACGTAACCCATCTTCGGCTACGGGAGCGATGGGTTACGCGCCGGGGAAGTGCCGGAAGATGCCGTATGGGAGGGGGCGCTCCACCCATCCTACAGCTATAACTTCAGCTGGCTACCTGATGGCCGATCAGGCGGGTTTCACGCCCACCGCCTTGAGGATACTGGCCAGCGGGCAGAACCCGGTGAAGGCCGACTGAAACAGGTTCAACCCGACAAAGGCGGTAAACCAGTGCCAGTGGGTGTTGTGGAAGATCGGGCTCCGCTCCCAGCCGAGTGCCAGGCTGAGCAGGATGAAAAAGCCGGCGAAGGCGAGAATCATTCGGTCGATGGTCATGCTATACCTCATACTGTTCGGTCGAAGGGCGATCATTACCCTGAAGATCGCGGTACATTAGCATATACTAATATTATGTCAATTCAAGAATGGAGACGAGGCGCTTGAGCCCATCCGGAGAGCGTCATGCACGGCTGATCGAGCGACTCCGACAGCCGGGGTGCTGGCCCGACGGCATCGGGCCGGACCGGGTGATCGAGACCCACATCTCCAGCGTGCTGCTGGTGGGCGAACACGCCTACAAGATCAAGAAGCCGCTGGATCTCGGTTTTCTCGATTTCTCCACCCTGGCGCGGCGTCGCCATTTCTGTGAGGAGGAGATCCGCCTCAACGGCCGCCTGGCGCCCGATATCTACCTCGACGTGATCCCGATCGGCGGCTCGCCGGACGCCCCCGAACCCTTCGGTAAGGGCCCGGCCATCGAGTATGCCGTGCGTATGCGCCGCTTCGATCCGGAGGGCCTGCTGTCCGAACACCTGGAACTGATCTCGCGAGCGCGGGTGAATGATCTGGCCGAGCGCCTGGCGGACTTCCATGCCGGGATCGCTGTGGTGGACAAGGCGGCTGAATATGGCGAGCCCGAGGCGGTGCTTCTCCCCATGCGGGAAAATTTCAGCCAGATCCGCGGCTTGAACCATGAGCCGGCGGTCCGGGATCTGCTGGCACGTCTCGAGCACTGGACCGAGACGCGGGCACGACAGCTGGGGCCGCTGATGTGCGAGCGCAAGGCCGGCGGTTTTATCCGCGAGTGTCACGGGGATCTGCACCTGGGCAACATTGCCCTGGATGGGGCTAAGGGCTCGCGTAAGAATAATTCCGCAGTACCGAGGGCGTCACTGGGCCACTCCGGCAAGGCACGCTTTGCGGGCAATGGCGGTTCCCTTGCCAAAAAGCGTAACGCCGGCGGCGGGGTCCAGGGGCGACCGAATACCGGAACTTATTCTTGCGCGAGTCCTAGACTGCTGATCTTCGACGGCATCGAGTTCAATCCGGCGCTGCGCTGGATCGACGTGATCAGCGAGCTGGCCTTCCTGCTGATGGATCTGGATGAAAAGGGGTTGGACGGGTACGCCCGACAGCTGCTCAACCGCTACCTCGAGCTAAGCGGGGACTACGCGGCGCTGCCGCTGCTGCGCTTCTACCAGGTCTACCGGGCCATGGTGCGGGCCAAGGTGACGGCGATCCGTCTGGCCCAGGCAGACATCACCAGCGATGAACAGAGGCGGCTGGCGGCCGAGTTCAACAACTACCTGCAACTGGCCCTGC
This sequence comes from Sedimenticola hydrogenitrophicus, assembly GCF_025175675.1. Classification (GTDB taxonomy): domain Bacteria; phylum Pseudomonadota; class Gammaproteobacteria; order Chromatiales; family Chromatiaceae; genus Sedimenticola; species Sedimenticola hydrogenitrophicus. The sequence continues at coordinate 4,929 of NZ_JANIOA010000004.1, forward strand.
GCTACACCGAGCCCGCGCAACCGGGCCTGGTCATTACCCACGGACACTCCGGCTCCGGCAAGAGCACCCGGACCCTGGCCTGCATCGAACGGTTCCCGGCGGTGCGGGTGCGCTCGGACCTGGAACGCCGCCGGCTGGCGGGGATCGCGGCCGTCGGCTCGAGCGGCTCGTCGCCGGGCGGCGGGATCTACACGGCGAATCTCTCGGCCCGTACCTATGAACGTCTGGGGGCGCTGGCTGGAAAAATCATGGAAGCAGGGCTGGTGGCGATAGTGGACGCCACTTTCCTGCATCGGGCCGACCGGCAGCGTTTCCGCCGGCAGGCCGGGGATCTGGGCGTGCCCTTTGTGATACTCGATTTCCGGCTGCCGGAGGCGACGCTGCGCCAGCGCATCGAGCTACGCCGCAAGCAGGGGGACGATCCGTCGGAGGCGACCCTCGCCGTACTGGAACGGCAACTTGCCACGGCGGAACCCCTGACAGCGGATGAGCTGAAATCCGTGGTGGTGGTGGAGAGTGACCACTTACCCATGGATGAGATCCTGGCACGCCTGAGCCTGCCACGCTAGCACGACAGGCTCCTAGCCCTGCCCTTTTTTACCCACAAATGCCGATGAACACGCGTAGGGTGGATAAGCCCGAAGGGCGCATCCACCATTGCCGCAGGGTATGCATTCCCCCGCGGAGCGTGGGAACGAGGAAATCCGAGGTGGCCGTGGAGAGTGACCACTTACCTATGGATGAGATCCTGGCACGAATGGGCCTGCCACGGTAGCACGACAGGCTCCTAGCCCTGCCCTTTACCCACAAATACCGATGAACACGCGTGTAGGATGGGTGGAGGCGCGGCACCCTTGTTGCCGGCTGTTCGCGGTGGTCGGGCGCGCCGTAACCCATCTTCGGATGCGGAAGCAGGTGCACGATGGGTTGCGCGCCGGAGAGGGAGCCGGCGGAGGGTTCATGGGGGCGCTCCACCCATCCTACGCCCGGATGCAGACCGGCCCACTTATGGGTAAAGGGTAGTCCTAGCCACACGCCGGTGGTGGGACATGCGCTACGCTCCGCCCGGCTTGACTCCGACCCCTGTTCCACCCGAACGGAGTGGCCACACATAGGGCGGGCTTGCTACAGCAGTTCGGTGTCCTCGTGCCGGTAGGGCGGCGCGCAGCAGCAGAGGATCAGCAGCTCCTCTTTCCCGTTATTGCAAATGGCGTGCGGCATGCCAGGCGGGATCAGGATGCTGTCCCCGGCCTGAACCGTGAACTCCTCCGCGCCCAGGCGCATCACCCCGCTGCCCCGGGTGATGTGGTAGATCTCTTCCGCCAGCCGGTGCCGGTGCAGGTGAGTGGTCACTCCGGGCGCAACCCTGGCCTCGGCCAGGCTCTGGTTTTTCACCGGGTGATGGTCCGGGTGCAGCAGCTCGCGAATCCAGGAGCCGTCCCTGGTTTGGTAGCACTCGCTATCCCGTTTGGTCCATTTCAGCATCCCGGTACCCGCCTGGCCGCTTCCCGTATCACCTCGGGGGTGGCGCCGTCCCGGTGGGCGTTCTCACTGATGTGCCGACGCCAGGCCCGAGCCCGTGGCTGGCCCTGGAACAGCCCCAGGATATGCCGACTGATGCGGTTGACCGGTGCCCCCTCGGCATGGACCCACTCGGCGAACGGCATCAGCCGCTCTATGACTTCATGGCGACTGGGGACCGGGTGGTCGTCGCCGTAAAGCCGGCGATCGGCCTCGGCCAGGATCCAGGGGTTCTGGTAGGCCTCGCGTCCGATCATCACCCCATCCACCTGTTGCAGTTGCGCCGCGGCCTGATCCAGGCTGGCGATGCCGCCGTTGATGATGATCTCCAGGTGGGGGAAGTCGTGCTTGATCCGGTGCACCACGTCATAGCGCAGCGGCGGGATCTCCCGGTTCTCCTTCGGGCTGAGACCGTTCAGCCACGCCTTGCGGGCGTGGATGATGAAGGTCTCGCAGCCGGCTTCGGCCACGGTGGCCACGAAGTCGACCAGCAGCTCATAGCTGTCCAGCTCATCGATGCCGATGCGGTGCTTGACCGTGACCGGCAGGGAGGTGGCGGCGCGCATCGCGGCAACCCCGTCGGCAACCACCCCGGGGGTGGCCATCAGGCAGGCACCGAAGCGGCCCGACTGCACCCGGTCCGAGGGGCAGCCGACGTTCAGGTTGACCTCGTCATAGCCCCAATGCTCGGCCAGGCGGGCACAGGCCGCCAGCTCGTTCGGATCGCTGCCGCCCAGTTGCAGTGCCACCGGGTGCTCGGCGGGATCGAAGTCGAGATGGCGCGGCTGGTTGCCGTGCAGCAGGGCAACGGTGGTCACCATTTCGGTATAGAGCAGGGCGTGGCGGGTGATCAGACGCAGGAAGTAGCGACAGTAACGGTCGGTCCAGTCCAGCATCGGGGCAATGCAGAGGCGGCGGTCAATCATTGGCGGTGGTTTATGGGCCGTAAATGGCTGAATTGTATCCCTTTGCAACAGCGATACCAAATCCAGTCAGGCAACGGATTGCCTTTTCCGTCATCGGCTGGACAGGCTCCTGGGAGTGCTTCAAGTTGATGAACTACTTTTGTAGGGTGAGGAGTGGTACAAGGATGTACCGTTTACGGACCTGAGGATGGCATAAGCGACAGCGCATCCACCGCGACAATGGTGAAGAGCGGTATGGGGGTGTACCGTTCACGGACCTGAGGATGGCATGCGCCTACCGGCTTATCCACCCTACGAAACTGAAACAGCTTTCCCCGGCAGTATTAGATTGGGAGACTCCTAGATATCCTGGGCGCCGATCCAGACCGAACCGTCTTCTTCAAATTCCTCGTTTTCGATCAGCTTACGCGCCGCCGCCTGGATGGTCAGTCGGTGTTTGGTGACGGAGCGCATGGGCTCTTCCAATGACGCTCCGAATCGGTCGCGCAACAAATCCAGCGGAATCCGGCACAACACCCGTTTTTTGTTTACATCCGCGGCGACAGTCGCCACTTTTGTGTGTGCATTCCAGCATTCCAGCTTGGGGAACGAGATCACGGTATCTCCTGTTACGGGTGTTTGATGACGGGTCAGTAGCATGTTGACTCCTGATGGCTGATGTCATGCGCTCCGTTGCTTGCCGGCAGCGCATGCGGAAAATTGCCCATACCGGGGCGGGAAGACCGCGCTTGTAAAATCAACGCGCCCGCTCATGGCTCAAAAATGGTTGAGTCTCTTTTTTGGTTTTCTTCGCGGCACGCTTCTCTTGCAGTGTCAAAGTCGGTTTTTTCTTTGCTTCCTTGTTGCTGTGTTGACCCTTGCTCATGGTGATATCTTCCTGGTGGAGTGGCTGTGGTGCCTGATGGATGATGCTGCGTGAGCCGGAGGTGTTATCGGCTTCCTTCATCCAGGGCAGGAGTGCGGGTTCATGGGGCGGTGGAGCGGGTGTGCCGGTGACCTCCTTGCAACTGCGCATCGGTCATGGCGTATGGACGATACGGTATTTATTGATCAGGCAACCGGGATGGATTCGCGATTTATGCGATCAGACTTCTCTGCAGCGGCCGAGGTAAGAAAGTAAATCCTTTACCCGATCCTGCCGGCCGCCGGATCATTATACAAAAAGGGATTGCCCACCTGCTCAATATAGTCCAATTCGCGTCGGATTGTGGGTTTATTTGCCGAAAGGGTAAGGCTGTCGGTGTGCGCGGTACGCCGGATTGAGCATCTGGCCACTCCCCCGGGGCCTCTTTCCACAGCGTGTCGCATGCTCCCCGATAGATGATCTCCAGCGGCCACGGAGCGTCAGTGAACTGCTGCCGGAGGGAAAAAATGTGTTAGGCTCATTCCGGGTATGGATATTCCGCTCCCGGTCAGGTTGTGCCTGGCCGGTACGGTGCGAGCCCGTGACGAGATTCAGCGGGAGGCGTGACGCCAGCGCGGCTGCGGTTGCCAGACCAGGAACGCCATTAGGTGGGTAAAAAACCGAAATGACGGCGATCCGTGTCGAGAGACGGCAAGTTTTCGTCACCAATGTTTTGGTCGAGCCGTCGATCCAGACGGACATAGGCTACAGGTCCAGGTCATGTGGTTTGCCGCTTATAAATCCAAGGGTGTCCCGTTACGCGTCATTTTGATCGTTCCGTTTGTGCTGCTGATGCTGTTCATGGTCGGGCTGACCGGATACCTGGCGTTCCGCGACGGGCGACTCGCCGTACAGGATGTGGCGGCGCAGCTGCGTAACGAGATCAGCAGCAAGATACAACGCCACCTGCAAAGCTACCTCGCCACCCCGGAGTTGATCAATCGGATCAACGCCTCGGTAATCGAGCAGGGACTGCTTGACGTGAATAATCCCGTGGCCATGGAGCGCTACTTCTGGAAGCAGATCCAGGTATTCGACAGCGTCACCAGTATCTACTTCGGCAATACGCGAGGCGGGCTGGCGGATGCCGGGCGCGAGGGCGCCGACGGTGCGCTGTACCTTATTACTACCGATGATTTTGGCAGCGGTCCGTTTCGGAAATATGCCGCGGACAGCCAGGGCCGGCGCGGCGAACTGCTGCTCACGGTGCCGGATTTCGATGCCCGTAGCCGTCCCTGGTTCGCGCGCGCCGCCGCCAGCGGGCAGGTCGCCTGGAGCGATATCTACATCCTGTTCACCGGACAGGACCTGGCGATTGCCGCCAGCCGTCCGGTGTACGACGGCGACGGCGGGTTGCTGGGCGTGGTCTCCAGCGACATCTTCCTCTCCCAGCTGAACGGTTTCCTGCGGGAACTGGCGGTCGGTAAGACTGGAGAGGCATTTATCATCGAGCGCTCCGGATTGCTGGTGGCCAGTTCCAGCGGAGAGCCGCTGTTCTCGGGAGCCGCCCAGGACCGGCCGCGACAGCGGCTGGCCGCCAGTGTCAGCGCCAATCCTCTGGTGCGCGAGGCCGTCCACCAGTTGACCGGCCAGTTCGGTGAGCTGGCTGGCCTGGATCAAGGCCGGCCCTACCGGTTCAGTCTGGACGGGGAACACTACTTCGCCCAGGTCACGCCGCTGCTCGAGGGGAGCGGCCCGGACTGGCTGATCCTGGTGGTGATCCCGGAGGCCGATTTCATGGCCCGGATCAATGCCAATGCCCGCCTGACTCTGCTGCTCATCCTGCTGCTGCTGGGATTCACCGTGGCCAGCGGTATCCTCGGCGCGCGCTGGCTGAGCCGGCCGTTGCTGCGCCTGGGTCAGGCGGCCAATGACCTGATTATTGGGCAGCCCGCAGGACCGGTGGGACGCAGCCGGATCCGTGAGGTCGACGACCTGAGCGGCTCGTTCAGCACCCTGACCCATTGGCTGGAACAGTCGCTGGCGGACCTGAATCGGGAGATCGGCGATCGGCGCCGCGCGGAGGAGCGGCTGCAGAGCATTATCGAAGGGACCCAGGCCGCCACCTGGGAGTGGCGGGTGCCCAGTGGCGAGCTGTCGGTAAACGAGCGCTGGGCCGAGATCATCGGCTACCGCCTGGAGACCTTGCCGCCGGTCACTTTTGCCACCTGGGAGCGTTATGTACACCCCGATGACCTCGTTCGCTCCAACGACCTGTTGCAGCGCCACTTCTCCGGAGAGCTCGATTATTACGAGTGCGAGGTGCGCATGCGCCACCAGGCGGGGCATTGGGTCTGGGTGCTGGATCGCGGCAAACTGATCTCACGCACGGAGGATGGCGCGCCACTGCTGATGGTGGGCATCCACGTGGATATCAGCCAGATCAAGGAGTCCCAGGCCGATCTGGACCATCTGGCGCACCACGATGCGCTTACCGGTCTACCCAACCGCCTGCTGTGGACCGAGCGCCTGGAGCATGCCATCCGCCGGGCCGAACGCCATGATGTGTCCCTGGCGGTGATCTTCATCGATCTGGATAATTTCAAGCATATCAATGACAGCCTCGGGCATCCTATGGGGGACCTGTTGCTGCAAAAAGTCGCCACCGCCCTGCAGGGTATCCTGCGGGCCGAGGATACCATCGCCCGTATCGGCGGCGATGAGTTTGTGCTTCTGTTTGAGGAGATAGCCGGTGCGGAGGCCGCCATCGTTATGGCACGCAAGCTGATGGCGCTGTTCGACCGGCCTTTCGTGCTCGATGGACAGGAGATCAGCGTCACCGCCAGTCTCGGCATCTGTCTCTATCCGGGGGACGGCAAGGATCCCGATGCCCTGCTGCGCAATGCCGATGCCGCCATGTACCGCGCCAAGGAGGCGGGGCGCAACAACTACCACTTTTATACCGAGGAGCTGACGCGCAGGTCGATTGAGCGGGTGCGCATGGAGAACGCCCTGCGTCAGGCGCTTAAGACCGATGAGCTGCACCTGGTGTATCAGCCGCAGGTGGATCTACGCACGGGACGGGTCGTTGGTGTCGAGGCCCTGATCCGCTGGCAGCACGCCGAGATGGGCCTGGTGATGCCGGATCGCTTCATTGCGTTGGCCGAGGAGTCCGGGCTGATCCATCCGATCGGCGAGTGGGTACTGCGCACCGCCTGTCGACAGGGCCGGGCGTGGCTGGACCGGGGAGTGGAGTTTGGCCGCATCGCCATCAATATCTCCGGTCGCCAGATCCAGCAGGGGCTATTGCCACAACAGGTACGGCGACTGCTGGAGGAGACCGGACTGCCCGCGGCCAGTCTGGAACTGGAAGTGACCGAGGGGTTCATCATGCGCCAGGCCGAGGCGGCCATCGATCAGCTGGCTGAGCTCCGCGGGCTGGGAGTGACCCTGGCGATCGACGATTTCGGCACCGGCTACTCCTCACTCAGTTACCTGAAGCAGTTACCGATCCATAAGCTGAAGATCGACCGCTCCTTTGTCCGGGACATCCCGGATGATCCGAATGACATGGCGATCACCGCCGCGGTGATCGCCATGGGCATCAGTCTTGGTCTGACGGTGATCGCCGAAGGGGTGGAGAGCGATGCCCAGGTCGATTTCCTCTGCCAACATGACTGTCATGAGGGTCAGGGCTACCTGTTCAGCCGACCGATCCGGGCGGAGGCGATGGCCGCCTTTCTCTCAGCCCGGTCGGGCGCGGCCGATCCCGATCCAGCGACGGAAAATGATCCATCCTAGCCCGGGCGCGACTCTGCTCACACCAGTCCCGACTTGATCATGCGGCCGAGGTCGCAACCGGCGAAGATATGCAGGTGAAAATGGGCCACCTCCTGGTGGGCGTCGGCGCCGGTGTTGGCCAGGATGCGGTAGCCCCCCGCCTGCAGTCCCAGGATCTCTGTCACCTGTTGAGCGGCGCGGTAGAAACCGGCCATGAACTCGGCCGTTGCATCGCGCGAGAAGTCGTCGAACGAGATGTACTCGCCCTTGGGGATCACCAGCACATGCACCGGTGCCTGGGGGGCGATGTCATGGAAGGCCAGGGCGTATTCGTCTTCGTACACTTTGTTGCAAGGGATCTCGCCGCGCAGAATCCGGGCAAAGATATTGTTGGGATCATAGGACATGGCTGGTCTCCAGGTTCAATGCGGTGGTGCGGAGCGCCTGCTCCGCTATTTGCTGCGCAGTTTAGCCCATCGCTACCCTGGATGCGAAGGCGATTTGGGGCAGGCACAGGGGCCTGCCCCTACGACTGGCCATTCAGTATTCCGGCCGCCTACCAGCCCCGTTTGGTGCGCACGGTATAGGCGCTCTGTTTGTTGCCGGTATAGACCTGGCGCGGCCGCCAGATCTTGCCGTCGGTCTGGCGTTTCTGCTCATACCAGTGGGCGATCCAGCCGGGTAGTCGGCCGATGGCGAAGATCACCGTAAACATATTGGTCGGGATGCCGATGGCCCGCAGGATGATGCCGCTGTAGAAATCCACGTTCGGATAGAGTTTGCGCTCGATGAAATAACTGTCCTTGAGGGCGATCTCCTCCAGCTTGCGGGCGATGCTCAACAGCGGATCCTTCCGGCCCATCCGCTCCAGCAGTTTTTCGCTCACTTCACGCAGGATGGTGGCGCGCGGGTCGAAGTTTCGATAGACCCGGTGGCCAAAGCCCATCAGCCGTACCGGGCTATCCTTGTCCTTGGCCAGCGCCACATACTCCTCCGCCGTCATGTTGCCCTTATGGATCGCCTCCAGCATCTCGATCACCGCCATGTTGGCGCCGCCGTGCAGCGGCCCCCAGAGGGCGCTGACCCCGGCCGCACAGGAGGCGAACAGGTTGGCGCCGCTGGAGCCGACCATGCGCACCGTGGAGGTGCTGCAGTTCTGTTCATGATCGGCGTGTAGGATCAGCACCATGTTCAGGGCCGCCAGCACTTCGTCGTCGATGCTGTACTGCCGATAGGGTTCGGAGAACATCATGTGCAGGAAGTTGGAGACATAGGGCAGCGACGGGTCGGGGTAGTTGTAGGGAAGGCCGAGTGAGCGCCGATAGGCGTAGGCGGCCAGGGTGCGCACCTTGCTGATCAGCCGCGCGGCCACCCGCTCCACCTGGGTGGCGTCTTCCAGCTCCAGGAATTCGGGGTGGAAACAGGAGAGGGTGGAGATCATGGCCGAGAGCACGGCCATCGGGGGTGCCGAGCGGGGAAAGCCGGCAAAGTGGTGCTTCATGTCCTCATCCAGGTTGGCATTGTTGGTGAGGCTGGTGCTGAAGCGTTCGTATTGCGCCTTGCTGGGCAGTTCGCCAAAGATCAGCATCAGTGCGACCTCGACAAAGTTGGGGTGGTGCTCCAGCGCGTCGAGGGAGATACCTCGATAGCGGAGAATGCCCTTTTCGCCGTCGATAAAGGTCACTTCGCTCTGACAACTTCCGGTGTTCCCCAGGCCGGGATCGAAGGTGATCAGGCCGCTCTCCTTGCGCAGGTTGCGGATATCGATGGCGTCATCGCCCTCGGTACCGTAGATCAGCGGCAGCTCATACTCCGCCCCTTTGTAGATCAGTTTTGCAGTGTCAGACATGGGTAGCTCCCGGGGAATAGGGGTAAATCGGGTTGGCGCCGGCAGCGCTGGAACGCGCTGTCGTCATCGGCCTATGTTGAGGCCACAGCGGGTTGTCAGGAAGGGTTTCACAACAAAACTTTTTCACCGGCTCGACAAAAAATTTTTGTTTCTCAAGCATCGGGGATTGGTTTAAATCTCTGCGCCGTGGATGCCGCGGGGCATCATTGACCAGACAGGAGATTGCCGTTGTGAGCAGAAGGGTGCGGAGTGGGTTCGTCGATGAGTTCGATGAGCCGGGGTATAGGTCGTTTCAGCGCAATCGTGACGGCCGGAATCGTGACCGGTTGGCCGAGGAGGCGCGCCCACGCAGCCGCAACCGAAACCGTACCCGACCGGCGCGGCGCGGCCACGACGACGATTGATGATTACCCGGCAGGGGGTTCCCCCTGCCGGCCACCTTGCTCACCCGGGGTTTCCTCGGGACTTTGCCGAAAACCGGCCCCTGACCGCGTTGGCTGGCGCGCGGGATATGTTCCTTGCCACAGCCGTCCCGGTGCACTCTAATAAACAACAGGGGCAGTGTTGAACCGACTCCGGGCGGTGTGGCATTCCGGGATAAAGAAAAACCCTGACTGAAGCCCGTGGGGCGCCCCCTCGCCGCAACAGCCAAGAATCGTAATGACCGGGACACTCTCATGCTGCAATCCATCACCACGGTGCGTTCACTTCTGGTCGGGCAGGGGATCGAGCTGCGCCGCCTCCACCAGGTAAAGATCCTGTCGCGCGATCCCACCACCATCGAGGTGGAGGAGGGCGGCTACGCCGTGCTGTTCCGTTTCGGCGTGGTGGTGCTGTTCAATGTAGCGGCCCTGGCCGAGGCCTCCTTCCTGCAACGGCTGCGCGATTTTGTGATCGAGCCCTACGACAGCCTGACGGTGGAATCCCTGGAAATCGAGGTGGTGCCCGATGCCGCCGAACGGCTGGAGGAGGGGCGGCTGATCCTGCCGGAGGCCGACCTTCCGCTGCTCCAGGTGGTGGCGGATATCCTGGCCAAGAGTCTGGTGCTGGACGACTACGAGAAGCGTGCCGCCGGGGCATTCGATCGTATCGAGCCGCTGGCGGAACGCATGCAGTCCGGCGGCCGCCTGCCCCGCCAGGTGAATGAGCTGCTGCGCCACGTAGGCGAGATCCTGCAGATCCAGCACCGCATGGTGGGGCGTGCCCAGGTCGGGGAGAAGCCCGATATCCTGTGGGACCATCCGGAGCTGGAGCGGATCTGGAAACGCCTGGAGAACGAGTACGAGATCGGCGAACGGCAGATCGCCCTGGAGCGCAAGCTGGACCTGATCAGCAACACCGCCGAGACCCTGCTCGGGCTGTTGCAGGACCGCCGCACCCTGCGGGTGGAGTGGTATATCGTCATCCTGATCGTGGTGGAGATCGTCCTCACCCTGTATGAGCTGTTCTTCAGGCATGCCGAATGAACCAGGCAACCCCAATCGGCGGTGTGCGGATACGCAAGGCGCTGCCCGAAGACCTGGCCGCGCTGGTGGCGCTGGAGCAGCAAAGTTTCGACAGCGACCGCATCTCGCAACGCCAGTTCCGTTACCTCCTGACCAAGGGCAACGCCTCGATCCTGGTGGCCGAGACGAACGGCCGGTTGCAGGGCGACGTGGTGCTACTGTACTCGCGCGCCACCTCGGTGGCCCGGCTCTACTCGATCGCGGTGATCGCCGAGGCGCGCGGCAAGGGACTCGGGCGCAGCCTGATGAAGGCGGCGGAGAACGCCGCCTGGGAACATCACCGGGCCTATCTGCGGCTGGAGGTGCGCAAGGATAACCGGGACGCGGTACGCCTCTACGAGTCGCTGGGTTATCGCCGCCTGGGCGAGTTCTCCGACTACTACCAGGACCACATGGATGCCTGGCGCCTGGAGAAATCGCTGGCCCCGGACCTGCATCCGGATCTGACCCAGGTCCCCTTCTATGAACAGAGCCTGGAATTCACCTGCGGCGCCGCTTCATTGATGATGGCGATGAAGGCATTGACCCCGCCGCTGGAATTTTCCCGCACCCTGGAGCTGCGTCTGTGGCGCGAGGCGACCACCATCTTTATGACCTCGGGGCATGGCGGCTGCGGCCCCTATGGCCTGGCGCTGGCCGCGGTCAAGCGTGGTTACGGGATCGATGTCTACGTCAGTGACGAGGGTACCCATCTGGGCGACTCGGTACGCAGCGAACACAAGCGCGAGGTGATGCGCCTGGTGCAGGAGGATATGTACCAGCAGCTGCAGTCACTGGGGGTGCCGATCAACTGTACCGGGGTCACCGTGGAGACCATCGAGGAGTGTCTGGGGCGTGGCGGTATACCCCTTGTGCTGATCAGCTCCTGGCAGATCTACAAGGCGCGGGTGCCGCACTGGGTGGTGGTGACCGGCTCGGATGAAAACTTCATCTACGTGAACGACCCGTTTGTCGATCGCGAAGAGGGGGAGACCCTGATCGACTCCATACACATGCCCATCCTCAAGGACAAATTTGCCAGCATGGCCCGCTATGGGCGGGTCGGCCTGCAGGCGATGGTGGTGCTCTATCATGACTGACTTGACTTCGGAGCGGTAACGACACATGGCTGAACATCTCATACTGGTGGAAAGGCGCAGCCACTGGAAGGAGCCGATCGACGGCTGCCCGGTGGTGACCGCCGCGGAGTACCTGACCGACCCGCTGTGGCAGCAGAAGAAGGGGTTGCGCATTGTCAACCTGTGCCGTTCCCAGCGCTATCTCGGCGAGGGCTACTACTGTTCGCTGCTGGCCGAGGCGCGTAGTCACAAGGTGATCCCCTCGGTGCGCACCCTGCGCGACCTGAGCCGCAAGTCGCTTTACTCGCTGGAGACGGAGGACCTGGACAAGCAGGTACAGCGCATCCTGGGACGCCGTCACAAGGGGGTGGAGACCACCTCCTTCAGTGTCACCATGATGTTCGGCAACTCACCGTTACGCGACTTCCAGGCCCTGGGGCGCGAGCTGTTCGAGCTGTTCCGTGCGCCGCTGATGCGGGTGGCGTTCGAAAAGAAGGGGGAGTGGCACATTACCGGTATCCGCGCGCTGGGCATCCAGGATCTCAGTGATGAGCAGGATGAGGCGTTCGGCGAGGCGCTTACGGGTTACCTCAGCAAGCGCTGGCAGGCGCCGCGCCAGCGACGCCAGGGGCGCTACGACCTGGCCATCCTGCACAATCCCCAGGAGGCGATGCCGCCATCCGACCCAAAGGCGCTGAAGAAGTTTGTCCGCGCGGCAAAAAAGTATGGCCTGGACGCGGAGCTGATCTCGCCCCGGGATTTCAGTCGTCTCAGTGAATTCGACGCCCTGTTCATCCGTGAAACCACGGCCATCGACCACCACACCTACCGCTTCGCCCGCAAGGCCGCCTCCGAGGGGTTGGTGGTGATCGACGATCCCGATTCCATCCTGCGCTGCACCAACAAGATCTACCTGGCGGAGTTGCTGAAATCCCATCGGGTCTCCACTCCGGAGACGGTGGTGGTGCGCACCGACGGACTGGATGAACTGGAGCAGCGGCTGGACTATCCAATCGTGCTCAAGGTGCCGGACGGCTCGTTCTCCCTGGGGGTGTACAAGGTGGAGAACCGGCAGCAGCTGGAGCAGGTGGCGCGGCGCCTGTTCAAGGACTCGGACCTGCTGCTGGGCCAGGCCTACACCTACACCCCGTTCGACTGGCGGGTCGGCATCCTCAACCGCAAGCCGCTCTACGTCTGCCAGTACTTCATGTCCAAGGATCATTGGCAGATCTATGACCATGCGAGCCAGGAGAAAGAGGGGGATTTCCGCACCTTCGCGGTGAGCGAGGCGCCGAAAAAGGTGGTGGCGACGGCGCTCAAGGCGGCCAACCTGATCGGCAACGGCCTCTATGGCGTGGATCTGAAGGAGACCAGCGAGGGGGTGGTGGTGATCGAGGTGAATGACAACCCGAGCATCGAGGCCGGGGTCGAGGACCAGGTGCTGGGTGATACCCTGTATGACGAGATCATGGCGGAGTTCCTGGCGCGTATCGAAGTGGGCAAGAGTCCGGCTACCGGTGGCCGTGGCTGATCCGTGCCGGGTATCCGCCCTGTTCTGCCCGATTACCCACTCAACTTCGTTTCGTAGGGTGGGTTAGCGGCGCACCGGCACGACACTCTCATGCTGCGACAACGCCCGGGCGCCGCGTAACCCACCGACTCCGCAACCGCCAGACGGTGGGTTACGGCGCGCACAGTGCAATGCAACCGACCCCCCCGTGCAAGACACCTCCTAACCCACCCGCTCATAGCCCTGTCAATGCCCCCGGTCCACCGGGCTCCTCTTTCTTAAGAAAAGCTTAAGAAATTAAGCTTACCCTCAGTGAGTTAATCGGTTACAGAACCTGTGGTTCCCGGTGGTGGATGTTGCCTTTCCAGGGTTGGGATAACCACCCGCTGACCCGGTAGCTGAACTGTCGATGCCGGTAGTACTTCACTATGTAGAGTAGGGGGGTAAATGATGAAAGCAACAATAGTTGCCAACGCTAACAGGGCCCGCGGTTCGATTTTGGCGGGGCTCATGTTCATGCCACTTTATCGATTGTGGGGCGGGGAAAGCGGTTGCTAGTTTTTGAGATCGGCACCCATACCAACTTTGCTGAAAGGAAGTTATATCTCTCTGTCTTCTGAATTAAGAATAAAAACTCACCTAAATAAGGAATTCGCCATGAACAAACATAGGATTTTTTCAACCTCCGTAGTGAAATTTTGTCTCTCTGTCGTCGCTGCCGGGGGACTCCTGGTCGGGGCCATGGCCACTGCCCTGGCAGACGAGGCGTCCATTGCCCGTGGTGGTCGTCTTTATGACAAGTGGTGGAATGAAAATGGGGCCGAGAAACCGGCCGACACTCATCCGGCCTATCCCGGAAAAAATTACAAGGGTAATGCCACCTGGCGCTGCAAGGAGTGCCACGGCTGGGACATGCAGGGCAAGGACGGTGCCTATAGCAAGGGGAAGCACGCGACCGGTATCAAGGGAGTGAAAGGCTCTGTCGGGAAGGATACGGCAGCAATCGCTGCCATTATTCGTGATGATACCCATCGTTATACCCCCGCCATGCTGACCGATGCCGATGTCGCTGATCTTGCGAACTTTGTTGCCAATGGGCAGATCGACATGACTCAGTATATTGCATATCCCTCGTTCAAATCCAAGGGTGACGCAGCCAAGGGCAAGGTCTACTTCGAGACCATCTGCGCCGGCTGTCACGGTACTGATGGCAAGAAGGTTGCCGACGCCGACCCTATCGGCACCGTAGCCAGCAATGGCCCGGAGATGATGATGAAGGTGCTCAATGGACAGCCCAAGGAGCCGATGCCTGCGTTGCGCGCCCTCGACCGCCAGATTGTGACCGATATCGTCGCTCACCTGCAGACGCTACCCCGCTGATCATCCCGGGATCGACGCCCGCCGCGCGGATTTATGCCGTGCGGCGGGGTCCGGTCCTGTTCTGCCTTGACCAAGGAGAACTTGAATGACATTGAATGAAGGCGGGCGATCCGGCCTGGGGCGCATATGGCGTGCGCTCTGGAAGCCCTCGAAGCGCTTCTCCATCGCAGGGCTGGCTATTTTCTGGACTGTGTTTGGCATCCTCTTGTGGGGTGGTGTCAACTGGGGTATGGAAAAAACCAATACCCTGGAGTTCTGCATCTCTTGCCATGAAATGGAGCAGACCGTCTATCAGGAATATATCCAATCAGCACATTATAAAAATCCCTCCGGTGTGCGCGCCATCTGCTCGGATTGTCATGTTCCAAAATCGTGGGGCGCCAAGGTGTGGCGCAAGATAAAGGCGAGCGGTGAGATCTACCATAAGCTCGTGGGTACCATTGATACACCGGAAAAATTCGAGGAGCGTCGCGCCGAACTCGCCGAGCGGGTGTGGACGGGTATGCGCGAAACCGGTTCTCGTGAGTGTCGCAACTGCCATGACTTCGACACCATGCAGATAACGGATCAGCGGCCACGGGCCCAGCAACGCCATCCCGAGGCTATTCAGGAAGGCAAAACCTGTATTGACTGCCATCGTGGGCTTACCCATCAACTACCGCCGCGTGATGATTGATCAAGCACCGTTATCGGAATCAAGGAGATTGGTATGAACAGGTGGTTCATGGTCCTGATGGCGAGCATCACCGGAATCCTGTTTTTTGGGGTGACGACTACCGCTACCGCCCAGGCCGACGCTAATGCGGTAGTCCGGGGTGGCAGACTTTATGATAACTGGTATCGAGAGCTGCATCTGCAGCCGCCCCGGAGTGCACATCCGCTGCTGGCGAAACGCTCTGATGCCGCCAGTGCTATTGCTGAACCCTGGCGCTGCACCTCCTGCCATGGCTGGGACTACCGCGGTGTCAACGGGATGCCCGGAATCGAACGCTACCAAGGTGCCGATCCCGAGGCCGTTGTCACTATACTGACCTCGGCCGGACATGCTTATGGGGATATTTTACGTCCCGAGGAGTTGCGCGCCCTTGGCCACTTCGTCAGTGCCGGTCAGGTGGATATGGCTGCACTGATTCAATCCGGGACGGTCGGTACAGCACCAGGTGTGGCCTCCCATGAGGATCGCTTCGCCACCATCTGCTCGGGTTGTCATGGGCATGACGGCAAGCGGGTACGTGAGGTGCCGCCACTGGGGGAGGTGGCGAGGGATCGGCCACGCGAGGCGTTGCACATGATCCTCAATGGCCATCCCGGGGGCAATATGCCGCCACTGCGGGTGCTGGGTACCAGCAATGCTGCCGGTATGCTGGCCTATCTTCGGCAACTCCCCGCCCAGAATCTGGCCGCATCCATTGTTCGGGGCGGCCGCCTCTACGACAACTGGCAGCAGGAGTTGCAGGCGCTACCGCCCCCCGTCCCACACCCTGCCTACCCCGCCGATGCCGGCTATGCCGAGGATGCCCCCAGAACCTGGCGCTGCAAGGAGTGCCATGGCTGGGATTACCGTGGACGGGACGGCAGTTATGGCAGTGGTCCGCATGCCACCGGGATAACGGGCATACAAGGGTATGCGGGTTCCAAGCCGGAAGTGATTATCGAACTGCTGCGAAACCCGACTCATCGTTACGGGGCAGTACTGAAGTACGGAGATCTTGTTGACCTGGCCCGTTTCATCAGCATGGGGCAGCTGGATATGGATACGGTGATTGAACGCGAAACCCGGCGCGTCCGTGGTGATGCGGCGCGTGCCACTGATTACTTTGGTACTATCTGTGCCACTTGTCATGGTCGCGATGGACGTGGAATCATGAATACTATCCCATTGGGGCGTCTTGCAAAGACGAGTCCGTGGGAGGCTTTGCACAAGATCCGCAATGGGCACCCTAATGAACCGATGCCGGCATTGCAGGTACTTGATGATCAGCTTCTAGTGGATATACTCGCCTATCTGCAGACGCTGCCGGAGGGCCGTTGATACCACCCAGCCCCTTCCACCTTTTTAGATGGATGATAAAAGGCGGGATAAAACCGTTGTAAAAGGTGGCGCCCATTAGCCGACTCCGGCCAATAGCACGATAAACAATCTGGCATCTTGTGCCCTAAGTTAATTCTTGCGCATACGGTTGCTTAATACGCACCCCGATTTTCTACCGTCGATGTCGCCATAAACTGAGGCGCATCAGTCACCCATCAGGTTCAAGGCGGTCCCGGATGGGCTTTCACAAACAGTCACGTCGGGCCCGGGAGAAACTGGAACAGGGGCTAAGGGACGGCAAAACCTGTATCGATTGTCACAAGGGTATCGCCCATAAAAAACCACGCGAGGACGATTGGTACGCCCCCGAAGTTGGGGGCGACAGCCACTGCAGGTGCCTGCGATGCGGCTCGTATCACTCACCGCTACTTGCTTATTCATCGGATTACGCTGCGCTAACTCGACAATTGAGTTTGAAGCCTTGATGGAGCCTTTGCCGCGGGAACCGAGCAGGTATGCAGCTCCATACGGGCTGAATCCAGGGCGGTGTAGTGCTGGGCCGACTCCCGGATTCCGCCGCCGTGCGCGCATGCGGTTTATCTCGTTATGGAATCTCTCCATTTCGGGTTGGAGAGCGCCTGGCAGGGGAACCTGAAACCAAGCTCAAAACGGCGGCGGGATTTCGATCGCTGAGAGTTCATGGCAGAGTGGGTTGGCTTGGCCCGCCGTGCGTGCTCGCTCTGCCTACGCTAGTCTGTTTCCATGTCAGCAATCGCCACTGGATTTGTAAACCGTTATGAGAGGTATTGGAATTGGAGTGCCGATGTTCGCCTTGTCATTGCTGTTGATTACGCTACATCTATCAATTGGTGTTGGCCTGCTGTTCTCGGATGACGTGCGGACCATTATTCTGATGCTGTTCCGTCGATTAACCTACTGCTGCCGCGTTTGCTGAGTTAGGCCGACCCGCCTGTTGATTATCTATCGACCCCGCTCGGGATGACCCCGTCGAGGCTGATCCGATCGGCTCCGCCTGAATCGTTGCGCTTCGCCATGGCCCGGTTGATTTCGATCCCGGCATTTACCAGGCGCGCTGCTTTTTCCGGGGGGGGGGGCGACGCACAGGCGTTTAGGCGGTCAGTCGAAAGTAGAGCATAGGAAGTTTTTCCGGCAACCGTTCAAGCCGGTCGATCTGCACCACATTGCGCCGGCCGAAGATCCGGGTCAGGTAACTGTCGCCCCCGGAATCCAGCCCTACGCAGAACACATCGATCCCCTCCATCGCCAGCAGATGGACGACATGTCGGGCATCCTCCACCAGATATTGGCTATCCGTAACGTCGATATCGGAAGGCTCCCCATCCGTCACCACCAGCAGTAACCGCCGGTGGGTCTGTTGCCGTTTCAGCGCTTCCGCGGCGTGGCGCATGGCGGCACCGAGCCGGGTTGAATAGCCGCTCTGCAGGCCAGCCAGATTGGCCATCGCCTTGCTATTGTAGGGTTTGTCAAAATCCTTGAGTCGATAGTAGCGGACCTGTTCCCGGCGATTGGAACAGAACGCCGCGATGGCGAAAGGGTCGTCCAGACCGGCCATGGCATGTGCCAGTAACGCCGTCGCCTGCCGCTCAAGATCCAAAATCCGGGCATTGGAACCGACGACCCTATCGCTGGTTGACTCGGATATGTCGAGCAGAACCTGAACCGAGAGATCCCGTCCGCGACGCTCGGTACGTCCAAACACCCGGGTATCGGGGGGCTCTCCCACGCGCCGGCTGATCATGGCCTCGATACTGGCGTTGAGATCAAGAAATTCGCCCTCCGGCTGGCGATAGAATTTTTGGGGTCGACTCACCCTGGCTGACCTGATCAGTGTCTGGAGGCGACTGACCATATCGGCCTGCGTCTCGAGGATCTGCTCAATCATAGATGCCTTGCCTGGCGGAGGGGCATACTCGACGAGGGTGGTCCATTCAGGCCGGGAGCGCCCGGTGAGGTAATCGTACTCCGGGTAACGGGCGACCGGTATACCCCCCTCATCCTCGACACTGAAGCTCACCCTGTTGGCATCTGCCTCTTCGGTTTCAAGCTGCTCCTCCCGCTCCCGATCGGGCGATGCAGCGTCGTCCTCCTCCTGCTTCTCGATATCGACAGCATCAAACAGAAGCTCTGTCTCCAGCGTCTCCGCCTGTTCCTGATCGCCAAAGTCCCACAATCCGAGGTTGTCATCGCGATAGGCGGGCTCGCTAACATAGGTACGGGCATTGAACTGAATACGCATCTGCCCCAGATCGTTACCGATCAGTCCGCCGATCTCGCGACTGATCAGCGGGTTCTCCCACTCCTGCTGGCGCCGGTAGAACATCGCCTTGGCCTTGCAGACCCAGGGGTTGTCATCCTTGAACGCCGGATCGATCAATGCCCGCGATAGCCTGGCCATCAAACTGGGAGCGGTAACCGCGCCCGCCGCCCGCGCAGTGTGAAACGGCGTCCACAGGCGATGAAGACCGGGCATGTCGCGCATCGCCAACTGCTCCACCCGGGCATCCTCGATCAACGAGATCAGGGCAACCTGCAGGGGTTTCAGTTCTGCCACAGGAAATCGATTTCCCGAATACTGCAGATGCGCACCGATATGCGCCACCACTGCCTGAAACAAGGCCTCAGCCTGGGCGCCGATGAAGCCGGGAAAGGTGGAGGGTATGAAGGCAATGCCAGGTCCGAACCCGGCCCTGCGTCGGCCTTGCCCGGTGGTGATCGAGTTGCTCTCACGCAACGGTACTGGTTGACCCCAGAGGGCGACCATATAGGCCTTCAGTTGATCACTGATGTCGGAGAAAACCAGTGAGCCCGATTCATGGTCGAGCCAGCGCGCCGCCTCCGGATCATCGAACGAAAAAAAGGCGCGCCGCCTCTGTGCATCGGAACCTGACGACCTGACACCGGCCAGCAGCCAGGCCTCCAGACGCGAAACATCCAGCCTCGAAAGCAGCTGGTCCATCCTCTCCAGAACCATCGAAGTCGACTCTGGTGCAAGATAGGCCAACCGCTCCATTAATTGCAGCCAGGCAGCGTACTCGCCTCGATCCCGATTTAACCGGACAGCGGCCCGGGCGGCAACCGCCGGCAATATTTCGGCGGCCCTGCAACTGGCCTTGATGGCGATCAGCGAGACCCTGTCGGCAAGTCCGATCGCCAGCTGGGGGCCGACCAGCTCCGCAATTTTTGGGGCATTGTATCGGTAGGCGTCATACACCGCTGCACCATAGCCGGCCTCCGCGATCCGCTTGCATGCCGCCTGCCACGGGCCTGCCCAGGATTCCGGAAAGACACCCTGCCCGCTATCCGCCAACATGCGCGCGTCATCGCTGCCCCTACCCAGCTTCATGAACACCTCGATCCTCCAGCGCAATACGCCAGGACTGAATTGATACGGGTCTTATGTGCATGCCGCGATGGCCGATGTCAGTGCCTTGCGAATATCGTGATCATCGGTGATCGGTAGAACCAGGGCGATGTCACAAGCCTCGGCCAGGGGTATGCCGCGGTTGATCAGCTGGCCGACATGGATAAGCATCCGCGTCGAGGCCCCCTCATCCAGGCCATGCCCCTTCAGGTTGCGGGACTTTTCTGCAAGCTTGACCAGGGTGGCGGCAATCTTCTCGTCAACACCCGATTCGTGAGCGATGATGCGGGCTTCGACATCGAGCGCCGGGTAACCGAAGTCGACGGCCCCAAAACGCTGCTTGGTCGACTCCTTCAGATCCTTGAGCACACTTTGATAGCCGGGATTGTAGGAGATTACCATCTGGAAATCCGGGTGGGCCTTGAGTACCTCGTTTTTCTTCTCCAGCGGCAACATGCGCCGGTCGTCGGTTAACGAGTGAATGACCACGGTGGTGTCCTGACGAGCCTCGACGATCTCATCCAGATAACAGATCGCACCATGCCGAACTGCCAGGGTGAGCGGTCCGTCATGCCAGACGGTTCCGTCGGCATCCAGCAGGTAGCGCCCCACCAGATCCGATGCCGTCATATCCTCGTGGCAGGCAACACTGACCAGCGGCTTGTTAAGCCGCCAGGCCATATGCTCCACAAAGCGTGTCTTGCCACAGCCGGTCGGCCCCTTGAGCATGATCGGCATACGATCGGCATAGGCGGCTTCAAAATGTGCCACCTCCCGGCCCGTGGCATGGTAATAGGGTTCGTCGGTGATCAGGTAATCTTTCAAAGACATGGCTATAACTCATCAGTAATACAAGTTCGGCTGCTTCGTCGATCCAGTCGAAACCGGGTAACGGCATTTCGGGGGACCAGGCCCGCTGGGCCTGCCCCCGAAATTGCGAAGAGGCTAACGGTGGGAACTTGTCTTCTGGTTGGGGATGCCCTCTATCGGGCACTCTTCGGTGCCGACGGTTTGCCGCGTGATGGCCTCCACCTCCTTGCGTGTTGCCTCGGGATCGTTGACCCATTTTTTGTAGAAGTCGAAGGGGCATTCAGCAACACCGGTATCGCCGTCGCCGGATTTTATCTGGCCGGTATAACCGCGATGCAACAGTTTGAACAGATGATTCTGCGATTGACCATTCTTGCGTGCATCGCGAATCATGGAGACGGAGAGCTGGGCATACTGGATACCCATCTCCTCTTCGGCACAGGCACCCAGGGTCCGGCCATCAAAGCCAATGATGGATGAGTAACCAAAGTAGGAGTAGACACCATCGAAGCCGGTGGCATTGGCGACCGCCACATAGCAGTTGTTGGACCAGGCCATCGCCTTGGCCATGGTGACCTGCTGCTCCTTTGCCGGGTACATGTAACCCTGACAGCGGACAATCAGCTCGGCACCCTTCATGGCGCAATCACGCCAGATCTCCGGGTAGTTACCGTCATCACAGATGATCAGACTGATCTTCATACCCTTGGGGCCTTCGTTGACATAGGTGCAGTTGCCCGGATACCAGCCTTCAATCGGCACCCAGGGCATGATCTTGCGGTATTTCTGAACGATCTCGCCCTGATCGTTCATCAGGATCAGGGTATTGTAGGGCGCCTTGTTCGGGTGCTCTTCATGCCGTTCACCGGTCAGGGAGAAGACACCCCATACACCGGCTTCACGGCAGGCCTCGGAGAAGATCTCCGTCTCGGCACCGGGACACTGCGAAGCGGTTTCATACATCTCCTTTTCGTCATACATGATCCCGTGGGTGCTGTATTCCGGGAAGATAACCAGGTCCATTCCCGGTAGACCCACTTTCATGCCCTTGATCATGTCGGCTATCTTGTGACAATTTTCCAGAACCTCGTCTCTGGTATGCAAGCGAGGCATCTTGTAGTTGACGACGGCAACTCCGACAGTATCGTTACTACTGGTTATATCTCCATGAAACATATGCTTTACCCTCTGCTGTGATTGGACTTTACTTGCTGTTAAACGGTCATATGCCGATGCACCACCTCATCGGTCAGTTCACCGATGCCACCCTCTGCCGCGACCTGCCCCTTTTCCAGAACCATGAACTGGTTCGAGGCACGACGGACAAAGGGAATATTCTGTTCCACCAGAATGATGGTCAGTTTCATCTCCCGGTTGAGCATCAGGATCGCCTGCTCAATCTGCTCCACGATATTCGGCTGTATACCCTCGGTAGGTTCGTCCAAAAGAAGCGCCTTGGGATCCGCCGCCAGGGCCCGGGCGATGGCGAGTTGCTGCTGTTGTCCGCCCGACAGATTGCCGGCCCGTCGATGGAGATTCTGTTTAAGGTAGGGAAATATCTCGAGTGCCTGCTCGGGAAGTTCGCGGGATTTCCCTTTACGGGCAAAGGTGCCCATGAGGATATTTTCCCTTACCGTGAATTTGGGCAGGATGCCGCGTCCCTGGGGGACATAGGCGATACCCCGTTTTGCCCGGGCATGGGTCGACAAGCCACCGATCTCCTCACCGGCAAAAAACAATCCGCCACTGGAGCGGTCGGTGAGCCCCAGGATGGTCCGCATCAGGGTTGTCTTACCAACGCCATTGCGTCCCAGGACACTGACCAGTTCACCTTCGCCTACGGAGAAATTGACCTTCTGCAGTACCGGACTGTTGCCATAGAAGGAGTCGACCTGGTTCATTTTAAGCATGGGAGATTCCTCCACTACCCAGGTAGGCTTCCTGTACCCTGGGATTAATCTCGATCTCACCCACTGTGCCTTCGGCCAGCAGCTTGCCCTGATGCAGCACCGTAATGATCTCCGCGATTTCGCGTACGAAGGTCATGTCATGCTCGACGACCACCAGGGTGTGGTGGCCCTTCAGTGAATTGAAAATCGCAGCGGTTTTCTGGGTCTCGCCGATGGTCATGCCGGCGGTGGGTTCATCCATCAGGATGATTTTCGAATCCTGGATGATCAACATGCTGATCTCCAACCACTGGGTTTCGCCGTGCGATAGAAATGATGCCTGGGTGTCCAGCCTGTCCCGAAGTCCGGTCAGCTCCACCACCTCTTCAATGCGCTCGCGCCCGGCAGAGCCGGGCCAGCTGAAGATGTTGTGCCGGATGGATGTCTGCTTGCTGTAGGCCAGTTGCAGATTCTCTCGAACGGTCAGTTCAGAGAATATACTGGGGACCTGAAACTTACGGCCGATTCCCGCCCTGGCACGGTGGTGTTCATGCTTGTCGGTGATATCCACCCCATCCAGCAGGATGGATCCGGCGGACTGTCGGGTCTTGCCGGATATGATATCCAGGGTGGTTGATTTTCCAGCGCCGTTGGCGCCTATCAGACATCGCAACTCCCCCTGGTTGACCGAGAAGTCGAGACCATCGACCGCCTTGAATCCATCAAAGCTGACCTCCAGCCCTTTTGTCTCAAGATATGCCATCAGCTAATCCCCCTGGCGCGTTTGGTAGAGGAGAGCACCTGCACCTGGACCCTGTCGGTGCGCTTACGTCGCCAGCGAATCAGTTCGCCAATGCTGATCAGCCCTTTAGGCAAAAACAGCACGATAAGGACGAAGAAGCCGCCGAGAATCAGCTGCCATGTCTCCAGGAAGTTTTCAGAAAGGCTGCCCTGCGCGGCGTTCACCAGAATCGCACCGAGGGTGGCAGCCAACAGGGAACCCCGACCACCTACGGCACACCAGATCACCATCGACAGACTGAGCGATACCCCGACAAATGTGGGTGAGGCAAATTCCAGCACCATCGCGTACAGCATGCCGGCCAACCCGGCAATCCCTGCCGACAGGGCAAAGGCAAGTATCTGGTAGGCCGATACGTCATAGCCCAGGAAACGGACCCGATCGGGATCGTTGCGGATTGCCTGCAGTATCAACCCCGCCTTGGTGTGGGTAAAAATCCCCGTGCCTAGCAGACAGACCACCAGGGATCCGGCGGAGAGATAGTAAAAGGTCTTGCTGTAGGGATCGAATTCTATGCCGCCAATGGTCAGCCAGGCGAGATCGGTAATCCCGTTAAAACCACCGGTGTAGCGTTGCTGATCAATCAGCAAGAGATTGATGATCACCAACATGGCAAGGGTAATGATGGCGACAAATACGCCGGCGATGCGAGCCCGGAACACAAACCAGCCGAGCATTACCGCCAGCAGCACAGGGATGCCGATGCCGGCCGTGATGGCGAGATAGCTCCAGTGGAACGGTTCCCAGAACCAGGGTAGCTGTTCAACATTGTTCCAGACCATAAAATCCGGCAGCCCGCCGGTGCCGGTATGCACCGGGACTGTCTGCAGTTTCAGGTACATCGCCATGCAGTAGGCGCCGAGACCAAAAAAGGCGGCATGTCCCAGGTTGAGAATACCGGTATAGCCCCAGGCGAGACTCAGCCCCAGTGTTGCCAACCCCAGGATCAAATAGCGGGAAAACTTGTTCAGGGTGTAGGCGTCGTCAATCAATAACGGCAGCAGCAACACAGCCGCCGAAAAGATGGTGTAGCCAATAAGTGTCCGAAGAGATTTGCTGTTCATCATACGGTTTGCCTATTTTCTGACCAGTTGTGAGAACAGACCCTGTGGCCTGAATCGGATCAGCATCACCACGGCAATAAATACAATCACCTTGGCAAGGGTGTCATTGAGGAGGTAGGCCATGCCTGCGGTAACCTCGCCCAGAATGCCGGATGCGGCCGCGGTGCCCGCCACACTCCCCACGCCACCCAGTACCACGACCATGAAGGCGTCCACCACGTAGTGGGTGCCCATGTCAGGAGACACGCTCTTGATCGGTGCCACCAGGGAGCCGGCCACACCTGCCAGACCGGCACCGAAGGCGAAGGTCAGTCCGAAAATCCGCTGACTGTCAATGCCGGAGCATTCGGCCATTTCCCGGTTTTGGGTGATGGCCCTGAGCTTGGTACCGTATTCGGTCCGCATCAGTAAAAGCCAGGTCAGGAGAATCAACAGACCGGTCACCAGCAGAATAAACAGTCGATAGACAGAGAAGTTGATGCCAAGCAGATCGACACTGCGGCTAAGACTTTCGGGCAGCTCGACATAACGCAGTTCGGCGCCCGCTGTCAGGCGCACCAACTGTTGAAGCATGATCCCGATACCCCAAGTCGCGAGGATGGTGTCCAGGGGTCGGTGATAGAGATGGCGCACGATGCCGCGCTCAATCACCCAGCCGATACTGCCTACCATCAGGAATACCAGTACCAGACTTGGGATCAGGCCAATGCCGGCATATTGCTGTAGAAACCAGGTGGCATAGGCCCCCAGCATGACAAACTCACCATGGGCCAGGTTGATGACGCCCATGGATCCATAGATGATTGCCAGCCCCAGTGCGACCAATAACAGAATGGACGCGATACTGAGTCCGGTAAAAATTTGAGAAATGAAGACTTCCATGGACAAACCTCCGATTGACACACAATCAAAATGCAGCTAGCCGTCCCCCCGACAATCCCGCCCCACTCACATTGCCATGCGACGATGCGAGTGGGGCCAGGAGGGGTGGAATGGGTGTGTGAATCAGGCGCCCTTCAGCCCGCTGGCGGTACAGCTCTGCCCCTGGTACGCCCAGTAGGGTAGTGGCCGGACTCGCTCTGCGGATTGCTTGATCACCTTGAACTGGCCGTTGGATTGACAGACAGCAATCTTTGGCCACAGGTTTGTGTGTAGGTTTTCACCATCGATGCCGACCAGCCCCTGGGGTGCCATTAGCTCTTCGCCCTGAACCGCATCTCGGATATTCTCGGGACTGATGTCACTGGCGGCGAGTTTCGCCACCGCCTGTTTGAACAGGTGAACCTGAAAATAGGCCGGTTCCGAGACAAAATGGGTCACCGAGTCGGCGCCGTAGAGACGCTTGTAACTCTCTACAAATTTTTCATTTTCGGGAGATTCATGAACCATGA
Organism: Sedimenticola hydrogenitrophicus; assembly: GCF_025175675.1. Classification (GTDB taxonomy): domain Bacteria; phylum Pseudomonadota; class Gammaproteobacteria; order Chromatiales; family Chromatiaceae; genus Sedimenticola; species Sedimenticola hydrogenitrophicus. The sequence goes on from NZ_JANIOA010000004.1 coordinate 30,693, forward strand.
AGTAGGGCGCCGAAGTGAAATGTCCGGCACCGTACTCACCGCCCATTGCGGCAATCTCGACCTCGGAGGTGGTAAGGCTCGCCATGGGCATTTTTTCCGGGTCAAATCCAGCCGACTTGTATTGACGGTGCAGGGCGATGACTGAATCACCGACCACCGTGGAGAAGATTACATCCGGTTTGGTATCCCGGATCTTGTTGAGAACCGAGCTGAACTCCGAGTGTCCTAAAGGAACGTATTCTTCGCCGACGACCTCGCCACCCAATTGCTCCAGGAGAATCTTGCAGACGTTGTTCTCTTCCTTCGGATAGATGTAGTTCGATCCGACCAAGAAGAAGCGTTTGCCAAAATTCTCTGTCAGCCAGGGGATGAAATCCTTCTGTTGCTGATTGGGTGTCGCCCCGGTGTAGATCACGTTTTTCGAGCACTCACGACCCTCATACAGCGTTGGATACCAATAGAGATTTCGACGCTTCTCGAATACCGGCAGTACCGCCTTGCGGCTGGCCGATGTGTAGGAACCGAAAACACTCACGCAACGATCGCCCATGACCAGCTTACGCGCTTTATCGGAGAAGGTTGCCGGGTCGGAAGCCGGGTCTTCGACGATGGGTGTGATCTTCATTCCGTTGATTCCACCCTGGGCATTGATCTCTTCAATCGCCATCAGTGTGGCGTTATGCAGCGACTTCTCTACCACGGCTGTGGTGCCGGTCAGTGAATAGAGAACGCCAACCTTGATTTCGCCACCTGACGCGTAGGCCTGGCCCAGGTCCTTGACCCATATATGGGGGAAACCCACAGCCGCAGCGGCGCCTGCCGCTCCCTTAAGAAATGATCTTCTGTTTATAGCCATCTTATACTCTCTCCTCAGACTAAAAAAAAACCCCAACACCGGTTACCAAGCCGGTGTTGGGGCTTCTTTGCCCTGGACTCTCGCTGGACGTAGCGAAAAATCCAAAAAAAAGCCCTCCCAAGTCTAATGCTTGGTGAGGGCCTTGTTGCCTTGCGGAATACTAGAGCTCCCTTGCTCTGTTTCCTGGAAATATTCTAATCAGATTTCTGGAGCGATTGCAACAACTCATTCGCATTGATGATGGAGACCGCCATCTCCTCGGTCGTTACACGCTTGGACATGGCACGGTCCCGTATCAGCTTGTAGGCTTCTTTTTCACTGATATTCAGGGTATCCATTAACATGGATTTTGCTTGATTAATTTTATTGATACTCATCATCTTACGCTGAAGCTTGTGCGCCTTTTCACGTTGCGCCTTCTCGCGTAGCCACACCTGGCGGGCTGTAACCAGATTGGCCATAACGCCAAATGATCGTATCGGTCGCGTTATCACGGCATCGAAGTTGATATCAATAACCGCCTGTAACACCGTCGGCGCCTCATAGGAGACCAAGGCGATCAGGGTGGGTTTCAGAGGGCCATCATCGGAGCAGACTCTTCGCAGGTCATCCAGCGCATCCTCCTGTATGGTAATAAAAATTACATCGGCCATCGCCGGCAGCGGGTCCGGCAGCGGCCATAGGGCCTCAATCTGACAGCCGATCCGATCGAGTTGCCGGATTAATATCTCACCCTCCTGGTCATGGGGATGCACGACCAAAACCCTTAGATCGCGTAGAGTTTTTAATACATTGGCGGCCATTATTTTAATTTACTTCGGTTTGCCATATGAGGAGCAGTCTGCATAATCTTGAACTGCCTGAGACTCCAATCATTAACCTGTGGAGAGACCAGGTAGGGATCCGGTTTAACCGCCGAGGAGGTTGTCGCCACGACGACGAAGCGGCCGTTCGCGTCAACGCGCGCAATGCGCGGCCAAAGATAGGTGTGACCGTTATCCGGATCGATCCTGACGCGACCCTGTGGTGCTGAATACTCACCCCCCATAAGCTCGTTACGCAATACTTCTGTCCCAATGTCACCGCTCTTTTTCAGTGCTTCGGCAAACAGATGTACCTGAAAATAGGCGGCTTCCGCACCACTGGTTACCGGCTCATCGGCGCCAAATCTTGCTCTGAAGCGGGCAACAAAACACTCATTTTCTTCTGTCTCAATACCCTCGAAATAAGGTGCCGAGGTATAGTGTCCACAGGCCACCTCAGCACCCATCTCGCGTATATCTGCTTCATTTGTGGTCAGGCTGGCTATCGGGATCATATCAGAATTCAAACCAGCCCGAGCATAGGCGCGGTAGAAATGGGCTGTCGCCTGGCCGACAACGGTGGAGAAGATTACATCAGGCTGGTTCTTGACAATGTCCACAACAACGGATTCAAAATCCTCCTCGACCGCGTCCAGCGGCAAGTAACGCTCATCGATAATTTCACCGCCACTCTGACGCACCAGGTCGCGCATGATGCGGTTGGACTCGTAAGGGTAGATGTAGTTGGAGCCGACAAAATAAAACCGCTTGCCGAAAGACTCCATGAGAAAGTGCGCCAATTGCACACTGTTCTGATTCGGTGCCGCCCCGGTATAGATGACATTCGGCGAGAATTCAAATCCTTCATACAGCGTCGGATAGAATAGCAACGCGTTGTGCCGTTCAACAACCGGAAGAACGGCTTTCCGGGTGCTGGACATATAACAGCCGAAAATGACGTTAACCTTGTCCACATTCGTCAGTTGCAGTGCTAAGTCACGGAATCGGTACGGCTCGGAGGCGGGATCATAGATCACAGGCTCAATCTGACGGCCCAGCACGCCGCCTGCACTATTGAGCTCCTCAATGGCCAGCAGGGTGCCATTCAATTGTGTCTTTTCAATAACCGAAGTGACGCCCGTCTGAGAAAACAAGACACCAACCCTCCAGGATTGCGTCCGTTCACTGTGTCTCGGCATGATTCATACTCTCAATTAGGTATCCATAAAAAAGGCCCCAAGGTACCTTGACCAAGGAGCCGCATTGCTCTACGGAAATGTATGGCGTCTCCGTTGACGCAAATTTCCCTAAGCCCAAAGATAGAGCATCAAGATTTCATTTGCAACAACCTGTCGATCCGGGATGGGCCCGCCACTGTCCGGACCTGAGATGCGGTTCGTTTCACGTACCGCAACTTGCTTATTCGTCGGATTATGCTGCGCTAACCCGACAAAGCAATTGAGTCGGTACCCCGGATGGCGCCCGCGCTACGGGAACCCAACCGGCGCGCAGCCCCATGTGGGCGGAATCCAGGGCAGAGTTGTGCCGGGCTGAGCCGGCTCCCGGATTCCGCCGCCGTGGGCGCAAGCGGTTTATCCTGTTGGGGACATAGCGGCTTCATCCAGGCTACGATGCTCAATCCTCCCAGCGGCCAAAGCCGGGAATCCTGACATCATGTTCATCATACAGCCCCTGTTTGGCGCTCTGGTGACAGCTGTCGCAGTTGCTGAAGGAGCGGACCTCGGGATTGTCTTGAACCAGGTCCCGGCGAAGATCACTGTGCTCATATACAAAGTAGCGCAGCTCTGTGATACGCAGCGGCAGCGGCCGCTCGCCCTGGGCCGCCATAAGCTTGTTCGGCAGGCCATAGTTGGCGCGGCCGGCGGCGTTGTTGAGCAGAAAGTTACGGATGGCATCGCGGTTACTCTCGGTCAACTCCGCATTCTCCCCGAAATGGTCATCCAGGTGGCCCATGATCTGTTCCCAGGAGGTGGCGGGCAGCAGTCCGGGCTGATAGGGGAAATGACAGCCGCCGCACTCCCTGGTATAGAGCTGGGTCGTTTTTGGGTCGATCCCCGGGTTGGTGTTGGTAAACCAGGAGAGTAGCGATTTATCGCCATCGCTCAGCGCCACGCCGGCCGTGGTCAGCAGCGATACCGCCAGCACGCCGGCATTCAGCCAATATCTTTGTTTCATTTTATTGCCCTTCATGTTGTCCTCCCGGCCAAGTGCCTATCCGTTCGGTTGTTGAATAAACAGGAGCAGGTCGCCCTTCTCCTGCGCCGTGCACTCCCGGCCGAAGGTCCATTTGCAGTTACGCAGGAACCACTTCTCGATCTTTTCCCTGTCCGACAGGCGTTGTGGATTAACCGCCGGTTTCATCGGCTCGATCACCTTGCCGGTGCGGATATGTTTGCCGGGGAGTTCCAGGTTCTGTCCGTGACAATCACTGCAGCTCCGTTCGTTGCCGCCTGTATCCGGCCGGTTACTGCTGAGCCAGAGCCTTCGACCGGTCTGTGCATCGAACGGCCCGGCTCCCAGGCTCCGGTAGTCGTTGAGCGACTGTTCCGCTGCCGCAAAGAGCTGGGTGGTAGTCGTCAGCAGTAGCAGGCCAGTAAAAGTTTTGAAACGCATCGTTGTGTCTCCTGTGTGTATCAGTGCGGGGCCTGCTTGCGGCCGTTGATCATGGCGCGGACCAGGTTTTCCCCGTGCTGCAGGCTTGCCAGCAGCACGCCGGCCAGGTGGAACAGCACCAGCAACAGGGTAAGGTTGGCGAAGAACTCGTGCACCTCCTCGGCGGCCTTGCCGATGGCGTCGGGAACGCCGCTCATCAGCGTGGCCAACGGTCCGGCCGCTTGCTCGGCGCCATAGGTGACCAGGCCCGAGACGATGGTCAGGGTCAGGGCGATCAGCAGGGCGAACACCATGGCGCCGCCGGCCGGATTGTGGCCGAGGTAGCGCGCCGCGCGGAAGCGGATCACCTGTTTCAGGTAGGCCAGCACGCTGCCGGGGGGATGGGCGAAATCGCTGAAGCGGGCATGCCGCGGACCGACGATACCCCACACCAGCCGGAACAGAATCAGACCGATGATGGTATAGCCGGCCAGGGTGTGCAGGGCGATGAAATCGTCCTCGGTGAGGTAGGCGATCATGAAGCTGCCAGCGAGTGTCCAGTGGAAAACGCGGGTCGGCAGATCCCAGACCTTGATCTCGTTGTCGGGCAGTGGTGTGTTCATCGGGTCTCTCCATCATTGAGTTGCGGGAAGCCTAACAGCGGAAGCTGAAACCAAACTTAAAACATGAGCTGAAAACGGCGGCGTTATCTTCCGTACTGCGATCCGTCAGTGAGCGGAAATCACCGGTTTCGGCGCTGTTTCTGCGCCACCTCGCGCATCAGTGCGTTCACCATCTCCTGTTCGGATATACGCCCGTCCGCGTCGCTGTCCACGCTTTCGAACGCCCAGATGTCCGGACTGGCCGAGCGTTTGCGCCGGGCCTGCGCGAACGGTTCGAACTCGTCCCTGTCCAGGTATCCATCCCGGTTGGCGTCATAACCCGAGTAGGTCCCGCCGCCATCGGCGGCGACCGGTTGGATGGATACCAGCGACAGCGCGATGCTGCCCGCCAGGAGGATGGATTTCAGCGGCTGGGAGTAAGGTTTCAAGGTCATGTCAATGCTCCTGTCTGTGGGTCGGTCAGTCATCATGCTCCCGGCTTCGATTCTGCCAGGCTTGCGATCCGCCGTTTTCCGGCCGGCGCAATAATCCGTTCCTGTAGCCCCCGGATCGCCAGATCCGCTTGGCCTCGTCCTCGTCGCCGCTGCGATGGCACTCGGTGCAGTTCTCGTAGTCCCGGATACCCTCCTCGAAATGCTCCTCGCGGATCTTCGAACGGGAGTGTTCGTGACAGCCGTAGCAGGTGTATTTGGCATAGTCATCATTGATGTGGCAGGTGGCGCACTCGGTGTCATGGTGTCGATCGAATCGGAAGTACTCCCGATGGTCGAAGGTGGCGGGCCGCCAGGCGTCGTTGCTGTGGCACTGCGCGCAATTGCCCTTGATCTTCCGGTGCAGGGCGTCTCCGGGGTTGCTGTGGCAGCTGTCACACTGCTCCTGCACCGATGCCCGCAGCAGTTCATGGGAGAATCGGCCGATGGGCCGGAACGGCTGCACCCCCTTGTGTTCGCTGTGGCAAGCCATGCAGTCATCTTCGACCAGCTGCTGATGGAAGGCGACGTTCTTCTGCTCCTTGTCGATGGCGATCCCCCGGGTGGTCTTCAGGCCGATCTCCGCGACCTGGTGGCAGGCGATACACTGCCGTGACGTACTGCCAATGAAGGGGACATGGCAGGCGAAGCAGTCGTTTGCGAGCTCACCGTGGGCCGCGATCGGTTTGCCCGGGCTGATCATCCATTGCGGCGCGAAGATCGCCAGCAGGAGCAGGACTGCCAGGTTCGCCATGACGATGCGGGTGATCAGTTTTTTGTTCATCGCCATTGCCAGAAAAGAAGGATACCGAGGATGTGTGTACTTGCCAGCACGGCGAAGGCCAGGGTGATCGGCAGGTGGACGGTACGCCACTGTTTCATCAGGTCGTAGGTGGTGGCGTCCCAGAACAGCCGCTTCTCAACCTCCACCTCGGTCAGCCCCTCCTGCAGATACAGCTCCTTTTTCTGTGCCAGGAAGCTGCGCGAGCGATCCAGGAGGTACTTGCCGGTCATGCCGCTGATGATGTTGATCAACATGGCGATCAGGGCGAGCCAGGGCAGAATGGCATACACGTGAATGCCGGCGTGCACCAGGACAAACAGGGCACCCACCCAGGTCAGGGTTTCGTGCAGGACGAGCAGCGTTTTGGGTTTGCCGAAGTGAATCTTTTTTCGCTTGCGCAGCGAGTAGAGGAAGGATGACAGGATCAGCAATGTACCGGGTATGCCGAGCCAGCGACCGATCCAGGCCAGTCCGAACAGGTGCAGCAGGGCATCGGCGATGATGGTGGCCAGGATCAGTGAGCCGAACATCAGCAGGAAGGGGAGCACTTCTTTGCGTAACAGGGAGCGTTGCATGGCGATTCTCTAGGCGGCCAGGGTCAGGTCGTTTTTCGGCCGGGTGATACACAGCAGGCAGTGGCCGGGCTCCACCTCGGCAACGGCCGGCTGGTCGTACACCACGTCACCCGATTCAATGGGGGTCTGGCAGCCGCCGCAACTGCCGGCACGACAGCCCGCGTCCACCTCGATGCCCTGGGCCTCGGCGAACTCCAGCAGGGAGCCGGCCTGCCGGTCCCAGGCGATCTGCCTGCCGGATCGGCCGAAGGTAACGCTGATCTCCGCGGCGGCCGTCTCGGATTGCGTCTCGGTCGCACCAGGCCGGGCGAGTGTGGCGGGCCCGAAGGATTCGTAGAAGATGTCGCCAATACCCAGTTCTTCCAGGCCGGGCGCCAGGCTCTCCATCATGGCCGGGGGGCCGCACAGGTAGAACTGGTAGTGCGCCGGTTTCAGGGTGGCACGCAGCAACGGCACATCCACCCGGCCGCGATGCTGAAAATCGAGCCCCGCGGTTTCCCCGTCGGCCGGAGCGCTGTAGCAGCGGTACAGGTGGAAGTTGGCGTGCCGTTCGGCCAGGGATCGGAGGTGATCCCCCATGATCTCCTCGCGGCCGTTGCGTATGCCGTAGAAAAGCCAGATCTCACGTGGGCTGCCGCTCTCCAGCAGCCGGTTGAGCATGCTCAGCATCGGGGTGATGCCAATGCCGCCGCCGATCAGCACCACCGGCGACTGATCCTGCTCCCGTAGATGGAAATGGCCGGCGGGGGCGCGGACCTTGAGACGCGAGCCCTCCGTCACCCGATCATGGAAAAAGTTGGAGGCGACTCCCGGCGGCTGCACCGGCTGTCCGGGCAGTGCCGGCACCCGTTTGATCGAGACCCGGTAATAGTCCGGATGAGGGGCGTCGGACAGGGAGTAGCAGCGGATCACGGATCCGCTTCGGCCGCCGGCCGGGTCGTCCACGGGCAGCCGGAAGGTCAGGAACTGGCCTGGCTTGAAAGGGGGGAGCGGCCGGCCGTCCACCGGGCGCAGATAGAAGGAGCAGATGGTGCCCTGCGGGTCCTCGCTGACACGGCGTTGTACCACAAACTCCCGGAATCCTTTCCAGGTGGATGCCGCGGTGGCGGGCGGTACGGACGCGGCCGCGCAAAATAGGGCGCGCCGACGATACAGTGCAGTCAGGGTGAATAGGCCGACCTGCAGGCTGATCGCCGCCAGGATAATGAATGCGAGGGTGCCGGTGGTCATCTGGTATCCGTCAATTGGGTAGCCGGGTGGTTAATTCTTGAGAGGGATTGTGACGCGGTAGCATGAAATGAAGCTGAAAATGGCACCGGAGCGCCGGGCGCTGCCTTCGCTCAGGTGCCGGTTCCGGGGTAGGGATTGCCCGGTTGCCGCAGCCGGGTGGATATCGCAACATAGCGGCCATACGGCGGCCTGCTCCCTTCCAATGGCCCTTTAGATGCGGGAGAAATTGCCGCTATAGCCTTGTGAACGCCCAACAAATTGGCAAAGGGGGGCTGATGCATACCGTACAGAATCGCTGGCAACCGGAGCACGGCTGGCTGTGGCCGCTGGGAGAGCGCAACAGAAGTCAGCTGTTGCTGGTCTTCGCAGCAAAACGCCTGCTGGCCGAGGGCGAATTGCTGCGGCAGATCCGGGAGACCTATCCGTCCGCTCTGATCATCGGCTGCTCCACCGCCGGCGAGATCATGGGGCGGCGCGTCTATGACGACACTCTCTGCCTGACCGCGATAGAGTTCGAGAAGACCCGGGTCAAGGGGGCTCGGGTGCGGGTGGAGGATGCCGCCGAGAGCCACGCCGCCGGCCGGGAGCTGGCCCGGCAGCTGGCGGCGGACGACCTGAAACATCTGTTCGTGCTCTCCGATGGCCTGCACATCAACGGCAGCGAGCTGGTGCGCGGTGTCACCGAGCACCTCCCGCCCGGGGTGACGGTCAGCGGCGGCCTGTCCGGCGACGGTGACCGCTTTGAACAGACCCTGGTGGCCTGGGGTGACGAGATCCGGGAGCGGCAGATTTCGGCCATCGGGCTGTATGGCGAACATATCTCTGTGGGCTGCGGTTCGCTCGGCGGCTGGGACAGCTTCGGACCGGAGCGGCTGATCACCCGCGCCAGCGGCAATGTGCTCTACGAACTGGATGGGCAGTCGGCCCTGGATCTGTACAAGACCTACCTGGGGGAGCACGCCATGGGGCTGCCGGCCACCGGCCTGCTGTTTCCCCTCAGCCTGCGCCTGCCGGAGAACGAGAAGCCGATCGTGCGCACCATCCTGGCGGTGGACGAAAAGGAACAGAGCATGACCTTTGCCGGGGACATACCGCAGGGCTGCTATGTACGGCTGATGAAGGCCAATTTCGACCGCCTGGTGGATGGCGCGCTCGGGGCGGCGGAGACCGCCGGCCACGGCTTGCGCCAGGGTGCCCCGGAACTGGCCATCCTGATCAGCTGCGTCGGCCGCAAACTGATCCTGAAACAGCGGGTCGAGGAGGAGGTGGAGGCGGTGCACGAGGTGCTGGGTGACCAGGCCGTGTACACCGGGTTCTACTCCTACGGCGAGATCTCCCCCTTCACCCCGGATGCGCGCTGTGAACTGCACAACCAGACCATGACCATTACCGCCCTGTCGGAGCGCTGATGCACAAACTGTTGACCAGACAGCTGCGCCGACACCTCCCGCCGGAGTGGCTGGAAAAGCCTGAGTTGCGCGGACTGCTGGAGGCGATCGATACGGCCTACGCGCAGCATGACCAGGACCGTACCCTGCTGGAGCGGGCCATGGATCTCAGTTCGGGGGAGCTGACCAGCGCCAACAAGAGCCTGAAGCTGATCCTGGATTCGATCCCCGACGATATTTATGAATTCAATGCCGACAAGCACGTACGGCACCGTACCCTCAACAACCACCCGCCCTTCATGCTCTGCCACAGCGCGGGCTGCAGTGGGCTGTATGAGGTATTCGTCCAGGATGTGGCCGAGCAGTACGACAGTGCCCTGATCGAGGTGCTGCGCAGCCGGGAACCGGTGGAGTTCGAGTTCAGCTTTCCGGACGGTGACACAAATCTCTACTACGAGGCGAGGCTGGTGCCGGTGCAGCATGACCGGGTGCTGGCCCTTACCCGCGACATCACCAAGCGCAAGCTGTCGGAGGAGCAGATCGCCTGGCTGGCCTACCACGACAGCCTCACCGGGCTGCCCAACAAGCGGCTGTTCCGCGAGCGGGTCGATCAGGCCATCATCAACGCCCGGCGCCATGACCGGAAGCTGGCGGTGCTGGTGCTCGACCTGGATGGCTTCAAGTTGATCAACGACACCATGGGACACCCGGTCGGCGACCTGCTGCTGAAGGAGATTGCCAGACGGCTGCTGGAGTGTCTGCGCTCCAGCGACCTGACCGAGGCGCAGCACGTGGCCCGACTGGGCGGTGATGAATTCACCATCCTGTTCGATGATGTGGAGCAGGTGGCGCACATCTCACGAATCCTGCCGTGTATCACTTCGACCATAGCCCGACCGCTGCTGCTGGGCGACCAGGAGCTGGTGATCTCCTCCAGCATGGGTATTGCGGTCTATCCGCAGGATGGCGAGGATGCCGATCAGCTGATCAAGAACGCGGACGCGGCCATGTACCACGCCAAGGAGCTGGGCAAAAACAACTTTCAGTTCTTCACCGAGCAGTTGAACAAGGTCTCCATGGAGCGGCTGTTGCTGGAGACCGGCTTGCGTCGGGCGCTGGAAAAGGGCGAGTTCGAACTCTATTACCAGCCGCAGATCGACCTGGCCAGCGAGCGCCTGATCGGCTTGGAGGCGCTGCTGCGCTGGAAGCACCCGGAGTTGGGGGGCGTGTCGCCGAATGTTTTTATTCCTATTGCCGAGGAGAGCGGCCAGATCATCCGCATCGGCGAGTGGGTGATCAGCCGCGCCATCGAGCAGTCGCTGGCGTGGCAGAGCGAGGGCTATGAGCCGGTGCGGATCTCCGTCAACCTCTCCGGCAAGCATCTGCAGAACCATGAATTCACCGACTATCTGGTGGAGCTGCTGGAGACCACCGGTATCGATACCGATCTGCTGGGAATCGAGATCACCGAGTCCTCATTGCTGTTCAATCGCGAGCAGACCCTGCTCACCCTGGGCGATATCAAGGCGATGAATATCAAGCTGAGCATGGATGACTTCGGCACCGGCTACTCCTCCCTGGGCTATCTGAAACAGTTTCCGATCGACGTGCTGAAGATTGACCGGAGTTTCATCCAGGATATCCAAGTGCGGGACGCCGAGACCGGCCTGGTGAAGACCATCATCGACATGGGGCACGTGCTGGGCATGGAGGTGGTGGCGGAAGGGGTGGAGACCCGGGAGCAGCTGGAGTACCTGAAAAAGCACGGCTGCGATGCGGTGCAGGGCTTCTTCTTCAGCCGTCCGCTGCCGGCCGCGGAGATCGTCAATCTGTTGCATAAGGTCTGAAGGCCGGGGCCGTCAGCGCCAGATCCGGAAAAACAGCCGGTGACGGGGCGGCCGCACCCGGCCGAACTCCCCCGGCAACCGGCCACCCCGGACATCGTCCGGGAGTATCGGGTAGTTCGGTATCTCCGGGTCGTCCCGCAGTTCCAGCAGTCGCCGCACGCGCTCGGCGGTTTCCGGATGGGTGCGCAGCAGCGAGGGTTCCGGGTCGCGGTAGCCCGGCAGCAGGATGCGCCGCCACAGGCTGGTTTCCCGGTCCTCGATCTTGCCCAGGGCCGAGGCCAGCCCCACCGGATCACCGGTGATGCGCGCCGCGCTCAGGTCGGCCTGGAACTCCCGCACCCGGGAGAGGCCGAGTTGCAGCAGGGCGCTCAGGGTGGGCGCGGCGATCAGCAGCAACAGGCCGATCAGCGGCAGCGGGGCTATGCCCAGCAACACCAGCGGCAGCGAAATCAGCGCCAGCAGGATGCCCGTCAGCGACAACATGTGGGTGAGGCGGCTGATCACGTCCGCCAGATTCATCAGGCGCATGTCGTGATTGGCGATGTGGCTGGTCTCATGGGCCAGCACCCCGGCCAGCTCCCGCGGTGTCAGCAGCTTCAGCAGGCCGTCGGTCAGGGCGATGGCCGCTTCGTCGCGGCTGCCGACGGAGAAGGCGTTGATGGCGCTGCTGGGTATCCAGTAGAGGGCCGGGGTCGGGGTGACGCCGGCGCGGTGGCCGATCTGCTCCATCAGGCGGGTCAGGTCCGGGGCCTGTTGGGGGTGGAGCCGACGTGCGTGGTAGAGCCGCAACAGCCAGTGGGGTGAGATATCGGGCAGGGTGCTCATGGCGAGGATCACCCCGACAAACACCCAGGGCCAGACCCCCTCGCCGAACAGCACTCCGCTGATCAGCGCCAGCAGCAGCGCCATGCCCCCGATCAACAACAGGGTATGGAGCAGATTGCGCAGCCTGTGTTCGGCGGTCAGCGATTGGTTCATCCGGATTTACCGAGAGTCTGTCCCTAAGGATGAGGGTTGTGCAAACGGGGATGATTTGCAAGTTTCGACACTGGGGGCGCGCTGTTCGTTCGCCCCTGTCTGGAACCTGTATCCGTGACTTTACGGCGTGCACTGGAGGTCTTGGGTGATTGTATGCCGCGGGGGTGACGCATCCAAGCATGCAGATCCTCTCTCACAAGCATTGGCGCGTTTAGATGATGTGGCCCCGCGATTCCGTGCCCGTCATTGCCACGGGTCAGCCGAATTCAAACATCGACATGCCGAGGTTGCCGTAGCTGTAACTGTGGTGGAAGCGCCGGCCGGGACGTTGGCGATCGCCCGCCGCCCAGGCGGTCAGCAGTGGGGCGAAGTGCTCGCTGGTCGGATGGGCGGCGGGAAACAGCGGGCTGGATTGTTCGGCGCTCAACAACTCCTCGAAGCGGTTGCCTTCCACGGTCTCCCGCAGCCATTGTTCAAAGTCGCTGGCCCAGGTGTCGGTCCGCTCCTCGCGGTTCATGGCGCGCAGATTGTGCACCGAGCCGCCGGAGCCGATGATCAGTACCTCCTCGTCGCGCAGCGGCCGTAGCGCCTCGCCCAGGCGGGCGCATTCCGGCAGATCCGCGGACGGCAGCGAGACCTGGATCACCGGGACCCTCGCCTGTGGATGGCTCAGCAGCAGCGGTATCCAGGCGCCGTGATCGAGCCCCCGGTCCGGAATCAGTTCACTCGCGATGCCATGGGCGCGCAGCCGGTCGGCAATGTTTGCCGCCAGTCCCGGGTCGCCTTTCGCCGGATAGGTCAGTTGGTACAGCGCCTCGGCAAAGCCGCTGAAGTCGTGGATGGTGCCGTGGGCCTCGCCCGCGGTGACGCCGACCGGCCGGCGGATCCAGTGGGCGGAGACGACGACAATCGCCCGCGGTTGCGGGTAGCGCTCGCCGAGCTGGCGCAGCGCCGTGACCGCCGCCTGCTCCGTGAGGATGAAATCGGGGGCGCCGTGGGAGATGAAAAGTGCGGGATAACGCGATGGCATGGGCTGCTCCGGGGATCGATTCGATCTATGATAAACCGACAGCTGGGATTGTGGATGGCTACCTGGCCGGGCTCTGGTGACGCCGCTTCGCTCATAAGATCCGGGGTAAGATCCGGGGGAGCTGTAATCAGGTGACCCCGCCGGAAACGGGCATTGCCTGATTCTGTCCGGCTGTTTATGGTTACCAACAGTGTATCTTCAAAAGGGGTTGCCAGGGGAAGTTTGGGCGGCAAATCGAGTCAATAGGGACGGCATAATTTCAAATCATGAATATAAGACAATTTTTCCAGCCAATGGGGCTGTGTTGCCTGCTGGGTTTGGCCCAAAGCGGGGCTGCATACGCCGTAGTGGAGCCGCTGGGTGGCTCATCTCTGTATGAAGAGGCGTTGATCAGGTTTCAGGAAAATGAGCTGTCAACGGCGGTGATCCATTTGAAGAATGCCTTGAGGGATGATCCGGATTTCCTTGCGGCGCATTTGCTGCTGGGGCGTGCGTACCTGGAACAGGGAGAAGGTGCCCTGGCGGAAAGGGAATTGAATGTGTCCCTGAAACTGGGGGCCGACCGGGCACTGGTGTCGGTGCCGCTGGGTCAGGCCTATAAGCAGCAGAGGAAGTATCGGCAGATTCTGGATGAGATAGGGGAGGGTGAATTTCTTCCGGACGTGAATGCCGAAATCATGGTGCTTCGGGGTGATGCCCATCTGGAACTGGGTGAGATCGAAAACGCGGACCAGGCCTTTAGAAAGGCGATGCGGTACAACACGACCGCGGTCTCCCCGGTGCTGGGGCTGATTTCGGTGCTGCTGCGAAAAGGTGAATTCAATGCCATTGAGCCGCTTTTGCTGCAGGCGATGGATCTGGCTCCACAGGACCCCGATGTATGGCATACCAAAGGTGCGGTCGCCCATGCCCGGCATCAGTTCGAGGCGGCTGTGCAATCCTACAGTAAGGCCTTGGAACTGAATCCGGACTACTACAAGGTCCGGCTCGCCAGGGCGGGCGCCTATATGGATATGGGCAAGTATGACCTGGCTCTGGTAGAGCTGGATGAAATTGCCGAGAAACAGGCATTCGACCCCCAGCTATCCTATCTGCGCGGGGTGGCCTATTCACGTCTCGGCGATCCCCAGGCATCCAGGGAGGCCATGATGGAGGCCCACGGCGTCATGGCCAAATTGCCCACCGAGGTGAAACAGGAACACCTGGAGACCCTGCTGTTGTCGGGCTTGATCGACTACAGCATGAACAACATGGATGAGGCCTATGCCAGCCTGGAACTCTATCTCAAACGTGTCCCGGAGAATCCGGGTGCGCGCAAGCTCATGGCTACCATCCTGTTTGACAGGGGCCAGTACGACAGGGTAATCCAGGTGCTCAAACCGGCGCTCAGCCAGGTACCGAACGACTATAAACTGCTTACCATGCTGGGAACCGCCTACATGAGAAACGGGCGGCACCTGAAGGCCATTGAACTGCTGGACAGGGCGGTGGCACAAGGGGGTGATGCCGTCGAGGCCCGCACCCAGATAGCCTTGAGCCACCTGGCGCAGGGGCGGAGCGAGGTAGGCGTGGAGCAGTTGAGCGAGGTGTTCGCCATGACCGTGGAGGCACGCATGGCCGGGGTGACCCTGGTTCTGGAACACCTCAGACGTAAGGAAAATGAACAGGCGGTTAAAATCGCCAAACTACTCAGCGAGCACAATCCACAAAACCTGGAACTGATGAACCTGCTGGCATCGACCGAGATAGCGGCCGGTGATATCGCCGCCGCGACCGGCCATCTTGAGCGGATTCTGAAGCAAGATGACAAATTTCTCGGTGCGGAATTAAACCTGGTCAAGATCGATCTGGCGGCAGGCAGGATTGAACAGGCAAGAGGGCGAATCGAAAAGGTCAAACTGGATCACCCTGGAAACATCCTGGCCATGGTTGAGCAGGCCAGGCTGGAGGAGGCCGACGGCAACCCCACGGCGGCGCTTGAACTGCTCCTCAAGGCGGTCGCCCTGGATGAGCGGTCGGTCGCCAATAACCTGTATCTGGGCGAGCTGTACATGCGGCTGGGAATGTCCCGGGAGCTTGATCAACATATGCAGAAACTGGAGCGGCTGTTTCCGGATGACCTGCAGGTGATGCGTCTGATCGGACTCAGTCACCTTGCCCGGAATAACCACGAACTGGCGAGAACCCAGTTTCGGCGCATGTCCAATGCGGCTGGCTATAGCAAACCCGTGCTGCTGGATGCGTCGCGGCTGTTGCGGGCCGCCACGGACCCGGACGGCGCCACCTGGGCGCTGATGAAAATACTCGAGGACAGTCCCCGTTCGGTTCCGGCTCAGACCGCCTTGGCGGAGGTACTGCTTGCCGCGGGGAAGCGTGAGCAGGCGGAAAAGACCATCGGCCAGCTCATGCATTTTCATCCCGACGAACCGGCCAGCCATCGCTTGCAGGCAGAGCTCGCCCTGGCGAGGGGTGACTTTGTCGCGGCGATTGCCGGCTACAAGCAGGCGATTGCCATGGGCGCACGCGACGCCGTTCTGCGGTTGTATCAGGCCTATCTGTTCAGCGGAGATGTGGAGCGCGGGGTGCGGTTTCTGGAAACGACGCTGCAGGCGGACCCGCGGGCCGGTGATCGCGGTGTATTAAAAAAGGCCCTGGCGGAAGGTTACCTTCGACTGGAGGATCTGCAGGCGGCGGGTGACATCTACGCGACGCTGACGGAGGCCGGTAACCGTGATCCCGAAGTGTTTAACAACCTTGCCATGATCCGTTTCCAGCAGGGTGACGCCGGCGCCATGGCGCTGGCGCGCCGGGCTTATGAACTGGCGCCGGACAGTCCGGTCATCAACGATACCCTGGGTTGGATTCTGGTAAAAAGTGGCGAGCCTGCCGAGGGTCTGCGGTATCTGCGTAACGCCAGCCTTATGGCGGCGGCCAACAAACGCATCCGCTTCCATATCGCTACTGCCCTGGTCTCGCTTGGACGCCGGGGCGAGGCCCGCCAGGAGTTGCAGGGACTGGTCGCGACCGGCGAGGCGTTCGCGGACCTGGTCGCGGCCAGGGCCTTGCTGGAGCGGTTGGAAACCGATGATTAGTGTCGGAATTTTTTACACTTTGACCGGGGTGAATGAAATGCTGGTGTATAACCACTTGAAATAAGTTCATATTTTATCTTGGCATTTAAGTTGCAATAAATTATTTACTCAGGTTCTGCCGGCACTGCCGCGTGGATGAATAGCATGACTGCCAGGGTTGCACAGATGAGAACCAACAACAAAATTGCAACGATCACACTTCCGGGGATACTGACCCTGTTGCTATCGGGTCAGGTGATGGCCGACTGGTCCTGGGACTTTACCAGCGCTTACACAGGCAACAGCTCCGGCATGTCCTTCGATGGCAGCGGCGGGGCACCGGATGTCAGCGTGACCGGCTGGTCCAATGCCAACTATGCCTCCGGTTCCGGGAGCAGCAGCTATGGGACCGGTGATCTGGTGCAGCGCAACCTCGCTCAATGGAGCGGGGGGCTCGGTGTCTACAGCGGAGAGGATTGGGGCAGCCCGTCTCACGCCATGGATAACCAGTATCGCATCGATGCCATTCTCCTCAGCTTTGGCGGCACGGCGGTTACCCTGAATCAGGTGAAGTTTGGCTGGAACGACAATGGCGGGACGGATACCGATTTCTCTCTGAGTGCATATACCGGCGGCGGCAGCACCAACCTGAGCAGCATGGAGTACGCTGATCTGGCGAGTAGCGGCTGGACCACCATCGGCAGCTATTATGACGCAGGAACCAGCGTTAAGTCGGTAAATGTCGGAGATGTCTCTTCCAGCTACTGGCTGATCAGCGCGCTCAACCCCAATCTGGGCGGTACCAGCAACACCAACTTTTACGGCAATGATTTTTTCAAGCTGACCGGCGCCGCTGGTATAGGGCCGTCCACCACCACCGAGGTGCCTGAACCCTCCACCCTGCTACTACTGGGTGGTGTGCTGCTCATCCTGTCATTGCGCTCCAGGGCGGCAAACAACCGGCAGTCAGGCTACACGGTACAGGTCTAGCGCGAAAACAGCGACGAGTTGGGGATAACAAACGGGTTACCGGAGCAATTCGGTAACCCGTTTTGTGTGGTGTGTGTTGTTCCGGTCAGGTGGCGGTTCAGATCAGGAACAGCGTCGCCAGGCCGAGGAAGCTGAGAAAACCGATCACGTCGGTGACCGTGGTCAGGATCACCGCCCCCGACAGTGCCGGGTCGATACCCCAGCGGTGCAGCAGCAGCGGGATGGTGATGCCGGAGAGAGCCGCCGCCAGCAGGTTGAGCACCAGCGCCGCGCCGATGATCAGCGCGATACCCGGGTCGCCGAACCAGAGGTAGGTAACCAGGGAGACCACCAGGGCCCAGACCAGGCCGTTGACCGCCCCCACCAGCAGCTCCTTGATGGTGAGCCAGCGCACGTGGGCGCTGGCGATCTGGTTCAGGGCCAGGCTGCGGATGGTCAGGGTCAGGGTCTGGCTGCCGGCGATGCCGCCCATGCTGGCGACGATCGGCATCAGCACCGCCAGGGCGACGATCTGGTCCAGCGCCTGCTCAAAGCGGCCGATCACCCAGGCGGCGGCAAATACGGTGATCAGATTGATCCCCAGCCAGAGACCGCGGCGCCGGGCGCTGGGCAGCACCGGGGCGAACATGTCCTCCTCTTCATTCAGGCCGGCACTGCGCAGCAGGGTGCGGTCGGACTCCTCACGGATGACGTCGACGATGTCATCGATGGTGATGCGCCCGAGCAGCTTGCCGGCCGCGTCCAGCACCGCCACCGAGATCAGGTCGCGGCGCTCGAACAGGGCGGCCACGTCGTGCTCGCTGAGGTCGGCGCGCACCGTGGCGGCCTCCGGCTGCATCACCGCCTCCACCCGGGTGGCGGGATTGCTGGTGAGCAGGTCGGCGACATCCAGCTTGCCGAGATAGCCGCCGTCGTCATCGATCACCATCAGGCTGTCGGTATGGGGCGGCAGGGACTCGTGGCGGCGCAGCCAGCGCATCACCACCGCGATGCAGACATCCGGACGCACGCTGATGACGTCGGTACTCATGAGCCGCCCGGCGCTCCCCTCCTCGTAGTTGAGCACGCTGTCCAGGCGTTTGCGGTGGTCGGCATCCAGTGCCAGCAGCAGTGTGGCGGTCAGATCCTCCGGCAGCTCATCGATGAACTCGGCCAGGTCTTCCGGGGCCATCGATCCGGCCGCCGCCACCAGTTCGCCCTGATCCATCTCGTCGACGATGGTGGTACGCGCCTCGTCGTGTAGAAACGAGAGTACCTCGCTCTCCTGCGCCACCGGCACCGCTTCCCACAGGTCGCTGCGTTGTTCCGGCGGCAGGGATTCGAGCAGGCTGGCGACCTCGGCCGGGTGGGTGGCGAGCAGGGTGCGGGTCAACGCCTCCTGGCTGCCGGCCTCCAGGTCGGCAATCACCTGATCCAGCAACTGGGTCTGGGACGGGGTGGTTTCGAGTTCGCTGATCATGATGCGCGCTTCTTTGCCGGTCGTTCGGCATGGGTTGGGTTGATCGCGGCGCCTGCCGGGCAGGCGGTTTCTCTTTTCGAGTGTAGCGGGGGGGGGGCTCCCAGCCCGGCGGGGTGTCAGGCGGGGCTCAGGGGGGAGACTCGTTCACAGCCCCTTGATGAAAACTTTGGAGTTGCGCTGATAGTTGTACAGCTGCTGCCTGGCCAGCGGCAGAGAGTTGACCTGGGTCGGGACGAAGCCCCGCTCCCTGAACCAGTGGGCGGTCTGGGTGGTGAGCACAAACAGGCGCTCGATGCCGGCGGTCAGTGCCCGCTTCTCCATGTGGGCGAGCAGGGCATCGCCGCGCCCGCTGTTGCGGTAGTCCGGGTGCACGGCGACCCCGGCCAGCTCGCCGATCCGTTCCTCGGGATAGGGGTGCAGGGAGGCGCAGCCGATGATCGCGCCATCCAGTTCCACCACGGTGAAGCGTTCGATCTCGGTCTCCAGCAAGTCGCGAGAGCGCCGCACCAGGGTGCCGTTGGCCTCCAGCGGTCCGAGCAGCTCCAGGATACCGCCGATATCGTCGATGCGCGCGCCGCGGATCTCCTCGTAGGGTTCGGCGGTCAACAGGGTGCCGACACCGTCACGGGTGAACAGCTCCTTGAGCAGGGCGCCATCCATCTGGCGGTCGATCAGGTGGGTCCGCTTCACGCCCCCCCGGCACGCCTTTACCGCATGGTTCAGTTGCTGGACCAACTCCTCCGGCAGGCTTTTGCGCCGTTGCAGGATCGACTCCACCTCGCGCGGTATCACGTTGGTCCGCACCTTGCCCCGGGTGTCGGTGAGGCCCTTGCCTTCGACCAGCATGATCAGCTTGTCGGCGCCGAGGGCGATGGCCACGGCACTGGCCACGTCGGCTGCGCCGAGGTTGAATACCTCGCCGGTGGGCGAGTAGCCGAGCGAGGGCACCAGGGCAATCGCTCCGGCATCCACCACGCGCTGGATCGCCCCGGCGTCGATACGCCGCACCATGCCGGTGTGGCCGTAGTCGATACCGTCGCGGATACCGATCGGCTGGGCGGTGACGAAGTTGCCGGAGACCACGCGGATATGCACCCCGGCCATGGGCGAGTTGGCCAGCCCCATGGAGAGGCGCGCCTCGATCTCCACCCGTACCGCGCCGGTGGCGTCCTTGACACAGGACAGTGCCGCCTCATCGGTTACCCGCAGGCCGTTGATATACTGCATTTCGGTCTGGTGCAGGCCGAGCCGCTCCTCGATCTGCGGACGCGCGCCGTGTACCAGCACCAGTTTGATGCCGAGCCCGTGCAACAGGGAGATGTCGTGGATCAGGTCGGCAAAGCTCTCCTCGGCCACCGCCTCGCCGCCGAACAGGATAACCACCGTCTTGCCGCGGTGGGCATGGATATAGGGGGAAGAGTTGCGAAACCAATCGACGAAAGGGTCATGTTTGTTTTTGCTGTTTTTTGCCACGCGTACTGTTTCCGTTGGGCCAACATCCAGGGTGAAGCTCCAGGCCCGGCCTGGAGTTCCCTAATGTAAACCGCATTACGGAATAATTCGAGTGTTAACCGGAGATAATGGTGCATCTGCCCGGCCGCTGCCGGGAGTGCCCTGCGCTGCGGTCCTGTGACGAGATGGCTGCGGCTAGGGCTACCCTTTCCCACAAATGCCGATGAACACGCGTGTAGGATGGGTGGAGGCGCGGCACCCTTGTTGACGGCTATTCGCGGTGGTCGGGCGCGCCGTAACCCATCTTCGGATGCGATCCGGCCCACTTATGGGTAAAGGGCAGGGCTAACCGTCGTAGGGTGAAATCCGGTCGAGCAACTCCCGCCCGATCCGCCCCAGGTAGGCGTAGCTGCGTACCGCGAGCAGCCCCAGGAACAGCAGCCACCAATTCCACAAGGCGAAGCCGGCGGCAATCAGCGCGAGGGCGGCGATAAAGGATCCGATGAGCGCCCAGAAGTAGAGGATCATGCCGAATCCGTCGTAACCTCTGAACAGCGCCAGCAGACGTTCCTCGACAGTATGGGCCGGGTGCGGGGTGGTGAGCGGGGGGGATTTGCGGGACATGGTTGGTTACTCCTTTCTGAGTCGCTGTTGTGTGTTGCCGTTAACGACGGCGCCTCTATTCTCCCCTTGGTTGGTCGCTGTTTGCCGCGCGGGCGGCATCGCCGCACCACTCGTGCTCAGGCATCACCGACTCCAGCAGCGGAAAGATGGTCTGTTCTTCGATCGCCATCTGCTCGCGGAATGCGCTGACAAAATCATCGGCGAGCCGCTGCAGCTGTTCCGGTGGGAGTCGGGCGCCCGCTTGGGCGGCACGCACCCCGCTTTCCAGGGCCATCCCCTTGTCAACCACCCCTCGATGGAGCGTCTCCATCCGCGTCACTGTCCCGTGTTGGGGGCCGGCGTATTGTGAAAGTCTCTGCCACAACGCCAACTCTTCCGCCTGGTGGCTACCCTTCAGGGCGGGCTTGAGATAGGTTATCAGCTCGATGAATTCCGCGTAATCCGGTTCCTCGTTACGCTCTAAACCCTCCACAATGCCTACCAGGTAGTTTAGCAGTGCCGTAAAACGCAGGTGATCCCACTTCAGTAATTCGAGCAGATGCCTCATTAGAGTCGTACCCCGCTGCGTGATCTGGCCGGGAGAGGTGAAGGAGGGGTGATCCACCGAACGGGACGCTGGTCTCCCTTCCTGTGAAATTTGCAGCTTAATTCACCCTAGCTCAGGAAATTTGATTACACAAACGATAAATAATCACGGTTCATATTACTAATTGTAATATTATTGGCGCGGCACACAGGCTCTGGGGGCACCATGAATATCGAATTCGCACGTACCTTTTTGAAAGTGGTGGATACCGGCAGTTTTATCCGCGCCGCCCGGGCGCTGCATGTCACCCAGGCGGCGGTAAGCCGGCGGATCCGTACCCTGGAGCAGTACCTCGGCTGCGAGCTGTTTGTCCGCAACAAGGCCGGCGCCGTCCTGACCCCCAGTGGCCGGCGCTTCCTGCGCTATGCCGCCAATATGGTGCAGACCCTGGAGCGCGCCCGGCACGAGATTGGCGTGGCGCGCGAATTCAACGGCTCATTGACCATCGGCGGCCGCTTCGGCCTGTGGGACGGGCTGCTGCTGCGGCTGCTGGAGCGCATGCGCGCGGAGCGGTCCGATATCCAGATCCGTGCCCGGATCGGATTCGAGGAGGGGTTGATGCAGGCCCTGGTGGATGGCAGCCTGGATATCGGCATCATGTACACACCTCAGAACCGCCCGGCACTGCAGGTCGAGCGGTTGCTGGAAGAGGAGCTGGTGCTGGTGACCAGCCACCGGCAGGGGCGGCGGATGCCCGATCCGGACAGCTATGTGCATGTGGACTGGGGGCCGGAGTTCCTGGCCCAGTTGAGCGGTGGCCTGCCGGAGCTGAGCAGCCCCCGGGTGATCGTGGGCATCAGCTGGCTGGGGCTGCAGCTGATCCTCACGGACGGCGGGGCGGGCTATTTTCCGTACCGCCTGGTGCGGGAGCTGATCCGGCAGGAGCGGTTGTACCGGGTGGCCGGGGCACCGAGTTTCCAGTTGCCGGCCTACGTCGTCTATCCCGGGGCCGGCAACAATCCGCTGATCGCCCCGACCGTGGCGCGCCTGCATCGGGTGGCCGCTGAGGTCATGGAGGAGACGGTCGCCGAATGATTGTTTTCGCCCGCCGGCAGGGACTAGAATCGTCTTCAGCCGGATATCGACCATTGAAAACGAAGCTGCTGAATTGAAACCGACCCTGCGACATACCACGCTGCTGCTATTCACCCTCCTGCTGACGGGCTGCCTGGAGTCCCGCCAAGTGTCGCTGCTGGTGGACAACATCAACGCCCGGGTCGAGGTGGCGGCCTCCCCCAAAGCACGTCAACGTGGCCTGATGTATCGCGAATCCATGGGCAAGGACGAGGGGCTGCTGATGATCTTCCCCGAACCCCGGGAGGTGAGCCTGTGGATGCTCAATACCCGGATACCCCTGGATGTGGGCTTTTTTGATGATCAGGGGGTGCTGCGCGCGGTGGTGAGCATGCAGCCGGACGGGGGCAAACAGCTCTACCACTCGCCGCCCCGGACCCTCTACGCCCTGGAGATGAACCGCGGCTGGTTCGCCCGCTACGCCCTGGCCCCGGGGGCGCACCTCAAGCTGCCCTATGCCATGACCGGCGAGTGAGCGGCGGCCAGCCAGACGCATCGCAGCATACAGCTGGTGGGGTGGCAGAATTTTCGTGCCCGACGAAACCGCCTGCCCCTATCCACGCCAGAGAGACACCGAGATCAGGCGATGCCACTTTTCGGACGTAGGGTGCCGGTGAGCTTGCGAACCGCACCAACCGTCGCTGGAAACGGCGCAAGCGCCCTGATGCGGTTCGTCTTACTCACCGCATCCTACGAGTTGAATGTCAATGTTGAAGCCAATCACTCACGGGGTGATTGGTCCGCCTGGTGCCTGAAACTGAACTCCGAGCGCTGGCATCAAAGACAGAAGTGGCGGATCAGCCCCTGCAGCAGGTTGACCATCGGCTGGATGCGTTCCAGGCCAAGAAACTCGTTCGGCTGGTGCGCCTGGTCGATATCGCCCGGCCCCAGGATCAGGGTCTCCATGCCGAGCTGCTGCAGATAGGGGCCCTCGGTGCCGAAGGCGACCGAACCGGCGGTGTGGCCGGTGAGTCGTTCGGCGGTGCGCACGATCTCGCTGTCGGCGGCGGTCTCCAGCGACGGGATGCCGGGAAACGGGGTGATGATCTCCAGGCGCAGGCCGCTGCCCTCCATCAACCGCTCCAGCCGCCGCACCAGTTCGTCGTGCAAATCCTCCAGCACCATGCCCGGCAGCGGCCGCAGGTCGATCTGCAGTTCGCAACTGGCGCAGATGCGGTTGGGATTGTCGCCGCCGTGGATGTGCCCCAGGTTGAGGGTCGGCACCTCCACCTCGAACAGCGGGTTTTTATGCCGCGCCTGCAGCTCATCGCGCCAGGCCAGGATGGCGCCGATCACCCGATACATCCCCTCCAGCGCGCTCACCCCCAGGGCCGGGTTGCTGGAGTGGCCGGAGCGTCCGTGCAGGCGGATCACCTCCATGCCGATCCCCTTGTGCATGCGCACCGGGCGGAGTCCGGTGGGCTCGCCGATCACCGCGTAGCGACCGAGCCGGCGGTGGGTATCCAGCAGCGCCTGGGCGCCGCACATGTTGCTCTCCTCATCGGCCGTGGCGAGCAGGGTGAGGGGGTGCTTCAGCCGGTTCAGGTCTATTTCCCGTACCGCCTCCAGCACCAGGGCGAAGAATGCCTTCATGTCCGAGGTGCCGAGGCCGTAGAGCCTATTGTCCCGCTCCTCCAGCCGGAACGGGTCGCTCTGCCAGCGCTGCTCGTCGTAGGGGACCGTGTCGGTATGGCCGGAGAGCACCAGCCCGCCCGGTCCCGTGCCGGCGCCGGCCACCAGGTTGAACTTGTTGGTCTGGCCCGGGATCGGCAGTACCTTCACGCGGAATCCGGCGGCGCGGCACCAGTCGGCCAGATGCTGGATCACCTGTTCGTTGGACTGGTCCCACTGCGGGCTGATACTGCTCACCGAGGGGGCGGCGATCAGTTGTTGGATCATCGGGATCAGGGCGGGTGTGGACATAGGTTCTCTTAATCGGGTCTGCTAATGGATGTGCGGGATGCCGGAGCGGGGTGGATATGCGCACTCGAATTTCGTACAGGGGTCGGAGTCAAATGGCACTGGATGCCGGGTCCGAGCCGGCGGGGCCTAAACCCATTTGACTCCAACTCCTTGGAGAATCAGGCGCTTTCACAAGCTTCAGGCATAGCGGTCGAGGTTTTCCAGCCAGCGGTTGATCTCCTTGGTGCCGCGTTCGAGAAATCCCGGGTCCTGATAGACCTGGGCGATGACGATGATCCCCTGGCCCCGGGCCAGCAGTTCCAGGGAGAGTTCCCGCGCCTCTTCCGGATAGCCCATCTGGGTGAACTGTTTCGCCAGCCACTGCTGGAACAGGTCGAACAACTGCTTGGCGTCGCTCTTCAGCTCCGGCTGATCCTTGGCCAGCTCCACGTTCAGCGAGCCCATCGGGCAGCCGGAACGGAGCAGCGCCGGGGTGCTGTCGTACATGATCTGCACGAACCGCTCCAGCCGGTCGAGCGGGGTCTTGATGCTCTTCTCCCACTCCGACAGCATCAGGGTGGTGGTCTCCATGCGGTGCTTGATCACCGCTTTCAGCATCTCTTCCTTGGTCTTGAAATAGTAGTAGATATTTCCCCGCGGCACCTCCGCCTCATCCACCACGTCGGTGAAGGAGGTGCGGTTGTAGCCCTTGCGGTAGAACAGCTGGTTGGCCGCATCGATGATGCGTTGCTGGGTGCGTTCGCTTTTGGTTGCCATAGTGGGGACCGTGCTCCAATCGTGGTTTGGATTATAGTCCTAAATTTTTGCCGGAAAGGGAATCGACTATGCTAATTAATTATTGCTGACGACGGGAGCGGCTTATGCGACGGATGGCTTTGGGGTTGATGCTGCTGCTGTGGGGTGGCGCTCTGGCGGCGCTGGAGTTGGGAGCGATCCGCATGCCGGACGGGTTCCGGATCGAGGTGGCGGTCGCCGACGTGGCGGATGCCCGCTCCCTGGCGCTGGGGGAACGGGGCACCCTGTTCATTGCCACCCGCCGTGCCGGGCGGGTCTATGCGGTAACCGACGCGAACGGTGACGGCCGGTTCGATCCGCCACGGGTGCTGCTCGACGGGCTGCGCATGCCCAACGGCATCGCCATCCACGAGGGGGCGCTCTACGTGGCGGAGAACCACCGCATCGTGCGTTACGACGGCATAGAACAGCGCCTGCAATCACCCCCCGAGCCGGTGCTGCTGGCGCGTCTGCCCACCGAGACCCACCACGGCTGGCGCTACCTGGCATTCGGCCCCGACGGCCGGCTTTACGTGGCCATCGGCGCCCCCTGCAACATCTGCGACGAGCCGGGCTTCGCCACCATCCTGCGCATGCGCGCGGACGGCAGCGAGCGCGAGGTGATGGCCGCCGGGGTGCGCAATTCGGTCGGCTTCGACTGGCAGCCGGAAACCGGTGTCCTCTGGTTCAGCGACAACGGCCGCGACTGGTTGGGCGACGACCGGCCACCGGATGAGCTGAACCGGGCGCCGCAGTCGGGGCTGCACTTCGGCTATCCCTATTGTCATGGCGGCGATCTCCCCGATCCGCTGTACGGTCGCGCCCGCGACTGCGCGGAGTTCACCCCGCCGGCGCTCAGGCTGGGGGCCCACGTGGCTGCGCTGGGGGTGCGCTTCTACACCGGATCGCAGTTCCCACCGGAGTATCGGGGGCAGCTGTTCATCGCCGAACACGGCTCCTGGAACCGCAGCGAACCGGTGGGCTACCGCCTCGGCCTGGCACGCATCGAGGAGGGGCGGGTGGTCTCCTACTCCCCCTTTGCCGAGGGCTGGCTGGGTGCCGCCGGGGCGAGCGGCCGCCCGGTGGACCTGCTGGTGCTGTCGGACGGTTCGCTGCTGGTGTCGGACGACCATGCCGGGGTGGTTTACCGGATATCCTATAACCCTTAGTCCTGAGGGGTGCCGGAAAGGGCCAAATGGTGGATAATCGATCTATTATTGTAACTACTCACCCGGTCTGCAAGCGATTGGCCTGCCTTGTTGGCCGATCTTGATGGCGCCTCGAATCCGGTCCCTTTTTCAGATTCAAGCCTGCCCTTGTTTGAGCGAAGCGAGTTTTGTCCACGGATGGACTTATGCCGCGGAGGCCATGGATGGCCGGGAGCGGCTTGGGCAGGCGCTGAAAAAGGGACCGGATTCGAGGAAACAAGCCATCGTGTGAGGCCGGCAAGGCAGGCCAATCACCTCGTGAGTAGTTACCTATTGTTTACCGATTCTACCGAAGCTGGAGAAGCACATGCCCCAATACCGTTCCCGTACCACCACTCATGGCCGCAACATGGCCGGCGCCCGCGCCCTGTGGCGCGCCACCGGCATGACCGACGGGGATTTCGACAAGCCGATCATCGCCGTGGTCAACTCCTTCACCCAGTTCGTGCCGGGGCATGTCCACCTCAAGGACATGGGCCAACTGGTGGCCCGCGAGATCGAAAAGGCCGGCGGCGTGGCCAAGGAGTTCAACACCATCGCCGTGGATGACGGCATCGCCATGGGCCACGGCGGCATGCTCTATTCGCTGCCCTCGCGGGAGATCATCGCCGACTCGGTGGAGTACATGGTCAACGCCCACTGCGCCGATGCGATGGTCTGTATCTCCAACTGTGACAAGATCACCCCGGGGATGCTGATGGCCGCCCTGCGCCTCAATATCCCGGCGGTATTTGTCTCTGGCGGACCCATGGAGTCGGGCAAGACCCGGCTGCATGGCAAGGAGATTAAGCTGGACCTGGTGGACGCCATGGTGATGGCGGTGGATGACAAGGAGTCGGACGAGGACGTGGATGCCATCGAGCGCTCCGCCTGTCCCACCTGCGGCTCCTGCTCCGGCATGTTCACCGCCAACTCCATGAACTGCCTGACCGAGGCGCTGGGGCTGAGCCTGCCGGGCAACGGCTCGCTGCTGGCCACCCACGCCGACCGCCGCGAACTGTTCCTGGAGGCGGGCCGCCTGGTGGTGGATATCGCCCGCCGCTATTACGAGCAGGACGAGGCGGCGGTGCTGCCCCGCGCCATCGCCAACTTCGCGGCGTTCGAGAACGCCATGTGCCTGGATATCGCCATGGGCGGCTCCACCAACACGGTATTGCACCTGCTGGCGGCGGCCCACGAGGCCGGCGTGGATTTCACCATGGCCGACATCGACCGGCTGTCGCGCCTGGTGCCGCACCTGTGCAAGGTGGCCCCCTCCACCCCGCTCTACCACATGGAGGATGTACATCGCGCCGGGGGTGTGATCAGCATCCTGGGCGAGCTGGAGAAGGGAAGCCTGATCCATGCGGATGCCGGCAGCGTGCACAGCGGTACCCTGGGGCAGGCGATCGAAAAGTGGGATATCGGCCGCAGCAGCGACGAGACCGCCTGCAGCCGCTACCTGGCCGGTCCGGCGGGGATTCCCACCCAGACCGCCTTCAGTCAGGAGACCCGCTGGCCCGATCTGGACCTGGACCGGGCGGGCGGCTGTATCCGCGACATCGAACACGCCTACAGTCGGGACGGTGGACTGGCGGTGCTCTACGGCAACCTGGCTGAGGCCGGCTGTATCGTCAAGACCGCCGGGGTGGACGAGTCGATCCTCCAGTTCAGCGGTCCGGCGCGTATCTTCGAGAGCCAGGAGGCGGCGGTGGATGCCATCCTCCACGACCGGATCCAGGCCGGCGATGTGGTGCTGATCCGCTACGAGGGGCCCAAGGGCGGCCCCGGCATGCAGGAGATGCTCTATCCCACCAGCTACCTTAAATCCAAGGGGTTGGGCAAGGCGTGTGCCCTGATCACCGACGGCCGCTTCTCTGGTGGCACCTCGGGGCTCTCCATCGGCCACTGTTCACCGGAGGCGGCCGAGGGCGGTACTATCGGCCTGGTGGAGGAGGGCGACCGGATCGAGATCGATATCCCCGGCCGCACCATCCAGCTGGCGGTCCCGGAAGCGGAGTTGGCAACACGGCGCGTGGCGATGGACGCAAAGGGGGTGCAGGCCTGGCAGCCGGTCAACCGTGAACGGGTGGTCTCCCAGGCGCTACAGGCCTATGCCGCCCTGACCACCAGTGCCGCCCGCGGGGCGGTGCGCGATGTCAGCCAGTTGAAGCGCTGAGCTTGTTGCACTCCGAGGTTGAGGCGGGCAAGGCCCGATTGGTTGGTTCTCGGAGATCTCCGGCACGGGACAGGTTCGTAGGATGCGGTGAGTGAAACGAACCGCATCGCATGAGTTCCGTCAACGGTGCGGTTCGCAGGCTCACCGGCACCCTACGGTATCCGGGAGCGTGGTCCCGGCGGGAGGAACGATGAGCGGCCAGTGCGCCGTCTTGTATAGGGCGCCCCGTGGGCGCCGTGAACCCTGACCGAGAAATAGCGGCGGGCAGGGTGCGCGGACCGGGGACGTGGGTTACAGGCCCCGCCCTATGGCCTACCTTTTGAAACCGTTGTAGGGGCAGGCCCCCGTGCCTGCCCTTTTCCCAATAGAACGCCGCCCACGAAAGCAAGGTGTCGGAGTCAGGCCGTAGTGTGCTGTTGTCCTTTTTGAAAACTTGGGCGGCCTGACTCCGACACCTGATTCTTGAACACCGTACCTTACAGCGAACCCCAGGAGCTCTTGCGCCGGCGTACCCGCAGGCTCGGCAGGATCAGTCCCAGGATGATGCCGCCGACCACCACGCCGCCGCCGATCAGGAACCAGCGCTGGGCGCTGTCGTTGCCCAGTTCGCGATTGCTCTGCTTCAGCTCCTCGGCTTCCCGGGTCAGGGTGGCGACCTGTTTGCGCAGCTCGTTGCGCTCGTCGGCGATGCGCACCGCGTTGGCGGCGGTGCGCTTGATCGATTGCAGCTCGTCGTCCAGGGTCTGTTTCTCCTGCTGCAGCTTGTCGTGCTGGCCGGTGAGGGCCTGGTATTCGTCCTGCAGTTTGCTCAACCTGGCGCTCAACAGTCCCGGCGCCTCCTGCAGTTCGGCCAGTTTGGCTTCCGCCGACACCAGGCGGTCCCGGGCACTCGGGATCGCCATCAGCTGCCGGGTGAGAACATAGCCGGTGGTGCCATCACGGGTCCTTATCTGGGAATAGCCGTTTTCGTCATTGGAGTTGACTAATTCGACCTGATCACCGCTGGGGAGCATGCGGATAATCTTGTGTGATGTGCTTTCCCCGGAACGCAGGGTGATCTTGAACTGGTCGGTGACGTAACGGGACTCGGCATGCAGGCCGGACATCGCCGTCAGCAGTGCCAGGGGAATCAGGTATTTTTTCACGCTCGCCTCTGAGTGGGTGGAAATTTTCGCGCATTCTTTCAGATAGGTTGCCGCCTGTCCAAGCCGGAGATCACAAATCCCTCGTACTCCGGGCCTGTTGGCGTCTGTTATGCACATCGATTTGTCTCTTCCTAACGCAGTTGGAATATAGAGTCAACAGCCGCGCCAACTTTTCTTCATTTTTTATAACGCATTGATTATAAAGAAAATAACTAACTGTATGAAAAATTATCAATTTAACCCAAATTCACTGTTCTTGCGGCCTCAGGCCGGTTACCCAGAATTTGTCCACAAAGTTATCCACAGGTTCTGTGAATAACCGGTAAACAGCTTCTGTGACAAACGGATGTCACTTTTGTTGCATGTTCTTCATTACGAAGTGTACCTAACCTACTGACTCTGCGTGTGAAGCCCAGAAATATGACCTCATACAGAGGATAGATGAGCCAGCCATCCTGAAGTTGTATATAATGCGCCGCCTTTAATCTACCTTGAATCGCGGTCCGGACATGAAACAGTTACGTAATATCGCCATTATCGCCCACGTCGATCATGGCAAAACCACCCTGGTCGACAAGCTGCTGCAGCAGTCCGGCACACTCGGCGATCGCTTCGGACCACTGGAACGGCTGATGGATTCCAATGATCTGGAGAAGGAGCGGGGCATCACCATCCTCTCCAAGAACACCTCGATCACCTGGAATGATTACCGGATCAACATCGTCGACACCCCGGGCCACGCCGATTTCGGTGGCGAGGTGGAGCGGGTGCTCTCCATGGTGGATTCGGTGCTGCTGCTGGTGGATGCGGTGGAGGGGCCGATGCCGCAGACCCGCTTCGTCACCCAGAAGGCGTTCCAGCACGGCCTGAAACCGATCGTGGTGGTGAACAAGATCGACCGCGAAGGGGCGCGTCCTGACTGGGTGATCGATCAGACCTTCGAGCTGTTCGATCGCCTCGGCGCCACCGACGAGCAGCTCGACTTCCCCATTATCTACGCCTCCGCCATCAATGGCTATGCCAGTGAACGCAGTGACGCGCGTGAAGGGGATATGACCCCGTTGTTCGAGGCCATTGTCAAAAACTGCAGTGCCCCGGACGTGGATCCTGACAGCCCGTTCCAGATGCAGGTCTCGACCCTGGCCTACAACAGCTATGTTGGGGCCATCGCGGTGGGCCGCATCACCCGCGGCACGGTACGGCGCAACATGCCGATCACCCTGATCACCCGGGACGGCGACCAGCGCCGGGAGAAGATCGGCAAGGTGTTCGGCTTCCTGGGCCTGGATCGGGTGGAGGTGGAGAGTGCCTCGGCCGGCGACATCGTCGCCCTGTCGGGTATCGCCGCGCCCAATGTCTCCGATACCCTGTGCGATCCGGAACATGCCGAAATCATGCCTCCGTTGACCGTGGACGAACCGACGGTGAGCATGACCTTCCAGGTCAACACCTCGCCGTTCTCCGGCAAGGAGGGCAAGTACCTGACCTCCCGCCAGTTGAAGGAGCGGCTGGAGCGGGAGCTGATCCACAACGTGGCGCTGCGGGTGGAAGAGGGTACCGACCCGGAAAAATTCCGCGTATCCGGGCGTGGCGAACTGCACCTCTCGATCCTGCTGGAGACCATGCGCCGCGAGGGTTATGAGCTGGCCGTCTCGCGTCCCGAGGTGATCTTCCGCGAGGTGGACGGCGAGGTGTGCGAGCCCTACGAACAGCTCACCGTGGATGTCGAAGAAGACGACCAGGGCGGCATCATGGAGGCCCTGGGCAGCCGCAAGGGCGATCTGCAGGACATGGTGCCGGACGGCAAGGGACGGGTGCGTCTGGATTACATCATCCCGTCGCGCGGGCTGATCGGTTTCCAGACCGAATTCATGACCCTCACCTCCGGCTCCGGGCTGATCTACCATGTATTTGACCATTACGGTCCGGCCCAGCACGGCGGCATTGCGCCGCGCAACAACGGCGTGCTGGTCGCCAACTCCACCGGCAAGGCGCTGGGCTATGCCCTGTACAATCTGCAGGAGCGGGGACGCCTGTTCATCGAACATGGCATGGCGGTCTACGAAGGGCAGGTGATCGGTATCCACTCCCGGGCCAATGACCTGACGGTGAACCCGCTGAAGGGCAAGCAGCTGAACAATATCCGCGCCGCCGGTAACGATGAGAACATCATTCTTACCCCGCCGGTCCGCTTCTCCCTGGAGCAGGCACTGGAGTTTATTGAGGATGATGAGCTGGTGGAGGTGACGCCGAGCGCGATCCGCATCCGCAAGCGTCATCTGAAGGAGCACGAGCGTAAGCGGGCCTCACGGGTGACCAGTTCGGACTGAGTTTGAGATGGCGCGGGCCCAATCGGGGATAGCGCCCATAAAAAACCCCGGCAGCATTCCCTGCTGTCGGGGCATGTCGCCGGGCTTGGTTGGCAAAGGGTTCCAGTCCATGGAATCGTCCGTGAAGTGTGTTGCCGATCCGGTGGCAGTCCGTTGTTTTGGCGACAGCTATAGATTGCCACCGTCACCGGGATTTCGTTGTGCGCTGAATCCCGGGGCTACGTAGGATAAATCTGAAGCACGGGTATGGAAGTGCGAAGTTCGAAGGGGGGAGCCTTGATCGGTCTGCTACAACGCGTCACTTCAGCCCAGGTGGAGATCGCCGGCCGATCGGTCGCGCGGATAGAACGCGGCCTGCTGGTGCTGGTGGGGGTCGAGCCCCGGGACGGCGAGCGACAGGCGGAGCGGCTGCTGGAGCGGCTGCTCGGTTACCGGGTGTTTCCCGATGCCGAGGGGCGGATGAACCGGAGCCTGCGGGATATCGGCGGCGGACTCCTGCTGGTGCCCCAATTCACCCTGGCGGCCGACACCCGCAAGGGGAGCCGGCCCGGTTTCTCCACCGCCGCCGATCCGGAAACAGGCGCCCGTCTGTTCGACTACCTCTGCCAGCGGGCGGCCGACGCCCATGCCCCGGTCGGTTGCGGCCGGTTCGGTGCCGACATGCAGGTGAGCCTGACCAACGACGGGCCGGTCACTTTCTGGTTGCAGGTGTGAGATTGGGCTGCGCTGCATCGATCTGAGTGCGGTTGGTGCGGTTCGCAAGCTCACCGGCACCCTACATGGTGTGGCAGGCGTGGGCCGGATCTCAAATATTGCCGCTCCCGGCTCTCCTGATTGTCGTCGTAGGGGCAGGCCCCCGTGCCTGCCCGAATTGCAGATGCCCGGAGCGCGCGGGCAACCACGGGGGGTTGCCCCTACATCCATCCCTGGCCTTCGCGGCATTAAGTCCATCCTTGGACAAACCAGCCATTTCCCATAGAATGCGCTATTGGTCGTGGTGATGCGGCCGGTCGCCGTGTCCGGAAACTGCCGGTCCGGCGCCCCGTCCCACCACGGACGCGATTTGAACCCGCTGGAGTCGACCCATGCAGCGTCAAGCTGAGATCGAACGCAATACCCTGGAGACCCGCATCCGGGTCAAGCTGAACCTGGACGGCACGGGCGCATCGAGCCTGGAAACCGGCATGCCGTTTCTCGAGCACATGCTGGACCAGGTGGCACGGCACGGCCTGATCGATCTTGAGGTCAGCGCGCAGGGTGATCTGCACATCGACGGACACCACTCGGCCGAGGATATCGGTATTACCATCGGTCAGGCGGTGGCCCAGGCGGTGGGCGACAAGAAGGGGATCCGTCGCTACGGTCACGCCTATGTGCCGTTGGACGAGGCGCTGAGCCGGGTGGTGCTCGATTTCTCCGGCCGCCCCGGTCTGGAGTTCGACGTGGCCTTTCCGCGCGCCATGATCGGTGCCTTCGATACCGACTTGTTCTACGAGTTCTTCCAGGGCTTCGTCAATCACGCCGGGGTGACCCTGCACGTGGACAATTTGCGCGGCCGCAACAGCCACCACATCGCCGAGACCGTGTTCAAGGCGTTCGGCCGGGCGCTGCGCATGGCGCTGGAACCCGATCCGCGGATGGCGGGGGTGATCCCCTCCACCAAGGGCAGCCTTTAATCCCCTACACGCTGGCAGTCTGAAGCTATGTCGAAAACCATTGCAGTCATTGATTATGGCATGGGCAACCTGCGCTCGGTCTCCAAGGCGATCGAGCATGTGGCGGCGGCGGATGACCAAATCCATGTGACCGACGATCCCGAGCTGATCCTGCAGGCCGACCGGGTGGTGTTTCCGGGGCAGGGCGCGGCCCGCGACTGCATGGCCGCGATTTCCAACCACCAGTTGAACCGGGCCGTGCTGGAGGCCGCCAGCAGCAAGCCGTTTCTCGGCATCTGTATGGGCATGCAGGTGCTGATGAGCTTCAGCGAGGAGAACCAGGGCACCCAACTGATGGGGCTGTTTCCCGGGCAGGTGAGACATTTTCCCGAGTCCCGGGATGCCCAGGGAGCGCGGCTGAAGATCCCCCAGATGGGCTGGAACCGGGTCAGCCAGACCCGACCCCACCCGCTGTGGGAGGGGATCGAGGACCAGACCCGGTTCTATTTCGTGCACAGCTACTACGTGGACCCGGAACAGCCGGAACTGGTGGCGGGCACCACCGACTACGGCATCCGGTTCACCAGCGTGATCGCCCGGGACAACCTGTTCGCCACCCAGTTCCACCCGGAAAAGAGTGCCGACGCCGGCCTGCGGTTGTTGCGCAACTTCGTAAACTGGCAGCCCTGACGGCGCCCGAACCCGCCATTGACTTTATATAGGTACCGAACGTGTTACTGATACCCGCGATTGATCTGAAGGATGGCCGCTGCGTGCGGCTGCGCCAGGGCCGCATGGAGGATGAGACCATCTTCTCCGATGATCCGGTCGAGGTGGCCGGGCGCTGGGTGGCGGCAGGCGCCCGCCGTCTGCATCTGGTGGACCTGAACGGCGCCTTTGCCGGCGAGCCGGTCAACGGCGGCGTGATCCGCGCCATCGCCCAGGCCTATCCCGCGCTGCCGATCCAGGTGGGTGGCGGCATCCGCGACGAGCGCACCATCCAGGCCTACCTGGATGCCGGGGTGAACTTCGTCATCATCGGCACCCAGGCGGTCAAGGAGCCGGCCTTCGTCGGTCGTGCCTGCGCTGCCTTTCCGGGGCATGTGATCGTCGGCCTGGACGCCAAGGAGGGGATGGTGGCGATCGACGGCTGGGCCACCGTGACCGACCAGGAGGTGACCGAACTGTCGCGCCGTTTCGAGCAGGACGGCGTCTCCGCCATCGTCTACACCGACATTGGTCGCGACGGCATGCTCAGCGGACCCAATGTGGCGGCCACCGCCGCCCTGGCCAATGCAGTGGATATCCCCATCGTCGCCTCCGGCGGCATCACCGATATCGGCGATATCGAGGCGCTCTGCAAGGCGGATACAGCCAATATCATGGGCGCCATTACCGGCCGCGCCATTTACGAGGGCACCCTGGATTTCGCCGCCGGCCAGGTCCTGGCCGATCGCCTGAGCGGCTGAATTCCGCGAGACCCCAACCAGAGATCAGAAACCATGCTGGCCAAGAGAATCATACCCTGCCTGGATGTGGACGCCGGACGCGTCGTCAAGGGCGTCAAGTTTGTCGATATCCGCGACGCCGGCGACCCGGTGGAGGTGGCGCGACGCTACAACAGCGAGGGGGCCGACGAGATCACCTTCCTGGATATCACCGCCAGCTCGGATGACCGGGAGACCATCGTGCACGTGGTGGAACAGGTGGCCGGCGAGGTGTTCATCCCGCTCACCGTGGGTGGCGGCATCCGCACCAGCGAGGACGTGCGGCGCATGCTCAATGCCGGTGCCGACAAGGTGGCGATCAACACCGCGGCGGTATTCAATCCGGAGTTTGTCCGCGAGGCCACCAGCCGTTTCGGCTCCCAGTGCATCGTGGTGGCGATCGACGCGAAACGGACCAGCGGCGAGGGCGAGCCGGCCAAGTGGGAGATCTTCACCCATGGCGGGCGCAAGCCGACCGGGCTGGACGCCATCAAGTGGGCGCGCAAGATGGTGGAGTACGGCGCCGGCGAGATCCTGCTCACCAGCATGGACCGGGACGGCACCAAGATCGGCTTCGACCTGGAACTGACCCGGGCCATCAGCGACGCGGTGACGGTGCCGGTGATCGCCTCTGGCGGGGTGGGCAATCTGCAGCACCTGGTGGACGGGGTGGTGCAGGGCGGTGCCGATGCGGTGCTGGCCGCCAGCATCTTCCACTTCGCCGAATACAGTATCGAGGAGGCCAAGCGCTTCATGGCCGCGCAGGGCGTGGAGGTGCGGCTGTGAGCGATCTGCTGGCACGCCTGGCCGAGGTGCTGGAGGCGCGCAAGGGGGCCGATCCCGATTCCTCCTATGTGGCCCGGCTTTACGACAAGGGGCTGGACGCCATCCTGAAAAAAATCGGCGAAGAGGCCACCGAAACGGTGATGGCCGCCAAGGACGGGGAACCGGAAAAGCTGGTCTACGAGATTGCCGATCTCTGGTTTCACAGCCTGGTCCTGCTGGCCCACCAGGGGTTGAAACCCCAGGATGTGCTGGATGAGCTGGATCGCCGCTTCGGCCTCTCTGGCCTGGAGGAGAAGGCCCGGCGTGGGAAATAACCGGGCTGTTAAAAACCCTGCGTGTTGGGTTATTTTCAGTTATTATCGAACTCTTCTGGTGGATTCCGGTCCGCCAGTCAGGTGTTAGTTTCGTAGGCCTTTTGAGTTTAGTTCAATCCGGGCCGTTGTTTTGAGTGGAGAAGAGTATGGGTTTTGGCGGAATCAGTATCTGGCAGTTGTTGATTGTTCTGGTAATTGTGCTGCTGCTGTTTGGAACCAAACGGCTCAAGAACATCGGTTCTGATCTGGGCAACGCGGTGAAGGGCTTCAAGGGTGCCATGAAGGATGAAAAGAAGGGTGACGACAGCGCTCGCCTGGAACAGGCCGATGAAGAGAAGATTATTGAAGGTGAGGTGACCAGCAAGGAAGAGCCCTCCAGCTCCAAGAAATCCTGATCTGCCGGCCCGTGTTGACTGCATGCCAGGTTTTTTGAACTATGTTTGATATCGGCTTCTGGGAGTTGGCGATCATCGGTCTGGTGGCGTTGCTGGTGGTCGGACCGGAGCGGCTGCCGAAGCTTGCCTATACCGCCGGCAAGTGGATGGGCAAGGGCCGCAAGGTGCTGCAGCAGGTAAAAAGCGAGATCGACAAGGAGATCAAGGCCGAAGAGCTGAAAGAGATCCTCGAGGAGCAGAAAAAACAGCTCAATCCCCTGGAAGAGATCGTCGAAGAGACCAGTGAAACCCTGCGCGATTTTACCCAGGAGGCCAACAAGTCGGTCCGCGAGCTGGAAAAGTCGTCGGCCGGCGAAGATGCCGCAAAGGACCGCCCCGCCCCCCAGGAGCGTCCCGGTGATACCCCGAAATAGCCGCAACGAAACCCCATGACCACAGAGAATGACGGGGTGGACGCCCTGACAGAACAACCCTTTGTAACCCATCTGCTGGAGCTGCGTGATCGGCTGTTGCGGGCGGTCATCGTCGTGGGGGTCATCTTTGCCTCCCTGTTCTACTTCGCCAATGACATCTACCAGATGGTGGCCGGGCCGCTCATGGCTCACCTGCCGGCAGGCTCGTCGATGATCGCCACCGAGGTGGCCTCGCCCTTCCTGACCCCGTTCAAGCTGACCCTGATGTCGTCGATCTTTATCGGCATGCCGTTCATTCTCTACCAGCTCTGGTCCTTTATCGCGCCGGGGCTGTACAAGCACGAGAAGCGGCTGATGATCCCGCTGGTAGCCTCCAGCGCGCTGCTGTTCTACATCGGGGTGCTGTTCGCCTATTTTGTGGTCTTCCCCCTGGTGTTCGCCTTCATGGCCAGTACCACCCCCGAGGGCGTGGTGATGGCGACCGACATCGCCAAATATCTCGATTTTGTCCTCAGCCTGTTTTTTGCCTTCGGGATCGCCTTCGAGGTGCCGATCGCCACCATTATCCTGGTCGCCATGGGTATGACCACACCGGATAGTCTGACCGAGAAGCGGCCCTACATCATCGTCGGCGCCTTCGCTGTCGGTATGCTGCTGACCCCGCCTGACGTGATCTCCCAGACCCTGCTGGCCTTGCCGATGTGGATTCTGTTCGAGATCGGCGTCTTCTTCTCGCGCATGGTCTTGCGCGAGAAGAAGCGGCGTGAACGCGAGGTCGAAGCGCAGGATGAAGCGGACACCGACAGCCAGGCGGATAGCGCTGCCGACGCGGTACCGAAGCGGCCGGGGCCGACGGCGGGTGCGCCGGCGTTTGTCACCGACCCCGCCTTTGAGATGGACGACACGACGCTGGACCCGGAGCGCTTCAAGCCGCTGACCGAGGCCGAGCTGGAGGCCGAGCTGGACGCCATCGAGGCCGTGGAAGAGGGCGGCGACCTGGGTGAATCCGACGATGAGGGAATGTACGACGAGGTGATCGAGGAGAAGCTGCGGCGGGTACAGGAGTTTCGTGACCAGAATGAGCAGGTCAAGGCCCGGGGACTGCTGTACGAGATCCTGGGTGAGGCCGGTCCCGAACAGGCCAAGGTGGCCCGCAACATCCTCAATCAGCTGGACGAGGATTACTGAGCTCGCCGCCTCTGTTGTCCCGCCCGATGCCGTAAACAAGCCGTACCAGGTGCCGGCTACGCGACGCGCTTCACCCGCGGCCGCTGCGTTTCGTTTCACTCACCATATGCAGCGGGGCCGATCGGGAATCGCGGCGGGGGCGCCGCTCCTACGGGCCAACTGCCCATCCCGTGAGCATCCCCGTGTAATCCGAGGATGGGTGGAGGAGGAACGACGTAACCCATCGAGCATTGGGTGAAGAGCAGTTCACGGACGTACCGTTAATGTCCCCCAACACGCACCACCTGTGCCCAAAGATGGGTTACGCGCGTCCGGTCGCCGTGGACGTTTCCAACAACGGCGTCGCGCGCCTCCACCCATCCTACCCGCCACAAGGCTCCGGTAAAGCTGTACCGCTCAGCGGTAGCGCATGCGCGTACCGTGCACCAGGGAGAGGGTGATCTCCTCGGCCGACAGCTGGCTGGGAAACAGGGTGCCGGAAATCTTGGCGCCGCTGATGCTGGCCCCGTCGAGGTTGGTCTCGGAGAGGTCCAGGCCGCGCAGATCCGTCTGGCGCAGGTAGCAGTCCCCCAGGTCGAGGTTTCGCGCATCCAGCTTGCGCAGGTCCAGGGCGCGCAGATCCGCCCCCCTCAGGTCGCAGGGGGTCCCGGACTGGTGATGCTGATTGAACTGCTCGACGTGCCCATCACGGAGCATCTGGTAGAGCGGGTCGTCTTTGATGGTGGGTGTGGCCATAAGGTTTTTCATTCTGTCTGTTGTTGCGGAACGCCCACTTGCGGGTCGTCCCGGAGCGGATCAGGTAGCTGTGAATATTATAGTAGAGAGGCCTGTTACCGCGAACCGTTTTCGTATAAATTATCCATACTTCAAAAAACCATAATCAGGAAGTGGATTTAATGAAGATTTTCATACCCCGGGTCCCGCCCGTTACCACCAACCGTGAACTGAGGCGACTGGTCGAGCAGCTGCTGGAAAAGAAGTTCCACCTCCCCTTTACTCCGCGGTCGGCCATCGGCAGTTGCGACGTGCTCCGCTTTCGCGACGGGAAAGGCGTGGTGGAGTACCACGGGCTGGTCTCGGTCGAGCCGGATGCGGCAGGGGGCTGGCTGCTTGCCCATTTCAAGCAGCAGTACCTGCATGGCAAGTTGTTGTTCGCCCGCAAGTTCATGGACCGGAAACGCCGCATCAAGGGACTACGGCCGGAACATGAGCTGCGGCGCGACGATCTCGAGATTACCAAAGTGGCATTGGTCAGGCCCGATGTGGACGCCCAGGACCAGTTCCGGCGTGAATACGGTACTTCCTGAGGAAACGCTGATGACAGCCATTCCTGTACTGCCGGCGTTCTTGTATTAATCAGCGGGCCCGTTCGCAGAGCTTGC
Source organism: Sedimenticola hydrogenitrophicus (assembly GCF_025175675.1). Classification (GTDB taxonomy): domain Bacteria; phylum Pseudomonadota; class Gammaproteobacteria; order Chromatiales; family Chromatiaceae; genus Sedimenticola; species Sedimenticola hydrogenitrophicus. The sequence goes on from NZ_JANIOA010000004.1 coordinate 70,304, forward strand.
GGGTACCAAGAGACGGCATTTTCTCTCGCCAAGACGCCAAGAACGCCAAGGAAAACAGGCTTCTTCGATTAAATTCCGTTTCCTGCAGTCTTTGCGCTCTTGGCGTGCTTGGCGAGAGCAGAAAAACCACTCTGGAAACACCGACCCGGAAACATGCTCCCCAGCATTATTTTTTACAGTTAACTACTCACCCAGCCTGTAAGTGATTGGTTTGCCTTGTTGGGCGATCTCGATGGCGCCTCGAATCCGGCCCCTTTTTCAGAGACAAGCCTGCCCTTGTTTGAGCGAAGCGAGTTTGGGCAGGCGCTGAAAATGAGGCCGGATTCGAGGAGACAAGCCATCGTGTGAGTCCGGCAAGGCGAGCCAATCACCCCGTGAGTAGTAACTTTTACAGAACACTCGCTTTATGCCGGTTCCACCCACACCGCCGAAAACTTGAACTCGGGAATCTTGCCGTCCGGGTCCAGTGCCTCGTTGGTCAGCAGATTGGCGGCCGCCTCGTAATAACAGAACGGCAGGAAGATCTGACCCGGCTGCAGACCGCGGTCGCTCTGGGCCGCAACGACGATCTCGCCGCGCCGTGAGCGAATACGGATCGGCTCTCCGGCGGTCACCCCCAACTGCTGCAGGAGCTGCGGATGCAGCATCGCCAGCGGCCGTGGCTGCAGGGCGTCCAGTACACTGGCGCGGCGGGTCATGGCGCCGGTGTGCCAGTGTTCCAGTTGCCGGCCGGTGATCAGAATCCACGGATAGTTCGCATCCGGCAACTCGTCGGCCTGGGTGAAGGCGGCGGGGATCAGCGCCGCCCGGCCCCCGGGGCGTGGGAAGGTGTCGGTGAAGATCACCTCGGTACCCGGGTCCCCCTCCCGCTCACAGGGATAGGTGACGGCGCTCTCCGCCTGCAGCCGCTCCCAGGTGATGCCGGCAATGCTTGGCATCGCCTGACGCATCTCCGCAAATACCTCGCGCGGCCCGGAATAGTCCCATGTCAGCCCCAGCCGCCGCGCCAGTTCCGTGATGATCTCCAGGTCCTGGCGTGCCTCGCTCGGGGGATCGAGCGCCCGGCGTCCCAGCTGTACCCGCCGGTCGGTGTTGGTGAAGGTGCCGTCCTTCTCCGGAAAGGCCGAGGCCGGCAGGATCACGTCGGCGTAGTGGGCGGTCTCGGTCATAAAGATGTCCTGCACCACCAGGTGCTCCAGCGAGGCCAGCGCCTGGCGAGCCTGGTTCAGGTTGGGGTCGGACATGGCCGGGTTCTCGCCCATGATATACATCCCGCGAATGTCGCCTGCCTCGATCGCGTGCATGATCTCCACCACGGTGAGGCCGGGTTCGGGATCGAGCGGCACGCCCCAGAGCGCCTCGAAGCGCTGCCGCACCGCCGGGTCGTCGACCCGCTGGTAGTCGGGATAGACCATGGGGATCAGGCCCACGTCGGAGGCCCCCTGCACGTTGTTCTGGCCGCGCAGCGGATGCAGGCCGCTGCCGGGACGGCCGATCTGGCCGCTGATCAGGGCCAGGTTGATCAGGCAGCGGGCGTTGTCGGTACCGTGAATGTGCTGGGAGATGCCCATGCCCCAGAAGATCATCGAGCCGCGGGAGCCGGCATAAACGCGGGCCACCTCGTAGAGGGTCTCTGCGGGAATGCCGCACACCGGCGCCATGCGCGCCGGGCTGTAGTCGGCCAGGTGCGCCTTCAGCGCCGCGTAGCCCTCGGTGCGGCTTTCGATGAAGTCCCGGTCCACCAGGTCGAGCTCGATCACCGCGTGCAGGATGGCGTTGAGCAGCGCCACGTCGGTATCGGGATTGAACTGCAGGAAGTGGTCGGCGTGGCGGGCGATCTCGGTGCGGCGCGGGTCCATCACGATCAGGGTCTTGCCGGCCCGGGCGGCATTCTTGAAAAAGGTGGCGGCGACCGGGTGGTTGGCGGTGGGGTTGGCGCCGATCAGCAGGATCACCTCGGCCTGCGCCACGTCGGCCACCGGGTTGGAGACCGCGCCGGAACCGATCATCTGCAGCAGCGCGGCCACCGAGGAGGCGTGGCAGAGCCGGGTGCAGTGGTCCACATTATTGCTGCCGAAGCCGGTGCGCACCAGCTTCTGGAACAGGTAGGCCTCCTCGTTGGAGCCCTTGGCGGAGCCGAACCCGGCCAGCCCCCGGGGACCAGCGCGTTCGCGGATTTTCAGTAGTCCGTCGGCGGCCAGCCGCAGCGCCTCATCCCACTCGGCCTCGCGGAAATCGCGCAGCGGATTGTCGTAGTCCATGTCCATGGCGGCGCGCTTGGGGGCATCGGCACGGCGGATCAGGGGCTTGGTCAGGCGCTGGCGGTGGCTGACGTAGTCGAAGCCGTAGCGCCCCTTGACGCAGAGCCGGCCGTGGTTGGCGGGGCCATCTCGTCCATTAACATAAAGTATACGGTTGTCCCGCACGTGGTAGGTGAGCTGGCAACCGACCCCGCAGTAGGGACAGACCGAGTGCACCTGGCGGTCGACTGGTTGCAGGGCCACATCGCTCGCCGGCATCAGGGCGCCGGTGGGACAGGTCTGCACGCACTCGCCGCAGGCCACACAACTTGACTGGCCCATTGGGTCATCCAGGTCGAAGCCGATCTGCAGGGCGCTGGCGCGACCGAAGAAGCCGATCACGTCGTTGGCCTGGGTTTCGCGGCAGGCGCGCAGACAGCGCCCGCACTGGATACAGGCGTCGAGCCGTACCGCGATGGCGGGATGGGAGTTGTCCGGGGCCGGTTGGCTGCGCGACGGGAAGCGGTAGTGGTCGACCCCCAGCTTGTCGCTCCAGTGATCCAGCTCGTTGTGCCGGGTGTAACCCGCCCGGTCATGGGGCAGGTCAGACTGCAGCAGTTCCAGCACCAGCTTTTGCGCATGCAGCGCGCGCTCGGAGCGGCTGCGCACTTCCATGCCCGGGCTTGGCTGGCGGCAGCAGGAGGCGGCGAGGACGCGCTCGCCGTCGATCTCCACCATGCAGGCGCGGCAGTTGCCGTCCGCGCGCAGCCCCTCCTGGTAACAGAGGTGGGGGATCTCCACGCCGTGACGTTGCGCCGCCTGCAGGATGGACTCCCCGGCCAGGGCGGTTACCGCTGTCTCATTCAGGGTGAAGCGGATGCCGTCGGCGCGGCCTTCAGTCCGGTCGCTCATGGTTCAGCACTCCTCCGGAAAATACTGCATTACGCAGCGTAGCGGATTGGGCGCCGCCTGGCCGAGCCCGCAAATGGAGGCATCCGTCATCACCTCGCAGAGCTCCTGCAGCAGCGGCCGGTCCCAGCGGGGTTCATTCATCAGGCGGGCCGCCTTGGCCGTACCGACGCGGCAGGGGGTGCACTGGCCGCAGGATTCGTGGGCAAAGAAGTGCATCGCGTTCAGGGCCAGGTCGCGCACGTTGTCGCGATCGGAGAGGACGATGACGGCGGCCGAGCCGATGAAGCAGCCGTGCTCGTTCAGGGTGTCGAAATCGAGCGCCAGGTCGCCCAGCCTGGCGGGCAGGATACCGCCCGAGGCGCCACCGGGAAAATAGGCCTTGAACTGGTGTCCCTCCAGCATGCCGCCGCCATACTCGTCGATCAGTTCGCGCACGCTGATGCCGGCCGGGGCGAGGTGTACCCCGGGACGGCGCACCCGCCCGCTGAGCGAGAAGCTGCGCAGCCCCTGGCGGCCACGGCGCCCCTGGGCGGTGAACCAGTCCGCGCCCTTCTCCAGCAGTTCCGGCACCCAGTAGAGGCTCTCCATGTTGTGTTCCAGGGTGGGGCGGCCGAACAGCCCGCGCTCGGCGATGAAGGGGGGGCGCAGCCGCGGCAGGCCGCGCTTGCCCTCGATCGACTCGATCATGGCCGACTCCTCGCCGCAGATGTAGGCCCCGGCGCCGCGCCGCAGTTCGATCCCGGGCAGCGGGCAGGGCGGATCGTCGCGCAACGCCTGCAGCTCGCGCTGCAACAGGGCGCGGATGCCGGCATACTCGTCGCGCAGGTAGATGTAGATCTTTTCAATACCCACCACCCGGGCGGCGATCAGCATCCCCTCCAGAAAACGGTGCGGATCACGCTCCAGGTAGTACCGGTCCTTGAAGGTGCCCGGTTCGCCCTCGTCGATATTCACCGCCATCAGGCGCGGTCCCGGGTAGCCGCGGACGACGCGCCACTTGCGCCCCACCGGGAAGCCGGCGCCGCCCAGGCCGCGCAGGTTGGCGTCCTCCAGACAGGCGATGACGGCCTCGCAGGCCGCCTCGTCGCCATGCTCGACCAGGGTTCGGAGTCGGGCATAACCGCCGGCGGCTCGGTAGGCGGCGTAGTCCCGGGCGGTGGCAGGTATCCCGTCGCTGTGGACCCCGGCGTCGAGCGTCTCCCGCACCCGCGCCGGAGTGGCGGCGGCCACCGGCCGGGTTCCCACCACCGCCACCGGCGCGTTGTCGCAGCGACCGACACAGGGGGCCCGCTGGATTCGCACGCCGTCACCCAGCGCACCCTGGAGTTGCGCGATCAGCGGCTCCGCGCCGGCCATGCGGCAGCTGATGGAGTCGCAGACCCGGATGGTCAGGGACGGCGGCGGCGACTCGCTATTTTTCACGACATCGAAATGGTGATAGAAACTGGCCACTTCGCAGACTTCCGCGGTAGAGAGCTTCAGGACCTCGGCCAGGGCGGTCAGCAGGCCGCTGTCCAGGTAGCCGCGATCATCCTGGATACGGTGCAGATACTCGATCAGGCGGTCGCGCCGGCCCTGGCCGGCGTCCAGATAGCCTTGCACGGTGGCCAGGTCGGCGGCATCCGCCTGGCGTCCCCGGGGGCGGCCGTGTTGCTTTTTTCCGGATGTTTTCAATACCGCCTCCACGGGTTTTTTCAGTTACTAATCATAACCCCCCGCCGAAGCGGCGCAAGAGGCGGGGGAAGTCGGCCTGGGGAGGGGCGGTGGGGCTCATGCGATCTCGGCGGTGGAGCGATAGCAGTTGCGTCCCGCCGCCTTGGCGGCGTAGAGGGCCTGGTCGGCCCGCTGCAGCAGACTGTCCAGCGGCTCGCCCTCCCGCGACAGGTGGCCGCCGATGCTGGCGCTCAGGGGGACGATCTCGCCGCCGGCGGTGACCAGTTGCCGGTTCTCCGCGATCTCCCGGTTCAGCCGGGTGCCGATCTGGTCCAGGGTGTCGGCATCCGCCGGCTGCACCAGCACCAGGAATTCGTCGCCGCCCCAGCGCGAGGCGACATCGTAGGGGCGCAGGGTGTTGCGGATAATATCGGCCAGCAGCCGGAGCGCCTGGTCGCCCACGGCGTGGCCATGGTGGTCGTTGATCTGCTTGAACCAGTCGACATCCAGCCAGAGCAGGCCCACCTGGCCTGGCTCGCGCTGGATACGCTGCAGCTCCGTCTCGATCCGCTCGGTCATGCCGCGCCGGTTCAGCAGTTCGGTCAGGGGATCGATCTTGGTCAGCCGTTCCAGTGCCAGGGTGCGTTCCTGAATCTTGCTCTCCAGGTCGTGCCGGGACTCCAGGACGGCGTGGGCCATGCGCAAAAAGCGCTGCATCAGGCGGCGGATCTCACCCGTTCCCAGTTCCCCCAGATTGTCCGTCACGTCGGCGCCGGATTCGACCCGGCTCATGGCGCGGTCGAGTTGGCTCAGGGGATTCAGTACCTGGTGATTGAGGAACAGGTGCAGTAGCAGAAAAGCGCCCAGCAGCGTGATGGCATAGACCAGCAGAATCCCGCTGAACTGGCTGAACGGCAGCAGGACATCGAGGTCGAGCAGGGTGATCTCGTACCAGCCGATCTCCGGCAGATAGGTGATCCCCGCCAGGTGGCGCTTGCCGTTGACGCTGACGAACTCGGTAATCACGGTCTGGTTCAGGTCTTCCAGCACCTTCATGGCAGCCAGGATCGCGGTGCGGTCCGCCGGCTGATCGAACAGCAGATCGATGGTGTGCTGTTCGCCCTGATTTTTGCTGATGGAACCGAAATCGATCAGTGACTCGTTGCGGTGTATCTGGATCGCCCCGGTGTGGTCGACAAACAGGCTGGTGACGCCGGGTTCCTCCTCTTCCACCACGTTCTGGATGAAGCCGGTCAGGTCCAGGCCGGTCCCGGCCATGCCGAGGATATCGTTGCCGTCGCGGATCAGCACGTCGATCCAGAGCCTGGTGATGCCCAGCTCCAGGTCGGGATTGACGTTGATGTGCAGGTCCCGCCCCTGCCGGATCAGGTCGTAAAACCAGGCATCCTTGGCCTGTTTCGGATCGAGGGTATAGCGGAACTCCTTGCCGGCGTATTCATTCTCCGCGTTGTTGTAGTAGTAATGGCCGTTTTTCAGCAGCGCCACGAAATAGTTCTGGTCATGAAAACTTTGCCGAAAGCTCTCCATTTCGGTAATGGCGCGTCGGCTACGCTCCGGGTCGTCCGGTTTCCGCGTCCACTCGCGGATATACTGGGAGTGGGCCAGCTGGCGTGCCAGCGCCACCTCGCGCAGGATCGGCTGCAGGGTGCGGCTCTTGTCATAGAGCGCCTGTTTCTCCGCGTAACGCATTGCCCACTGCGCGACGATATCCTCCGCCAGGGTGCGCACCGACCCCCACCCGGCGATGGCCGAGACGGCGATCAGCAGCAGGGTAATCAGGGAGAAGCGTGATTTGAGGTTCATGATAGGGCGGGTACTGCCTGGTTATTTATTATTGTATCGGGATCGGTGCGGAAAACTTAAGCAATGGCTAACTCACCACGCTTGGCCTGGGATGTCTCATGCATCACGGTGCGGATGCGGTTCTCCCCGGCTGGGGGTTAACAGTCGCCGGAGGGTAGATAGTTGTTCAGCAGTTGCAGATAGTTGGCGCGGGCGTAGGCCGAGGCGTCGCCGGTATGTTGCTGACTGAGCGTGCCCTTGAGCTGCTCGACCGATGTATAAGGGCTCTCTTCCAGCCATGCCTCCATGCCGCACAGGATTTCGGCCAGCCTGCCGGGGCCATGCCGCAGCAGGGTGCTGCAGAGATGCACCACGTCGGCCCCGGCGAGGAGCATCTTCAGCGCGTCCTGGTGGTCGTGGATGCCGCCGGTGGCGGCCAGGCTCAGTTTCACACGGCCGTGGAGCATGGCGATCCAGCGCATCGCCAGCAGGCATTCCGCCGAACTCGAGAGGTGCAGTTGCGGGGTCACCCGCAGGCTGTCGATATCGATATCCGGTTGGTAGAAGCGGTTGAACAGGCTGACGCCGGCGGCCCCGACCCGCTCCAGATGGCTGACCAGGTTGGCAATGGAGCTGAACTGGGGCGACAGCTTCATGGCGATGGGCAGGCTGACGTGCTGGCGCAGTTCATGGAGCAGGTCGATATAACGGCGCTCCACCTCGGCGCCGCTCACCGCCAGGCCGCCGGCAATGTAATAGACGTTCAATTCCAGCGCGTCGGCCCCGGCCTGCTGCAACGCCTTGCCATGCTCCACCCAGCCGCCCGGGGTGACGCCGTTGAGACTGGCGATGACGGGGATCTCCAGCGCCTGTTTCAGGCGTTGTAACTGCTCCAGATAAGACGCTTGCCGGGAGCGCATGCTGTCGTGCAGCGGTAGAAAACTGGTCGCTTCGGCATGGCCCAGGGCCTGGTTGTGCAGGTAGTCGTCCATCACCTCCTGATCATGCCGCAGCTCCTCCTCGAACAGCGAGTACATCACCAGGGCGGCGGCCCCCGCGTCCTCCAGTTGTTTCGCCGTGTCAAGGCTGCGGGAGAGCGGCGAGGCGGACGGCACCAGTGGGTTTTTCAGGGTCAGGCCGAGATAGGTGGTACGCAGGTCCATGATCACTCCTTCGCCTGGCCGGGCTTCTCTGCGCCCGGGGTGGCGTAGCTCAGGTCCGCCAGCTGGCGGTAATGGAGGTAGTTGTCGAGGGCGTGTTGCTGGGCCGCGCCAAGGTAGCGCTCGGCGGCCTCCGGATCGCTGCGCCACAGCATGCTGAAGCGGGTCTCCTGGCTGACAAAATCACGGTAGGCGATCGACGGCTCCCTGGAGTCCAGCTGCAACGGGTTTTCCTGGCTTGCGGCGCGGCGCGGGTCATAGCGGAACAGCGGCCAGTGACCGCTGCGCACGGCGCGGTCCTGCATGGCGTGATTGTTCGCCATGTCGGTGCCCCAGGCGGTGCAGGGGCTGTAGGCGATGATCAGGGAGACCCCGGGCCAGGACTCGGCCTCCATGAAGGCCTTGAGGGTCTGCACATCCTTGGCGCCGTAGGCCACCTGGGCCACGTAGACGTCACCGTAGGCCATGGCGATCATCGCCAGGTCCTTTTTCGCCGTCGGCTTGCCGCCGGCGGAGAATTTGGCCACCGCCCCGCGCGGTGTCGCCTTCGAGGTCTGGCCGCCGGTGTTGGAGTAAACCTCGGTGTCCAGCACCAGGATGTTGACATCGCGGCCGCAGGAGAGCACATGGTCGAGACCGCCGAAGCCGATGTCATAGGCCCAGCCGTCGCCGCCGACGATCCAGACGCTGCGCTTCACCAGACTGTCGGTCAGGCTCTCCATCTGGCGGGCTTCGGGGAGGTCCAGCGGTTGCAGCGCTTCACGCAGCCTGGCGACGCGTTCGCGCTGTTCGTGGATGCCGGCCTCGTCCCCCTGCCCGGCGTCGAGCAACCCCCGCATCAGCGCCGCGTCGATATGGGATGCGAGCCGGTCGAGCAGTTCGATGGCCTGCTCCCGCTGCTTGTCGACGGCGATGCGCATGCCGAGGCCGAATTCGGCATTGTCCTCGAACAGTGAATTGTTCCAGGCCGGTCCGCGGCCCTGCGTGTCCCGCGCCCAGGGCGTCGTGGGGAGGTTGCCGCCGTAGATGGAGGAGCAGCCGGTGGCGTTGGCCACCAGCATGCGGTCGCCGAACAGCTGCGAGGCGAGGCGCAGATAGGGCGTTTCGCCGCAACCGGGGCAGGCACTGGAGAACTCGAACAGCGGCTGCAGCAGCATGGCGCTTTTCATCACAGTATTGCGCACCTCGCGCCGGTCGAATTCGGGCAGGGCGAGGAAGTACTCGAAATTGACCCGCTCCTGTTCGCGCAACGGCGGCTGGGGTGCCATGTTGAGGGCGCGCCGGCCCGGGTTCTCCTTGTCCTTGGCCGGGCAGATGTCCACGCACAGGCCGCAGCCGGTGCAGTCCTCCGCCGCTACCTGGTAGACGATATGCGCACCCTCGGGGAACTCCTTGCCCTTGACCGGCATGTGCCGGAAGGTGGGCGGCAGGTCGCTGACCCGGGCCGGATCGAACAGCTTGCTGCGGATCGCCGTGTGCGGGCAGACGAAGGGGCACTTGCCGCAGGCAATGCAGAGGTTCTCGTCCCAGACCGGGATCTCCAGGGCGATATTGCGCTTCTCCCAGCGTGTGGTGGCGGTGGGCCAGGTGCCGTCGGCGGGCATGGCGCTCACCGGCAGCCGGTCACCCTGGCCGGCGATCAGCCGGGCGGTGACCTCGCGCACGAAGGGCGGGGCGTTGGCCGCCACCGCCGGTGGTCGCTCGAAGGTCGAGGTCGCCCGCTCCGGCACGCTGACCTGGTGCAGGTTGGCCAGGGCGGCATCGATGGCACGGAAGTTGAGTTCCACGATGCGGTCGCCCTTGCCGCCGTAGCTCTTCTCCACCGCATCCTTGATCGCCTGGATTGCCTGATCGCGCGGTAACAGCCCGGAGATGGCGAAGTGGCAGGTCTGCATGATGGTGTTGATGCGCCGCTGCATACCGCTCTCCTGCGCCACCCGGTAGGCATCGATGACGAAGAAACGCAGTTGCTTGTCGATGATCTGCTGCTGCATGCGCCGCGGCAGGGTGTCACAGGCCGTTTCCGGCACGGCGGTGGTGTTGAGCAGGAACACCGCGCCCGCTACAGCCTTGTCCAGCAGGTCGTAACGTTCCAGGAAGATGGTCTGGTGGCAGCCGATGAACCGGGCCTGGTCGTCGCCGATCAGGTAGCTGGAGCGGATCGGCTGCTTACCAAAGCGCAGATGGGAGATGGTGACGGCACCGGCCTTCCTGGAATCGTATTCGAAATAGCCCTGGGCCTGCAGGTCGGTGGCCTCGCCGATGATCCGGATGCTGTTCTTGTTGGCGCTGACGGTGCCGTCGGAGCCGAGGCCGTAGAACAGGGCGCAGTTGACCTCTCCTGCCGCATCGCTACGAAAGCCGGCATCCCAATCCAGGCTGGTGTGGGTGACGTCGTCGTGAATGCCGATGGTGAATCCGTTTTTCGGCCGCTCCCGGTCCAGCTCGTCGAACACCGCCTTGACCATGCCCGGGGTGAACTCCTTGGAGGAGAGACCGTAGCGGCCGCCGATCACCAGCGGCAGCTGACCGAGAGGCGACTCTCCGGCGGCGAAGGCATAGGCCACCGCGCCGAGCACGTCCTTGTACAGCGGTTCGCCGTCGGCGCCCGGCTCCTTGGTGCGGTCGAGCACGGCAATGCGGCGTACCGTGGCGGGTAGCGTGGCGAGCAGGGCAGCGGCATCGAACGGGCGGTACAGACGCACCTTGAGCAGCCCCACCTTCTCACCCCGGGCCAGCAGGTGGTCGACGGTTTCGTGCGCCGTCTCGGCGCCGGAACCCATCAGCACCAGCACCCGCTCGGCATCGGCGGCGCCGACATAGTCGAACAGCCGGTACTGGCGGCCGCTGAGCGCCGCGAAGCGATCCATCACCCCCTGTACGATGGCGGGCATCTTCCGGTACCAGGAGTTGACGCTCTCGCGCCCCTGGAAATAGACATCGGGGTTCTGCGAGCTGCCGCGCAGCACCGGATGCTCCGGGTTGAGGGCGCGGGCGCGGTGCGCCTGCACCAGCTCGTCGCTGATCAGGGCGCGGACCACCTCGGTGCCGATGGTCTCGATCTTGGCCACCTCGTGAGAGGTGCGGAAACCGTCGAAGAAATGGATGATCGGTACCCGGGCCTCCAGGGTCGCCGCCTGGGCGATCAGCGCCAGATCGTGGACCTCCTGGACCGAGTTGGCGCACAGCATGGCGAAGCCGGTACCGCGCGTCGCCATTACATCGGCGTGGTCGCAAAAGATGGAGAGCGCCTGGGCCGCCAGGGAACGCGACGCCACGTGCAGCACCATGGGGGTCAGTTCCGCGGCGATCTTGTACAGGTTGGGTATCATCAGCAGCAGGCCCTGGGAGGCGGTGAAGCTGGTGCACAGCGCTCCGGCCTGCAGGGCACCATGCAGCGCGCCGGCGGCGCCGCCCTCGCTCTGCATCTCGATAATACCAGGCACCGTGCCCCACAGGTTGCGGCGTCCCTGCGCCGACCACGCGTCGGCGTGCTCGCCCATGGGCGAGGCGGGGGTGATGGGGTAGATGGCGATGACTTCGTTGGTCAGGTGGGCGATGGTGGCGGCGGCTTCATTGCCGTCGATGGTGGCCAGGTGCTGCATGTGTTTCTCCCGTTACTGAGCGGGGCGTTGTCTCCGTCCCTGAGTGCAAGCATAGCCCAGACCCGGGTGGTCATCAGTGACCGATGCCCCGGTCTTTTCGCTGTTAGACAAACACCCATTCACGCCCTGTTCATTCGCACATAAAATGCTATTATAATGACAAATGCACATTCGGAGACGGATATGGCCCACAGCAGGCGACAAGACGCTTTAAACGAGTCCGCCGTACTCGGCGAGGCCGTAATCAACGCCGGCAGGAAGCTCGGCTTCAGTGGTGACGAAGTCGGCAACATCATCGGCCGGAGCCGCACCACGATCAACCGCAACGGGGTTGATCCACACTCAAAGAGCGGCGAAATCGCCCTCATGGTGGTGCGGGTGTATCGCTCGCTCTATGCCTTGATCGGCCGTGACGAAACGCACCTGCGGGAGTGGATGCGCTCCCCCATTCGCTCATTGCAGGCCGTTCCGGCCGACATGATGCACCGTATCGACGGGCTGGTGACGCTAACCCGCTATCTGGACGCGATGCGGGGTCGTGTTTGAGCGAGATCTGGTCGGATGTCGGTCGGGAGTGTGTGCGGCCCATTGCCGGACGTGGCTATCGGATCGTAGAAACACAAGAACAGGCCGCCACCACGGAGATCGTCTCATCGCTGGATGCCCAGGATCTGCTTGAGAGCCTGCTGGATGACTCCAAGCCGCGAAAGCGTCCCGGAAGCGGGGCCCTACACTACCTGCTGCAGTCGCCCTTCCGCTATCCCCCGCTCGAGTGGGGAAGCCGTTTTGGCTTAACCCGGGAGCCCGGCTACCTCTACGGCGCGCTTGCCATCCAGACCGCGATGGAGGAATTTGCTTTCTATCGGCACTTCCTGTTTCAGGACGCCGTCGATCTGGCGCCTGGGCGTGTCTGGATGACGCAGCACACCCAGTTTGGCTTCGACTACCGCACTGATTGCGGCATCCAGCTTCAGTCGCAGCCGTTCGCGCTGCATAGCGAAATCTTGCGGCACCCGGAAGACTACTCGACAACCCAGGCACTGGGGATGGCCATGCGCGCGGACGGTGTGCTGGCGTTTGAATACATCTCCGCGAGGGACCCGGATCAGGGGCTCAATGTCGCACTTTCATCTCCCGAGGCGCTGGCCAACCCCTTGGTCCACCAAGTGGAGCAGGGCATCTGCTCGGTCGATGCCCATAGGGTCACCTATAGGGCGATGGGTCTCCGCCACCACTTCCCACTCGAAAGATACCTGATCGCCGGGAAGCTTCCCCGGCCTGCAGGCTGAGGTATCGGTGCCTCAGCGTGGCCAAGGCGAAAATACCGATTGGCACTATTAACTGTCTTCCAATTTAAAATTGCCGGGTAAAGCTGTTTCAGTTTTGGGTGGGTTAGTTTCGTAGGGTGGATAAGCCGGTAGGCGCATGCCATCCTCAGGTCCGTAAACGGTACATCCATGTACCACTCCTCACCGCGGCAATGGTGGATGCGCTGTCGCTTATCCACCCTACAAAAGTACTTTATCAAATTGAAGGACTACCAGGGTGCAACCAACATTGCCGGGTGATAGGGCTTTTTTCCCTTGCCAGCATACGTCCCCGGGACGCCCTGCATATCCAGCAGTTGATCCTTAAACCGTAGGCGTTTAGATCTGACGTGCGTTCCGTGGCCGGTGTGTTGTCAAGAGGGTTTGTGCATCCGTTAACATCGCCTCCAGCATCGATTGCGGCAGCTCCGGCGCTTGGGCCAAGGCCAGGGCCCGTATCAGGATCGCGGCCTGCCCCTCTTCCAGCAACCCCCTGGGAAGTGCTTCACCGTAGAGCCACACCGCGGCCTGCTGGGCCGTGGGCGCGCTGGTCTCGCCGGCCAGGTCCGCGGTGGCGGCCAGCATGGCGGACAGCAGCAGTTCCACCGCGGGGCCTCGGCTCCCCTGTTCCAGCAACAGGCGTGCGGCCTCCAGGCGCTCCTCGGCCTGGCGGCGCAGCAGGGAGGGGCCTTGCGGCTGCGGCTGGGCGGCGGCGTCATAGTGCACCTGGCCCACGGCGAAGGGGAAGGCGTCGCCCAGGCGTTGCAGGCCGGTCAGGGTGAGGGGGTCCACCAGGGCTACGGGGATGTGTTGCGACAGTGTCTCGGCGAGACGTGAGGCCGCTTCGTCCACCCGGTCGATCACCACCAGCAGGCGTCCGCCGATGCCGAGGATGCGTTCGATGCGTGGGCCCAGTTCCCGTTGCAGGGCCTCGATGCAGTGGGCCAGTAACGGGGGCTCTTCCGACGCTTCCCCGTTTCCGTGCGCCGCGGGTACGGGGGTTGTCGGTCCCTCTGTTTCGGGCACGGGTGCTTCAGAATCCTGGCTGTCGGCCTGCGGGGGCTGCCCCGCCAGCTCTTCCGCCAGTGCTTCCAACAGGCGCTTGGAGACGCCTACCGTGTCCGCGGTTGCCTCCGGGTCCACCACGTTGTCAAACAGGTCGCGCTTTCCGGCCACCAGCCGCATCACCCGCTCCTCGTAGGAGTCGGGAGCCACCATCAGGATCACCTGGACCTTTCCCTTTTGTCCCAGGCGGTGCACCCGGGCGATGCGCTGGTCCAGTATCGCCGGGTTCCAGGGCACATCCAGGTTGACCAGCACCGAGGCGCTCTGCAGGTTCAAGCCGGAGCCGCCGGCATCGGTGGAGATGAACACCTGCACCGCGTCGTCATCGCGGAAACGGTCCGTCAGATCGCCCCGCTTGGCGGTCGGCACGCCGCCGTGCAGGCGCACGCAGCCCAGGCCGAGCCCGCGCAGCCGCTCCTCCACCATGGCGGTCATGCGCTCCCACTGGGAGAACACCACCGCCTTGAGACCGCCTTGCAGGCAGAGCTCGTCCAGCAGCTGGGCCAGTTCGTCGATCTTGGGCGAACCCTCGGTCACCTTGTCCACCAGGCCGGCGGCGTTGCAGGCCATGCGCGCGGCCTGCATGGCGGCCATCATGCGGTTCTGCTCGCTGGGGGTCAGGGGACGGCGTTGGGCGATCATGGCCAGGCGTCCGGCGTTGGCTGCCGCGTCGTCGTGCAGCGCCCACTGTGTGGGCGTCATCTCCACGTCCAGGCGCTGTTCGATGCGCGCCGGCAGTTGATCGGCGACCAGGCGCCGATCGCGGCGCAACATGGCCGGGGCCAGGCGGCGGCGCAGCTCGCTGAGGTTGCGGTAGCCCAGCACCTTGCCGCGCTCGTCGGTGACGTGGAAGTCGGCCAGGTAGCGCCACAGCGGGCCGAGCAGGCGCTGATCCACCACCTGCATCAGGCTGTAGAGGTCCTCCAGCCGGTTCTCCAGCGGGGTGCCTGTCAGCACGAAGGCGTAGCGGGACGGGATGCGCTTGACCGCGGTGGCGATCTTGGTGCGCCAGTTCTTGATCCGTTGCGCCTCGTCGAGGATCAGCAGGTCCGGGCAGAGGATCTCGTTGATTTCCGACAGGTCGCGCAGCGCCAGCTCGTAGTTCAGCACGGTGAAGCACTCCAGCTTGCGGTACTGGGCCCGGCGCTGGGCCGCCGGGCCCTGCACGATTTGCACCGGCAGGCTGGTGAAGCGCTCGATCTCCCGCGCCCACTGGTGCTTGAGGGAGGCGGGGCAGATCACCAGGGTGCGTGCCACCCCCTCGTGGCGGTACAGCCAGCTGGCGGCGGCGATGGCTTGCAGGGTCTTGCCCAGGCCCATGTCATCCGCCAGCAGGGTGCGACCGTTGGCGGCCAGGAAGGCCACCCCCTCCATCTGGTAGGGGTAGAGGGTGGCCCTGATCCCCGGCAGACGGCCGCCGGTCTCGGCGATGCGCTCGCGGATTTCCGCCGCCCGCACCCGACGGGCCGCCTGCTCGGCCAGGCGTTGGGCATGCGCCTGGGCGTCGTCGCCGAGATCAATGTCGGCGCGCCCCGCCAGTGCTTCGCTCAGGCGGAAGAAGTCCTCCGGCAGACGGCCGCTGAACAGGCCCTCGGCGTCGAACCAGGCGGCCAGCAGTACCTGCAGCTTCTTACCCTTGACCGCGCCGTGGAACAGGCGGATGCGCGGTGCCTCGGGGGTATTCCAGTCCAGGTAGATATAGGGGTGGGGTGCCGACTGGTCGGCCAGCCGTCGGTAGTCCCTGCGCTTGCTGATGCGGTGCAGGGCCGCCTCGATGTGTTTACAGGTGCCGAGCTGGTTGACCGCGAAGTCGGGGCAGGTGCAGTAGTTGGTCGGCTCGTGCAGTGAGCGGATATGCACCTGGTAGCTGCGGCCGAAGCGCGGGTCCGCGTCCACGGAACGGGCGCGCCAGGTACCGAACCAGGGCTCGCCCCCCAGGTGCTTCACCCGCACCTCGGAACGGCCCGCCTTGCGCCGCTCCGCCAGTGCGCCTTCGCGGGCGCTGAGCAGCGCCAGGTCGGTGCCAGCGGTGTTGGCGGCATGGGCGCACAACAGGGCCACCGCGTGGGCGCAGGGCGCATCCCCGTCCGGCTTGCACAGGCACTCCACCCGCAGGTTGCCGCTGTCTTCATAGCTCAAGCCGACGGCGATGGGTTCGTCGCTCTCAGGGTCTTCCACCTGCCCCCACAGGGCGTTGCTGTCCGTGGCCAGATCGGTCACGCGGTTCTCCTTGAACCAGCGCAGTCCCCGTTCCACCAACGGTGCGCCGGTCAGGGCATGGAGTTGTTCGGCATCATAGAGGAAGGGGTCTGGGGCGGTCTCTGGCATGGCGGCACTTTGGTTGTGTTTGGGGGATCATATTGAGGGAAACGTGTTGAGGATGATATCAGTTCTTCGCACCCTTGGCGCTCTTGCTGGCGGGGTGTTTCGGTCTCTCTTCGACCCGGAACCCGGCATCCACGGCCTGCAGATAGCGATTGACCAATGCCGGGGCCTGGGCCACGGTCATTTGCTCCGCTTGTCCGGCCAGAGCGGCGCCTACCCGGTCCGACAGGGCTGTGCGGGCCTCGTACAGAAACCGGCTGGCAACGCAGCGATAGGGCGGGGGCACTTGGCTCTCCTGCGTCTGTTCGTATCGATCCAGCTCCGGGTCTGGCGGGTGCAGCAGGCAGAGCCGTTCCTGGGCCCGGGTGCAGCCCACGTAGAACAGCCGCCGTTCGTCTTCCACCGGGCCGGCCTGGTCCGGGGAGAGGTAGTAGGGAAAGCGGCCCTCGACCAGGCCGGGCAGGATCACCAGGGGCCACTCCAGCCCCTTGGCCCGGTGGATGGAAGTGATGAGCAGTCGCTCGCCCTGTCCGTCCCGGTGCCGGGCCTGCAGCTCCGCGATCAGCTCCAGGAAGCTGCCCGCACGCCGACCGCTTTCCCGGGCGAAGCCGAGGAATGATTCGCAGGTCTGCTGCCGTTCCTGGGCCTGCATCGGTGTGGGGCTGGACCAGCGGAAGAACTCGTACAGTTCCGCCTCCTCGATGACCTGCCGCAGCAGCTCCCCGGCCGGGGCGCCTTTGCCGCGCTGCTGTAGCTGCCGCCACAGGGCGGCGCGGGCCAATACCCGGTTGCGCTGGTAGCCGCTCATCTCCTCGTTGACCAGGCTACGCAGCAGCTGATCCGGGTATTTCGGCTGCTTTACCAGGGCCTGGGCGATGCGCGCCAGCTCCGCCTTCCTGAACCCCAGTTGGGGCACCCTCAGCATGGTTTCCACCGTCGCCAGGGAGTCATCGCTGTCGAACAGGGTGCCGGCGGCGAGCCGCAGGTGGCCCAGCAGGGAGCGAATCTCGGGGCACTCGAACAGGCTGTCGTGGCCCTCCAGCCGGTAGGGGATGCCCTGGCGCAGCAGCGCCAGCTCCAGGGGGACGCTCATGCTGTAGAGGCGCACCAGCACCGCGGCCTCGCTCAGGGAACGCCCGCCGTTGCGCCAATCGTCCAGGATGGCCGGCAACGGATGGGGCTGCGCCGTCTCCGCGCGGCGTTCGATGCGGGTGTCCGGGGTGCCGGCGGCGGAGAGGCAGAGGTGGTCGTCGCGTCCCCGGTTGTGGGCGATGGCGTGGTCCGCCAGCAGGGAGAGGCGGTGGCCGAAACGGAAGGTCCGGGTCAACTGGTAGCGTACGGCCCCGGGAAAGTCCCTGAAGAAGCGCTCCACCATGAACTCCGGCCGCGCCCCGCGCCACTCGTAGACGCACTGGTCCACATCACCCACCGCCATCACCTGGGCGCGGCGCCCGGCCACCGCCTTCACCAGTTGCTGTTGCGCCTCGTTGATATCCTGATACTCGTCCAGGATGACATGTTCCATGTGGTCACCGAGCCAGGCGGCGATCCCCGGGTCCCGGTGCAGGGCAATCACCGGCTCGTGGATCAGGTCGCTGTAGTAGCGCACCCCCTCTTTCTGCCGAATCGCCTCGAAGCGTTCGTAGGCGGCTACGAAATACGCCAGCTCCGGATCCAGGCCCATGCGGTCGAACAGCTCTTCAGGCCCCACCACATCCGCCTTCACCAGGCCGATGAAGCTCGCGAAGGACTCCACCCGCTCCTTGGACAGCAGCTCCTCCCGATCGCGATTGCGGGTGGTCCCAAGTGTCTGCTCCAGAGCAGCCCGGGAGGCGTCGAAGGCCTGCCAGTCCTGGGTGACAAGTCGATGGCTGGGCAGCAGGCCGCGCCGCTCGCAGGACTGGGTGATGCGCAGCCCCAGGGCGTGGAAGGTGCGCACGTCGGGCAGGGTCGGGTAGTGGCCGGCGGCGGCCCGCTGCAGACGTTCGGCGAAGTCCCGGCGGGCCGAGGCATTGAACATCAGCGCCAGGATGCGTCGCGGATCCGCCCCCTGATCCAGCAGATGGAGCACCCGGGCCACCAAGGTCGCGGTCTTGCCGGAACCGGCCACCGCGCTTACCCGCGCATGGCCGTCGCCGTGGTGCACCACGGCCAGCTGCTCATCGGTCAAGGGGGGAAGGTGTGCCATGGCGCGTTATTGTCTCAGAGCCGTTGCCGATGGCAAAGGGGAGGGCGGCTGAATTTGAATCTGTGGGGTCTGGTGATCTCTGCGCGGCGGGTTGCGTAGTACTCAAGTTTCGGAGTTCAGTTTTCAGACGCCGGGTGGGCCACTTGTTTCATTTATTGCGAATTGCGTTTATTTCGATTGGGCTATTCTAAAGGAGACAGAAGGAACGCGACGATGAATACCTCACGAAACATGACATCACTGCCGAACACCGAGGACGCCAGCCTGGCTCGCGCCAGCGCACAAGAGTTGAGTTCCCTGCTGGCAAAGATGCCCCAAGCGGATCGGGCACAGGTCAGATTGGATGGGCACGATCTCATTCTGCCCCGGCAGGCCCTTGCCCTGCTGCGGGATGTGCTCTCTCAAATGGCACAGGGCAATGCCGTAACCATTGTCCCTACCCATGCCGAACTGACCACCCAAGAGGCCGCAAACATCCTGAATGTCTCCCGGCCCTACCTGATCAAGCTGCTTGACGAGGGCAAGATCCCGTACCACAAGGTCAACAAGCACCGCCGTATCCGCTTTGAGGCGCTGATGGAATACAAATGCCAGCAGGATACCGAGAGTGCTGCCGCGCTGGATGAGTTGGCCAGGCAGGCGCAAGAGCTGGATATGGGGTACTGATGGCATTCGTTGTCCTGCTCGATGCCAATGTCCTGTATCCGGCACCCCTGCGCGATTTTCTTATCACCCTGGCCACAAGCGGTCTTTATAGCGCCAAGTGGACTGAGCGGATTTACGATGAGTGGTGGACACGAAACCTGGTCAAGCAATGGCCGGAACTGAAATCTGCGTTAAGCCGTACACGGGAATTAATGGATCGTGCTGTTCCCGATTGCCTGGTGACCGGTTATGAGTCGCTGATCGAGGGGCTTGCACTACCTGATCCGAATGATCGACATGTTTTGGCCGCGGCGATTCGTTGCGGCGCCCAGATCATTGTCACCCACAACCTCAAGGATTTTCCCGCTGACGTACTTGATCTGTATGGCGTCGAAGCCATGCTCCCCGATGAGTTTCTTGAATATCAATTTGGCTTGCGGCCTGAACTCATAATTAAAGCAGCAAAGGCACAACGTGCCCGGCTCCAGAATCCTCCAAAAACGCCAGAAGAATTCCTCGAACGCCTCGCCGCGCAGGGTCTAGTCGTAACCGCCGAGAAACTCGATGATTTCAAGGAGCTAATTTAGCTCATATCACATAATTCGATAGCGCTTGCGCCGTTGGCAGCGTGGTACCAGCCGCGGGAGCTTCGGCCTCCGGATTGAGTGTGCAGGCGCAGGAACCATGCTTCCTCGTTCCCACGCTGTTACGCGACCTCAGCAGATATTCCCCCAACTGCCTTGAAAGGCAGCTACCGACATGAAGCAGACGCTCATCTTGTGGCTGTTCAATGAGGTTGGCGGCTGATAAACTCAGGAGTATTAAGGAATGAGCTTCTATTGGCGGGATGCCTCATTTTAAAATTATCTCAAGGAATAGAACATGCGTAGAACAATATGTCGGAATCGTCAATATATTCTCCACCTGTATATTGCGCCGGATGGCGGGCTGTATAAACAGCGTTAGCTCTTAAAAGAGGAAGAAATGAGCACATCAGGAACTGATATTGCAACCATTATTGGGAAAGGTCTTTTAGGGGCTATTCCTTTTGTGGGGCCGTTGGCAGCAGAGATTGTAGGCGCGGTCATTCCGAACCAAAGAATTGATAGGATCGAATCTCTTCTAAAACTACTGGAATCAAAAATACCAGAAGCAGATAGGCCTAAAATCGTACAAAATATTTATTCTCCAGAATCTATCGACCTAATCGAAGATGGTTTTATTCAAGCCTCAAGATCACTATCAGAAGAGCGAAAAGAATATATTGCATCATTGTTAAAAAACAGCTTAACGGAAGATGAAGTAAAACACATCGAGTACAAGCGGTTATTGTCCATACTTGGTGAGCTTAACGATATTGAAGTGCTCATTTTGAAATCTCAAACAATGTATCGTGGACAACCAGAACATCAAGGGTTTTGGGAGGCGCATGAGGGTGCGTTAACTCCGCCCATGGCACATATGGGGTCATCGCAGGAAGAAATTGATAAGCATACAATTTATCAAACACATAAATTGCATTTAGCTAATCTGGGCTTGCTTAAGGCAAGGTTTAAAAAGCCGAAACGTGGTGAGCTTCCTGAATTCGATGATAAAACTGGAATGATCAAGGCCCAGGGCTATGACATTACAGGTTTGGGTCGGTTGTTACTCAGAAGCATTGATCAAGGTGGCGAAGTTTAGAGTTAACAATCACATGCACTCGGACAGCAAAAAGCGCCGTTTCGCTTTGCTTTTTGCCGCTGGTGATGTGAGGTGTTAGCCCCTCAAAGTCGATTATGGATAGTCTTTTAAACAACGCAGTTCAATCGATTCAAATCGGTGTGGAGGATTTTCAGTCCACTGATGAGCGTCGAGTACTGTCTGCCACTCGAAACATCGCCGCGGGCCTACTTTTGCTTTTCAAGGAAAAGCTTAGACAGCTGTCACCAGCAGGATCAAATGAGGTTCTAGTCAAACAGCGAATGCTACCGGCATCGAATAGTGATGGATCTGTAGGAATTGTCGGCCAAGGGAAAAAGACAGTTGATGTCTTTCAAATACAAGAGCGTTTTGATTCTCTCGACGTGGTTGTCGACTGGAAAAAATTTAAGAAGATTGTCAACATTCGAAATGACATCGAGCACTATTGCACTTCAGAACCCGAAGTTAGGGTAAAAGAACTTCTATCCGATAGCTTTCTTATTATTCGTGATTTTGTATCTGAATATTTGAACTACCAGCCTGTCGAACTCCTTGGCGAGGAAGCATGGTCAGTGCTACTAGACGTATCTGAGGTGTACGAGAAGGAACTTCAGGAATGCCGAGCTGAGATCAATAATGTCCAATGGAAGTCTGAGACACTCGCGGCAATCTCAGAAAATATCCGATGCCCCAATTGCCATGGTCAGTTGGTAAAGCCAACGGATTCAAGCAATACACCACAGTCTCTTGAATTCCATTGCTCATCTTGTGGCGAGTACTTTCTGTTCGAAGGTGTCATTGCGGAAGTGGTTTCAGAGCACTTCGGCGCAGACAACTATCTAGCAGCAACACAAGGTGGTGAACCCGCGACTACTGAATGCCCAGAGTGTGGCGAAGATACTTATATTCTTTTTGAAGATCAGTGCCTGAAATGTGGTGCAACTAGGACCTATGAAACTTGCGTAATGTGTGGCGATAGCTTGTCACCGGATGAACAGGATTTGAATGGTCTGTGTAGCTATCACTATCACACAGCAATGAAAAATGATTAGGGCTAACAAGACATTCCAGCCGCATGCTTTGCGTGCTGGGACGTCCCTCTGCTACGCGGCAGACCACCCCTGAATACAGGCGTTATCGGAGCATAGAGAACAATAATGCGTCTATATGTATTAGATAAATCAGATGGCACCAAGATACATCTAAAGCAATCCGCAAGCTCTCGCCAAGAGCTCGTTCAGATATTTGGGTCTCGTAAAGTTAATATCGGAAACCACGTATATGATATAAATGATATTTCTGCGGAAGCATCTGAGAACGCAGCTCCCGCAATGGCGTTGGGTGGTGTTGTTGGTGTTCTTGGGGGCATTCCCGGTGTAATTATTGGTGGCATTATTGGTGCGCTTCTTGGAAAAAACGCAGATGATGAAGATAAAGCAAAAGTAGAACAATTCAACAGGACCACCGCAGATGTCTATTAAAGATATCGACTGGAAGCTTTTCGCTGTGTTGGTTTTCTTAGTCGGACTTTCTGTTGTGTATTTATTGAATCAAGATGCGGTTAGGCTTGCTATTAAGTCATGTCTCACATGGGCATATTTATCCAAAGTTATTTGGCTGTCTGTTTCCATCTCGTTTTCTATCCACTATTTGTCAGTTAGAAATAACACTAATAGTTACGAAGGGTTAATATATAAGTCTTTTGGAAAGTTTGCCGACTCCGCATTTGCGGCAATAACATATGGTCTAGCACTAACAACATCGGCTTCCATATTGAAGGGCGTTTATATCCAGCAAATAATAGGAGGAACAGTATATTTCAATTATTTTGGAGAGGTCGACATTTATTCTATGTTGGTAGTTTGCCTGTTTTTGTTTGGTTACTCTATCTATGCCACAGGCCATGCGCTTATTGGTGCAATCTTTAGGGGAGCTAGCGAAAATGCAAAAGCAGCTGAATAATCACATAACATCTATTGATCCGCCAAACAGCATGGCATAACGAAGTCTTCCACGCGACGGCGGCGCTAGCGCGCCACTTCGCGTGAAGGCAGGCGTTAGTGCAAAAAAAACATGGAGAGAAAACATGACAACTGAAATATTTAAAGCCTCAGTACAGTATAACGATTGGAAAGGCTCATCTGCCGCTGACAGTGCAGATCAAAAAGGGCCTTCTACTTGGCTTAAAGAAAATGGTCACATTAATGATGGCGAATTCTTATTGGGCGTAAAAATGTTCGCTGGTGAAAATCACGGAGTTCATGAAGATCCGGTATTTGTCGAATTTCTGATAGCAACGTCTGGTAATTTCGAGAATATAAAAACAATGATTGAGGGAAGTGCCGGTCCCATTGAGGTTCGCAGAGTAAGAATTGATATGGATCTCAGCCAATTTATTGGCCTCTTTAAGCGATTCGATGTCACATTATCTAGAAATAGTATGCTGGAAGGGCTTGAATATCATTACGATGATTAGACGGCGCTAACACGGCCGGTCAAGTTGACGTGGTACCGCGTCGGGAACCTACCCCGATATTGCACACATTAACTTGCCATGGAAATCAGGGCCAGAGTAACAACTCGAGTTGGAGTACGGGTGCGCAGGAAGTTCGGTGGAGTTATTACTCCGACCCCGATCTCCCAGGAAAAATAAAGCTGTGTAGCTTTATTTTGCTGGTGATGTGAAGCGTTATACGCACTAAAGAATATATCAACACTTAGGAGAGCCAGAATGGCTGACCAATTTTCAGATGAAGAATTAACCATAGAGGATGAGCAAGAAGATGAGAGTGTTGCAATAAATTATGATATTGCAAGCTATCCTTCTGATTTCACTCTTTCTGGGATTTCACAAATGTGGAAAGACGGGGATATTTTGATTCCCGATTATCAACGTGAATTTGTTTGGACTATGCGTCAATCATCTCTGCTGATTGATTCATTTATATGTGGCCTTCCGGTACCTCCAGTATTTTTCTATATAGATGAGGATAATAAAAATTTAGTTATTGACGGGCAGCAAAGGATATTAAGTGTTGTATTTTTCATGGAAGGCTATTTTGGCAAAGAAAGTACTCAAGGAAAAAGACAAGTTTTTCGCTTAACTGGCTTGCCCGAAAAAAGCCCGTATTACAATCAGAAATTCGAAGATCTCGATGAAGGAGTTCAACGCAAATTAAAGCAAGCAGTATTGAGGGCCGTAAATATTCGTCAGTTGAATCCAGCGGGCGAAAGCACAAGCGCATATCATATTTTTGAGCGCCTCAACACGGGTGGTACTCCACTAAAGCCACAAGAAATCAGAAACTGTGTGTTTCGAGGTGGTTTTAACAATCATCTGAAAAAAGCCAATAAAGACACTAATTGGAGAAAAGTTCTAGGCAAGACATATTTAGATAAACACCAAAAAGATGTTGAGCTTCTTCTGAGGGTGTTTGCGCTTGTTGGCGAATATGATGAATACGAAAAACCAATGAAAGAGTTTTTAAATGTTGCTATGAAAAAGCATGATTCTGGCACAACACAAAAAGCCAAAAAATTTATTGAGGTATTCAGTAAAGTAACAGAGCTTGTGGTTAAACATTTAGGACCCAAGCCATTTCACCTTAGAGGACCTCTAAATGTATCCGCGCTCGACTCAGTAATGTGCGTATTAATTGAACAGCATAATAAAGTCGACTTCGAAGATTTAAAGAACAACTACAAAAAATTGCTGAATGATGATGACTTTGATGAATACACCAGAATAAACACAACAGACACCAAGACAGTTATTGATCGTATAAATAAAGTAAAAGAATATCTTTTAGGATGAGCTTGTGGCTTATATTGATCACTTCAAGCATGCTGATGATGTGGTAAATCATCTTAATACGATAGTACCAGCAATTGCTGATCCGCTGTTAAAAGCGAAATATGTTGGCTTTGTTTCAGTTGTTGCCGTAACTGTTTATGAAATGGCTGTTAAAGATATTTTTATAGACTTTGCTAATAAAAAACATAAAGTTCTTGGTAATTTTACGGAGTCCTACTTCGATAGAATTAGCGGAAAAATAAAGCTCCGCATTATTAAAGATGAATATATACCGAGATTCGGCGCAAAGTACAAAACCCGGTTTCAGAAAAATATTGAAAAATGTGCAAAAACCTATTTTCAAGCAAATCATCGTGACATAAAAAGCTCATATGGCAACCTTATTACATGGAGGAATGATTTTGCTCATGAAGGAAGAATAAACACTACTGCCACATATGAAGAGGCTGTACAAGCATATGAAGACGGGAAAGAAGTAATTCACTGTCTAGCAAAATGCATGATCAGATAAATGCGTAATCAAAGGGTCACCCATTAGCCGCCTCCGGTCAACGGGGCGTATGACGCCGTGAGCTTCTTCGCCCCGTAATTATCATGCCTCAGGATAGTATTCGGCCGCTGACTCCATCAGTCCCAGGCAGGCATCGGAGTTCAGATCCTTGTGAAGGACCTTGTTAATGTTACATTGCTGCACCAGCACTACCTTCATCTTCCGAATATATATCTTTGAAAATAGACAAATCTACACTAGTTTCTGATAGCTCAAGCTTCCCTCTTGTTTTAGGATAGTTTTCAGTGAAAATTGCATTCATTGCTATCACATAATTTCCTTCTTCTTTTCCTCTTCTAAAATTAAGTCGTATCCCTTCCACTTCCAATGCAATATAGTACTCGATTTTTTTCCTTATCCTCACTATGCGTATTCCGGCGAAGTTGAACAGCGATTCCGGACGAACGTGAACACCTGATTTCACAACGCATCACGCGGAAGGATTATTACCCCAGGTGTTCATCTTCAGTCAACTGACCGAGGATCTTGCGCATCGACTCACCCTTGAGCTGGAGCCTGTGGGCGTTATGCATCAGCCGGTCGAGGATGGCGTCGGCGAGCGTGCTGTCGCCGATACTGGCGTACCACTGGTCGGTGGGCAGCTGACTGATCATGAGGGTGGCGGTGTGGCCGTGGCGGTCATCCATAATCTCCATCAGGTCATTACGGTTGGCCGGTGTCAGCGGCTCCAGTCCCCAGTCATCGATAATCAGTAACTGGATCTTGGCCAACTGCTGAAGCTGCTTATGGTAGCTGCCGTCGGCCTTGGCCTGGGTAAGCTCCAGGAACAGCCGTGAGAGACGGTAATAACGCACGCTGTAGCTCTGCAGGCAGGCGTTGTGTCCCAGGGCACAGGCGAGGTAGGTCTTGCCACTGCCGCAGGGGCCGGTGATCAGCAGGTTCTGGGCGCGCAGGATCCATTCGCCCTGGGCGAGCCGGGCGATCTGCGCCGGGCTGATGTTGCGTGGATGCTGGTAGTCGATCTCCTGCACCCTAGCACCAAGCTTGAAGCGGGCCTGGCGGATGAGCCGTTCGTGGCGGCGCTGATCACGGCTCAGCCACTCCTGATCGAGCAGCAGCGCAAGGCGTTCGACAAAGGGCAGTTGCTCATAGGTGCCGACCTGTTCGAGCTGGGTCTGCAGGGCGGCGGCCATGCCGGAGAGTTTGAGTTGACGCAGCCGCGTCAGGGTTTGTGTGCTCATGGTGTGGTCTCCTTCGGGTCAGTGGAAGTTCTTCGGGCCACGGAAGTTCTCGTGGTCCTGGGGAAGCTCGGCCATCAGGCTGAGCTGTTCGGGCAGGCGGTCGCGGTTGCTCCGGAGGATCGACTGGACCTGCTTGAGGCGCACCAGCCCCGCGTGGTTGGCGATGCGGCAGGCGGCGTCGAGCCGCTGGGTGGGATAGTCACGGCTGAGACTGAGCAGACCGAGACAGACCCGGTAGGCCTGTTCGGGATGGTCCCGGGACTGGAGCTGGGCATCGACCCAGCGCAGTACCTCTGGGCCGATATCCTGGGCCCAGTTCTTCAGCCGCCCCGGTGTCCATTGCTGGTGTTTGCGGTGGCGCTGGGGCATGTGGGTCGCCTCGGTGGTAGTGCCGGGGCGGTACTTGCGGGGATGAGCGGCGACCTGTTGGCCGCGGAAGTAGAGGCGGATGAGGGTATCGCTGGCGTGCAGCTCCAGGGTCTCGCCGACGTACTGGTGGGGCACCGAGTAGTGGTGCTGCTCGTACTGGACGTGGTAGTCGATGTTGACCTTGACCGGCTTGATGGCCACGTAGTGGTAGGGGTGGCAGGGCAAGGGGCGCAGTGCCGGCTGGTCGAGTTGCGCGAAGGCCTCGCGGCGGTTACCGGGCAGCTGTTTGAAGGGCTTGAGGTTGAGCTCATCCAGCAGGGTGCGGATGCACTGATTCAGTTCCGCCAGGGAGAAGAAGCTGTGATGGCGCAGGCGGGCCAGGATCCAGCGCTCGACGATCTGCACTCCCACCTCGGCCTTGGCCTTGTCTTTGGGTTTGTAGGGCCGTGCTGGCACCACGGCCAGCTGATAGTGTGCAGCCAGCTGTTGATAGCTGGGGTTGAGGTCCGGATCATAGCGACAGGCGCGGCTGACGCCACTTTTGAGGTTATCCGGGACCACCATGGCGGGGGTGCCGCCAAAGTATTCGAATGTCCGCACATGGCTGCCCAGCCAGTCGGGCAGCGCCTGGCTCCAGGTCGCCTCGGCATAGGTGTAGTTGGAGGCGCCGAGCACCGCGACGAAGACCTGGGCCGGGCGGAACTCGCCGGTGTCAGCGCAGATGATGGGCACCGTCTGGCCGCAGTAGTCGACGAAGCACTTCTCGCCGGCCCGGTGGCTCTGGCGCATGGAGCGCTTCTGCAGCCCCCGCCAGTGATTGTAGCGGTCGCAGAACTGGGAGTAACTGTAGCAGCGGTTGGGGTACTGGCGGGTGTACTCCTCCCACAGCAACTGCTTGGTCATCCCCTTGCGCTTGAGCTCCTGGTGGACGCTCGCCCAGTCGGGAACCTGGTAGCGGGAGGAGACGCGGGTGTCGGCCTCGGGATAGAACAGCCGGGCCAGCTGGCTGTCGTCGAGCTCAGCCGGCAACGGCCAGTCAAGCTCCAGCGCCTTGGCTTGGGCCAGCAGCTTTTGGATGGCGCCGACACTGACCTTGGTGCTGGCATTGATAGCACGGATCGACAACCCGGCCGACCGCCGTAAGCGCAGAATATCTCGGATTTTTCGCATTGCAGTCCTCTTCGCAGGCATGGCCTCTCCCCAAAAAGCGAGAGAGGGTACCAAAAAGATTGAAAAACAATGCGTTGGGAAGGTTTCTGGTCGAACGTGAACGGTGATTCCGGGATCGTGAACACCGATTCCGGAAAAATCGAAAAAGTGTTCAGCTTGCGCCGGAATGGGTGTTCACGTTCGACCAGAACAGGTGTTCACGTTGAACCGGAATCGGTGTTCAGGTTGGGCCGGAATATGCAGTAGATTCACGATGAGTGGATGTGAAACCTGATCAAGAAACGGTCAGAGCTGGAGTCTGATCAATCAGTGGCAAGTTCGACTTGTTGTTCCTCGTTCAGTGCCGTCATCCACGCTCCCTGTTTTCATTAAACGGGTTCAAGCAGACGTATACGCCATTCCCTGCTTATCGGCCAACATATGCAAGCGCTTGTCTCGGGTCCACAGACGCGCTCCGCCATCCAAGGCCACTGCTGCCATCAGGTGGGCATCCACATAGCCAATTCCACGACCCATCAATTCGTGCCGCTCGATATAAAACAGCACTTCCTCCTCTCGAGCCATAGTGGCCTGAGGCAGGTTCTTTAGTAACGACAACACCTCTGCCCGTTGGCGCAGATTGCCGCAGGCCAACTCACCCAGGACGAAGGGATGCATCAACACCTGGCTACTATTGAGCAGGGTTGCCAGTCCGTCGTCCCCGGACCGAAGGTGATCGACCCAAACTGAGGTATCGACCAGAATCATTGGCTATCCGAATGTCGGCGGGGGGTGGGCTCCAGTTGCGGCTCACTGCCACCCAGCCGCGCCAGCCGGCGAGCACTCTCGCGCTCAATCAGTGCGCGCAGCCCCTCGCGGACCAGCGCCGCTTTTTCGGTCACTCCACAGATGCGCTGGGCCTCTGCCAGCAACTGGTCGTCTATGTTTAATGTTGTACGCATGGCACACCTCAAAAAGGTTAGTGATGCACTTTATAGTACATCAAATGATGTCCACTGTCGTGCCTTAGCTTGTCTGCGAGCTGGGCTTCGAGGCCGCGTATAAGCTGCGCGCCCACGACCAGCGAAGCACCACGGAACGCTATATCCGGCAGCGAGTCGCTCAGGCCGTAGCCCCGGTTCGGTGAGTGTGGTTTTGAACAAATTCGAAAAATATTGAACGGGCATAAAAAAAGCGGCTACGTTATTAGCGTAACCGCTTGTTTTAACTGTTAAAGTTGGTGGGCCCACCAGGACTCGAACCTGGGACCAATGGATTATGAGTCCACTGCTCTAACCAACTGAGCTATAGGCCCTTTGACTCGTTGTGTTACAGGTCGCCGTCGAGGAAGCTGCGCAGGTTCTCGGAGCGCGAGGGGTGGCGCAGTTTGCGCAGCGCCTTGGCCTCGATCTGGCGAATACGCTCGCGGGTGACGTCGAACTGCTTGCCCACCTCTTCCAGGGTGTGGTCGGTGTTCATGTCGATGCCGAAGCGCATGCGCAGCACCTTGGCCTCGCGCGAGGTGAGGCCGCAGAGCATGTTCTGGGTCGCTTCGCGCAGCCCTTCGCCGGTGGCGGAGTCGATCGGCGAGATGACGCCGGAGTCCTCGATGAAGTCACCCAGGTGGGAATCCTCGTCGTCACCAATCGGGGTCTCCATGGAGATCGGCTCCTTGGCAATCTTCAGCACCTTGCGCACCTTGTCCTCGGGCATGTCCATGCGCTCGGCCAGCTCTTCCGGGGTCGCCTCGCGGCCCATCTCCTGCACCATCTGGCGCGAGATGCGGTTGAGCTTGTTGATGGTCTCGATCATGTGCACCGGGATACGGATGGTGCGCGCCTGGTCGGCGATCGAGCGGGTGATGGCCTGCCTGATCCACCAGGTGGCGTAGGTGGAGAACTTGTAGCCACGCCGGTATTCGAACTTGTCCACCGCCTTCATCAGGCCGATGTTGCCCTCCTGGATCAGGTCCAGGAACTGCAGGCCGCGGTTGGTGTATTTCTTGGCAATGGAGATCACCAGTCGCAGGTTGGCCTCCACCATCTCTTTCTTCGCCCGGCGCGCCTTGGCCTCGCCGATGGACATCTGCCGGTTGATCTCCTTGATCTCGGCGATGGTCAGTTTGCAGCGCTGCTCCAGTTCCAGCAGCTTTTTCTGGGCGCGCAGCACGTCATCCCTGGTCGTCGCCAGTGCGCCGGCGTAGTCCGCGCCTTTCTCGATCTGGCGGTCGATCCAGGCGAGATCGGTCTCGTTGTCCGGGAAGGAGGTGATGAACTCCTTGCGCGGCATGTGCGCCGTGTTGACGCACAGGTCCATGATGGCGCGCTCCTGACTGCGTACGAAGGCGATGGCCTCGCGCAGTTTCTCCACCAGGGTGTTGAACACCTTGGGGCTGTAGCGGAACTCCATGAAGGCGGCGGTCAGCTCTTCGCTGGCGGCGATGGTCTTCTTGTGTTCGCGGCCGTGCTTCTCCAGGAGTGCCGTCTGGGACTTGCAGGCCTGTTTCAGTTCTTCGCTTTTGCGCGCGGCCTCTTCGGGATCGGGACCGCGATTGGGATCTTCCTCCTCCGCGTCATCGGCCTCTTCGTCCTCGTCTTCATCATCAACGTCTTTGCCTGCGGTGCTCGCGTCGCTGCTTTTCGGGGCAGGGACGGGCGCAACGATCGCCTCCGCTTCCTCTTCCGGTTGGGCAAAGCCGA
Organism: Sedimenticola hydrogenitrophicus; assembly: GCF_025175675.1. GTDB lineage: Bacteria > Pseudomonadota > Gammaproteobacteria > Chromatiales > Chromatiaceae > Sedimenticola > Sedimenticola hydrogenitrophicus. The sequence goes on from NZ_JANIOA010000004.1 coordinate 100,673, forward strand.
CAATGACATCGGTCAGGCGGATCTCTTCCGCGTCGACCTTGGCCAGCAGATCAAGAATGGTGTTGATGGTGTCCGGGTAGGTGGAGAGCGCGGTGAGGACCTGGTTTTGTCCCTCTTCGATACGCTTGGCGATCTTCAGCTCGCCCTCGCGGGTGAGCAGTTCCACCGTGCCCATTTCACGCATGTACATGCGCACCGGATCCGTGGTGCGGCCAAAATCGCTGTCGACACTGGCCAGGGCAGCCGCCGCCTCTTCCGCCGCGTCGTCATCGGTGGAGACCGCGGAGTCGCTCATCACCTGGTCATCGGCATCAGGGGCACTCTCATGCACCTGGATACCCATGTCATTGATCATGCGGATGATGTCTTCAATCTGCTCGGGTTCTACAATGCCGTCGGGTAGGTGGTCGTTTACTTCGGCGTAGGTCAAAAAGCCTTGTTCTTTACCTTTCGCGATCAGTTGCTTGAGCTGGGATTGCTGCTGTACCTTATCCATTTCCTGCCTTAAATTCTAAGGGGCGTGCGCGAATGTCAAGCGGCGAAGTATAGCCTTTATTTCGCGAATTTTCTACACGCGCACGATAAATATGTCCCGTCTCAAAGTGCCGCGGCGCATCTCCTGCCGGTCACCTCAATCCGAACGTCTATGCAAGTCAGCAATTTTCTGTTTTTCAGAAAGTAGCTGGCCCAGGCGCTGCTTCTCCTGTTCGGAAGCATCTCCCGTGCTGACTCTCTCCAGCAGTTGAGTGGTTTCCTGCTCGTGCTGATGTTCCACGAGCCGTTGCAGGGCTCCACGGAACTCCATTTCCATGCCGTCTTCGGGGGTGGGCAGCTCGGTCGCTGTGCTCCAGATCTTCTCCAGGTGTGGGTACTCCGGCTTGTCGCGCCAGCGTTCAATGATCTGTGCTGTCCTAAGGTTAGGTTGATTCTGCGCGATTTCAAGGAGTTGGCTTAATAAACTGATGCCTGGTGCGCGAAATGCCCGCCATTCGTAGGGCAAATCCGTAATCCGCGCCAGTTCCGGCCGCAACAGCAGTAGGGTAATGGCGCGACGTGCCGGCGACAGGATCTGCCGTGCGCCCGTCTTTTTTCGCACGGGCGGGCGGGATCTGGGCGATTCCGCCGCCGGGCTGCTGCCCAGCTGCCCCGGTTCCAGGCCCACCCGCTGCGCCAGCCGCTGGTGCATCATCTCCCGGAACAGGCCGGACGGCAGTTTGCCGAGCAGCGGTTTTGCCTGCTCCGCCAGGCGTGCCCGCCCGCCGAGAGAGGCCATATCGACCTCGGATTCCAGCTTGTCGAACAGAAAGCTGGAGAGCGGCGTGGAGTCAATGATGCGCTGCTCGAAGCGCTCCCGCCCCTCCTTGCGGATCAGGGTGTCGGGGTCCTCCCCGTCGGGCAGGAACAGGAAGCGCGCCTCGCGACCGTCACGCATCTGCGGCAGGCTGGTCTCCAGCGCCTTCCAGCCGGCGTCGCGCCCGGCCCGGTCGCCATCGAAACAGAACACGATCTCGGAGCAGGTGCGGAACAGCCGCTCCAGGTGTTCCGCCGTGGTGGCGGTGCCCAGGGTCGCCACGGCATAGCGGATACCGAACTGGGCCAGGGCCACCACGTCCATGTAACCCTCGACCACCAGCAGACGCTCGATCTTGCGCAACGCCTTGCGCACCTCGTAGAGGCCGTACAGCTCCCGGCCCTTGTGGAAGACCGGGGTCTCGGGCGAGTTGAGGTATTTGGGCTTGCCGTCGCCGAGAATCCGCCCGCCAAAGGCGATGGTCTGGCCGCGGTGGTTGCGGATAGGGAACATGATGCGGTCGCGGAAGCGGTCGTAGCACTTGTCCACCTCCGGTTCGGAGATCATGCCGGTGCTGCGCAGCAGTTCCAACTCCTTGTCGCTCTGGCCCATCTGCCGGATCAGGTTGTCCCAGCCCGGGGGTGCGTAGCCGATGGCGAAATCCGCACTGATCTGGCCGGTCAGGCCCCGCTGCTTGAGGTAGTCGACCGCCTTGCCGGCGTCCGGGTGTTTGCGCAACTGCCACTGGTAGAAGCGGGCGGCCTGATCCAGGGTGTCATAGAACGGCCGGTAGTCGGGTCCGGTTTCGTCGCGCCCCTCGCGCGGGACCTCGAGTCCGGCCTTGCCGGCCAGCTCCTCTATCGAGTCGACAAATCCCAGGTTGTCGTACTCCATGAGAAAGCCGATGGCGGTGCCGTGGGCGCCGCAGCCGAAGCAGTGGTAGAACTGTTTTTCCCGGCTGACGGTGAAAGAGGGGGTCTTTTCGTTGTGGAAGGGGCAGCAGGCCTGGTAATCCTTGCCCGTCTTCTTCAGCGGCACACGGCTGTTGATCAGGTCGACAATGTCGACCCGGTTCAGCAGTTCGTCGATGAAGTGTGCGGGGATCTTTCCGGCCATGCTGCAATAGTACCCGATCCAGTCTGCCGCGCGGATACAAAAAAGCTCCGGTCATGCAATATGCCAGAGCCGTGCGCCAGAGCCTTGTGCGGGTGCCGTCAGGATTGGATCAGCGGTCGGGTCAGCTGCCGAGTAGCTGCTTGATCAGGGCGCTGACGGCGCCCATGTCGGCGCGGCCCTGCATCTTCGGCTTGAGTTGCCCCATCACCTTGCCCATATCGCGTACCGATTCGGCACCGGTGGACTGGATCGCTTCGCGGATCATGGCGGTAATTTCCGCCTCGCTCAGGGCTTCCGGCAGATACTCCTGGAGGATGGTGATCTCGAACGCCTCCTGTTCCGCCAGTTCCCGCCGTCCGGCCTGTTCATACTGGGTGATGGAGTCGCGTCGCTGCTTCACCATTTTGTCCAGCACGGCCAGTATCTGGGTGTCGTCCAGTTCGATCCGCTCGTCCACTTCCCGCTGTTTGATAGCGGCCATCAACAGGCGAATCACGCCGAGACGGGGTTTGTCACCCCCCTTCATGGCGGACTTCATGTCATCCTGGATGCGCTGTTTTATCATGGGAATAGAGCCGGGGCAGGGTCAGATCAGAACTGACGGTCCCACTTGCGGTTTTCGCGCGAGACCTTCTTCAGGTGACGCTTTACCGCGGCGGCCGCTTTACGCTTGCGCTCGGTCGTCGGCTTCTCGTAATGCTCGCGGCGACGCACCTCGGCCAGGACGCCGGCTTTCTCGCAACCGCGCTTGAAGCGGCGCATTGCGACTTCAAACGGCTCGTTTTCTTTGACTCGTACGTTGGGCATTTCCCACCTCAAAAATCGTACCAACGGGATGCTGGAAACTTAAGAGCGCGAATTCTACGCACTGTCGTAGCGTTTTGCAAAAATAATTATGGTTTCATTCCGGGATGTGGTGGAATTACAACCGGTTCCCGGAAGGGGACGGGGCAAGCGGGGTAAGTGCGCTGTCGCTGATCCACCCGGCTCCGCCTTACACTATTATAGAGTCCGCGCCAGGCGTGACATTTCAATTCTTTCGGAGGCGGATGGCCGTCCCCGAATCAGCAACATTCCGAGAGAGATATGCGGGTACTGGGTATAGAAACCTCCTGTGACGAGACGGGGTTGGCTATTTACGACAGCGGCGCGGGCCTGCTGGGGCATAAGCTGCACAGCCAGGTCGATCTGCACGCGGTCTATGGCGGCGTGGTGCCGGAGCTGGCCTCGCGGGACCATGTGCGCAAGACCCTGCCGCTGCTTGCCAGTCTGCTGGCGGAGACCGGCCTGGCCAAGACGGATATCGACGGCGTGGCCTATACCGCCGGTCCCGGCCTGGTCGGGGCGCTGCTGGTGGGGGCCGCGATCGGCCGCACCCTGGCCTGGGCCTGGCAGGTGCCGGCGGTGGGTGTGCATCATATGGAGGGGCATCTGCTGGCTCCGATGCTGGAGGCGGAGCGCCCGGTATTTCCGTTCGTCGCCCTGCTGGTCTCCGGCGGGCATACCCAACTGGTGGAGGTGAAGGCGATCGGCCGCTACCGGCTGCTGGGCGAGTCGCTGGATGATGCCGCGGGCGAGGCGTTCGACAAGACCGCCAAGATGATGGGACTGCCCTACCCGGGCGGGCCGGAGCTGGCGGCCTTGGCTCTCAAGGGGGATCCCCGGCGTTTCCACTTTCCCCGTCCCATGACCGACCGGCCCGGGCTCGATTTCAGTTTCAGCGGTCTCAAGACCTTCGCCCTCAACACCCTGCAGCGGGAGATCGGCACCCAGGAGAGTGAAGAGGCTGTCTGGCGCACCAAGGCGGATATCGCCCGCGCCTTCGAGGAGGCGGTGGTGGACACCCTGGTGATCAAGTGCCGCCGGGCGGTACGCGAGTGCGGTGCCGGCACCCTGGTGCTGGCCGGCGGCGTGAGCGCCAACCGGCACCTGCGCGAGAAGATGCAGGCGTCGATGCACAAGGAGGGGGCGCGGGTGTTCTATCCGCGCACCGAATTCTGTACCGACAATGGGGCGATGATCGCCTATGCCGGCTGGCAGCGCCTGCGCGCCGGAGCCAGCGAGCCGTTGGGCTTCGGTGCCTGCGCCCGCTGGCCGATGGACTCTCTGCCCCCCCTCGCTGGCTGACCGGCCTCGCTTAGGGCCCGGCGTCGGGTCCTTGTTCGTCGCTGATCTTTCCCTCCGCACCGCTCAGCAGGTTGCGGATGTTGCTGCGGTGGCGCCAGAACAGGATCAGGCTCATCACCACCTGCATCAGGATCAGCTCCGGGGCCAGCCAGATGTACCAGACCACCAGTGGCGCCAGTGCCATCGACACCAGCGCGGCCAGCGAGGAGATGTTGAGTCCCTTCGCCATCAGCAGCCAGATCAGCGCCACCAGCCCGCCGATCTGCCAGTGGATGCCGAACTGGGTGCCGAGGGCGGTGGCCACCCCCTTGCCGCCCTGGAAGCGGAAGAACAGCGGATAGAGGTGTCCCAGGAAGGCCGCCAGGGCGACCAGAGCCAGCACCAGCGGCGAGACGCCGATCAGCTTGGCGGCCAGGACCGGAATAAAGCCCTTCAGGGTGTCGCCGAGCAGGGTGATGGCCGCCGCCTTCTTGCCGCCCAGGCGCAGCACGTTGGTGGCGCCGGGATTGTTCGAACCCTGGGTGCGCGGATCGGGCAGCCCCATCAGGCGGCATACGATGATGGCGCTGGAGAGCGATCCCAGCAGATAGGCGGCGATGATCAGTGAAGCGTTCAGCATGATTATGGTGTCCTCGACGGGGCCGGTCCCCCTTGGGCTGTGCGGGATTCTCCCGGCTACGGGGTGCCAAGGTCAAGGGCAACTACTCGCGGGGTGATTGTCCTGTCTTGCCGTCCTCACGCGATGGCTGGATCAAGATCGGCCAACAAGGCAGGTCAATCACTTACAGACCGGGTGAGGAGTTACGGTCAAGGTTACGTCGGGGTATTTGTTATCCGCGCCGGCTGTTTTACCATGAGCCGATTCAAATGCAGGCGGACGGGATACTCATGGATATAGTTTTTTTACGTGATCTCCGGATCGAAACGGTGATCGGCATCTACGACTGGGAGCGGGAGATCAAGCAGACCGTGGTGCTGGATATCGATATGAGCACCGATGTGCAGCGTGCCGCCGCCAGCGAGGATATCGCCGACGCGGTGGATTACAAGGCGGTCTCGAAACGGCTGATCGGCTTTGTCGAGCAGAGCCAGTTCCAGCTGGTGGAGACCCTGGCGGAGCGTTGCGCAGAGATCATCCGCGAGGAGTTCGCGGTGCGCTGGGTGCGCCTTACCGTGAACAAGATCGGCGCCGTGAGCGCCGCCACCGATGTGGGGGTGATCATCGAACGCGGCGAGCGTTTCTGAGATGCCCAGGATCTGGCTCAGCCTCGGCAGCAATATCGACCGCGAAAACAACATCCGCGCGGCGCTGCATGACCTGCAGGCCGAATTCGGCAGTTTGCTGGTCTCCCGGGTCTACGAGAGCGAGGCGGTCGGTTTTTCCGGCGATGCCTTCTACAACCTGGTGGTGGGGATCGATACCGAGCGGCCGGTGACGGAGCTGATCGGCCGGTTTCGCGCCATCGAGTCGGCCCACGGTCGCACCCGGGAGGGGGGCGGTTTCGCCGCGCGCACCCTGGATATCGATCTGCTGACCTATGGGGACCGGGTTGTGGATCTGAACGGGCTACACTTGCCGCGGGATGAGATCACCCGCTATGCCTTTGTCCTGTTGCCGCTGACCGAGCTGGCCGGCGACCACCGCCATCCGGAACTGGGCCGCACCTACAATGAGCTCTGGAGGCGCTTTGACCAGGCATCCCAGCGGCTCTGGCCGGTGCCGTTCGAGACCGGCCTGCCGCCGGCGGCCTGAAGCCGGTCACTGCTGTACGCTACGGCCGCCGTCCACGGCGATGATCTGGCCGGTGATGTAGGGGGCGTCCAGCGCCAGGAAGCGCACGGTGCCGGCAATCTCCTCCGGGGTACCGGAGCGTCCCAGCGAAGTGCGCGAGAGGATCTCGTTTTTCACCTGCTCGCTCGGCTCCTGTTCCGGCCAGAGAATGGCCCCCGGAGCCACGCCGTTGACCCGGATCTCCGGCCCCAGCTCCCGTGCCAGTGATTTCACCATCATGGCGTTGCCCGCCTTGGCCATGCTGTAGACGGGGTGATGCTTCAATGGCCGTTCGGCATGGATATCCACCAGGTTGATGATCGCCCCCCGGGTTGCCCGGAGCAGGGGGGCGGCGGCGGTGGCGAGAAAAAACGGCGCCTTGAGATTGGTGCCCATCAGGTCGTCCCATTGCTCAACGGTCAGCTGCTCCAGCGGTGTCGGGTAGAAGCTGGAGGCGTTGTTGACCAGCAGATCGAGCCGGCCGCGCCACTGGCGGATCTGCTGAATCATCTCCGTGAGCTGTTCCAAGGCGTTGAGATCGGCCTGGATCAGCCGCACCGAACCGGCCCGCCGGCGCTCAAGTTCGTCTCGCAGCGCCTCGGCGGCGGCTTGCGAACGGTGGTAGTGCAGGGCGATATCCAGCCCCTCCCGATGCAGGCGACGGGTGATCGCGGCACCGATGCGGTGGGCGGCGCCGGTGATCAGGGCGACGGGTGGGTTTGCTGCGGCCACGGCTGGTTCTCCCTCGATTTCTGCTCTACCCTCTGTCCTGCTAGACTAGGCCGGTCGGTCAAGTTTCGTAGGGTGAGGAGTGGTACAAGGATGTACCGTTTACGGACCTGAGGATGGCCTAAGCGACAGCGCATCCACCGGGGCAATGGTGGATGTGCCTGCCGGCTTATCCACCCTACATAAAGTACTTTATCAAATTGAAGTAGCACCAGTAGTGCGACACTGGCCGTGATAACGGTTCAATACCCACCACTTTATACCGAACAGACGAGTTTGCGAAATTCATGATTGAGCGCACCAACCCCCGGGCGGCCGAGGCCGTCGTGGCGCAACTGCCGGAACCGGATGCGGACGCCCGGCTGCACAGCCTGCAACTGGTGTCGCTGATCCGTGACGAGATCGCCGCCGCCGGGGGGCGCATACCCTTTGATCGCTATATGGAGCTGGCCCTCTATGCCCCGGGGCTCGGCTACTACGCGGCCGGGGCGCGCAAGTTCGGCGCGGCGGGGGATTTCGTCACCGCCCCGGAGCTCTCGCCGCTGTTCGCCCGCTGCCTGGCACGTCAGTGCCGGGAGGTGCTCGACGGGCTCCCCGGCGGCACGATCCTGGAGGTGGGGGCCGGTTCCGGCATCCTCGCCGCCGATCTGCTGCTGGAGCTGGAGCGGTTCGACTGCCTGCCGGCGCGTTACCTGATCCTCGACCTGAGTCCGGAGCTGCAGCAGCGTCAACGCCAGACCCTGAGCCGGCGCGCCCCCCATCTGCTCGACCGGGTCGAATGGCTGACGGCGTTTCCCGAGAGCGCCTTTTGCGGCCTGGTGATCGCCAATGAGCTGTTGGACGCCATGCCGGTGCACCGCTTCCGGCTCTCCGCCGGTACCCTGTTGGAGCAGTTTGTCGGCTGTACCGGGGAGCGCTTCGAACTGATCTGGGCGGCGCCGGAATCGCCCGCTTTTGCCCGACACCTGGCCGCCGCGTTGAGCCGGTTGGGGGCAACCGATGATTATGCGTCGGAGGTCAACCAGCGGGCCGGACCCTGGCTCGCTTCCCTGGCGCACTGCCTGGAGCGTGGGGCGGTGCTGCTGATCGATTACGGCCACAGCCGCGCCGAGTACTACCACCCGGCCCGCAGCCGCGGCACCCTGATGTGCCACTACCGGCACCGTGCCCACCCCGATCCGCTGGTCTACCCGGGGCTGCAGGATATCACCGCCCACGTGGATTTCACCGCCATTGCCGAGGCGGCGCTGGCGGCGGGGTTCCGGGTGGCGGGGTACACCACCCAGGCGTTCTTCCTGATGGCTAGCGGACTGGACCGGTTGGTGGCGGAATCCGATCCGGACGAGGCGGCGGCCCATCTGGCGCTGGTACAAGGGGTGCGGCGCCTGACCCTGCCGACCGAAATGGGCGAGCGCTTCAAGGTGCTGGGGCTGACCAAGGGCTGGGAGTCGCCGCTGAGCGGTTTCGCCATGAGGGATCTGCGTGACCGGCTCTAGCCGACTGCTGCTGGTGGCGGTGCTGCTGGCGCTGGTCGGCTGCAACAGCACGCCGGATCGAGACTCGCCGATCAAGACCCGCCAGTTCCGCATGGATGACATCGCCAAGAGCGATGTGGACATGGTGGCGGAGATCCAGATCCGGTTCTCCATGGAACATCTGCGCGAGCTGATGGAGAAACTCTATCGGCGCAATCCCCGGGAGTGGCGCAAGGACGGTGCCGCCACCCTGGAGCAGGCTGTGGATAAGGTGTTCGGTGCAACCCGGAGCGGGCAGTTTCCCGAGCTGCGGCAGCTACATGGCAGCGATGCCATCATGCTGACCTTCGATGAGCAGTACCGGGGCGACCGCGTGCTCGCCTTTATCGAGGGGCTGCGGGGAATGATCCTGGCGGCGCACAACGGCAAGCAGACCTTTTATCTGACCGATGAACTGGATCCGCAGAAACTCTACAATGCCGCACGCAATATCGAGATCGCCACCTGGAAGCTGGGGCATACCCGGGACAGCGCGGGGCGGCTGTTCCTGGTCAGTAACGAGACCGCGGGGCCGGTGATCAATCTCAGCTATGAGCGTCTGTTGGGCAAGCTGATTGCGCTGCAGGACGGGATGGCCCGGATCGTCGCCCAGAGCGGCAACCGGCGCATCAAGACCATTATCCAGTCGGTCGCCTCGGCGGTCTTCATGCCTATCTGAATGCACTTCTGATTTCCGCCGAATGGTTGCAAACGATACGATTTTGTGGATAGATTGTGGCATATTCGAAAACTTCTATCTGTGAGTCAAGTTATGTCTGTCTACCAAAGCGACTTTCAACCCGGCGATATTCTCGAGCTGTTTGGCGAAACCTATCAGGTGCTGGAGAATGACGGCGTCACCGGCCAGCTGATCCCCTTTCCCTCGGAGGAAGTCCCCGCCCACCGCGTGGTCTGGGCGGAGGAGGCGGGGGAGTATGGCCGTATCGGTCATGCCGAACTGCCGGGTCCCTCGCCCTGTGCCGGCGGCACCTGCCCGAGCAAGGGACGGGGTTCGCCCCTGTAACCCTTCGCCCTGACAGCGGATGCAAAAAGCGCTTTGCACGCCGCAGTGTGAACAACTTAAAATACCGGTTTTCCCAGCCAGTCCGGCTGGGTTTTTTGCTGCACAGGAACCGCCAGCCCCATGATCGCCGTCTTCAACGCACTGATCCCGGTCATTGCCATTATCCTGCTCGGGATGCTGCTCCGACGGACCCCGCTGTTTACCGACGAGAGCTGGCTCGGCTTCGAAAACCTCTGCTATTTCGTGCTCTTCCCGGCGCTGCTGATCAAGACCCTGGCCACCGCCAAGATCGCCTCCACCGAGCTGCTGCTGTTCTCGGCCATGGTGCTGTTTGCCATCTTCGGCATGAGCCTGCTGTTGCTGCTGTTCCAGCCGCTGATGCGGCGCTGGCTGGGGATCGGCGGTGCTTCGTTCACCAGCCTGTTCCAGGGGGCGACCCGCTGGCACGGTTTCATCGCCCTCTCCATTGTCGGCCTGCTCTTCGGCGATGAAGGGGTGGCCTACATGGCGATCATCATGGCAGTGATCATTCCGCCGCTGAACGTCATCAATGTCTCGGTACTGGCGCGCTTTACCGATGGCGACAGCGGTCTCGGGGATGTATTGCGCAAGCTGCGGAAGAATCCCTTCATCATCGCCTGCGGGATCGGCGCCACGCTCAACCTCAGCGGCCTCGGGCTGCCGTCGCAGATCTTCTCCCTGTTCGATATCCTCGGCGGCGGGGCGCTGGGGCTGGGCCTGCTGACGGTGGGTGCCGGGCTGCACTTCTCCCTGGTGCTGGATCACCGGCTGCTGGTCTCGTTCGGCGCCGCCATCCGCCTGTTGGGGATGCCGCTGTTGATGTTCACCGGCGCCTGGCTGTTCGGCATCGAGGGGGTGCCGCGCACCGTGGCGGTGATCGCCGCCGCCGTGCCCACCGCCTCCACCTCCTACATCCTGGCGCGGCAGATGGGCGGTGATGCGCCCTTGATGGCCAACCTGATCACGGTGCAGGTGGTGGCCGCGGCGTTGACCCTGCCGGTGATGATCTGGCTGGCGGGCTTTTGATTCAGCCGCTAGAGTTGGGTTTTACCTGGGAACCAGTCAGGGGTCGGAGTCAGGCCATTCGGGACAGTAGGGCGCTGCCTTGTGGTGGAATGGCCTGACTCCGACCCCGGATGAATCATAAATATCGGTACAAGGAGGCGATCATGGCCCGGTTCAACGGTTTTCCCGAAGCCACCCTGGTGTTTCTCGGTGAACTCAAGGCGAACAACAACAAGACCTGGTTCAACGACAACAAGCCCCGTTACGAGGCGTTGGTCCGGGAGCCGGCGCTGGCCCTCATCGAATCCATGGCCGGAGGACTGGCGGAGATCTCGCCCCATTTCCGCGCCATACCGAAAAAAGTGGGCGGTTCGCTGATGCGGGTCTACCGCGATACCCGCTTCGCCAGCGACAAAACCCCCTACAAGACCAACATCGGCATCCAGTTCCGCCATGCGCTGGGCAAGGATATCCACGCCCCCGGCTTCTATCTGCACATCGAGCCGGAGGGCTGCTTTGTCGGCGCCGGCATCTGGCACCCGGAGTCAAAGACCCTGGGCCGGATCCGCGGCTTCATGGACGACAACCCGGCAGCCTGGAGGAAGGCGCTGCAGGCCCCCGCCTTCGCCCGCGAGTTCAACCTGGAGGGCGACAGCCTGAAGCGGCCGCCACGCGGCTTCGCTGTCGATCACCCGCTGATAGAGGATCTGAAAAGGAAGGACTTCATCGCCATCAAGCCGATCGAACCGGCGGCGATCCACTCGCCCCGGTTCCCCCAGTCGGTGCTGAAGGATTTTCGCCGCACCGACGCCTTCATGCGCTATCTCTGCACCGCGATCAACGTCAACTACTGATCCGTCGTCACCCAGGCGACCGCCCGGCTCCGGGCGGCAGGTTCCTGCCTGCGTCTTTTTGTACGCGGTGGGAAAAAGCCGTTTGCGCATAGCATGACTTGCTTATCTTTCCGGTTGCTCTATGATGCTTGGTGATATGTTGAAAAGTTATTTATTTCAATAACTTATAACCATATAAACAGAATATTGCAACTGAGGTAGAGGTTATGCAGTCAGGTCCGCGCGAGATCGAAACCCCGTTCCGTCCGATACCCCTGGAGGTGCCGGAGGGGATGATGCCGAACGAGTTTTTCAACAGCACCGAGAATCTCAATGACCTGGTGCACAACAACGGCCTGCTGGTGAATCCGGAGAACCTGCTGCTCTATCGCAAGGCGCTGGGCCACAGCAACGAGTTCGACGCCTCGATCATCTACAACACCTCCAACTGCATCCTCGACCCGCTGGGCCGGCCGGTGCGCCGCACCCAGGTGCCGGACCAGGTGAAGCATGTCTGGAACCGCATGAACCAGGTGCTGATCGAGTACATGCTGGAGCAGTTTCCCGACCCGGACGAGGCGCTGATCCTGGCGGGCGAGGCGAGCCTGGATGCCACCTGGCCGCTCACCTCCGCCGGCGTGCCGAGCATCCGCATGCTGCACAACCATTTCATCGTTTTCGACAAGCAGCAGCTGCGTGAAGCCCGGTTGGCCGATGCGGATAATCCGAACCTCACCGATGGCGGCCAGCACAGCCTGTTTCAAGCCTACATGCACGATGTCTATCACCAATTCTTCTCCCAGCTGGATCTGCAGATCCTGCGTCCGGTCACCGACGGCACCTGCCGCCTCGAACTCACCGGTTATCCCCAGGGCCTGCCGAGCTGGGAGGTGCAGGGCGGCGTGGATGTGTTGAAGAACATCCGCTTCTGGCGTGAGTACGACGCCATCCTGATGGGCTTCATCGACTTCTATCGCACCTTCTTCACCCAGGTCTCCACCCGTAATGCGCCGATCCCCCGGGACGCCTATTTCCCCGAGCAGATCGAGAACACCCTGATCTACAACAACGACTTTCTCAAGACCGCGAAGAAGGTGCGTGACCAGTGCGTGCACGATGCCAAGTATGCCAACGCCATCCGCTGGCAACCGGCCTTCAAGCAGCTGCTCTACCGCGACGACAGCGGACGGCTGATTATCACCATCAGCCAGAACTCCATCGGCAACGCCATTACCGAACTATTGGGGGTGGTGGTGAAGCGGACCCCCGATACCGATGCCTATGAGGCGAAGGAGCCACGGCTGATCGAGCGGCTGCTGGAGGTGCGGCGGCGCCTGGTGGAGGCGGACCTGGGTGAGCCTATCGGCACACGATATTGGGGGACCGAGTAGCAGGGGTCGGTTTATCGACCAACAAAAATGCCCCGAAGATGTCGTCAATGTAGGATGCCGGTGAGGCACGAACAGCGGCGTAGCCTGGATGAAGCCGCCACCACCGAAACAGGCATTCCCGCATGTGCCCAGGGCGGCACAATCCGGGGAGTGGAGCAGGCGCCGTGCGCAGTCCCGGATTCCGCCCGTCCGGGGTTGTGTGTCTGTCGGGCTTTCGTGGGGTGGGCTTCATCCAGCTACGTACTAAGCCAGACTACGCTGCCGCAGGAGGCACACCCCTACTTATTCCGCTTGTCCCGGACGTAGAGGACCTTGGAATTGGTTCCGCCCACCTGCCGCTCCTCGGTGTCGAACAGCTTGGTGGCGGTGACCAGTTCACCCAGCCGGCCGTAACCGTAATTGCGCGGATCGAAATCGGGCGACTGCTTGGCGATATTACTGCCGACAGGCCCGAGTTGGGCCCAGCCGCTGTCATCGGAAGAGGTGTCGACGGCATTGCGCAGCAGGTTGACCAGCTTGGCGTCCCGTCGCAGATCGCCGCTGCTCTTCTTGGCAATGGCGGCACCTTCATCACTCTTGGCCCGCAGCACCTCGGTGTAGATGAACTTGTCACAGGCCGAGACAAAGGGTGAGGGGGTCTTTTTTTCGCCGAAGCCGTACACCAGCAGGCCAGACTCCCGGATCCTGGAGGCCAGCTTGGTAAAATCGCTGTCGCTGGAGACGATGCAGAAGCCGTTGAAGTTGTTGGTGTAGAGCAGGTCCATGGCGTCGATGATCATGGCGCTGTCGGTGGCGTTTTTGCCCTTGGTGTAGGCAAATTGCTGCATCGGCTGTATCGAGTGCTCCAGCAGCACCTCTTTCCATCCCTTCAGGCTGGGTGAGGTCCAGTCGCCATAGATGCGCTTGACGCTGGCTGTGCCATAGTTGGCGATCTCGGACAGCAGGCCGTCGACAATACTCGGTTGCGCATTGTCCGCGTCGATAAGCACCGCCAATTTGTCGGTATTTTCCATGGTTCTGTTCTTATTTTTCCGTCTATTAGGGTCAAGCTACCGGGTTGCACGGCGGCCTCTGGCACAGCCTAGCAGACTCCACCGTGCAGCGGAACCGTTCCCATGGCGCCGCCTTGCCCCGGGCCGGCACCGGGTTATTGCCGAATTACCGGCGAAAACAGCCCTATAATCAAGTGTGTAGTGGTGTCGGCGGCGTTACGGGTGATTGAGCGAGATCATGATTTCGACGGGTAAGGGTTTTACTCTCGCGGCGGATTGATACTATGTCAGCTTACGGGGGCGTACGGGTAGCGCGATACAATGGATTATCTACGCAAGGTCTACCAATTGAATATCAGCCTGCTGGGGGTGATCCCGGAGGTGTGGCGTCAGCTGCGGGTGGCCGACAGCGATACCCTGGCGGATCTGCACGATACGCTGCAGATCGCCATGGGCTGGACCGATATCCATATGCACATGTTTATCCGTGAGGGTGAAAAGTACGGTATTCCCGACGACCAGTTTCCGGATGACACCCGTAATGAGCGGCAGATCCGTTTGCGCCAGCTGCTGAAAAAACCGGGGGACGGTCTGCTCTACATCTACGACTTCGGCGATGCCTGGGAGCATCGGGTGGTGCTGGAGCAGATCCTGCCCTACGATTTGTCACAAACCCTGCCGATCTGTTGCTACGGTGAGCGCGCCTGCCCACCCGAGGATGTAGGAGGGCCGCCCGGCTATGATGAGTTTCTTGAAGCGACTGCCGACCCCTCGCACCCCGAACACGACTACATGACCCGCTGGATCGGCGGTGGGTTCTCCCCCGAGCTGTTCGATCTCGACCTGACCAACGAACTGTTGCGGGACAAGCACCTTCGCTTGGGCTAAGGGCTCGCGCAAGAATAAGTTCCTGTATTCGGTCGCCCCTGGACCCCGCTGGCGGTGTTACGCTTTTTGGCAAGGGAGCGGCCATTGCCTGCAAAGCGTGCCTTGCCAGCGTGGCCCAGGAACGCCCTCGGTACTACGGAATTATTCTTGCGCGGGCCCTAACCCGCCATCAGTGGAGGGTCGGCGTCCGCTTCAGCGGCTCGATCAGGCCCTCCAGCCCGTTGATCTTGATCTCCAGCGCCAGTGCCATCAGCTCTCCCAGCCGGCCTTCCGGAAAACCCTGATTGGAAAACCAGATCAGGTAGTCCTCGGGCAGGTCGATCAGCACCCGCCCCTGGTACTTGCCGAACGGCATCTCCATCTTGGCGAGTCTGATCAGATCCTTCTTATCGAACATGTTGCGTCACCGAGCCCTTAGCCGGGTGTGGCCGGTTTTTCGCTCTTTCGGGTGAGCGGTTTATGGCCCGCCTCGCGCGGAGCATTGGTCGATGCAGTATCGCTCGGCTTACGTCGCTTGCCGATATTTTTTCTATCGCGCAGCCGCTGCTTGGGTTTTTTCGTTTCGATCTTGTCATCCTGGGCAGCCGCTTTTTTGGTTTTGCCGCCGGCCGCCTTGCCGGAGCTTTTCAGCTTCCTGGGGCCGCGGTATTTGCCCGCGATCTCCTTGATGGTGCGGCGCTCGAATTCATGTTTCAGATAACGCTCGATGCCGCTCATCAGGTTCCACTCCTGATGGGTGATCAGGGAGATGGCCAGACCCTGTTTGCCGGCGCGTCCGGTACGGCCGATGCGGTGCACGTAATCTTTGCCGCTGCGCGCCATGTCGAAGTTGATCACCAGATCCACACCCTTGATATCCAGCCCGCGCGCGGCCACATCGGTGGCCACCAGGATCTTGATGGTGCCCTGACGCAGAAAGACCATGACCTGGTTACGTTCATCCTGGGTCATGTCGCCATGCAGCACGCCGACCCGCAGACCCTGCTTACGCAGCTCGGGACCCAGGGCATCGGCCTGCAACCTGGTGTTGGTAAACACCAGGGCCTTGTCGTACTCCTCATGTTGCAGCAGCCAGGTGAG
Organism: Sedimenticola hydrogenitrophicus; assembly: GCF_025175675.1. Lineage (GTDB taxonomy): Bacteria > Pseudomonadota > Gammaproteobacteria > Chromatiales > Chromatiaceae > Sedimenticola > Sedimenticola hydrogenitrophicus. Next base: position 116,455 of record NZ_JANIOA010000004.1, read on the forward strand.
CTGGGCTTTTTTATGGATCTTGTCATCGGCCGGGATGATCTGCTGAGTGATGTTGCCGTGGCGGTCACGCACTGTGCTGAGGGTGACAACCGCCGGGTCACGCAGCAGCGTGTCGATCATCTCTTTCAGTCCCCGGTGGCTCAGGGTGGCGGAGAACAGCAGGGTCTGGCGGGCACTGCTGCACTGCCCGGTGATTTTCAGGACATCCTCGCTGAAGCCCATGTCCAGCATCCGGTCGGCCTCGTCCAGGATCAGCACTTCCAGCTCTTTGAAGTCGGGTGTCCCCTGTTCCAGGTGTTCCAGCAGCCGGCCCGGCGTGGCCACGATGATCTCCGGATTTTTCCGGAACAGGGCGCGCTGGTACTTGAAGGATTCACCACCGGTGATCAGGCCGATCTGCAGGCGGGTGCCGCCGATCAGCTTCTCGCCCTGCTTGAGTATCTGGTGGGCCAGTTCCCGGGTCGGCACCAGAATCAGCACCCGGGTGCCGCTCTCGGGCGCCGAATTGTTGAGCAGGTGATCCAGGGTCGGCAGCAGGAAGGCGAAGGTCTTGCCGCTGCCGGTCTCCGCGCTGGCGATCAGGTCGCGTCGTTCCAGCACCAGCGGAATTGCCTGCCGCTGGATGGGGGTGGCCTCAATCAGTCCCAGGGCGTCTAGCTTCTGGAGCAGGCTGGGGTGGAGCGGGAAGCTGGATAACAACGGAATCACCTTGAGCGCAATGGAAACGGAATTGCCGGCTATTGTAATCCATTGTGGCGGAGTGTTGGGATAAATCCATCCGCGCCGAGGCGGGCCTTTCTGTGGGATAATGGGCGCCTATCGAGTAGTAACCGACAGCGCGTCGCGTGGGCGCCAGCGCCTGAGCCCTATCGCCATCCGGTAACGAAGCAGTGAATCAGTATGATGTGATCATAATCGGCGCCGGTGCCGCCGGTCTCATGTGCGCGGCCACGGCGGCACGGCGCGGCCGCCGGGTGTTGCTGCTGGACAATAGCCGCAAGGTGGGCAAAAAAATCCTGATGTCCGGCGGTGGGCGCTGCAACTTTACCAATCGCCATGTGGAGCCGGGCAACTATGTCTCCGCCAATCCCCACTTCTGCAAATCGGCACTGAAGCGTTATACCCAGTGGGACTTTATCGCCCTGGTCGAGCGTTACGGCATCGCCTATCACGAGCGGGATCATGGGCAACTGTTCTGTGACGGCTCCGCCCGGGAGATTCTCGACATGCTGCTGGCGGAGTGCGATCAGCCGGGGGTGACCCTGCAGACCGGGTGTGAGGTCCGGGAAATAGGTTATGCACAACGCTATCGACTGACCACCAGCCTGGGCGAATGCAGCGCCGACTCCCTGGTAGTGGCGACCGGCGGGCTGTCGATACCGAGCATGGGATCGAGCGGCTTCGGCTATGCCGTCGCCCAGCAGTTCGGTCTGAATCTGTTGCCCCGGCGGGCCGGCCTGGTGCCCTTTACCTTCAGCGACCGGATGAAGGAGGCCAGCGGGCGGCTGGCCGGTATCTCGCTGCCGGTGCGCATGCATACCGACAATCACGGCTTCACCGAACAGCTGCTGTTCACCCATCGGGGATTGAGCGGTCCGGTGGTGCTGCAGCTCTCCAACTACTGGCGGACGGGGGAGCCTGTGGTGGTGGATCTGCTGCCGGATACCGCGGCGGAAGCGCTGCTGCTGACGCTGAAGACGACCCATCCCAGGGGGCTGCTGAAGAATCTCCTGGCCAAACAGTTGCCCAGGAAACTAATAAATGAACTGGTGACGTGGTACTGGGCCGAGTGGTCGGAACGGCCGGTTTCGGAAATGCCGGATCAGCTGCTCCGCCGGATCGCCGCGCAGCTGAACGGCTGGACCCTGAAGCCGGCAGGCACCGAGGGCTACCGGACCGCCGAGGTGACCCTGGGCGGCGTGGATACCGATGAACTCTCCTCGAAGAGCATGGAGAGCCGGCGTCAGCCGGGCCTGTTCTTCATTGGCGAGGTGATGGATGTCACCGGACACCTCGGTGGTTTCAATTTCCAGTGGGCCTGGTCGTCAGGTTATGCCGCCGGGCAGTTTGTCTGATCCGGCATCACTCCGCATTGAAATTTTTAAGCATATTTTCATGTGCTTATTTATTAGTCCAACGCTGTATTGTATTTAAGTTTCAACTGGAACCGTCGCTACCCGTTACATGACCGCTGAAGATATGGCGGCATGCCGTGGGACGGTCGTTGATTGTGTTATTCGTTGGCTCCCACACCGATAATTACCTGACGAACACTCCGGATTTCCGGTTGGGAACATTTAAAACATGAAGATCAAGACAAAACTGACAGTAGGTGCCAGCCTAATGATGCTCATACCCGTGGTGGTAGTGAGTGCAGTGCTGGGATGGATTGCCGTGGACAATGGCCGCCAGGCCCTGGAAACCAAGGCCCACCATCAGATGATGGCACTCGAGAACAGTTCCCAAGAAGCGATTGAAAGTTATTTTGCGGTAGTGCGGGCGCAGATCATCACCCTGTCCGACAACCGGATGATCGTTGATGCGCTGAACTCCCTGCCCAATGCCTTCCGGCTATATCAGGGCAGCGTCGAGGCGGCAGGCGAAGCGGGGGCGGCCAGGCTGGAAAAGATGCGTCAGGAGTTGCAGGCCCACTACAACGGAGCGTTCCTGGAGGAGTACAGAAAACAGAACGGTGGCGCCACAGTTGAGGCGGCCCGGTGGCTGGATAAATTGAGTGGCGCCGGCATCACCCTGCAACACGCCTACATCGCCGCCAACCCGAATCCGCTGGGCGAGAAGAGCAAACTGATCACCCCGGAGGACGGCTCGCTGTACGAGGTGATGCATAAAAGATTTCATGGATCACTGAAGGATTACCAGGAGCGGTTCGGCTATGAGGATATCTTCCTGGTCGATGCCAACAGCGGCGAGGTGGTCTACTCGGTGGCCAAGAAGCCGGAGTTCGCCACCTCCCTGATCGACGGCCCATTTGCCGAAACCAGTCTGGGTAAGGTGTTCAAGGAAGCCAACGAGTCGGATGACCCCGGCTTCATTGCCATGACCGATTTTTCCGCCTATCTCCCCTCTTACGAAAACCAGGCGGCCTTTGTCGCCTCCCCGGTGTTCACCCGGGGCAAACGGATCGGCGTCCTGGTGTTCCAGCTGTCGGTTGATAGGCTCTCCGCCATCATGACCCATGAGCGCAAATGGGCCGATGTCGGCCTGGGTGAATCCGGGGAGAGTGTTATTGTCGGACCGGACTACTCATTGCGCAGCGACAGCCGTTTCCAGATAGAGGATGAGGCCGGCTACCTGGCGCGCCTGGGCAAGACCGGCCTGTCGGCGCAGCAGCTGGCCAGGGTCCAGGCCAAGCATTCGGGTATCGGTGTCCAGCAGCTGAAGTCACCGGCGGCCGAGGCCGCCCTGGCGGGCGAGTCGGGCGTGAAACTGTATACTGATTTTCGGGGGATTGATGTGCTGGCGGCCTACGGGCCGCTGCATATTCCCGGATTAAAATGGGCGGTGGTCGCCAAAATGAACGCCGAAGAGGCGTTCCGCTCGGTCGAAGAGCTGAAAAGCACCATCGCCGGCGTGGCGATCGGGCTTTCCATCGCGGTGTTTGTCGTGGGAGCGCTGATCGGCTGGCTCTTCACTGGTCTGATCGTGCGGCCGATCCAGCAAACGGTGGATGCGGTCAGGGATATCGCCGAGGGTGAGGGTGACCTGACCCGCCGGCTGGATGACCGGAGCCAGGATGAACTGGGTGAATTGGCCGGCTGGTTCAACCGTTTCCTGGACAAGATGCAGGGTGTGGTCGGCGAGCTGAACGGGGTGACCCAGAATCTGTCGGTGTCGGCGGAACAGCTCTCCCGGGTATCGGAAGAGACGCGGCTTGGGATCAGTAACCAGCAGGGGCAGACCGAACAGGCAGCGACCGCCACCAACCAGATGGCCGCTACGGTGCAGGAGGTGGCGAAGAATGCCGAGTCCGCCGCCAATTCGGCCATGCAGGCCAGGAATGAAGCAACCCAGGGTAAGGGCACGGTGGATGAGAGCATCGCCACCATCCATAATCTCTCCGCCACCGTGGAGCAGGCGGCCGGGGTGATCGGCCGGCTGGAGCAGGACAGTATCGAGATCGGCGGGGTGCTGGATGTGATCCGCAATATTGCCGAACAGACCAACCTGCTGGCCCTGAACGCGGCCATCGAGGCGGCGCGGGCCGGCGAGCAGGGGCGCGGTTTTGCCGTGGTGGCGGATGAGGTGCGCACCCTGGCGTCCCGTACCCAGCAGTCCACCCAGGAGATCCAGGGCATGATCGAGCGCCTGCAGGCGGCCTCCAAGGAGGCGGTCAAGGCGATGGACGAGACCAATGCCCAGGCCAGGAAGGGCACCGATATCGCTGTCAGGACCGGCGAGGTGCTGGAGTCCATCACCCATGCGATCAACCAGATCAGCGATATGAATAACCAGATCGCCAGCGCCGCCGAGGAGCAGAGCGTGGTGGCCGAGGAGATCAACCGCAATGTCGTGGGGATCAACGAGATCGGCGAGCACACGGCCAACGGCGCGCAGCAGACGGCATCGGCCAGCGAGGGGCTGAACAATCTCGCCGGACAGCTGCAGCGGATCGTCGGGCAGTTCAAGATCTAGGCGTCGCAAGCAGGGGTCGGAGTCAAGCCGCACAAAACCGGGGCGCAGTTCACCCGGCTTGGGCGGCTTGACTCCGACCCCTTCGGGTACAGCAGTTCTAAAATGGCCTTCAATAGTGGTTTAGTTATCCCAGCCCGGTGATTAAGGAACCACGGATGGACACGGATTTACACAGATAGGAGACCAGGATTCTGAATCCGTGTTTATCTGTGTGAATCCGTGGTTCTCCAGGGTCCCGCCCAGACATTACTCCTAAAAAACCCGACAGGCTCCTGGGCATCGCAAGCAGGGGTACACACGAATCAGCGGTTCTAATCCGGATTCAGACGGTCGAATACGTCCTCGGTCGAAGGCGCGGCAACCGACCGGTTGAGCCGGTTGGTCAGGCGGATGAGGCGTTCATGCCGGGGGCGGATCGCCAGTCCCTGGGTGAGATGGCGGCGGGCCCGCAGGGTGCGGCCCCGGTCGATCTCACGCTGCGCCAGCTCGGCATAGCGGTCGGCGATCCTGTCCAGGCCACGGTTTGCCGCCGGATGATCCGGGTCCTGCTTGAGTACTTCGGCGTAATAGTAATGGGCGCTGGCGTCCGCCGGGTAACTGAGGTGATCCGTTGCCAGTTGCGTCTGCGCCTTCTGCAGCAGCGCGGTGATCGTTGGTTCGCTGGTCCCGGTTTGCGGCGGCGTACCGGCGGTTGCCGGCGGCTCTTCCGTTGCCGCCACTACCGGTGCCGGCGTGCGCTCTTCCAGGGCGGCGGATGGGGACATCGCTCCGGCGGGTGCGACGACGGCCAGCTCTTCAGCCGCAACCGCACGACCCCCCTCCGCGCCGGTCGGTGGGGTGGTGTCACCGCCGACCGTCAACTGCCGGAGGCCGAAGCCGCCCAGCAGCAGTAGCAGACCCATGCCGGCATAGAGCGAGCGGCGGTAACGCGGCCGCGGCGCGGGCGTGGCGGCTGCCGGCGCCCGGGTTTCCGGGGATGGCCCGGTTGCCGAATCCGCTTCATCCTCCGACCGGTTCCCCAGCCGTACCCGGCTACGCAACGTCTGCAGGGTCAGCAGCAGTTCGGCGCCACTCTGGAAGCGTTCCTCCGGTTGTTTCGCCAGCAGCTTGTCCAGCAGCGGCTGCAGGGCGGCAAACGGTTCCGGCAGTTGCGGCAGGGGCCGCTGGATATGGGCCATCAGGGTGGCGGCGAAACTGTCCGCAGTGTAGGGTTTTCTGCCGGTGAGCATCTCGTACAAAATGATGCCCAGGCTGTAGAGATCGGAACGCCCGTCCACCCGGCGGATGCCCTGGGCCAGTTCCGGGCTGAGATAGTGGGGGCTGCCCATCACCGTGCCGGTGACGGTCAGGTCGTTATCGGCCTGGATCAGCTTGGCGATACCGAAATCGGTCAACACCGGGGTGCCGTCATTGCGAAACAGGATGTTCGACGGCTTGATATCCCGGTGCACCACCCCTTCACCATGCACATAGGCGAGACAACCGGCCAGACGACCGAGGAGCTTCAGCGCCGCGGCCGGTTTGATGCCCTGGACGATGCGTGACTTGAGGTCGCCGCCCGGCAGGTACTCCATGGCGATATAGTAGAAACCCTCCCCTTGTCCGATGTCGAAGATGGCGATCAGATTGCTGTGGTTGAGGCGGGCGATGCAACGCCCCTCATTGAAAAAACGTTCGAAGAACTGGGGTGTCTCGGGGTCGTGCAGTACCTTGAGTGCCACCGGCCTGCCCAGCGACATCTGGGTGGCCAGGTAGACCGTCGCCATGCCGCCCTTGCCGAGGATGCGCTCGATACGATAGCCGGGGACGTTGATCTGCAGGCTCAGGCCATGGTTCATTTCCGGTCCCGTGTGGACAAAACTGGCGGGGCCGGTCTGTCCCGACGCCCAGAAAAAAGTGGATACCGCTAAGTGTGTCGTCCGGCGCCCCTGAAAATTGAGCACTGTTTCACGTAATAGTTAAAATCTCCTGCTCCTCCCAGCGCTTTTTCACCGCCGCGATGGCCCGGCTCCGGGCCTGGAAAATGATATCGGGGATCATTTTTTGGTCGTCGGCGCCCTTTGCCAGCCGACGGGTGTCCACGGCGGCGGCGGCCTGCCGCGCCGCCCGGAAGAATTCGGCCTGGGGATAGGGTCGCCGTTCAAATCCCTGGCGTCCCCGGGAGTCGGCTTCACAGGCCAGCAGAAACTGATCCAGCCGGGTGGCGCGGCGCAAGGCGTCCAGCTGCTGCAGGGTGCGCAGCAGGGTGGCCGGTTTCAGCTCGAATGCCCGGTGGCAGTGGCTGTGGTATTCGGCCACCAGGCGACACAGCTCACGATAGCGGTTGGGCGCGCGCAGGCGCTCGCACACCCGCTCCGCCAGCCGCGCGCTCCGCTGCTCGTGTCCGTGATGACTGGGCCAGTCTGCGCGGGGCGTGGTGCCCTTGCCGAGGTCATGCAGCAGCGCGGCCAGCCGGATTTCCGGTTCCCGACTGAGGTTGCACGCCTGGCGCAGCACCATCAGGCTGTGCACGCCGGTATCGATCTCCGGATGATGCCGTTCCGGCTGGGGGACGCCGAACAGCCGGTCCAGTTCCGGGAGGATGACGCGCAGTGCCCCCAGCTCGCGCAGGGTTTCGAAAAAGGTCACCGGATCGGTACCCTGCAGCGCCCGCACGATCTCGGACCAGACCCGCTCGGGCACCAGATTGTCCAGTTCACCGGCCTGGACCATCTGCCGGACCAGTTGCCGGGTCGGCTGCGCCACGCGGAAGCCGAGCGGGCCGAGGCGGGCGGCGAAGCGCGCCAGCCGCAATACCCGGATCGGGTCGTTCCTGAACGTAGGGGTGTGGCGCAGTCGCCGCTCCCGCAGGTCGCGACGGCCGTCCAGCGGGTCGATATAACTGCCGTCCGCCGCCAGGGCAATGGCGTTGATGGTGAGGTCCCGCTGGATCAGGTCATTACACACCTGCGCCTGTTCGCTGCCGTCGTCGGCCCCGCCACGCGGCAGGGCGTACTCCTCGGCACTCTTCGGGTGGAGAAATACCGGGAAATCCCGTCCCACCTTGCGATAACCCCGGGCCAGCAGCTGCTCCGCGGTGACCCCGGTGACCAGCCAGTCACGGTCGCCGATCGGCACACCGAGCAGTTGATCCCGCACCGCGCCGCCGACCAGGTAAGTGTGCATGCTAGAATCGCTCATGATGACTATGCTGAAACCTCGCTCCGCACTATGATCGCCCGGTCCCGCCGGCGGTATCGCCTGATGCTTCCTTTAATCCGGGTTTCACTCCTGGGGCTCCTGCAGGGCTGCAGTACACTGAGCTATTATAGCCATTCCATCGGCGGACATCTGCAACTGATGGGACAGCGGCAACCCATTCCCGAGCTGCTGCGCGACCCGCAAACCCCCGAACCGCTGAAGCGGAAGTTACGCCAGGTCGGCGAGATACGCCACTTCGCCAGCGCGGCACTGGCGCTGCCGGACAACGGCAGCTACCGCAGCTATGCGGCGCTGGATCGGGAGGCGGTGGTGTGGAGTGTGGTGGCGGCCGGGCGGTTTTCCGTGCGGCCCAGGCAGTGGTGCTATCCGATTGTCGGCTGTGCCAGCTATCGTGGCTATTTCTCCCAAGAGCGTGCCCGGGCGTACGCCGGCGAATTGCAGGCCCAGGGGCTGGATGTGGCGGTGGAGCCGGTACCGGCCTATTCGACCCTGGGCTGGTTTGACGATCCCCTGCCCAGTACCGTCATCGACTGGCCGGAGGCGCGAATCGCCGGTCTGATCTTCCATGAACTGGCCCATCAGCAGCTCTACGTGAAGCATGACAGCGCCTTCAACGAGGCGTTCGCCAGCCTGGTGGCGGAGGCGGGCATCGAACGCTGGCTCGCCAGCCGGAACGGCCTGAGCTTCGCGCAATGGCAGGTGACACAGCAACGGGAGCAGCAGTTTGTCGATCTGCTGCTCGCGCTGCGCGGGGAGCTGGAGACGCTCTACCGCCAACCGCTGGACGAGCTGCGCATGGGGCAGCGCAAGGCGGCCCTGTTCCGGCAGCTGCGAGAGCGCTATGCGCTGTTGAAGCGGGAGTGGGGCGGATACGCCGGTTTTGACGGCTGGTTCGACCGTGACCTGAACAACGCCCACCTGGTCAGCATCGCCACCTACGAGGCCTGGGTGCCGGCGTTCCGGCGGCTGCTGGCGCAGTCCGACGGGGACCTGCCCGCCTTCTATGCAGCCAGCCGCCAATTGGGGCAGCTGCCCGCCAACGAACGTGAACAGCGGATGCGGCAGTTACTCCAGCCCGCCGCGGAGTGAATGGAACTACCAGCCAACCCGGATATAGCGCAACAGGTTGCCGGCCGGATCACGCAGCAGCAGACGTCCCTCCGATTCGGCGAATTCATAGGGCCGCACCTGGCCGCTCTCCAGGTCCTGCATGAGGATCAGTCGGGGTTCCACCTGGGTCAGGCGCCCATCACGGAAATTGTCCCGCTGCAGATAGATCCTGAACAGACCGTCCTGGATCACCAGTATCTCACCGCTCTCGCCCTGCCAGCTGCCGTTGAGCATGGCCCCCTGGGATGGCCGGGCCGGGGCGCGGTAGGGATAGGGGGCGCCCGGATAGGGTCCGTAGCCGGGGATGCCGCCCGGATACCCGGCAGCGTCCCGTGCCCGCTCGTGCAGACGTTTCTGATAGGCTGAGGAGAAGGCGTCCATCATGTCGAACAGGGTCTCGGCCATGCGGTTATAGCGGTTGGGATAGTCGAGCGCGGTCGCTGTCTGCGGCAGCAGCGTCAGCAGAATCAGCAGCCGGAATAGCCGGATTGTACGCACTTCGGTCCCCCTCTCTACATCCCCCTGGGCACCACCCAGTCTATCAGAAAAGCCCCCCGTCCCATGGTGAAACTTGCCTGTTGCGCGAAATGGTGTTTATCTTAAGCGGACTTTTGGCGGAAACAGATATCGAAGGCCGGAAAATGGTGGCGACACAGTATGATGGCGGACACGAGCGCCGCATCCGAACCAAGGATATGGTGGAGAAGTGGCTGGACGAACGCCAGCAGATGCTGGTGCTCTATTGCCAACTGGCGGGCATCGACTCCTTCAGTCCGGACAAGCCGGAAAAGCAGCTGTTGCGGGACTTCTGCCAGCTGTTGATTGATTATGTTGCGTTCGGTCACTTCGAAGTGTTCGATCGCATCACTTCCGGCGAGGAGCGCCGCGGCGAGGTGGTCAGGGTGGCGGACGCGGCTTATGCGAAAATCGCCGAGGTGACGGAGCTGGTGGTGGCGTTCAATGACAAGTACGACCTGAGCGATCACCGGCAGCCCCTGGACAACCTGACCAAGGACCTCTCCATTCTGGGTGAGGACCTGGCCAGCCGGATCGAACTCGAAGACAGACTGGTCAAGGCCCTGCTGCGATGACCCGATTGCCGCGGCAGAGCTGAGGAGGCGGCGTGGTCAGCCTGTTCGACAGCCTGATACACTGGCGTCCGGATGCGGAAGAGTTCACTGCTCCCCTGCAGTCGAAGAAACCGTTCAAGCTGCTGTTCGACCGCCTGCCGACCGGCATCGACAACAACCGGATCGATGTCGCCCTGAGTCAGGAGTTCATGGACCGCTGCCGGCTGTTTGTGCGTCGCTCCATGATGCACGACGTGACCGAAAATTACTGGGGCGAACCACCGCCGCCACCGGATAACAAGGATCTCCAGGCCCTGCGCGAGGGCTATGCCGGCCTGATGGAACTGACGGTCGACCGGGCCAGGAAACACAACCGCCTGGAGATGGTACAGCTGCTGCAGTTCAGCGTGGTGAAGTTCCTGCTCGGCCTGGTGGGGCAGGAGTATGACCGCCTGCGCAGCCAGGTGCAGCGTGCCAAGGGGTTGGACAGCCATCAGTCCAGCGGCCGTTCGGTGCAGCTGCATGACCGGTTGGTGCTGCTGGCCAGGAACGAGCCGGCGATTCGCTATCGGATCACCCGCCGGCTGTTTCGCGAGCTGCTGAAGATAGAGAACATGCGCCTCGGCAAGCTGCGCAAATCGGTGCTGGGCCTCTCTTGGCCGATACCCAAGCCGCTGCTGTTCAACCCGATGCTGCAACTCCCCTCGTTGTGGGCCGACGAACAGGTGATGGGCCACTATCCCCTGGTCTGCACGGACCGGGAGGACCCGGATGCCTTCGACCGGGTCAACCGTCTGGTCACCGGGCTGTTTGCCGATTTCCTCCCCTCCTGGTGCTGGGGTACTGAGCCGCTGGATCCGTTCGATTCCACCTGCAGCGATATCCAGACCAGCGCCCGGCGCAGTCAGGGGGAACAGGACGGGCTGGTGGGTTATGGCGAAATCCTGATGCTGCTGAAACGATCGCTACAACCGGCGGAGTACGAGAGCGGCAACTGCTCCTGGCTGGATATTCCGGAGAATATCGACCGCATTGTCTATTCGGCCAGACACAGCGGTGGCATCCGCACCGACCATGTTGTCCCGCTGCTGCAAACAACCTGGCCCAACGACAAATGGCCCGGGTTTCACCATCGGCTGATGAAACAGATATTGAAGGCATTTCACGGCAGCCGTATCGAGCGCGATCTGCTGGCCTGCCACGCCGCACCCGCCGTCTATCAGGAGCTGAACCGGCAGGTGCCGGTCCGCCTGATCTGCCAGTACCTGGCCGGGCGCATGACCAGGCGGGAGCTGCAGCGCAAGCTGAACAGCCTGCAGAACAAGGCGGTGCCGGTCCAGGTGGTGAAGGTGCTGGAGCGAATGCTGTCGATCATCAAGAGCATGCCGGGACCGCGACGGCGCCGCCGGGTGTTCAGTTTTCTGCGCCACTTCGCGTTGTTCCGGCGTGACCTGAAACAGGCCTACCAGGCGCACGTCGCCATGCGCCGCATCCATCTGCTGGTGCGTCCGGAGGATATCGAGCTGTCACGGCGTAACGGCAGTCTGCTGGAATTCCCGCTACGCAGGGAGCTGAAGCCGGAGCAGCACCGTATCCGCAATCACGTCATCCTCAAGGCGGACGTGCGTGGTTCTACCGCCATCACCAGTGAATTGCGCAACCGCAATCTCAATCCTGCCTCCCACTTCAGCCTCAATTTTTTTGAGCCAATCAACAAGCTGTTGGAGAGCTTTGGGGCGAAAAAGGTGTTTATCGAGGGGGATGCGGTGATCCTGAGCATTTTCGAATACGAGGATACCCCCTATCAGTGGCTCTGCGTCTCCCACGCCTGCGGTCTGGCAAACAAGATCCTCCAGGTGGTGGATACCCAGAATGTCAAGAATCGCCAGAACGAACTGCCGGAGCTGGAGCTGGGCCTGGGTATCGCCTTCAGCGAGGAGGCTCCCGCGTTTCTGTACGACGAGGGGCACGAAATCATGATCTCGCCTGCCATCAACCGTGCGGATCAGCTCTCCTCCTGCTCGGCGGCGGTGCGGCGCTCCGCATACGGCGGGGGCCTGGGGTGCGGGGTGATGGTGATGGCGCCAGCGGCCAGCGAGACCGTCAACAAGGAGAGTTCCGACAAGCTGATCCGCTATAACGTGAACGGCATCGAACTGGACGAGCCGGCCTATTACAAGCTGAAGTCAGAGCTGTCGTTCCGCCGCATCGTGCTGGAGGTGGGCCGGCGGGCGCTGAACGACCATCTGCTGGTGGGCCGCTACCCGGATCTGGAGGGGAACATGCACGCCCTGGTTATCCGCGAGGGGGTGGTCACCGTCTGGGACGGCGAGCAGGCGGGGCTGGAGGCAGTGGATGGCGGTTTTTATTATGAGGTGATCAGGGATCCGGAGCTGATCGCCTATGCCATCGAGCAGACCACCCGGCGGCGCCATACGCTCCCTGACACCCCCGCGACCGCTGAAGAGGATCGGCCAAGGCCTGGCCTGTTCCACTGATCGATTGCCGGTCGGCGTGGCAGGTGAGGTGTCGGAGTCAAACCAGGCTCGGTCGGGTGACCTGATCGCACGGCGGGCGGCTGGTTTGACTCCGACACCTGGGGGTTGGTACCACTCCTCACCCTACAAAGTACTTTGTCAAATTGAAGTAGTACTAGGATCCCCCGCCGCCCGACGTATCGTTGGCTACCAGCTGGTCCTTCGGCCGCACCGGTGACATCCGTGCCGACAGCCGCTGTAGCGGCTGCTGCAGGCGCTGGTCGTAGATTGCCGCATAACTCAGCACCCGCTCGGTGTAGCGCCGGGTCTCTTGGAAGGGGATCAACTCCACCCAGATGTCGGCGGGCAGGGTGGTGTCCGGCAGCCAGCTCAGCACATTGCGCGGGCCGGCGTTGTAGGCTGCCGTGGCCAGCACCTGATGCTCCCCCAGGCGCCGGTAGACATGGCTGAGATAGGCGGTACCCAGGGCGATGTTCACCTCCGGCCGCAGCAATTGACCCAGACCGGGCTTTTTCAGTTTCTCCTTGCGGGCGATAAAGCGTGCGGTCGCCGGCATCAGCTGCATCAGTCCGCGGGCTCCGGCGGGTGACTGGGCATCGCTGGAGAAGGCGCTCTCCTGCCGGATCACGGCAAAGATCCAGGAGTTGTTCAGATCGGCTGCCACGGATGTTTCCGTCACCAGGGTCTGATGCTCCAGGGGAAAGCGCAGCTCCAGGTCGTCCCAGTAACCGGTGCGGGCCAGGGTGAAGATCGCCTGGTCGTGCCAGCCCCAGGACTGGGCCAGTTTGGCGACCCGCTGCAGGTCGAGAGGTTTCATGTTGCGCACACTGGCATACCACTCGCGCCGGGCATCGAGGAAGCGGCCCAGCTGAAACAGCTCGCGGGCCCGCAACAGCGCCGGCCGCTGTGCCAGCCGAATGATGGCGGACGGCTGCAGCTCCAGCGGGGTCGGGTCGTAGCGGTAGGGCTGGCCCAGGCGATCCGCGGCAAGGAAACCGTGATAGCTGCGCTCCTTGGCCAACGCGGCAAAGCGGACATCGGCCTCGGCGGTACTGGCGGTTTCCGCCAATGCCCGTGCCTGCCAGTAGCGCCAGCGGTCGGAGTTCCTGAGTTCGTCGGGCAGTTCGCCAATCCAGCTCAGCAGTTGCGGCCAGGCACGTCGTTTCAGGGCGTAGCGGAGACGCGTTTCACGCAGCTGATTGTCATCTGCCGATGGGGTGAAGGCGCGCAGTCGGGTCAGGCTGTCGGGATGGTCGTCGCGTATCATCCCCAGCAACAGCGCGCGTTGGCCGCTGTAGCGATCCGCTGCGCTGAAGGGGATCTGCTCCTGCAATCGCGGCCAGATCCGGATGGCACTGTCGATGTCCCGGCCGACCAGGCGCTTGAATCCGTCCAGCAGGATAAGGTTGCGGGCGGGGCTTTCCGCCAGTTGGGGAACGGCCGTGGCGAGTTGTTGCGGATCCCGCTGCAGTTCCCGCCAGGTCCGCAGCCAGGCCTGCTGTTGCGGGCTGAGGTAGCGCTGCAGATAGCGGCTGAACCGCCCTTCCGAGGCCCGCATGGCGAGTTCGAGCCGCTGCCAGGCCAGCGCCGGGGTGAGCTTGCCGGCATCGATCCAGGTCTGCAGAATCCGGTCACAGGCCTCCGGCCGGGAACGGGGCGAGAGCCAGATCGCTTTCGCCTGATCCAGTGCCTGTTGCCGCTTGCCGGTCTCCAGCAGGGCGGTCAGGTAGTGGCACTGGTGGATCGTTCCCAGCCCGGGCTGGAAGAAGGCCAGGTAGGTCCACCACTGCTTCCGCCCGGCCAGCTCCTTGAGCCAGAGGCTGCGCATGCGCGGGGCCAGCGGGGTGTCGGCATAACGGGTGATGAACGCCTCCACCCGGGGACTGTCGAGGCTGGAGAGTTGCTGTTGCAGCGCCTGATACTCCAGGTAGGGGAACAGCGGGTAGGTCCGCAGGGTGGAGCGGATCGCGGCGTACTGCTGCAGATCCCCCGCCGCGAGCAGGCGTTCCGCGGCAAGGAACCCGCTACGCTGCCGCTCCAGTTCCGGGGCTGACAGCTCCGGGGCCGAAAGGCACAGGGTCGGCAGCAGGGCGAACAGCCACGCCAGGCGACGGATGAGACTGGTGTTAGGTGACCGCGCCACTTCCTTGTGACTCAATGGCTCGTGACTCCATGGCTTGCGTTTTCGGGGGCATGGGGAAAGCTTAGGAGGGGGCGGCGCCAGGCGCAAGAGGGAAAACCCTCTGAATTGCACGGACGCAGCGGATTGCCCGGTAGCCGCTATTCCGGGATGATAGAACAATGACCACCGCATCCGTAAATAGCTCCGCATGGCCCGACAGCCGGCAACTGCAGCATCTCCTGATCGAGATCGCCGAGGCCGAGGTACTCTCGCGCTATCGCAATCCGGACGTCTCCCGCAAGAGCGACGGCACCCTGGTGACCGATGCCGATCTGGCGGTACAGAATCGACTGGTCGAACAGCTGGCCGTCAGTTGGCCGGAGATCCCGCTGATGGGGGAGGAGATGACGCCGCAGCAGCAGCAGGCGCTGGCGGCGCGGGACCGCTACTGGTGCGTGGATCCGCTGGACGGCACCACCAACTACTCCGCGGGGCTGCCCTATTTTGCCCTCTCCCTGGCCCTGGTGGTGGAGGGACGGGCGGTGCTGGGGATCGTTTACGATCCGCTGCGCCACGAGTGCTACCGCGCCGAGCTGGGGCGGGGCGCCTGGCTCAATGATGAACCGTTGCGCCTGCATCAGGGCCCGGGCACCCTGAAAGAGTGCATCGCCATTGTCGATTTCAAGCGGCTCACGCCGGGGCTGGCGATCCAGCTGTCGAACCATCCGCCTTACCGTTCGCAGCGCTGTTTCGGCGCTATCGCGCTGGAGTGGTGCTGGCTGGCGGCAGGGCGTGCCCATCTCAATCTGCATGGCGGCCAAAAGCTGTGGGATTACGCCGCCGGTCGGCTGATCTTTGCCGAGGCGGGCGGTATCTTCAGCCAGGGGGCCAGGCAACAGGAACGCCTCGGACTGGCGGTACAACCGGCCCTGGGGGCGGTGGATGCACACCTGTTTGGCCTCTGGCGGGAGTGGCTGCGGCAGGCGGGGTTTCCGCTGGAAGCGGGCGGTTAATTCTACGTTGTCATATTCTGGTGCCGTGATGAAATAGACATGTTGCATGGTTTCCTGGAATGCACTGTTGGTGGAGTCCAGCATTGCACCCTGTAGGAGGCCCGCCCCCGGACCGATTTCGCGGCGAGGCGCCGCTCCACAGGTCGATTTTTGCAACGATCGGGTAGGACCAACCAGCAGCCGTATTTGAAGCAATAGAACAACTATCGACCCAGCCGTTGCGCACGGCGGAAGTCGGAATCAACCGGAGGTAAAACATGAGCAGTAATGATCAACAACTGGATATGGAGCTGGGCAGCGGCGTAGCCGCCTTTGAGTCGAAGCATTTCGCCAGTGCCGCCAAGTTGCTGTCCGGCCTGGCCGAAGACGGCAATCCCGAGGCCCAGTACCGGATGGCCATCATGGCCCAGAACGGGCTGGGTATGGTGGTCAATCAGCTGATGGCCTTCAAGTATATGAAGGCGGCGGCCGAGAGTGGTCTGGCACTGGCCCAGCATGGCCTGGGTTTCATGTACATGGAGGGCGAGTGCGTGGAGAAGAATGGCGCCAAGGCGGTGGAGTGGTTCAAACGCGCGGCCGAGCAGGGGCTGGTCGGCTCCCAGACCACCCTGGCGATGATGTATGAAACGGGCGAAGGGGTGGCGCAGGACCCGCAAGAGGCCCGGCGCTGGTACCACGCCGCCGGTTTCGACGAGAAATAGCCAGCGCGGCCCGCGGCGTCCGGCCGTCAGACCGGCGCCGCGACCCGAAATTCGCCCTGGGATCCCCTCGGGGATTGACTCAGCCGCGCGTGCGGCGCTGGCGTACCGCCTCGGCCAGGGTACGCAGCAGCGGCTCGGTGTCCTCCCAGCTGATGCAGGCGTCGGTGATGCTCTGGCCGTAGACCAGTTCCTCGTCCGGGCGCCAGTCCTGGCGTCCGGCCTCCAGGAAGCTCTCGATCATGACGCCGTTGATGCGCCGGTCGCCGCGGGCGATCTGGCCGGCTACGTCGTGTCCCACATCGATCTGTTTCTGGTGCCGCTTGCGCGAGTTGGCGTGGCTGAAATCGATCATTACGCGTGGCTTGAAGCCGGACTGTTCCATCTCCTCGGCGGCGATATTGATGCTTTCGGTGTCGTAATTGGGACGGGCGCCGCCGCGCAGGATCACATGGCAATCCTCGTTGCCCCGGGTGGTGAAGATGGCGGAGTGGCGCTCCTTGGTCACCGACAGGAAACAGTGCGGCTGGGAGGCGGCGCGGATCGCGTCGAGGGCGATGCGCAGGGTGCCGTTGGTGCCGTTCTTGAAACCAACCGGACAGGAGAGACCGGAGGCCAGCTCCCGGTGTCCCTGGCTCTCGGTGGTGCGGGCGCCGATGGCGCCCCAGCTCACCAGGTCGGCGATGTACTGGGGGCTGATCAGGTCGAGGAACTCGGTCCCGGCGGGTAGCCCTAGACTGTTGATATCCAGCAGCAGCTGGCGGGCCAGTTTCAGCCCCTTGTTGATATGGAAGGTACCGTCGAGGTCCGGATCGTTGATCAGCCCCTTCCAACCGACGGTAGTGCGGGGCTTCTCGAAATAGACCCGCATCACGATCAGCAGGTCGTCCGCCAGTTCCTCGCGTAGCTTGTTCAGCCGGGCCGCGTAGTCGCGGGCCGCCGCCGGGTCATGCACCGAGCAGGGGCCGACGATGGCCAGCAGCCGGTCGTCCTCGTCGTGGAGGATGCGGTGGATCTGCCGGCGCGCGTTGAACACCGTGTCGGCAATCGCATCGGTAACGGGGAATTCGGCCAGCAGTTCAGCCGGGGCTACCAGCTCCTTGATGGCTTCGATGCGAAGGTCGTCGGTTTCGTGGCGCATGATTTCTACTCTTGTCAAAAAATGGTAAGCGCTCAATTGTATAGTGTATTTCCCTCTGGAAACAGCTGTCCCCGGGACATCGCCCGGCAACTTGGCTATGCTGTCTGAACAACTCATCGACTGAACGAGGCGGCTCATGGCGGGATTGACACTGGTGATCGGCAATCAGAACTACTCCTCCTGGTCCCTGCGGCCCTGGTTTTTCCTCGCCCATCACGGCATCCCCTTCCAGACCAGGAAGGTCAGGCTGTTCACCGACAGCATGGAGCGGGACCTGGCGATGCACTTCTCCGACAACAAGGTGCCGGTGCTGATCGATGACGACCTGGAGGTATGGGATTCGCTGGCGATCCTGGAGTATCTGGCGGAGCGCTTCCCCGAGGCCCGGGGCTGGCCGCATGAGCCGTCGGCCCGGGCGGTGGCCCGTTCGGTGTGCGCCGAGATGCACTCCAGCTTCTTCGCCCTGCGCGACGAGTTGCCGATGAACTGCCGGCGGCGCTTTCCCGGGTTCCAACCGGGTCCGGAGGCGCAGCGGGATATCGACCGGGTATTCGGACTGTGGAACTTCTGCCGCGAGCGTTACGGTAGTGCCGGACCCTGGCTGTTCGGCCGTTTTGGTGTCGCCGACTGCATGTACGCGCCGGTGGTGATGCGGCTGTTGAGCTACGAGATCCCGCTGGACCCGGTCTCCACGCTGTATGCCCGTGCGCTGTACGACGACCCGGCGATGCGGCGCTGGGTGAAGGACGCCGCCGAAGAGGAGGCGGTGATCGAGGAGGACGAGGCGGACTGGCCGAGCGTGCCGTTCTGAGCGGAGAGGTCGGCCCCGGGTAACTCCAGGATATCCATCAGTAATCACCGGTATTTAGGTGGCCGCGCGCCTGCTATATTGCTGGTACTCTGTCAGGGTGATATTGACGTATTCAGTTGGCCTGTCCGCGTTCCTGGCAAGGCGCGGCTCGCAGCTAATGGCCCGGTCCTTTGCAAGAGCCGCAACACGGCCAGGGGCGCGGACAGGCCAACCCGAAGGGCGCCCCTGTGGTGTCCCGCCGCCGCGTTGCGTCGTTTGACAAGGACCGGGCCATTGCCTGCACGACGCGCCTTGCGGCAAAACACCACAGGGGCGCTGAACTAGTCAATATCACCCTGACAGAGTACTGATATCAGGCAGCAGAGTTGGAAGTGGTCAGGTTGCAGATAGCGATTCACAGCAGCATGAGTGAAATCCCCGCCGGCGCGTGGAACGGGCTGGTGCGGGACAACAATCCGTTGCTTCGCCATGAGTTTCTCGACGCCATGGAGCGGCACGGCTGTGTCGGCGAACGCTTCGGCTGGTTGCCCCGGCACATTGCCGTCTATCGCGACGGTGTCCTGGTAGCCGCCATGCCGCTCTACGAAAAGTACAACTCCTACGGCGAGTTCGTGTTCGACAACGCCTGGGCCGACGCCTATCACCGGGCCGGACTGGCCTACTTCCCCAAACTGGTCTCGGCGGTCCCCTACACCCCCGCCTCGGGACAGCGCCTGCTGGCGTTGCCCGGCGAGGAGGCACAACTCTACCCGGTGCTGCTGGAGACGGCACTGCAGCTGGCCGAGCGCATTGGGGCCAGCAGTTTTCACTGCCTGTTCCCAAGCACGGATGGGTTTGAGTTCCTCGCCGGCAAGGGGCTGCTGACCCGGCACGATGTGCAGTTCCACTGGCACAACCACAACTACCGGGATTTCGACCAGTTTCTCGCCACCCTGGTGGCGAAGAAGCGCAAGAACATCCGCCAGGAGCGCAAGCGGGTGGTGGATGCCGGGGTCACCCTGCGGCGCTTGAACGGCCGCACCGCCAGCGACGCCGACTGGCGGCAGTTCACCCATTTCTACAACAAGACCTTCAGCGAGAAGTGGGGCACGGCCACTTTCAACTACGGCTTCTTCCGTGAGGTTGCCGACCGGTTGCCGGAGCGGGTGCTGCTGGTGCTGGCCGACCGGGCGGGGGAGTGCATCGCCGGTTCGCTGATGTATCAGAGTGACAGTACCCTCTATGGCCGCCATTGGGGGACTGACCGCCGGGTAGACGGACTCCATTTCGAGGCCTGCTACTACCAAGGTATCGAGCACTGCATCGAGCAGGGGCTGGGCTGTTTCGAACCGGGCGCCCAGGGGGAACACAAGCTCTCGCGGGGATTCGTCCCCACCCTGACCCGCTCCAGTCACTGGATCCGGGACGACGGGTTCCGCGAACCGATCGCCCGCTATACCGAACATGAACAGGCGGCAATCGCCAATTATCTGGAGCAGTTGCAGCCATCAATACCCTACCGTGAGGCGGTGCCGGGATGACCATGACCACCAAGCCCTATGCCGAATCCTGCGATCAGAACCGCGAGCCGATCCTGTCGGTGATCCGGCCGCTGTTCGACGATCGCCAGCGGGTCCTGGAGATCGGCAGCGGCACCGGTCAGCACGCCGTCTATTTTGCCGCCGCCCTGCCGCATCTCACCTGGTACACCAGTGACTGTGCCGAATATCATGCCGGCATCCGCCTCTGGCTGGAGGAGGCGGCACTGCCTAATGTGCGTGCCCCGCTGCCGCTGGATGTGGCCCGCTCGGAGTGGCCGGCGCTGGATGTGGACGCGGTGTTTTCCGCCAATACCGCGCATATCATGCACTGGCCCGAGGTGGAGGCGATGTTTGCCGGGGTCGGCCGGCTGCTCCAGACTGGAGGCCTGTTTGTCCTCTACGGACCATTCAACTACCAGGGACGCTTCACCAGCGACAGTAACGCCCGCTTCGACGGCTGGCTGAAGGGGCGGGATCCCGGGATGGGGGTGCGGGACTTCGAGGCGCTGGAGCGTCTGGCCGTCGCGGCCGGCATGGCATTGCTGAACGATTACCCGATGCCGGCCAACAACCGCATCCTCTGCTGGCGGCGGCGGTAGGGCCGCGGGGGACGGGAGGTCAGGCCCTCTTCGCTTGACCGACGCGCCGTTTCGCCAGTACCCGGGTCTGTTCCACCCACTGCTCCCGTTCGATGCGGCCGGGGAAGTGCAGGTGGTTGTTCAGCCAGAGGATATTTTCCCGGTTCAGGCCGGCGATCTGGTCATAATGGAAGATGCCCAGATCGTTCAGGGTCTGCTCGATCTTCGGGCCTATGCCGCGTACCTTCTTGAGGTCGTCCGCCTGCCCTTTCGGCGCCGACTGGGGGACCGGCCGCCACTCGTCGGAGATCTCCCGCTTCGGTTTTTCATCGCCGGGCCGGGTTGCTTCGGTGGCCGATTCCAGGGCACGCAGCCGTCTCTTATAGTCATTCAGTTCCGAACGGAGCAGGGCCACCATGATGTGGTCGTCGCCCCGCCCGATGGTGTCGTCATCGCCTTTTTCATCGTCCTGAAAGGTGTGGGTGAAGCCGCGCAGCAGCCAGCCGACGATACCGCCCAGGCCGAACGCCAGCAGTATCCATATGAGAATCTGAAAAAAAAGGTAACCCATCGTTCTGCCCCTTGGCCTTGTCGGGCGGTGTTGCCGCCTGTCCCGATTCTACCCTATCCCGGCATCAACGTTCTTTGATGTTGGAGGACCAGGGGTCGCCGCTGGTCGGTTTGTCCGTGGGGGCATCTGTGGTGGACAGCATGGCGAACTCATCAATCACCCGGTTGACCCCGTCCAGCGCCTGCATCAACTGTACCGCCAGGGCGGCCTCCTGCTCCGAAGGCGCCTCGCCCCTTAGCCTCAGGTTGCGCCCCTTGGCCTCCACTCTTACCCAGGCCAGGTGCTTCTCCGACAAGACAGATTCCCCCCGCTGCGTCAGGTCCCGTTCAATCTTCCCGGAACCGTGATAGACGGCCAGCGCAAGTATCAGCGCGAACCCGACCACCCCCAGTAAAAGCGTTATACTTCTATTCATGCCACTGTTTTACCCCATGCGCCGGTGCTACGGATAGTGAACAGGCTCGCAATTTCATATCTACTCTGATTCACCGGTCCCGGCAATAGTCGGTTCTGCGAACTGCTCTATACTCAGACTGTTGATTATTCCCTATGCTGCCGCGATTTTACCGGGTGTATAACCCAGGCGGCGGGGATGACAGGGAGTTCCTTTGAATGCGCTGCACCATTCAGACACGCGACCACTCAGTTGTGGAAATGAGCCAATGTGATGACGGACGCTGAGTCGATGGCATCCGACCCCGTCTCGGCGGCGGAGAGGCGTATTTCCACCAGGTCGCTCTATCACGGGTCGCTCTATCACTGGTCGCTGATCGGTTTCCTGTTGGTGACCCTGCCGCTGGTGATGGCGCTGATTTCGGGACTGTTGTCGATGAGTAAGTATACGGAGCAGAGCCAGCAGGCGCTGTTCCAGACGGTCAGGGCCAATGAAGGCGGCCGCACGCTGCTGGAGCGCCTGGTCTCCATGGAGCGTAGCATCCGTCAATATCAGGTACTCAAGGACCCGGAGCTGCTGTCGGTCTATCGGCAGCATCACAATACCTTTATTTCGGTAGGCCAGGGATTGCGGTTCTATGATCTGGCGGATGAGCTGCGCGTCCCGCTGGAGGGGCTGGTGGCGGCCGAAGAGCAGTTGTATCAGCACATTCAGAGCCGACTCAATCGCAGTGAAGTCGAGCTGACGGAGGAGGATCTGCAGGGTTATGTGACCCTGACGCTGCAGGCGCGCGCGCTGTTGCAGACCGGCGGCAGGCAGGTGGGGGTCGAGGCGGAGGCGCTGGCCCGGGAGGCGGACCGGGTGCGCCGTGCCATGCTGTTGTGGGCGGCGCTGGCAGTGCCGCTGGCATTGATTCTGGGCCTGCTGTTCGTCTATCTGCTGACCCGTCCGATCCGGCGTATCGAACGGGTGATCAGCGAACTGGGAGCCGGGCGGTTTGACCGCCCCATCGTAATCCACGGGCCGCGTGATCTGGTAGACCTGGGGCGGCACCTGGACTGGATGCGCCAGCGGTTGATGGCGCTCGAAGGAGAAAAACAGCGGTTTATCCGCAATATTTCCCATGAACTGAAGACCCCGCTGGCCACCCTGCGCGAGGGTGCCGACCTGCTGGCGGATCAGGTGGTGGGCGAACTGAACCAGGAGCAGCGGGAAATAGTCCAGTTGATGACCATCAGCGCGCTGCAGCTGAATGGCCTGGTGGAAAACCTGCTGGAGTATCAGCGCCTGGCCAACCGGGACACCCTGGCGGAATCGAGTGAGTTCGATCTGGCGCTGCTGCTCAGGAAGGTACTGGCGGACTACCGTCTGCTGGTCAGGAGCAAGCGCTTGGTGATAATGGATGAATTGGTCCCCCTCTCCATACAGGGCGACCGGGAGGCGATCAGGATGATGTTGGGTAATCTGTTGAGCAATGCAATCAAGTTTTCCCCGGATGGCGGGCGGATCCGCCTCTCCCTGTCGGTGCAGCAGGGTTTCGCCTGCCTGCTGATAGAAGATCAGGGCGAAGGGATATCCGCGGAAGATCAGCCCTTTGTATTCCAGGAGTTTTATCAGGGAAAAGGCAGCAGCCGTTCCGGTGTCAAAGGTTCCGGGCTCGGCCTGGCGCTGGTGAATGACACCATCCAGCGGCATCACGGCAGGATCTCCCTGTTACCGGTGGCGGGTGAATACACCGGGGCCCGCATCAGGCTGGAGTTGCCGCGGGTCCAGGAGCAGCTGCCGGAGGTGACCCAATGAAGCGTATTCTATGGGTCTGTATACTGGTGCTGTTGTCCGGTTGCCAGCAGCCACTGAGCCGTGGCGATGACCGTTCGCAGGCGCCGCCTGTGGTGGCCCCGGCGGGAGAGGGGCTGCAGGGTCTGTTCGATTTCTCCTCCCGTTTCCAGGCCCATTCGACCCGGGACCAGCTGGCGCTCTGTGAGGAGTTGCGGCAGGCACTGGAGCCGCAGGGAGACATCTGGACCGGCTGGTACCTGGCCACCGCCATCACCCAGGTCGAAGGGTGCGGAGCACCTGAAGAGGCGATCGCCCTGATCAACCGGGTGCTGGGCCAACGCGACATCTCACCCGAAGAGGGCTGGCTGGCCTATTATCAGATCAACCTGTTACGGCGCCAGCAGCTGCAGCGGCAACAGCTGCAGGAGGCGATAGCGGAACAGCGCAAGCTTAAGGGCAGGATCGTGCAGCTGACCGAGTCCCGGCGCCTGCTGGAGAACCAGCTACGCGACCTGAAACGTATCGAGACCAGTATCAATAAGCGGCTTGATGAAAAAGAGTAATGCACAAAACGTCCGGTCACAGAATCAGCGGGTACTGCTGGTTGACGATGATCCGAGCCTGTTGCGGTTGCTCTCCCTGCGCCTGACGGCGATCGGGCTGTCGGTTGAGTCCGCGGACAGTGGCGAGCAGGCGGTCGCACTGGTATCCCGGTTCAAGCCTCACCTGGTAGTGACGGATCTGCGCATGGGGGAGATGGACGGTCTGGCCCTGTTCCGTTATCTGCAGCAGCAGTATCCGCTGTTGCCGGTGATCATACTCACCGCCCATGGCACCATCGCCGAGGCGGTGGCCGCCACCCGTCAGGGGGTGTTCGGCTTCATCACCAAGCCTTTCGACAGCAAGGAGCTGATTGCCCAGGTGGAGCAGGCTTTGCGCCTGGGCGGCTGCCCACAGGGTGATGCCGAAGGGGCGGAGGAAGAGGCTTGGCGGGCCGAGATCATCACCCGCAGCCAGGCCATGGAGCAGCTGTTGCTGGAGGTGCAGCGGGTTGCCCAGGGGGATGCCAGTCTGTTTATTCATGGTGAGAGCGGCACCGGCAAGGAGCTGATCGCCCGCGCCGTGCATCGTGTCAGCCCGCGCCAGGCGGCGCCCTTCGTGGCGGTCAACTGCAGCGCCATCCCCGGGGAGCTGCTGGAATCGGAACTGTTCGGGCATGTGCGGGGCGCCTTCAGTGGCGCCGTCTCGTCCCGCGATGGTCTGTTCCGCAGTGCCGATAGCGGCACCCTGTTTCTGGATGAGATCGGCGACATGCCGCCGATGTTCCAGGTGAAATTGCTGCGCGCCCTGCAGGAGCAGCGCATCCGCCCGGTGGGCGCGAATCAGGATATCCCGGTGGACGTGCGCATCATCTCGGCCAGCCATCATGACCTGGAGGCGTTGGTGGAGGAGGGTAAGTTTCGCCAGGACCTCTATTACCGGCTCAATGTGGTGACCCTGCGTCTGCCCTCCCTGAGTGAACGGCGCGAGGATATCCCGTTGCTGGCCAACCACTTTCTGACTCGCCTCAGTCCCCGTTACGCCAGCCGGGTCAAGGGGTTTTCAGCCGAGGCCCTGGATGCCCTGGTACAGTATGACTGGCCGGGCAATGTGCGCCAGCTACAGAATGTGGTGGAACAACTTACCGCGCTCTCCACCACCCCGATCATCACGGTGATGCAGGTGGAGAAGGCGCTCCGGGAGAAGGCGTCGCTGATGCCGGGCTTCCAGGAGGCGCGCGAGCAGTTTGAGCGGGATTACCTGGTGGAACTGCTGCAGCGGGTCAACGGCAATGTCAGCCAGGCGGCGCGGCTGGCCAAACGCAACCGCACCGAGTTCTACAAGCTGCTCAAGCGTCATCACCTGGAGCCGGCCCAGTTCAAGCCGGATTCACCGGCGGATTGATTCCGCGTTCAACTGACGAAACTTGAAGTCTGTCGCGAATGGCACTTACTTTAGGCGAATTGCAGGATTTTCGTCATTCCGGCGCAGGCCGGAATCCAGGAATACCGCCACCATTGAGCAGTCTGGATGCCTTCCTTAGGTCCGTAAACGGTGCATCCCTGCACCACTCCTCCGGTCTGCGCCGGGATGACGGTGGTTCTTGGCTTAAGTAAGTGCCATTTGAGTCTGTCGTCGTTTGGCAACAACGAGTCTGGTGGGATTTCAGGCACTTGGAACCGCAGCCATTTTTCCTGTTGCCGGCCGGCGACAGATTCCTGGGACAGCTCCCGTTATGTCTCCTCGATATATATCTAACTGATTGTTTTATATGCAAATATAAAACATGGCATCGTGTTTGCACTGTCTGGGATCAGCTGAGTGTATCCAGGAGCCTGTCGGGTAATTGTGCAGGAGATCGGCGCTAAGTCCGGCAGGCTCCTGACAGTCAGTCAAGCTAACAATCATTATTCGAACGGAGTTTCTATGACTAAGAAAATTATGACTGCCCTGTTTGCCGCCCTGGCCGCCGCTGCCGTGATTGCTGCCGAGAGCCAGACCGATGTTGCGCTGGATACCGATAACAACGGTTCCCTGAGCCAGGAAGAGGCGAAAGCCATACCGGGTCTGATCGAGCAGTGGGACGCGCTGGATGTCAATCGCGACGGCCAGCTCGATCCGGCGGAATTCGCCAGCTTCGTGGCGGTTGAGACCAAGGCCCCGGCTAACTGATCCATTCCGGATGCGCAGCACAGGGCAGTACTCCCTCCTGTGGTGACGGTTACGCCGTAAGCCGGACCCCGCTCGGGTAGCTCCCGTCGAGGTCCGGTTTTTTTTGTTCCTAGAGGTAACTACTCATGCGGTGATTGGCCTGCCTTGTCGGCCTCACGCGATGGCTTGTCTCCTCGAATTCGGCCCCTTTCTCAGCGCCTGCCCAAGCCGTTCCCGGCCATAAGATTACCAGGTGTCGGAGTCAAACCGACCCCGGTCGTGGAATCGGTCCTCCCGGGAGTGCACGGTTTGACTCCGACACCTACGCCAGAAGACAGATGGCAAATGGACTCTCGCCAAGGCGCCAAGCACGCCAAGAAAAACCAATTCCTTCCGTTGATCTTTACGTTCTTGGCGTCTTGGCGAGAATAATGATTTTTTACCGACCCCTCTCGAACGTCCGCTCACGGTGGCTCAGCGGGTAACCTCAGGTGTCGGAGTCAAGCCGGTAGGAAGCAAGCGTGCGACAAGCCCCCGGCCGCGCGCGGCTTGACTCCGACACCTACGCAACACATCCCGGTACGGTGGTTCAGCGGGTCAGGGATAGGAACAGCTCCGGCAGCTCTGGAACGCCGACACATCTCCCTCGACACCCTCTTGGTTTGACAGGCCGGTTACGGGTGGGCACAATTCCCCAATAAAAATAAGGGCTGAAGGGATAAATAGATGGACCTTGGCCCGCACAATAATCGGTGTTTGCAGGGAAATTGGCCAGGATCAGCAAAATTATAACTGCCGCCCGGACCTGGGCGGGTGCCAGCCGGGAGCGGAAGATAGACTCCGGTCGGTTGCTGAAGTCCTTGGGCGTGTTGCTCACGGTTCCCCTGTTGTATCTCGTCGGCTATCTGGGTGAGGGTGTTGAACACAACCCTGCCGATCTCCCGCAACCAGTCGAATTGCGCCTGCAAGGGGCGGGGCCGATCGGCTTATCCTTGACCAACCAACCAACCAACCAACCAACCAACCAACCAACCAACC
>NZ_JANIOA010000040.1 GCF_025175675.1 Sedimenticola hydrogenitrophicus
CAAAAAAAAGGGGCGCCACCCGGGCGCCCCAACTCGTCGCATTGAGATGCGTTATCAGATGCCGGAGCCGCGCGAGCCGACAAACTCGGGGTAGGCTTCCAGCCCGCACTCACTGAAGTCCACGCCGTTATATTCATCCTCTTCGGAGACCCGGATACCGACCGTCGCCTTGAGCACCAGCCAGACCAGGAAGCTGGCCGCGAAAACCCAGCCGAAGATCACCAGCAGACCGGTCAGCTGTGCGCCGAAGGTGGCGTCGCCATTGGAGAAGGGAACCGCCAACAGGCCCCACATACCGACCGCACCGTGTACCGAGATGGCACCGACCGGATCGTCGATCTTCAGCTTGTCCAGCGACAGGATGGCAAACACCACCAGCACGCCACCGATCATTCCCACCACCGTGGCCCACAGGGGGCTGGGCGCCAGGGGCTCCGCCGTGATCGCCACCAGACCGGCGAGCGCGCCGTTCAGGGTCATGGTCAGATCGGCCTTGCCGAAAATGGCGCGTGCGGTCAGCAGAGCCGCGATCACGCCACCGGCCGCCGCCGCATTGGTGTTCACGAACACCGCGGCCACCGAATTCGCCTCGCCCACATTGGAGAGCACCAGTTCCGAACCGCCATTGAAGCCGAACCAGCCCATCCACAGGATAAAGGTACCCAGGGTTGCCATTGGCATATTGGCGCCGGGAATGGCGCGGATTTCGCCGTCGGCACCGTACTTGCCCTTACGCGCCCCCAGCAGCAGCACACCGGCCAGGGCGGCGGAGGCACCCGCCAGGTGGACCACGCCGGAACCGGCAAAGTCCTGGAACCCAAGCGCATCGAGGAAACCGCCGCCCCACTTCCAGTAACCCTGCATCGGGTAGATGAAGCCGGTCATCACCACGGCGAATATGAGGAAGCTCCAGAGCTTCATACGCTCGGCCACGGCACCGGAGACGATGGACATGGCGGTGGCCACGAACACCACCTGGAAGAAGAAGTCGGACATGCCGGAGTAGTAGTCGCCGTCATACCAGCCCGCCGGGTCCTGACCCAGCACGGCCGCGGCATCGTTGTCACCGCCGAACATGAATGACAGATCGAGCGCGGGAATCACCCCGTTACCCCCCTCCGGATACATGATGCCGTAGCCCATCAGCATGTACATGACGCAGGCGATGGCGTACAGCGCCACGTTCTTGGTCAGAATTTCGGCGGTGTTCTTGGCTCGCACCAGGCCCGCCTCCAGCATGGCGAACCCCGCCGCCATCCACATCACCAGCGCACCGGATACCAGGAAGTAGAAGGTATCGAGGGCATAGCGAAGATTGAGTATATCTTCCATAGCATTAACCTCTATATTTTAAAGCTTATTGTTTGAGTTCAGAGTGCATCCGGGCCGGTCTCGCCGGTACGTATACGCACCACCTGCTCCAGATTGGCGACAAAGATCTTGCCGTCACCGATCTTGCCGGTTTTGGCCGCCTCGCTGATCGCCTCGATCACCTGATCCAGCTTGTCGGCGGCAATCGCCACATCCACCCGAATCTTGGGCAGAAAATCGACCACATACTCGGCGCCGCGATAGAGCTCCGTGTGACCTTTCTGACGACCGAATCCCTTCACTTCCACGACGGTGATACCGGAAACGCCAATCTCCGAAAGCGCTTCACGTACGTCATCCAGCTTGAACGGCTTGATGATTGCAGAAACCAGTTTCATACATGTTCTCCTGCTGTTTTTAAGATGGTGAGCCATTTTGTCCATGGACCGGAACCAGCCGGTCCGGCTTGCCCTCTCTTTTGCAGCTCCCGTGCCAACAGTAATTTTTAATTTATATTCAATAAGATAAAAAAAACCAGACAGAACACATGGTAAATAAGGCGCACCAAGAAGAGGCTGCGCGAAATATACGCACTAATCTGGTGCAAACAAAATCGAGGGGTTGGCCCGTCATCCCGCGCCGCGGGACTCAGGGCCACGTCATCTAAACACGCAACTGGTTGTGAGCATGGATCTGCCTGCTTGATTGACGGGTGTCCGCGGCCATGGATGGCCGCGGCAAACCCCCAGGGATGGGTTTACGGCGTCCCGGCAAGCAAGCAGGCAGATCCTCGCCCCGCCCGAATTCAGATGACATCGTCCCACCATCCCGCGTCGCGGGACTGGACAACCGCCCCCGCCCCCGCTATCTTGCGCCCATGATTGACTCCAAGCTTTTAGATGATCTCGCCAAGCGGGTGGCCGGCAGCCTGCCCGCCGGTCTGCAACTGCTGCAGGAAGACCTGCAGAAAAACCTGCGTTCGTCACTGGAGGCCGGCCTCGGCCACCTGGAGCTGGTGACCCGGGAAGAGTTCGAGATCCAGCGCGCCGTGCTGCTGCGCACCCGGGAGAAACTGGAGGCGCTGGAACAGCGCATCGCCGATCTGGAAGCGGAGACAAAACAGTCCGCTGATTGATGACCACGGAAGCCGTTCAGTGACGACCGGCCCGACACTCGCCACGGAAGGTGAACATGTCCCTCGCTACCCTGCATAGCCGCGCCCGCAGCGGCATCCGCGCCCCGCTCGTCACCATCGAGGTGCACCTGGCCAACGGCCTGCCGGCCCTCTCCATCGTCGGTCTGCCGGAGATGGCGGTGAAAGAGAGCAAGGACCGGGTGCGCGGCGCCCTGCTCAACTCCGGCTTCGAATTTCCCGCCCGCCGCATCACCATCAACCTGGCCCCGGCCGACCTGCCCAAGGAGGGCGGGCGGTTTGATCTGGCCATCGCCCTGGGCATCCTGGCCGCCTCGGGCCAGATCCCGCACCTGGCACTGGACCAGTATGAAATCATCGGCGAACTGGCCCTCTCCGGCGCCCTGCGTCCGGTCAGGGGGGTCCTGCCGGTGGCCCTGGCGGCCCGGGAGGCCGGACGCGGCCTGATCCTGCCCGAGGGGAGCGCCGCCGAGGCCTCCCTGGTGAGCCGGATCCCGCTGTTTCCGGCCAATCATCTGCTGGCCGTCTGCGACCACCTGATCAAGGGCGACGGCATCGCCGCGTTGGCGGGTTTTGCCGCGGCCCCGGTGACGGTCCGCCACCCCGACCTGGCCGATGTGCGGGGGCAGACCCACGCCAAGCGGGCGCTGGAGATCGCCGCCGCCGGCAGCCACAGTCTGCTGATGATCGGGCCGCCCGGTACCGGCAAGTCGATGCTCGCCTCCCGTCTGCCCGGCATCCTCCCCGGGATGAGCGAGCAGGAGGCGCTGGAGACGGCGGCCATCCGCTCCATCAGCAGCCTGGGCTTCTCCGCCGCCGACTGGCGCCAGCGGCCGTTCCGCGCCCCCCATCACACCGCCTCCGGGGTTGCCCTGGTGGGGGGCGGCGGCAATCCGCGGCCGGGGGAGATCTCGCTGGCTCACAACGGGGTGATGTTTCTGGATGAACTGCCGGAGTTCGACCGCAAGGTGCTGGAGGTACTGCGGGAACCCCTGGAAAGCGGCCAGGTGACCATCTCCCGCGCCGCCCGCCAGGAGCAGTTCCCGGCCCGCTTCCAGCTGATTGCCGCGATGAATCCCTGCCCCTGCGGTTATCTGGGTGACAGCAGCGGGCAACTGTGTCGCTGCAGCAGCGACCAGGTGGCGCGCTATCGCGGCCGCATCTCCGGGCCGCTGCTGGACCGTATCGACATGACCATCGAGGTTCCCCGCCTGCCGGCCCAGGCCCTCCAGGAGAGCGGGCCCGCCGCTGCCGAAACGAGCGAAACGGTGCGTGCCCGGGTAGAGCAGTGCCGGCAGCGCCAGCTGGTGCGCAATGGCTGTCCCAACAGCCAGCTGGCCGGGCGCCGGCTGGACGAAACCTGCGGCCTTTCCGCCGAGGCAAGCCAGCTGATCACCCGCGCCATGGACCAGCTGGGCCTCTCCGCCCGCGCCTATCACCGCATCCTGCGGCTGGCCCGCACCATTGCCGACCTGGTGCAATCCGATACCATCCACACCGCCCATCTCAGCGAAGCCATCGGTTACCGGCGCCAAGACCGCCGAAATTAGCGGCGCTGTCATAGCGCTGTAACCCTTTCGCCACACAACCGTAAGATCCTGACTACACTGAATGATAAGGGCCTGATTTGCACCGGTCAGAGGGGGGAGGTGTCGCATGAACTATCGTATTCTGCTCATCCTGGGAGTGCTCGGTGGCCTGTTCAGTCTGAACGGCTCCGCCGCCAACCCGAACGACTGCGACAACCCCTTTACCCACAGCGCCGAATACCCCCCCGCGCAGCTGCGCCAGGTGGCTGCGAAGTGTGATGAAACCGCCATCGCCAACCTGTTCTATAACCGCGCCTATCACGCCGAGCTGCTCGACAAGTTCCATATACTCACCCGGCTGCAGGCCCACCAGCCGACTGACGACCTGACCCACTACCACACCCAGCGCATCTTCATCGCCCTCGCCGAGGCGTTCGCCGGCCGCGCCTGGGAACGCGGCGAGGCGCAGGCTATCACCCTGCTCAACCGGCAGTATGACCGCTCCATCGAGATTGCCGAATACCAGCTGAAGGGCTATGACGTGCTCGCAGCCCGCACCCGCCGGGCACCCGTCGCCCGCTGAACCCTGGAAAACCACGGATTCACACAGATAAACACGGATTCCGGATTCTGATCTCCTATCTGTGTGAATCCGTGTCCATCCGTGGTTCCTTACTAACCGGCCCGGGATAACCAAACCGCTGATAATTGAATGGCTACTGAAAGCCATACTTAGAATGGCTGTCTTTCCACGCGGATGCTCCCTATCCGCAGCAGAAAGCGGTAGAATCCGCCGCCATGCTCAGATTCGACAGACTCAGCCTGCGGCGCGGGGTAAAACCGCTGTTCGCCGACGCCAGCTTCATCATCCATCCCGGTCAGCGGGTCGGCATCACCGGCGCCAACGGCACCGGCAAATCGAGCCTGTTCGCCCTGATCCGCGACCAGCTGCATGCCGATGCCGGGGATTTCTACCGCCCCCGGGACTGGGTCATCGCCCACGTCGCCCAGGAGACCCCGGCCGACCCGCGCCAGGCGCTCGACTATGTGCTAGACGGCGACGAGGAGCTGCGCCGCATCGAACAGCAACTGGCGCAAGCCGAGCTGGCCCACCAGGGCGAAAAGGCGGCCGAACTGCACGCCCGGCTCGACACCATCGGCGGCTACACCGCCCGCTCCCGCGCCGCCCGGCTAATCCACGGCCTCGGCTTCCGCCCCGGCGAGGAACTCCATCCGGTCAACAGCTTCTCCGGCGGCTGGCGCATGCGCCTCAATCTGGCCCGCGCGCTGATGTGCCGCTCCGACCTGCTGCTGCTGGACGAGCCTACCAACCACCTCGACCTGGACGCGGTCATCTGGCTGGAGGAGTGGCTCAAGGCCTACCCCGGCACCCTGCTGCTGATCTCCCATGACCGGGATTTTCTCGATGCCGTCACCAGCCACATCGCCCATATCGAGCAGGAGCGCATCACCCTCTACAGCGGCAACTACTCCGCGTTCGAACGGGTTCGCGCCGAGCGCCTGGCCAACCAGCAGTCGGCCTTCGAGAAGCAGCAGCGGGAGGTGGCCCACATCCGCAGCTATGTCGACCGCTTCCGCGCCCAGGCAACCAAGGCGCGCCAGGCCCAGAGCCGGCTCAAGGCGCTGGAACGGATGGAGCTGATCGCCCCGGCCCACGTCGACTCGCCGTTCCACTTCAGTTTCAGGACACCGGACAAGACTCCCAATCCGCTGCTCAAGCTGCTGGAATCCAGCGCCGGTTATGGCGAGCGACAGATCCTCGACCGGGTCAAGCTCAACCTCGCGCCGGGTGATCGCATCGGCCTGTTGGGCCCCAACGGCGCCGGCAAGTCGACCCTGATCAAACTGCTGGCCGGCGAACTCCAGCCGAGCGGCGGCAAGCGGGAGACGGCGCAGGAGCTGAAGATCGGCTACTTCGCCCAGCACCAGCTGGACCAGCTCAATCCGCAGGAGAGCGGCCTGGCCCACCTACTGCGTCTCGACCCCAAGGCGACCGAACAGTCGCTGCGCGACTTCATCGGCGGCTTCGGATTTGCCGGGGAGCGCGCCGACAGCCCGGTGGCCCCCTTCTCCGGCGGCGAGAAGGCGCGCCTGGTGCTGGCCCTGCTGGTCTACCAGCGGCCCAACCTGCTGCTGCTGGACGAGCCGACCAATCACCTGGACCTGGAGATGCGCCACGCCCTGGGCCTGGCGCTGCAGGATTTCGCAGGCGCCATGGTGGTGGTCTCCCATGATCGGCACCTGTTGCGCACCACCACCGACCAGTTGCTGCTGGTGCACGGCGGCAAAGTGGACGAATTCAAGGGCGACCTGGACGAATACCCCCGCTGGCTGGCCGACAACCGCAACGCCGACCAGCGCCAGGAGAAAAACGGCGGCGTCGTCGAACACAGCGCCGGCGCCCGCAAGGAGCGCAAGCGTGCCGACGCGGAGCGGCGCAGGCAACTTCAGCCGCTGAGAAAAGCCGTGGAACAACACGAAAAAATGCTCGAGCAGCTGACCGGCAAGCAGCACATCCTGGAGACCGCCCTGGCCGATCCCTCCCTCTACGAGTCCGGCCAGAAGGACAAACTGAAACAGCTGCTGGCCGACCAGAGCCAACTCACCCGGCAACAGCAGCAGACCGAAGAGGCGTGGCTGGAGGCGTGCGAGGCCCTGGAGTCCGCCGAGACCGCATTGAGTGGCGAACTGGACTAAGGGCCCGCGATTTGCAGTTAATCACCAGAGGCGGGATCATGGCCGCTAACGCAACAGCTGGATCGGCGAGGGTCAGGCGAATTCGCCGATTACCCGGGGACAGCAGCTCAGGAGAATAAAATGTCCGTTGATGACGTGGTGTGGGTTCTTAAAGAGAATAAAGAGGTAATGGAATCCTATGTCTTGATTCGCGAAATAAAGTTACAGCTGGAGCTGGAACACGAGCGCTTTCATCCGGAGCTGAAGATAAAAATATACAAAAGCACCCTGATTCCGGATACCCCGTTCCATTTCGAAGTCAGCCATCATGTGCATACGCCTGAGCAGGCGGCCCCCTATTATCCCACTCGCATATCCTATGGGTCCGAGCGTGAGGCGATCCAGCAGGCCATTGCCACGACGACCCGCTTTCTCAAAGCGGCATTGCACGCCGGTCACGAGCCCGAGGAAGCGTGGCTGGTGCGAAACGACCGGTTCTGACCCGGCTCACTTGCCAAAATGGCGCTTTGGGTGCACATTGTCGCCCCACCCAGCGTTCCCGGTGTACCTTCATGCTCAGTTATCGTCACGCCTTCCACGCCGGCAATTTCGCCGATGTCTTCAAGCACCTGGTGCTGGTCAGGAGCCTGGAGTATCTGCTGCAGAAACCGGGGCCGCTGCTCTATATCGATACCCATGCCGGTGCGGGAAGCTATCCGCTCGACAGCGCCATGAGTCGCAAGACCAACGAGTATGCGGATGGCGCTGGCGCCTTGCGGCTCGCCGAACTGCCAGCGGATTTTGCCCCCTATGGCAAGCTGATCGAACGCTACCGCAGGCGCCGGATCTATCCCGGCTCACCGCTCATCGCCGCCGACCTGCTGCGCGAACAGGACCGGCTGCGGCTGTTTGAGCTGCATCCCACCGATTACCCGAAACTCGCCCGGCTGTTTGCCAGGGACCGTCGTGTGCGCACCGAACAGGGTGACGGACACCATGCCCTGAAGTCCCTGCTGCCGGCGCCGCAGAAACGCGCCCTGGTACTGATGGACCCGGCCTACGAGGTGAAGCGTGAGTACCAGACGGTGGTGGAGTCGCTGCTGGCCGGCTACAAACGCATGGCCAATGCCACCTTCCTGCTCTGGTATCCGGTGGTACAGCGCGACTGGATCGAGCGCCTGATCAAGCAGTTGCGCGCCGCCAAGCTGAAGGATGTCTGGCAATTCGAGCTGGGCATGCAGGCGGATAACCGGGAGCACGGCATGACCGCCAGCGGCATCATCGCCATCAATCCGCCCTGGGTCCTGCCCGGGCAGATGGGTGAACTGCTGCCGCTGCTGCAGCAGCAGCTGGCACCCGCCCGGGGGTTTTATCTGGTCCGGCAGATCACGCCCGGATAACGGCCCTAAGTCGTTGCGGATCATTTCCACGCTGACAAAACCCGCTCCTCGGGCACTAACAGGGGTATAATCAGCGCACTTTCCAAAACACGGTGACCCCATGAAAAATTGGCAGGATAGACAATTTCCACGGCCGAAGGCCGCCCGTCAGGGTGCGGCACAGGGATGTGCATGCCGCATGACAAGACGGCAGGATAGCCGTTTTGCACAGCGAAGCTGCCCGAAGGGTGCGGCACAGGGATGTGCCGCATGAAACTCCTGATACGCAACCTCGCCCGCAGCACCACCGAAGCGGAACTCCGCGCCCTGTTCGAGGCGTACGGCACGGTGCAGTCCTGCACCCTGGTGATGGATCAGGCGAGCGGCCAGTCGAAGGGTTTCGGCTTCGTCAACATGCCCAAGCCGGGGGAAGCCAAGGCGGCGATGAAGAGCCTGAACGGGCAGGAGCTGGCCGGCAGCCGGATGCGGGTGAAAAAGGCCGAGACACCGCAGGCAAAACCAGGCAGCGACGACTAGCAGCAATGGTGGATGTGCCTACCGAATTGTCCACCCTTAAGACTACAACCTGTAGGATGCGGTGCGTAAAACGAACCGCATCGGTCCGGCGGCCAGCCAATGATGCGGTTCGCAAGCTCACCGGCATCCTACCCAAAAAACCGGTCATAGGGCGCCCCGTGGGCGCCTAACCCACCCAAAGCTGAATCAGCTGTACCCCGCTAATAAAATTGGAAGACTACCAGCCACACCCCGCATTACCGGAACCACTCAGCCGGCCTGCTCCTCCCGTTCCAGCGCCAGTTGCGCCTTGTTATGGTCACGCGCCAGCAGCAGATAGAAGGCCGGCAGCACAAACAGGGTGAAGAAGGTGCCGATCCCCAGCCCGGTGGTGATGGTGAGACCGATATCGAAGCGGCTGACCGCCCCCGGGCCGCTGGCGGTCAGTAGGGGTAGCATGGCCACGATCAGCGCCACGGCGGTCATCAGGATCGGCCGCAGGCGGATCGCCGCGGCCTTTTCCACTGCCTCGCGCTTCGACAACCCCTCCTTGATCTGCAGCTGATTGGCGAACTCCACGATCAGGATACCGTTCTTGGCCACCACCCCGATCAGGGTGATCAGGCCGACCTGGGTGTAGATATTCACCGAGGCCAAGCCGAGGGTGATGAACAGCATCGCCCCGGCGATGGAGAGCGGTACCGAGATGAGGATGATCAGCGGATCGCGCCAACTCTCGAACTGGGCCGCCAGCACCAGGTAGATCACCAGCAACGACAGGAAGAAGGTGACCACCAGACCGCTACCCTGTTGGGCGTACTGGCGCGAATCGCCGGCATAGTCGTAGCTGTAGCCCTTCGGCAGCAGCTCCTGGGCCTGGGCCTCCAGGAAGGCCAGGGCATCACCCAGCTTGACCCCGGGGAAGGTCACCCCCTCCACCGCCACCGAGTTGAGCTGCTGGAACTGGGTGCGTTTCGAGGGTTCGACCCGGCTCTCCATGCGCACCACGCTGGAGAGCGGCACCAGCGCGCCGCCGCCGCTGCGGATATAGTAGTCGTCGAGCATCGCCTCGCTGAGCCGGTAGGCCTGCTCGACCTGGGGTATCACCTTGTAGCTGCGGCCATCGAGATTGAACCAGTTGACGTGGCCGCCACCCAGCATGGTGCCCAGGTTGCGGCCGATATCCTGCATGCTGATGCCCAGGTCCCCCGCCCGGTCGCGGTCGACCTGCAGGCGGGTGACCGGGCGGTCCAGGTCCACCGATTTCTTCAGGAACATGAAGTTGCCGCTGCCCATGCCGCGACCGATGATCTGATCGGCCAGCTCGATGATCTCTTCATAGGTGCGGTCGCTGGTAATCACGAACTGCACCGGCAGGCCGCCGGCGGAACCGGGCAGGCTGGGCCGGGGAAAGGCCACGCTCTGGAACCCGGCCACCTTGTCCAGGGCCGTCTGGACCTCCGGCTGCACCATCGTCTGGGTGCGCTCGCGCTGGTCGATGGAGGTCATCTTGAAGCCGCCGAACACCGTGTCCTGGGAGCGCCCGAGGATGTAGAAGCCGTCGTTGTACTCGGGAATCCCCTGAAACTCCTGCTGGATCTGCCGCGCATAGGCGCGGTGGTAATCCAGGGTGGCGGTGCGCGGACCGCTGGCCTGGAAGAAGAGAATGCCCTGATCCTCGGTCGGCGCCAGTTCGTTCTGGCTGGTGACGAACATCAGGTAGACGGCCGGCAGGGTGAGCAGGGCGAAGATGACGCTCACCGACACGGTGGAGAGCGAACCGTGCAGCAGCCGCCGATAGCCGTCGGCCAGCCAGCTGAAGAACGCCTCGACCCGCTGCTCGAAGCGCCCCTGGCTGCCGTGGGGCTTGAGTACATGGGCGGAGAGCACCGGCGAGAGGGTCAGGGCGACGATACCGGAGATGATCACCGCACCGCTCAGGGTGAAGGCGAACTCGGTAAACAGGGTGCCCACCAGCCCGCCCATGAAACCGATCGGCGCATACACCGCCAGCAGGGTGGTGGTCATGGCGATGATCGGCACCGCCATCTCCCGCGCCCCGTAGATGGCGGCGTGGAACTTGGTCTCGCCGCGTTCGATATGCCGATGCACATTCTCCACCACGATAATGGCGTCATCCACCACCAGACCGATCGCCAACACCATGGAGAGCAGGGTCAACAGGTTGAGCGAGTAACCCAGCAGCAGCATGACGAAGGCGCCGCCGATGAGCGACAGCGGTACCGCCACCGCCGGCACCGCGGCGGCGCGGAATGACCCCAGCGTCAGGTAGACCACGAACAGCACAATCAGCACCGCCTCGATAATGGTGCGGTAGACCTCGTCGATGGAGTTCTGAATGAAGGTGCTGGCATCGTAGGGGATCATCACCTGCATCCCCGCCGGCAGCTGGGCGCGGATCTTCGGCACCTCGTCATTGACCAGCCCGGCCACGGTCAGCGGGTTGGAGCCCGGCGCCTGCTCGACGGCGATGAACACCGCGGGGATGCCGTTATACCAGGCGGTGGAGTCGTAGTTCTCGGCCCCCAGCTCGGTGCGGGCGATATCCCCCAAGCGCACCAGCGCGCCGTTGCCGCCCCGCACCACCAGGCGCTGAAAATCCTCTGCCCGATTGATGTCAGTGCTGGCGGTCAGGTCCACCGCCACGTAGCGGCCCTTGGTCGAGCCGATACCGGCCAGGTAGTTGTTGGCCCGCAGCACCCCGGCCACATCATCGGCGGTCACCCCCAGCGCCGCCATGCGCCGAGGGTCGAGCCAGATGCGCATGGCGAACTGCTGGCCGAACATGCGCGCCTTGGCCACCCCGGGCAGGGCCTGCAGCTGCGGCTGCACCACCCGCAGCACATAGTCGGCGAGCTGCACCCGGGATATCTCCTGGCTGTAGAAGGCGACATACATCAGGGCGGTGGAGTCGCCGGTGGTGGACTCGATCACCGGATCCTGGGCATCCGCCGGCAGCACATTACGCTTGCTGGCCACCTTGGCCTGGATCTCGGCGACGGCGGCGTTGGCATCGTAATTGAGCTCCATGTGCACTTCGATGCTGGAGCTGCCCTGACTGCTGGTGGAGAACAGGTAGTCGATGCCGTTGGCCTCGGCGATGGCCTGCTGCAACGGGGTGGTGACAAAGCCTTTTACCAGGTCGGAGCTGGCCCCCGGGTAGTTGGTGGTCACCTTGACCACGGTGCTGTCGATGACCGGATACTGCCGCACCTCCAGCATGCCGATGGAACGCAGGCCGACAATCAGGATCAGCAGGCTGACCACCGTCGCCAGTACCGGGCGTTTGATAAAGATGTCGGTGAAGTTCATTGTTCCACGACCTGGCCGTCATCCAGTACTACCGAATCATCGATGGTGACCGGCTGGCCGTCGCGCAGCTTGACCAGGCCGGCACGCACCACCCGTTCCCCGGCCGCCAGGCCACGGATGACCGCCACCCGTCCCTCGCGCACCGTGCCGGTCTCCACCTGACGCCGTTGCACCCGCAACCCCCCGCCCTCGGCTTCGCCGATGATATAGGCGAAATTGCCGTAGGTGTTGTAGCTGATGGCGGTACGCGGCACGGTGAGCACCGCATTTTCATTCTGCATCAGGGTCTCGACCTCGGCGAACATCCCGGGACGCAGACGACGCTCCGGATTGGGTACCGTGGCGCGGACCCGGATCGAACGGCTGCCCTCGTCCACGCCGGCATCGATGGCGCTGACGCGGCCGCTGAACGGCGCATCCGGATAGGCGGCAACCCGCAGCCGCACCACCTGGCCCGGGGTCACCCGGCTGAACTCGCGCTCCGGCAGCGCATAGTCCACGTACAGCGGATCCAGGGCCTGCAGGCTGACGATCGGGGTGCCGGCCGGGAGAAACTGTCCTTGGTCCACCTGGCGGATGCCGAGGATGCCACTGAAGGGGGCCTTGATGACCTTCTTGCGCACCGTGGCCTGCTGCTGCGCCACCTTGGCCTGGGCACTTTCATAAGTCGCCTTGGCGATATCGAACTCCGATTTGGAGACCGCCTGCTTCGGCATCAGCTCGGCGGTGCGCCGGAACTGCACCTCGGCCAGGCGCTGGTCGGCCTTGAGTGACTCAAGGGTGGCCAGTTCCACCGAATCCTCCAACCGCAGCAGGACCTCGCCGGCCGTGGCCACCTGACCCGAGTCGAAATTGATCAGACTCACCATGCCCGGCACCTCGTTGGTGATTTCGATGCCGCTCTGCGCCCGCAGGCTACCCACGGCGCGCAGCATCGGCTGCCAGTTCTCCTGTCGTACCCGGGCCGAGGCGATCACCGCCGGGGGGCGGGGCGCGGTCAGTTGCGCGTTCATCTGCTGGAACTGCTGGAACTTCCAGTAACCGACGCCCGCGGCAGCGCCACCGAACAGCAGCAGGAGAATAATCAGCCGTTTAATCATGTATCTCTATCCTGGGAATTTAGCAATGAAACCGGGTCGCCAGCCGCGGCACCGGAAGTGCCCGCCGCGGGTTCGCACAAACAGCCGTGAAACAGCAGATCACCCGCCATCTGCGCGAAACGGCGGGGATCGTCGGCGAAATCGACAAAGGGAAAATGACGCAACACGTTGCGGCTCTGAAAGAAAAACACATTGGTGCTGATGATCAGGTGCGCCAGCAGCGCCGGGTTCAGGTCGCGACGGAATTCGCCGCTCTCCTGCCCCTCGCGCACAATCGCCAGCAGCTCGCTGAAACCTTCGAGGAACACCTGCTCGGCCAGCTCCTTGCCCCCCTCGGGGCTGGACTCCATCACCTCGCGCACCACCAGGCGCGAGACCTGTTCCCGGCGCAGCAGGGTCTCCAGGTGATGGGCGAGGAAGGCGGAGAGCTGCTCGGTAACCGTGCTCCCGGAAACCCGCCCCTGGCGCAACGCCGCGCTGCTGTCGCGGCAGGCTTCGCGGATCACCGCCAGGTAGAGCTCATGCTTGCTGCGGAAATGGTGGAACACATTGGCCTTGCTCACCCCGGCGCAGCGCGCCAGCTCGCTCATGGAGGTGGCGTCGTAGCCCTTTTCGGCGAACAGGCCGGCGGCGACATCGAGAATGGCCTGCGCACTGGGAGAACGGGAGTCATCCCCCTGTGCCGGATTGGGGGTATCGCTGGCTTGTGATGGTGTCATTGGAAACTCTGGTTTACTGACTGACTGACTGACCGGTCGGTCAGTGATATTTTAGCGCCGGTGATTCTTCCCCACAAGCCCTGCTCGCCACGCCGGGTTCACAGCCGGCATGGCGGCCCGGGATAATGTCCATGCAACGGCCCGCTAGCCAACCGGGTCCCTAACACCGACACTCGGGAGAACCGACATATGGACCAGATGCTCGTCTATGCCGACAGCCTGAGCTGGGGCATCATCCCCGACACCCGCCTGCGCCTCACCTTTACGGAGCGCTGGCCGGGGGTTTTCGAACAGGGTCTGAACGCCCGGGGTCACCCGACACGGGTGATCGAGAACTGCCTCAACGGGCGCCGTAGCGTTTGGGAAGACCCGTTCAAGGCGGGCCGCAACGGCAGCGAAGGGCTGGCGCAGGTGATGGAAATGCACGCCCCGCTAAGGCTGGTGCTGCTGATGCTGGCCACCAACGATTTCCAGCGCAGCCACGACAATAACGCCTGGCTGTCGGCCCAGGGCGTGGCGCGGCTGGTCCAGATCATGCGCCAGGCGCCGATCGAACCCGGCATGCCGGTGCCGGATATACTGCTGATCGCCCCACCCCTGATCGGCCAGCCGAAAGGCGCCATCGCCGGCAAGTTTGCCGGCGCTGACCGGCGTTGCCAGGGGCTGGTGGAGGCGCTACGCGAGGTGGCCCGGGAACAGGCCACCGGCTTCTTCGACGCCAACCGGGTGATTCGGGCCAGCCCGGTCGACGGTATCCACCTGGACGCGGCGGCGCACCGGGTGTTGGGCGAGGCGATCGCCACCGAGGTGGCGGCCATGCTGAACGGGTAGTTTTGTAGGGTGGGTTAGGCGCGCCCGGCACCGGGAAGGCCGATTGCATTGCACCTTGCGCGCGCCGTAACCCACCATTCGGCGGTCGGGGAGTCGGTGGGTTACGCGGCGCCCGGGTAGTGTCGTAGTCAGGAAGAACAGACAGGGGTCGGAGTCAAGTCGCGTAGCGGCGGTGGAAGATTCCTACCGATCCGCGCGACTTGACTCCGACCCCTTGCCCGCGAACCCAGGGTAGTACGGCTACTCCAGCACCTCAACCGTGCTGCCGAGCCGCAGCTCCCCGGTCCCGTCGTGCAGCAGGTTCTGACCGAAAAAGACCTGGTTGCCCTCGCGCCGGTAGCGATTGAGGGTGCGCAGCGGCTCCACCCCCTTCTCGCCGGTCTCGGGATTGATGGTGGGGATGACGCAGCGGGAGCAGGGCTTGGCGACCCGGAAGGTGAGTCCACCGATGCGGATGCGCTGCCAGCTGTCCTCGGCGTAGGCGGCGCAGCCCGAGACCACCAGGTTGGGGCGGAAGCGCAGCATCGGCAAGGCTTGCTCCAGCCGGCTGTTGAGGTCGTCCAGCGAGGCCTGGGAAATGAGCAGGAAGGGGAAACCATCGGCGAAGCCGACCCGGTCCTGCGGACCCGCATAGGTGGGATCAACCGCCCGCTCGGTCTGCTCCGGCATGAAGAACAGCCGGCAGTCGATGCCGAGAAACCGGCTCAGCCAGGCGGCCGACTCCGCGCCGGCGCTCTGCGCCAGGCACTGGTCGCGCCACACCTGCACCGTCTCCGGCTCCATGTCCGCGGGTTCGAACGCCACGTCCAGGTCCGGCATGGCAGGCGCCGACAGCCGCAGCCCCCCCGGCGTGAGCGCGGTGCGAACCAGCGCCATGCGCGGATGCTGACGCTGGGTGATGAACTTCCCGGTCCCATCCACCACCATCCAGTGGCGGTCGAAATGGATCCCCCGGCCATCCACCGGCGCGCGCTCCAGGGCGATGCCGCGCAGGGATTTCACCGGGTAAAAAAAGAGTCCGCTGAGAGTCAGTTGGCTCATGTGTGCTCCTTTCAACAGCCAGGCGGTCAGAGTGGTTTGACCGGTTAGTGCCGTATTATCCGGCCTGGCAGAATTTGTCCACAGGGGCTGGCGTGATGGACTTCACAAATATCCTCAAAACCCGCCCTTCATTCTTAGGAAAATCTGCCGCCTATAATGGGACAAGAAATGCCTATGAGCCAGCCCGCCGGAGAAAATAGTTATGGAGATCATCCCCTACCTGAAGCTGATGGTTCAGAAAAACGGTTCTGACCTGTTTTTCAGCACAGGTGCCCCTCCCAATCTGAAGGCGGAGGGACGCACCATGCCGATCGGCGACACCCCGATGGCACACGGTGCGGTACGCAAGCTCGCCTACTCGATCATGAGTGATGACCAGATCTCCGAGTTTGAAGGCACCATGGAGTGCAACCTGGCCGTCTCCATGAAGGGGCTGGGGCGGTTTCGTGTCAATGTGTTCCGCCAGCGTGGCGACGTCTCCATGGTGATCCGCTATATCAAGGGCGACATTCCGACCATCGAGGAGTTGAACCTGCCGCAATCACTGAAGGACCTGATCATGATGCCGCGCGGCCTGATCCTGGTGGTGGGTTCCACCGGCTCGGGCAAATCCACCTCGCTGGCCTCGATGATCGACCACCGTAACGCCAGCGCCACCGGGCACATCCTCACCATCGAGGACCCGGTGGAGTTCCTGCACACCCACAAAAAGTCGGTGGTGGATCAGCGCGAGGTGGGACTGGATACCCTCTCCTACGAGGTGGCGCTGAAAAATGCCATGCGCGAGGCGCCGGATGTGATCCTGATTGGCGAGATCCGCGACCGCCAGACCATGCAGCACGCCATCGCCTACGCCGAGACCGGCCACCTCTGTCTCTCCACCCTGCACGCCAATAACGCCAACCAGGCGTTGGACCGCATCGTCAACTTCTTTCCCGATACGGCCCATCATCAGCTGTTCATGGACCTGTCACTCAATCTGAAGGCGGTCGTTTCGCAACGCCTGATCAAGAGCAAGGATGGCAGACGGGTACCGGCGGTGGAGATCATGCTGCTCACCACCTTCGTCGCCGAACTGAT
The DNA here is from genome assembly GCF_025175675.1 of Sedimenticola hydrogenitrophicus. Taxonomy (GTDB): domain Bacteria; phylum Pseudomonadota; class Gammaproteobacteria; order Chromatiales; family Chromatiaceae; genus Sedimenticola; species Sedimenticola hydrogenitrophicus. The sequence goes on from NZ_JANIOA010000040.1 coordinate 16,690, forward strand.
CCAGAAGGGCGATATACACGCCGTCAAGGAGGCCATGGAGCAGGGCAACGAGCGCGGTATGCAGACCTTCGACCAGGCCCTCTACAAGCTCTACAAGGATGGCAAGGTGACCCTGGAGGAGGCACTGGCCAATGCCGACTCGCGCAACAACCTGTCACTGAAGATCCGCCTCGCGGAGAGCGGCAATGTGGAAGGTAACAGCGGCGCCATGGCCATCTCCGACGAGGAGTTCTTCTGAAGCCGGCCAACCCGGACCGGGTCACCGCTGAATAACTCAAGTTTCGGAGTTCAGTTCTGAACGCCGGGCGGGCCACCCCCTTTCCGGGACGCGGTGTGAATACGTCCCTGTACGCTCGGCGTCGGCATCCATGCCTCCGACGGTCCCGGAAAGCGGGTAGCCCACCCTGAACGACCCTTGTGAACTCCGAAAACTGAGTAAATAAGCATGCGAAACTGGTATATCTATATCCTGCGCTGTGGCGACGGCACGCTCTACACCGGCGTCACCACCGATGTCGAGCGCCGGCTGCGGGAGCACAACCACGGCCCGAGAGGTGCCAAATACACCCGCGCCCGTCGCCCCCTGGCCCTGGCCTATCAGGAAGCGGCCGAGTCACGCTCGGCCGCCTGCCGGCGGGAATGGGAGATCAGACAGCTGAGCGCCGCGGAAAAGCGGTGCCTGATCTCTGCGCGGCCGGGGAATTCGCGTTAGAATAGCTGTTTTCAGCCTGCGTCCGACACCATGACCGAAACGCCGAACACCACCCCCTGCTGGATCTACCGCAGCAGCAAGAAGGATGAGATGTACCTCTATCTCGCCCGCCAGGACGCCTTCGAGGATGTGCCACAGGCGCTATTACAACGCTTCGGCACCCCGCTGCCGGTGATGGAGCTGGCGCTGCACCCCGACCGCCAACTGGCACGCGAGGATGTCAGCAAGGTGATCGCCAATCTGCGCAGCCTGGGCTACCACCTGCAGATACCACCCAATCTGGTACCGGAGCTGTATGACGGCGAGACCATCTGAATCATGCGCGAAATCATCCTGCTCAACGTCACCGGCAAGGATCACCCCGGTCTGACCGCTTCCCTGACCGGGGTACTGGCCGATCACCGGATCAATATCCTCGATCTCGGCCAGGCGGTGATCCATGACCACCTCTCGCTGGGCATGCTGCTGGAGATTCCGCCCGAGGCCCAGTCGGGACCGGTGATCAAGGATCTGCTGTTCCAGGCGCACCAGCTGGGCCTGCAGATCAATTTCACCCCGATTGACGAGGAGGCCTACGAGACCTGGGTCAGCCACCAGGGGAAACTGCGCTATATCGTCACCCTGCTGGGACGCAAACTGGGCGCCAGCACCATCGCCCATGTGGCCGAGGTGGTCTCCCGGCACGACATGAACATCGACGGCATTACCCGCCTGTCGGGGCGCTTCTCCCTGCGTAGCGCCAACCCCCACCGCCGCGCCTGTGTCGAATTCACGGTGCGCGGCGAGCCCGCCGACCTGGGCGCGCTGCGTCAGGATCTGCTGGAGATCAGCAGCCGCGACGAGGTGGACGTGGCATTCCAGGCCGACGACCTGTATCGCCGCAACCGGCGCCTGATCGTGTTTGATATGGACTCCACCCTGATCCAGGTGGAGGTGATCGACGAGCTGGCCAAGGCCGCCGGTGTCGGTGAGGCGGTGGCCGCGATCACCGAGTCGGCGATGCAGGGCGAGATCGACTTCAAGGAGAGTTTCCGCCGCCGCATGGCCCTGCTCAAGGGGCTGGACGCGTCGGTGCTGGCGGAAATCGCCGAGCAGCTGCCGATCACCGAGGGGGCGGAACGGCTGATCTCCAACCTGAAACGGCTCGGTTATCAGGTCGGCATCCTGTCCGGCGGCTTCGGCTATTTCGCCCGCCACCTGCAGGAGAAACTGGGGGTCGACTTCTTCTCCGCCAACGAGCTGGATATCCGCGACGGCAAACTCACCGGCGAGGTGAAGGGCGAGATCGTCGACGGCGCCCGCAAGGCCGAACTGATGCAGCAGATGGCGCGCGACCTTGGCATCGGCCTGGAACAGGTGATCGCGGTGGGCGACGGCGCCAACGATCTGCCGATGCTCAGCCTGGCCGGCCTCGGCGTCGCCTTCCATGCCAAACCGGTGGTGCGGGAAAATGCCCGCCACGCCATCTCCACCCTGGGACTGGACGGTATACTTTATCTGCTCGGGGTACGCGACCGCGAGGTCAAGTGAACCCGGTCCTTCTTCAACACAGTCTGGAAATTACCCATGAAAACGCCCATGAACACACTGGCCAAACTGATCGCCACCGGCCTGCTGAGCCTGGCCGCCACCGTTGGCGTTGCCGGGGAGCTGATCACTGTCTACAAATCCCCCACCTGCGGCTGCTGCGGCGCCTGGGTCGAACACCTGAAGGCGAACGGCTTCGAGGTGCAGACCCACAACACCGACCGCATGGACCAGGTCAAGCAGTCGTTGGGAGTGAAACCGCAACACGCCTCCTGCCACACCGCCGAGATTTCCGGCTATGTGATCGAGGGGCATGTGCCGGCCGACGAGATCCGCCGTCTGCTGCGGGAGAAACCGGCGGTGGCCGGCCTGACCGTGCCCGGCATGCCGATGGGTGCGCCCGGCATGGAGGGTGCGCGCCAGGACCCCTATCAGGTGCTCACCTTTGACCGTGAAGGCAACAGCGCGGTCTACGCCGACTATTGAACCCCGTACTCCGGTCGCGGTAATGCCGTGGCTCTAGATTGGTGGGCACGCTTTTTTTGCCCCCGCGGAAACAACACCACGGAGACAGCGTGGGCACGGAAGACGTGCCCACGCTACCATTGCCTTTCCACTTGATGGGTTACGTCGTTCCTCCTCCACCCATCCTACGTTTCCAAGAAAGCACTGGCCGCATCACACCCTCGGAAACATGGGTAGCTACATATCCCGCGCCTCTTTCACCCGCTCATAGGCCTGGCGGATCTCGTGGGTCTTCTGGGTGGCCACCTTCATCATCTCCTCCGGCAGACCCTTGGAGACCAGCTTGTCGGGATGGTGCTGGCTCAGCAGCCGCCGGTAGGCCTTTTTCACCTCGGCATCGCTGGCATCGGAGGGGACATTGAGCATGGCGTAGGCGTCCTGCAGCGAGGGGCGGGCGGGCTTCGCCTCGGCGCGACGTCCGCCGCCGAAATGGCGCTCGGCGCGGATCATCTTCTCCAGGCGGCGGAAGGCGAATTCGGGAATGCCAAGCCGCTTGCAGATGTGCAGCAGCATCTGCTCTTCGGCCTTGTGCAGGCTACCGTCGGCGTAGGCCGCCTGCAGCTGGATCTCGATGAACATCTGGATCAGGGTATTGCGGCGATGGCACTCGGTACGGAACTGCTCCAGCACCCCGTCCAGGGGAAACCCGGCCGCCTTGCCCTGATTGAACAGGTTGATGGCGGTGCGGCGCATCTCCTCGCTGAGGTCCATCTCCGCCATCACCGAGCGGGCCAGGGCGATCTCGTCCGGCGAGACCCGCCCATCCGCCTTGGCGATGGCGCCCATCACCGAGAAGGTGGTGGTGAAGAAGGCGGTCTGTACCCGCTCCTGGTCGCCGGGGGCGAAGCGCTCGTCCCCGGACAGCCCCTTGATGCCCTTATCCAGATTGTGGCCCAGCACGGCCCCGAGGAGCGCGCCGATCGGCCCCCCCACCATGAAGCCGAACGCGCCGCCGGCCAATTTTCCCCACCAGCTCAATGGAGCCTCCCGTCATTTGTTGTTAGGGCATCGCGCGGTCCCGGCGTGCCAGCCGACGACAATACAACAGCCGGCGCGGCCGTTCCAGCCGAACCGGCGCTTTCCGCTGACCGGGAATGAATCAGACCCGTTCCGGCGGCTTCGTCGGCAGACGGATGACGAAACAGCTGCCTCCCTCCCTGACCGGCTTCACCTCGATGCTGCCGCGATGGTTCTGGGTAATGATGAAGTAGGAGACCGAGAGCCCGAGTCCGGTGCCGGAGCCGACCTCCTTGGTGGTGAAAAAAGGTTCAAAGATGCGCCGGCGCACCGCCGGGCTCATACCGGGGCCGTTGTCCTCGATCTCCACGCAGGCCCACTGCCGATCCCGATAGGCACGCAGGATGAAGCGGTCATTGCCACCGCTCTGGTCGCCGTTGGTGGCGGCCTCAAACATCGCCTGGGCACCGTTTTTCAGCAGATTGAGCAGCACCTGCTGGATCTGCCCGCCCTCGCACCAGGCCTCCGGCAGATCCGCGGCATATTCGCGTACGATGGAGATCCGTCTGAAATCGTAGTGCTTGGCCAGATTGTAGTCATTGGAGGCGATCTCCACGGTCTCATCGAGCAGCAGCCGCAGATCCCGCAGCTCAAACTTCAGGTCGCTCTTGCGGCTGAAACTGAGCATGCTGCTGACGATCTTGGCCGCGCGCTTGCCGGATTCCGAAACCATCTCCAGCAGTGGCGCGATGCCGCGTTTATCCATATAGCGGTCGATGGCCTCGATCGAGGTGCCGCAGGCCTCCGCCACCTGGCGATTTTTCGCCATCTCCGGCCCCAGCCGGGTGTTCATCACTTGCACACTCTGCACAATACCGGCCAGCGGATTATTGATCTCGTGGGCCATACCCGCCGCCAGGCCGCCCACCGAAAGCATCTTCTCGGACTGCACCATCATCTCTTCCATACGCACCGTCTCGGTCACGTCGTCCAGGCGGATCACCGCCCCCTCCACCGATTCGGCCAGCAGCGGATAGATGGTGACATCCATGTAATGAACCTCGCCCTTGGCGTCTTCCCAGCGCAGATTGGTCTCCTGGGCCGGCGCCAGCTCGCCGATGGCCCGCTCTACCTTCTGCAGGACGTCCGGAAACTGCGGGATCAGCTGGGTCAGTGTCTCACCAATGGCGGCTGCCGCCTTGATCCCGCTCATCCGTTCCGCCTCCCGGTTCCAGTGGGTGATACGGCCCGCCACATCGATACCGATCAGCGCCGACGGCATGGAGTCGATGATGTTGCCCAGCAGGTTACGCAGCCTGGTCAGTTCCAGCTCGGCCTGCTTGCGCTGGGTGATGTCGGTATAGGTGGTGACCACGCCGCCCGCCGCCAGGGGGGTGCGGCACAGCTCCAGCACGGTATCGTTGGGCCGCACCTTTTCAAACACCATCCGCTGCGGCTGGAAGGTGTCCCGGATGTACTGCTGGATAAAGGCCTCCCGATCCTCGACCAGGCCGTACTCACCCTGATCGATGTTATAGCTGCAGATATCACGCAGGGTGACGCCGCTGCGCAACATCCGTTCCGGCAGCCCGTTGATCTCCACGAAACGCCGGTTCCATGCCACCAGATTCATCTCCTTGTCGAACATGGAGATGCCCTGATCGACATTTTCAATCACCGACTTCAGTACTTCGCGACTCCCCTCCACGGCCGAGGAGGCTTCGTCAATAATGTCCAGTACGCTGTCCAGGTTGATATTGGTACGCCGCAGACTGCTGTTGATCATCACCCGGGCGGAGGCGGAGCCGACCACCCCGGCGAGCAATTTCTCCACCTGGGTGAGCAGATCCGCCGGTGCATCCATGCCGGGCGAATAGGCCGAGGAGCCGCTGTCGCGATAGCGCCCAAACAGCTGCTCCACCCGGTGACGGTCGACGAACCGCTCAACGATCCGCTCCAGGTCGGCGATGCGGATCTGCCCCTCCCAGGGGCGGGTGGCGTACTCACTCTTGGGCGAAAACACATCCACAAACGCCCGCGCCTGGGTTCGCTCGATCAGACTCTGGCGGGAGAACAGGGACACCAGCAGATAGAGTCCGATATTGAAAAAGGCGCTCCAGAAGAGACTGTGAATCAGCGGATTTTCCCAGGCCACACCAAACAGCGCCTGGGGTTTCAGCAAACCGATCTCGAACGGTCCCAGCTCGACGATGGACAGCGGCAGCCAGCCGGACTGGGCGAAGGCCGGCAGCACCAGGGTGTAGCCCCAGACCAGAAAACCGCTCATCAGGCCGGTCAGGGCCCCGGCCAGAGTCGCCCCCTTCCAGAAGATGCCGCCGATGATCAGCGGCGCAAACTGGGCCGCCGCCGCAAAGGAGACCAGGCCGATGGTCACCAGCGCATAGGAGTCGCCGATGAGCGTGACATAGCTGTAGGCGAGGAACAGCACACCCAGAATACTCAGCCGGCGCAGCGCCTTGAGCATGCCGGTGGCCGTGTCGGAGGCCCTGCTGCCGAAATGGAACAGGCGCAGGCGCAGCAGCAGCGGCACGATCAGATCGTTCGAGACCATGGTACTCAGGGCCACGGTCGCCACGATCACCATACCGCTGGCGGCGGAGAGGCCGCCGATATAAACCAGCAGCGCCAACCCCGGCTGCTCCGCCACCATCGGCAGCGCCAGCACGAAGGTGTCGGGATTGACCGCCCCGGGCGGAAAGGTGACCAGCCCGGCGATGGCGATCGGTAGTACAAAAAAGTTGATCGCCAGCAGATAGAGCGGAAACAGCCACATCGCCTTATCCAGATGCGAGCGGTTGGTGTTCTCCACCACCGTGACCTGAAACTGGCGCGGCAGGCAGAAGATCGCCAGCCCCGCCAGCACCATCAGCGAGGTCCAGCTGCCGCTTTCGAACAGTGCCTCTCCGGAGATCAGGCGGGCGAGCCCCTCATCCGCTTCCACCCGGTCAAAGATCGACTCGAATCCGTCAAACATGAAGAAGGTGACAAAGACGCCGACCGCCAAAAAGGCAAACAGCTTGACCAGTGACTCAAAGGCGATCGCCACCATCAATCCTTCATGGTGCTCCGAGGCGTCCAGGCGCCGGGTGGCAAAAAGGATGGTGAACAAGGCCAGCACGATAGTGACGTAGAACGCCTTGTCATTGAGTACGCTGGTGGTGTGGGGAAGATAGGTGCTGATCGTGGGGTAGCCCCCCAGGATATCGAAACTGGTGGAGATCGCCTTCAGCTGCAAGGCGATGTAGGGCATGATGCCGATCACCGCCACCACCGTCACCAGACCGGCCAGCTTCTGGCTCTTGCCGTAACGGGAGGAGATGAAGTCGGCAATCGAGGTGGTGTGCTGCGCCTCGGCAATTTTCAGGATCTTGCGCAACAGAAACGGCGCCACCAGAAACACCAGGGTGGGCCCCAGATAGATGGGCAGGAAACCGATGCCGTCGGTCGCCACCCGGCCGACACTGCCGTAGAAGGTCCAGGAGGTGCAGTAGACCGCCAGGGACAGCGAGTAGACATAAGGATTGGCGCCGATGCTGCGCCCCTGCCGGGCACGCCTGTCGGCATAGTGGGCGATCAGGAACAGCAGCCCCAGGTAGGCCAGCGAGGTAACGAAGACCAGCCAGACAAACGGCATCAATACCGCCCTTTGCGCAGGGTGCCGGCCCTGGAACGCCAGGCTTCCCTGAGCAGCCGCCAGACTTTCGGATAGACCACCAGGACAATCAGCAACAACCAGATCAGGTTAATATAGAGGATGATCAGCGGCCAGCCGAAGAGACGGCTACCCGTGGCGCTGGAGAAGATCTCCAACAGCGGCGGATTCAGCATCATCGCCCCGATCAGCGCGGCCACCAGCATCCGCGCCCGACCGCCGCCTTTCGCCGTCACCCGCACTCGTTCTCGCTCTGTTGCCATACCTGCCCTGTGCCCACGACATTACTTCATTCACAGTATAGGTGATCCGGGGCGATGGATGGTTGCACCGGGCTTCCGGCAGCAGCGCCGGTGCGGCGCGGCGGGCTTGTGAACCGCATCGTTAGCGACATCCGTTTTCCTGAGCACAGCCGGGTTAGCTGGGAAATCAGGAAACCCTAAAGGTTTGCCGGCGGCGTCCGCTAATTATAGTGAGATCAATCAGTCCACCGACTCCAGGGGTGCAATATGATCCGTGTATATGACATGACCAGCGGCGAACGACTCCCACAGAGCCGTTCAGAAAGGCGGCCAACCCCGGTCCACTGTGAGGGACCCTGCGACATCCTGCGCCCCACCCTTCAACTCCAGGAGATCCCGCTTGTGTACGAACCTGAGCCGGCATGGCTGAAGTCCGATCTCATACTGAAACCTATCGATAGTTTCTTCGTTTAAAATAGACACCCACCCACAGGCCCGTGATGCTGCAGCGTCACGGGCCTTTTCATTAGGGCCTGTCAAGAAATAAAGGCCCTTATCACAAGGAGCCCGCATCAGGCGCGGCAATCAGCGCACCTCACGGACTACCCGGAAACCGAGCACCAGCAGCCGGGTATCCACTTCATGCCGCCCCCGCCGGGTGACCCGCAGACTCACGCCCGGCTTGTTGAATGCACCACCCCGCACCACCCGCTCGCGACACCCCGGCTCCTGCCAGCTCGATCCATCGGTCGGCGCGCCCTCGTAGGAGCCGTGGTAACAGTCCTCCACCCACTCCATGACGTTGCCCGCGGTGTTGTGAAGGCCGAACGGATTGGCCACGAAGCGGCCCACCGGCGCGGTTGAGGCACCGTCCCATTCGCTGCCGCAGTTGAAACAGTTGGCGTTACCCGAGCCCAGATCAAAACCCCACCAGTATGGCGTATCGGTACCCGCCGCGGCCGCATACTCCCACTCCGCCTCGCTCGGCAGCCGGTAGCGCTGGCCGGTCTGCTCGCTCAGCCAGTCGGTATAGGCCCTGGCGTCATTCCAGCTGACATTGATCACCGGGCGCGGCCCCTGTCCCCAGCCGAGGTCATCCGGCAATCCGCGTCCGGTGGCGGCGGCGAACCGCGCATACTCCCGGAAGGTCACCTCGTAGCGCCCGATACTAAAGCTGCGCAAACGCACTTCATGTACCGGCTGCTCTTCACTGGCCAGCTGGCTGATGGCGCTGCCCATGCGGAATACCCCACCCGCGACATAGACCATCTCCGGGCCGCTTCCGCCGGTGGCCAGAGGGTCCTGGATCAAGCTGCCGGTGGCCGTTCCCCGGGGCTCAGGGGGGGGCTTGGGCGTCACCGGCTCACGCGGGGCAACCACCGGCGCCCGCGGTATTTCCGGCACCGCGGGCGTCGGCGTCCGAGGCGGTTTGGCGAGCGGCGCGGCGACCGGTGGCGCCACCGGGGCAACGGGCTCACTCTCCGGGCTCGGGGAGACAACCGGCGCCGCCCCCAGGAAGCCGCTGATGATCTCGCCATTGCCCCCCAGGAGGGAGAGCGCCTCCGCCACCCCGAAGGCCAGTACCGCCCCGATCAGCACACCGACCAGTTTTTGTCGGCTGGAACTGTGGCCGACCACCAGCGGGCCCATCGACGCGGCCAGCCGCTTGTCCAGCAGATCATCCCGGGGACGCCCGTGTTCGATCTGCTTCTGCAGCGCATACAGCGAATCCTCGACCTGCTTGCGCGCCTCCAGCGCCTCATCTTTTTTGAAAGTCGCCTCGTCGGCCTCGACCTGGGCCGCTTCCAGTGCCAGTTTGAGACGATCGATCTCGCTGTTGCGCTCTTCGGTCTTCTCTTCCAGCAGCAGGCTCTCTTTGCGCGTCCTTTCCAGCTCGGCGCTGCGCTCATCCAGCGAACGCTTCAGCTTGTCGATATCCTGGCGCAGTACTTCACACTCCGCGGCATCGACCGAGCTGTTGAGCTCCAGCTCCTTGAGTGCGCCATGCGCCTCCTCCAGCGCCTGCTGCAGTTCGGCTACCCCTTTGGCCGGTGTTCCGGTGGCCGGCGCTTCCACCGCGGCCTCCTCCGCCTGGCACCGCTGGTACGCCTCGGCCTCGACCTGCTCACGCAACGCGTCCAGGGCCTCGCCGAGACGCGCCACTTCCTGCTCGGCAGCCGCCTTCTGTTCCCGCAGCCGCGCATTGTCCTCCGCCCCCGGCGCCGCCGCGCGCAACTGCTCCAGCTCCTCCTGTAGCTGCGCCTTCTCCCGGACGAGCGTGTCGTAGGCCTTGTCCGCCTCGTCCAGCGCGTCGTTCAGGGTCTCCAGTTCGGCCTGCACCGCCTTGATTTCATTCTGTGCCGCCGGGCTACTGGCGGCCACCCGGCCGGCCGCTGCCAGGGCATCTTCGGCCGCGACCCGCGCCGCGGTTGCCTCCGCCAGTTCCGCACGCAGGAAATCCACCTCTTCGGTGGAGGGCCGTTCCTCCGCCTGTGCCGCCTCGGCCAGTCGGGCTTCGAGCTCGGCGCGGCGCTGGCGATCGTTCTCCAGCTGCCGGGTGAGGTCGCCGCGTTCGGTGTCCAGACCGGAGAGCTCGGCGGTCAGCTGTTCACGCTCCCGGTGTAACTCCTGCAGCGCCTGCTCGGCCGCTTCCAGCCGGGCCGTTGTCTCCTGCACCTCGGCCTGATCCGTGTCCCGTAGTTGCTGCAACTCCGTCAGGGACTGCGTCTTCTCCTGTGTCGCCTGGCGGGCCGACTCAAGCTCCGCGTTGGCCGCAGCGAGCGCCTGTGTCAGCCGCTCCAGTTCATCCTGTTGCCGGCCGCGCGCCTGTTCGTCCTCGGTCCCGGCGCGCTGCTCCCGCTCCATCTGCAAGCGCAGTTCGACCAGGCCGCTCTCCCGCTCATCGGCGAGTTGCTGCAGCTGAACAAAGCTCTTCTGCAGCACCGCCAGCTCCGCCGCCACCCGGTCCCGCTCATCTGATGCGGCCTGTAATGCGAACTGTGCCTGATTCCGTCCCTCGACCGCCTCATCGAGTGATTGCCGTAGCGCCGCCTCCTGATCACTCTGTCGCTCTGTCTGCGCCTGTTTCAGGACCTGCCGTTCGGCATCCAGATCACCGATGCGGGCATCGGCGGCCTCCAGTTCGGCGCGCAGCCGGTCCAGTTCGGCATTGAGCAGCCGCTGCTGTTGATCGGCGCTCGCCAATGCCGCGTCGCGCGCGGTGTCATCGGCACCCCGCTCCGCCAGGGCCGCCTCCAGTGATTCGATCCGGCTGTTGGCCGCCGCCAGGATTTCGGCCATGGCCTGCACCTGTTCGGCCGCCTCGCTCTGCTGCCGTTCATGGGCGGCGCGTAACGCGGCCGCCTCCTCCTGCAGCGCCTGCAGGTCGCGCTGTGTCGCCTGCTGTTGTTCCTGGGCCGCTTCCGCCGCCTGCCGGGATTGGCTCAGCTCATCCCCCCGTTGCGCCAGCACGGCCTGCACCCCCTCCAGGGCCTCCTGCAACCTTCCGGCCTCCTCGTCCAGCGTGGTTTTCTCCGCCTGGAGCTCGCCCAGTTCCGTGCGGCTGTCACTCAGCGCCCGCTGCAGTGTTTCCTGGGCCTCGACCAGGGACTCCCTGAGCCCTGCCTCTTCCTGCTGTTTCGCCAACGCCGCTGCGGCCGCCTGCCTTGTGTGCGTCAGCTCACCCCCCAGCTGCTCCAGCTCGGCGCGCGCCCCCTCCAGGGCTTCCTGCAACCTTCCGGCCTCCTGTGCCAGCATGGTTTTTTCCGCCTGGAGCTCGCCCAGTTCCGTGCGGCTGCCGCTCAGCGCCCGCTGCAACGCCTCCTGGGCCTCGGTCTGGGACTGCTGCAGTCGCGCCTCCCCCTGCTGCTGCGCCTCCAGGCGTTTCTCCAGCTTGCCTATCTGTTGATAGACCTCGCCCAGCTTGTCCTGCAGCTGATCACGCTCGCCGGCCACATCCGCCAGCTGCGCCTCAATGTATGTCTGCTGCTTTTTCAGGGTTTCGCGGGTTTTCTCGCCGGCATCCAGCTGTTTCTGCAGCTGCTCCACTTCGCCGGCCAGCCGTCGGCTCGCTTCGCCCTCCCGGGTTTCCGCCGCTTCCGCCTCCACCAGACGCCCTTTGAGCTTTTCCAGCATCAGCTTCATTTTCAGTGCCCGCTGCATCTGTTCCTGGGCCTGGGCCTCGGTTTTCTGCAGCCGCTCGCGCAGCAGCCCGGCCTCGTCATCCGGTGCCGAGCCGATATCCGGCACGCCTTCCTCGGGACCCGCCTGTTCCGGGTGCAGGTTGATGACTTGCGCGCGCTCCCGGGACTTGTCCCGGTGCAACGCCTCATCGGGTACCGATTCGAGTCCCCGCTGCAGCACATAGGCATCCAGCCCCTGTTCCATCAGCAGATAGACCGCCGTGGAGCTCACCAATCCGTCCTGACAGTAGATGACATAGGGTTTCTGTTTATCGAGTTCCGGCAGTGCCGAGCGCAGGGCATTGAAGGGTACGCTCCGGCTGTTCGGAATCTGCACGCGTTGATGCTCCTGGGGCGATCGAACATCCAGCCAGACGGCGCCCTTCTCCACCTTGTCCAGCGCCACCTCATAGCTGATGGCGTTGGCCAGCGGCAACTTGATGTATTCAACGAAATCCTTTTTCCCCAGCCGAAACAGGACGCCGTCGGTGAGCATGGAGACGGTGCTGCCGCGCGGCTTGCCGGAGAGCAGCGACTCCTCGCCCAGGCAGTGGCCGGCACCGACCTGCGCGAGCTCCTCGATCTCCCCATCCCCCCGTTCCCGGGTGATGGAGCACTGGCCGCGGTTGATCAGGTAGAAGTAGTCCCCGTCGTCGCCCTGGCGGATCACCAGCTCGCCGGCCGCAACCTGCACCTCCTCCATGCGCATCATGATATTCTGGATATTGGCCGCCGGTATGCGCTGAAAAATCGGTGACTGCAGCAGCTGGCCCATCCAGTCATCGTCGGCGTCGGCGCTCAGCTCTTCAACCCGATACAGGGCGTTACCACCACGGGTCAGCAGCTCACTGAGCTGGTGACTGTCAATGCGGACAATTTCGGCCTTGGTTCTGGCCTGAACGGAAAATTTGCGCGGCAGGTGGTGGGCCACGGGATAGCGCGCCATGTTGCTGTCGGCGGCAACGGCATCCACCTCCTTGCCATCCTCCAGCAGGGCGACCCTGCCCGAGAGCAGATAGATGCGCTCGGGATTGGTATCGCCTTCATGGAACAGGTAATCGCCCTTGGCAATCTTCTCAAACTCGACCGCCTCCATCAGCTCGGCCAGGGTCTCTTCCGTGAGCGTATTCAGCGGTACCAGCTTCCGCAAAATATTCAAACCGTTCTGTTTTGGCACTACCGCCATAGACAATCCCCCATGCGCCCGCCCTGAGGGCGTTCACAATCGATGTTCACTTTCCACGCCAGCACCTGCGTTCCGGCGGGTAATCCTACGCAAAGCATAGATCAAACCATCCCGGCTTCGGGCCGCCCTCATCCACCATCGGGCGATGCCATACTGTTGTCAGAGTGGAAGAAAATCTGTTTTCATACCGGGCAAGTCCAGTACCGGCGCGGTCCGGATCGCTGCGGATACCGCCTTGCCTGCCGCCGTTTCAGGATAGAAACTAGCCAATGGAAACATAGAGTTTATCGGTATCATTAGACTAATACTTGAACTGATGCCACAGATTCAACCCGAGCACAACATAAATGAAAAAATCAGCAGGAATCGTGGCGGCCGGTCATCCGGTCACCGCCAGCGCCGCAACGGAGATTCTGCGCGCCGGCGGCAACGCCTTTGATGCCGCGCTGGCGGCACTGTTCGCTGCCTGCGTCGCCGAGCCGGTGCTGGCCTCCCTCGGGGGTGGCGGCTTCCTGACGGCCCAGTCCGCCGACTCGCAACCGTTGCTGTATGACTTTTTCGCCCAGACACCCCATGCCCGGCCGGTTGAATCAGAACTCGATTTTTATCCCATCCTGGCCGACTTCGGCACCGCCCAGCAGGAGTTCCATATCGGCATGGGATCGATCGCCACCCCGGGGGCGATCAAGGGGGCCTTCGCCATCCACCGCGACCTCGGCAGTATGCCGTTGCGGGAGATCATTCAGCCGGCCTGTGAAGCCGCCCGCGACGGCGTGCGGGTAAACAGCTTTCAGCACTACATCGCCGAGATCGTATCCCCCATCATCCAGTCAAGTCCGGAGGCGCTGCAGTTGCATGCCAGCGCGCGGCAACCGGGCGTGATCGCCGGGCGGGATGAGACGGTGTGCAATCCCACCACGGCGGATGGCTTCGAGATCCTGGCACTGGAAGGGGAGGCGCTGTTTTACCGCGGCGAGATGGGGCGCCAGCTGACCAGCGACTGCCATGGCCATGGCGGCTGTCTTACCCCGACCGACCTGGAGTCTTATCAGGTGGTACGGCGATTACCACTGACCCTCGACTATCGCGGCACCCGGCTGTTCACCAATCCGCCGCCCTCCATCGGCGGTATCCTGATCGCCTTCACCCTGGCGCTGCTGGAGCAGGAGCGGCTGGGGCAGTACCGGGTCAACAGCGCCGCCCACCTCGGTCGCATCAGCCACGCCATGAAGCTGACCCAGCAACTGCGCAGCGACCAGGGGATCGGCGCGGGTGGCACGGCAGCATCCGGGCTCGACATCCTCTCCAGCGAACTGCTCGGCCGCTACCGGGAGGTGATGCGCAATCACAAGGGTTTCTCCCGCGGCACCACCCAGATCAGTATCGCCGACGGGGCAGGCAATCTGGCCAGCATGACCCTGTCCAACGGCGAGGGGTCGGGCTATGTGCTGCCCGGATGCGCCATCATGCTGAACAACATGCTCGGCGAAGAGGATATCAATCCGCACGGGTTCAATCGCTGGCCGTACAATCGGCGCATCGCTTCCATGATGTCCCCTTCCCTGGTGAACACCGCCGCCGGCGATACCATCGCGCTCGGCTCGGGCGGCTCCAACAGGATACGCAGCGCCATTCTCCAGGTGCTGATCAATCTGATCGACTTCGGCATGGAGATCGAACCGGCGGTCGAACAACCACGCGTGCATTTCGAGTCCGACCTGCTGAATATCGAAAACGGACCTTCCGCCGCCACCCTCCGGGCACTGGGAAAGGAGTTTGCCGACATCCGCTGCTGGCCGGAAAAAAACCTGTTCTTTGGCGGCGCCCACTCGGTGATGCGCAAAAACAATGGCCAACTCTCCGGCTGCGGCGACAGTCGCCGGGGCGGCGTCTGCTATCGCTTGTGATCCCGCACGCCAACCCTGAAAGGGTCGAAGCGCGGCGTACCCGTCAGACCTGATCCATACCGCCGCGCCCCGGAAAATCCGGGGAAATGTGAAAAAGGCCGGTTTTTACTGCATTTCCGCTTGGAAGTACTTGGAAAAACACAAATCTATGCTATGTTTAGCGCGCACTCATCAGGTCTAACCCAGGAGTTTTCCATGGCCGTCAAGAAAAAAGCTGCAAAAAAAACCGCCGCTAAAAAAGCACCCGTAGCAAAGAAGAAGGTCGTCGCCAAGAAAGCCGTAGCTAAAAAGGCGCCCGTCAAGAAAGCCGCCGCGAAAAAGGCCCCCGTCAAGAAAGCCGCTGCTCCAGCAAAACCCAAGGCCATCACCGCCAAACAGACCAAGACCCAGATCCTTCAGGCCATCGCCGAAGAGACCGGTCTCAGCCGCAAGCAGGTCGGTGACGTGTTCAACTCACTGGGGGGCCTGGTCAAGGGACACATGATCCGTCGCGGATCCGGTGAATTCGCCATCCCTGAAACCGGCGTCAAGGTCCGCCGGGTGGTCAAACCGGCACGCAAGGCGCGCATGGGCCGCAACCCGGCCACCGGCGAACCGATCAAGATCGCCGCCAAGCGGGCAACCACCGTGGTCAAGGTCACCGCGCTGAAGGCGTTGAAAGACACTGTCGCCTGATAGATAAAACGGGCGGCCTGTCCGACAGTCGCCGCCCGCTTCATTTAGGTCCACCCGCGCCGGTGGCAGTTTCCCCGGTCGTAGCTACTCACCCGGCCTGCAAGTAATTGGCCTGGTTTGTTGGCCGATCTTGATCCAGCCATCGTGTGAGGCCGGCAAGGCAATCACCCCGTGAGTAGTTACCCCCGGTCATAACTTTCTCAGCATCAGCTGATCGCCCCGCTGTGTCCACTCCAGCTGCTTCAGAAAACTCATGCCCAGCAGCACCTCGCTGCCCGTCATGGTCGGCAATACGCTGGCGCTCACATCGGTCAGCGTAATCTCCCCCAGCCCGACTTCGGACAACCGCGTCTGCCACGAGGCGACCGTGCCGTTGGCGGTCTGACTCAGCGACTGCCGTCCCCTGGGCAGCTCCAGGCGCTGCGCCAGTTCATCGGAGATGGCCACATCGGTGGCGCCGGTATCCAGCAGGAACAGCACCGGATGACCATTGATACGGCCGCTCGCCACATAGTGGCCCGCGCGGTTGCGTTTCAGTACCACCTGTGCCCCACGATTATCCCGCAGCGTGAGCGGTGCCTGGTTGGGATTGTGCTGCTTCTCCAGGATCCCGTTGAACAGAAACGCCATCAGCCCCAGCAGCAGCACCCAGGAGAGGATCATCATCCACCTGCCGATACCCCCGACACCGCCGCCCTGCCCGTTGTTCATCGTATCCCCACCGCTGTCCGCGTTGAATTCATCTTAACAGCAGACATTGGGCAGACAAGCGGAGTTCAACCAGCGACCGGTACGATGCCGTTCCCGGCGCGCTCAGATACTGTTCCAGAGCTGTTCGAAATCCGCCACCTCGATCCCCTGGTCATCCACCGCCTGCGGTTCCGGCAGGGCTTGGTCATGATAATAAAACTGGATGAAGGCGCCCGTGGCCTCGATCTCCCGACTGAGCACGATTTCCCGTTTCTGGCCCTGCGTCACCAGCCAGGTGCGCTCCCCCGCTTCGGAGAAGAATGGCAGGGTAATGATCGTTTGATCCTCCTGCGGGCGCTGCAGCAACAGGCCGGAGCTGTAGCTCTCCTGCCCGCCCCCCCACTGGCGGTAAAAAATCACCGTCTCCACATCACCACCTATCAGCTCCACGCCGAAGTCGATCACCTGCGGACGCTCGGTGCGCATCCAGCGCACCACACCCAGACGCAACGACTCCTCGCCTTCTCTGTCCCAATGAGTTACCGCCACCAGTTCCCCGACACTGATAGACTCCGCCGCGTTGGCACTCCAGCCCAGTTGGAAGCCGCTGCTGCCTTCGTTGTATACCGGGCAGTTGTGGGAGAGCGGGAGGGTCGATGCCGACGGAACCTCTCCGACCTTGGCGGTGGACCCGGCGCCGGCAATCACATGCTCATCCGCACTCAGGTCGGAACGGGGTATGCCGCGGGCGGCCTTACTGGTTTCTTTCCGTGGACCGGCTGAATTGAAGGCACCGGGGTTGGCGCCGGCGTCGGCTATCCGCTCGCCACCCAACTCGCGGTAAATTGCCTCCAGGCCCCGGACCAGAACCACCTCTCCCTCCGTCTGGTCTCGCTCGGTCACCCGACTGGATCCGATCCCCCAGATCAGCATCAGCCGCGCCAACAGATCGGGTGAGATCTTGTCCGGGGCATCCTGGGGCCGCATGGCGCCATGCAGGGCGTCCACCGCCTCCAACTCGGAGGCCAGGCCGACCGCCAGATCGCTGGTGTCCAGCACCCAGCCACGCTGCACCTGATGATCGCGCTCGCCCCCCATACGTCGAGGCGGCTCATCGCTGCCGATATCCACGATAAAGGGGCCGTCGTCGCTACTCGAACGGCCCAGATCCAGCAGCCGCGCCTCCGGCACCCAGCGCGGCAGCGCCAGATAGACCCGCACAGCTTCCCCCTGCAGCAGCCGATAGGGGCCCGCCAGGGAGAGCAGTAATATCTGCTTGTAAAGATCATTTACCGTGGCTTGCGTGGGCAGGCGCCTATCCAGATTTCCCACCTGCCGGTCCGCCAGTTTCTGGTCGCAGGCGTAGTGGTGGATACCATGAATCTCCCGCCAGATGTGGGCGGGTGCCGGCCGATAGAGCTGGTACTCCTGCAGCAGCCGCCGGCCGAGGAAATAGAGTACCCGGTGCAGGGCCAAGGCACGATTGGCCTTGTGCAGCAACTGCCCGGTTAAATGCTCCAGGTGATACTGATCGAGCACCACCTTGTAACCCTGGGTGGCCAGGATGCACAGGCTGCCGTGCATGTCGGCCATTAGCGTCGCCCGCCGGCTGAGTGGCAGCGGTATCCGGGCATAACCCTTCTCCAGCGCCTCCAGCACCACCATTAACGAGTTCGCCAGCGCCTCCAGATTGCTCACCCGGCTGGCCACCGGCATTATCGAGGCGTTCATCCGCTGCAATAGCTGATGTAAATCCTGCGCGACCTGGCCGATATTGCCGATCGGCAACTGCTCCATCAGCTGCTTGAAGCGCCTGGGTTCGAAAGTATCGTCACCCTTGGGCAATGGTGTACGTCCGGGCAGGAGATAGGGATTGGTGCTCTCGGCCACGGCAGTTCTCCTTATTATTTTCCTGGGTTGGCATAGTGTTCTGCTGGCGGGGATCGCGACACCCCCGGTTTCGCCCGACGACGACCGCCGCGGTTCGCTACGCCCCCCGGTCGCCATCAATGGCCCGTCGCCGCCGGATTCATCAGATTCCCATATCCAGAGTATAGTCCGCCCACACCCATCAACATTATTCATATCCGGGCCGCACCTGATACAACGTACCTATGCACGCATCGGAAATTTCGATTGCCGCAACACCGGTTTAATCTGGCGGGATCGAACCGAGAAGAGTATCTTACCAAATTCTAAATTATGGGTTTTTACGTACCCTGAATGGTGACCGCAATTCCCATCGGGATCCCTTGTCAGCCCAGATAATCGATTGAACCCTTTCCGCGACGGAGGAACATCCATGACGGAAGTAATTGCAACCAACCAGACCATCCTGGTGGTCGGTGGCGGTATCAGCGGCCTCACCGCCGCCCTGGAAGCCGCCGAAACAGGAAAGCAGGTCGTCCTGGTTGAAAAACGTCCCTATGTTGGTGGTCGTGTCACCCAGCTGTACAAATATTTCCCCAAGCTCTGCTTCCCCACCTGTGGACTGGAAATCAATCAGCGCCGGGCGAAGATGAACCCCAACCTGACCATCCTGACCATGGCCGAGGTGACCGACATCCAGGGCGACGCGGGCAACTACACCGCCAGCGTGAAGATCAGTCCCCGCTACGTGAATGATAACTGCACCGGTTGCGGCGACTGCGCCCGGGCGGTCAGCGCCGAGTTTGACGATGAGTTCAACTACGGCCTGGGCAAGCGCAAGGGAGCCTACCTGCCGCACCGCATGGCTCATCCGCAACGCTACGTGATCGACCCGGCGATCCTCGGCACCGACGAGGCGGAAAAGGCCAAGACAGCCTGCAAGGTGAACGCGGTCGATCTGGAGATGCAGGAAGAGACGGTCTCCTTCAAGGCCGGCGCCGTGGTCTGGGCCACCGGCTGGCAGCCGTACGACGCCAACAAGATCCAGCCCTACGGTTATGACCGCTTCCAGAATGTCGTCACCAATGTGGAATTCGAGCGCATGGCCGATCCCAACGGACCGACCGGCGGCAAGATTTTGCGCCCCTCCGATGGCGAGGTGGCGAAGAACATCGCCTTCATCCAGTGCGCCGGTTCGCGTGACAAGAACCACCTGCTGCACTGCTCGCGCATCTGCTGCATGGCCACCCTGAAGCAGACCCATTATGTGCAGGAGGCGCTGGGCGACGAGGGTAAGTCCACCATCTACTACATCGATATCCGCGCTATCGACCGGTTCGAGGATTTTTACCAGGCGGTGCGGGAGAATCCCAACGTCTCCTTCATCAAGTCCAAGGTCGCCTCGATCACCCAGAACAAGGAAAACAGCAACCCGGTGCTGAACGGGGTGGATACCGAGGGTTATCACCGCTATGCCAACGAGCATGACCTGGTGGTGCTGGCGGTGGGCATGCAGCCCAGCGTCGACAAGGCCAGCTTCCCGGTGGATATCGTGATCAATGAAGAGGGCTTCATCGAGCCCGCAACAGAAAACGGCGGTATCTTTGCAGCCGGCTGCTCTTCCGATGCGCTGGATGTGAATCGCGCGGTCCAGCAGGCCACAGGCGCCGCACTGCGCGCCATTCAGGTAGTAAACCGCGTCGCCGGAACGGAGGGTTAACAACGTGTCTGACGAAAAGAAATTTGCCGGTTATATCTGCACAGGCTGCGGAATCGGTGAGCGACTGGACTCCAGCCAGCTGGAGATGATTGCCACCCGCGAAGGCAAGATGCAGTCTTGCAAGCAGCATGAGATGCTCTGCAGCAGCGAAGGAGTGCAGATGATCCGGGACGACATCAGCAGTGAGGGTGCCAGCCACATCATGATCGCCGCCTGCTCGCGGCGCGCCAAGGTGGAGGCCTTCAACTTCCCTGAAGTCGCCATGACCCGCGCCAATCTGCGCGAGGGCGTCATCTGGGTGCGCCCGGATGCACCGGAGCACCAGGAGACCACCCAGGAGATGGCGGACGACTACATCCGCATGGCCTGCGCCGAACTGCGCTCCCTGAAGCTGCCCCACGCCTCCGGCGAACAGAGCCTGAACAAGACCATCCTGGTGGTGGGCGGCGGCATCACCGGCATGACCGCGGCGCTGGAATCCGCGGCGGCCGGTTATCCGGTGCACATCGTCGAGAAGCAGGGCGCCCTGGGCGGTCAGGCGGCCGGCTACGCCAAGGCCATCCCCACCCGTTCACCTTACAAGGAGCCGCGCGATACCGGCGTGGCCGAGATGATCGCGGCCATCGAGGCCAGCGGCCTGATCACCGTGCACCTCAACAGCACCGTGGCCAAGACCGCCGGCGCGCCCGGCCGCTTCAATGTGGATATCGCCACCGAATCCGGTGCCGTCAGCAACGAGACCTTCGGCGCCATTATCCAGGCTACCGGTTTCAAGCTGTACGATCCCTCCAACCTGCAGCAGTACGGCTACAGCAGCAGCCCGGACATCGTTACCAATGCCGAGCTGGAAAAGCTGGTCAAGGCCGCCGCCGGCGGACCCGTCAAGCGCCCCTCCGACGGCAAGGAAGTGAAGGCGGTTGCCTTCGTACAGAACGTCGGCCAGAGTTCCAGCGAAGAGGGTCAGCTGTCGTACCACTCCGGTATCGGTGACCTGATCGCCATCAAGCAGGCGATGTACTTCAAGGATCAGAACAGCGATTGCGACACCACCATCCTGTTCAACAACCTGCGCACCCCAGGTGCCGCCGGCGAGGACTTCTACCGCGCCGGCCAGGAGAAGATGATTACCTTCTCCAAGGCCCAGGTCAGCGAAGTGGTCCCCGGCGACAGCCTGGAGGTCAAGTTCCAGGACCTGATCCTGGACGAGGAGACCAGCATGCAGGCCGATCTGGTGGTCCTGGACGTGGGCATGATGCCCAACTCCGGTCCCGATCCCTACGCCGTGCCGATCGTCATCGACGAGAAGGCGGAGGCCGCCAGCGAGACGCCCAGGGCACCGACCGTGACGGTCGACTCGATCCTCAACCTGGACTATCGCCAGGGGACCGACCTGCCGCATCTGAAGAACGGCTTCACCGATTCGCACTTCATCTGCTTCCCCTATGAGACCCGCCGCACCGGCATCTACGCCGCCGGTCCGCTGCGCCGTCCCATGGACATGCGCCAGGCGCAGGATGACGCCGCCGGTGCCGCAATGAAGGCGATCCAGGCGGCGGAGAATGCCGGCAAGGGCATGGCCGCCCATCCGCGTGCCGGCGACCTGTCGTTCCCCAGCTTCCGTATGGATGGCTGCACCCAGTGCAAACGTTGCACCGTGGAGTGTCCGTTCGGCGCCATCAACGAGGACGAGAAGGGCTACCCGCTGTTCAACGAGTCACGCTGCCGCCGTTGCGGCACTTGCATGGGCGCCTGCCCGGTGCGCGTGATCTCGTTCGAGAACTACTCGGTGGAGTCGGTCAACCAGCAGATCAAGAACGTGGAGGTGCCGGAGGAGTTCGACGAGAAGCCGCGTATCCTGGTGCTGGCGTGCGAGAACGACGCCTACCCGGCGCTCGACCAGGCCGGCATGAACGGTGTCGAGATCAACCCCTGGGCCCGGGTCATCCCGGTGCGCTGCCTCGGCTCGGTCAGCCTCTCCTGGATCACCGACTCGCTCAACAGCGGCTATGACGGCATCGTGCTGATGGGTTGCGCCAAGGGCGACGACTATCAGTGTCACTTTGTGCGTGGCTCGGCCATGGCCCATGAACGCATGGACAAGGTGGGGGACACCCTCTCCTCCCTCAACCTGGAGCCGGAGCGGGTCGTGGTCTACGAGGTGGCAATCACCGATATCGAGCGTGCGCCCAAGCTGATCAACGATATGGCTGAGACGGTCGAGAAGATCGGCCTGAGCCCGTTCAAGTTCTAGGGGATACGGATTATGAGCGATTTAAATAGCGCAATGACCGAAAGGTACCACAACAGCTTCCTCAAGGAGGTTGAGGCCAACGTCGAAGAGGGCGAATGGGTCAAGATGTGCATGCAGTGCGGCGTCTGCGCCGGTTCCTGCCCGCTGGGCAACGCCTGGGAGCACACCCCGCAGAAACTGTTCATGATGATCCGCGCCGGCAAGCGCGAGGCGGTGCTCTCGTCCGACGCCATGTGGATGTGTACCTCCTGCTACAACTGTATCGCACGCTGCCCACGCGGCCTGCCCATCACCCACATCATGCACGGCCTGGCGCACTACGCCAAACGCCTCGGCCTGGTGCCGAAGAACCAGCCAACCGCACAGTTCTCGCAGATCTTCTGGGACAACCTGATGAAGAAGGGCCGGGTCAACGAGCTGAAGCTGGGCCTCGCCATCTACTTCAAGGACGGCTTCGGCCAGGGCATCAAGAACGCCCTCGCCAACAAGCAGCTGGGCCAGAACATGATGAAGGCCAAGCGCATGAATGCCATGGAGTTCTTTGGCGGCCACAGCATCAAGGACACCGGCGGTCTGCAGAAGATGATCAAGAAGGCCCAGGAGATCGAAGATGCCAAAATCCAGGGCAACAGCTAAGTGAGGACCGACCAAGATGGCTAAGAAAGAAGTCTCATACTACCCGGGATGCTCCTCACAGACAGGGGCCTCATCATCCAACATGATGCGCGCCACCCAGACCATGTGCGACGAGCTGGACATCCAGCTCAACGAGATCCCGGACTGGAACTGCTGCGGCGCCTCGATCGGCTACGGCGGTGGCGGCGAGCTGCCGCGCCTGACCCTGTCGGCGCGCAATATCGCGCTCTCCGAGCAGCACAACCCGGGCCAGGAGATCGTCGCCACCTGCGCCGCCTGCTGGCTCTCCACCCGCGAGGCGAAAGAGCGCCTGCATGAAGACGCCAACATGTTCCGCGACGCCAACACCGCGCTGAACGAGATCAACCTGAAACTGAACAACCAGACCCCGGTGCGCCACATGGTGGAAGTGCTGGTGGAGGACATCGGTTTCGAGGCGATCAAGGCGAAGGTGAAGAAACCGCTGCAGGGGCTGAAGATCGCCAGCTATGTCGGCTGCCAGACCAACCGCCCGTTCGGCATCGCCGAGGAGTCGTTCGAGAACCCGGTCTACCTGGACCACCTGATCGAGAGCGTGGGCGCCGACTCCATCCCCACCTACGAGAAGAAGGTGCAGTGCTGCGGCGGCGCCCTGGCCTTCTCCGAGCCGGAGAAGTCCCAGGAGATGATCCACGGCATCATCGAGGCGGCCTACGACCACGGTGCCGACCTGATCGCCACCCCGTGCCCGCTGTGCCAGGCCAACGTGGAGATCTACCAGGACCAGATCAACGCCCGCTTCGGCAGCAAGTTCAACATGCCGGTGGTCTACTACAGCCAGCTGATGAGCGTCGCCTTCGGCCGCAACAGCAAGGACTCGGCTCTGGACGGCCAGATCATCCGCGCCAAGTCGCTGGAAGAGATCGCCGGTAAATAGTTCCACTAAGAAGCAATCAATATAACTATAACGTTTCGGCCCTCGAGTGAGGGCCGTTTGTTTTTACCGGGAAACCGGATGGGTGCAAGCGGAAAGACGTAACCCCTGTCGGCTCAATGGGTCGCCTTGTCCCCCCAGATCTTCTTCAGCCGCTGATCACGACCGCAGTTCCAGCGGTAAAAGTTGTAGCGGACCGGATTGTTCTTGTAGTAATCCTGGTGATAGCTCTCGTCGCCCTTGATGGGATAAAAGGTGGCCGCATCCAGGATTGGCGTCACCACCTCCTGGTCGGGAAATTGCGCCGCCACTTTCGTTTTCGACTGTTCGGCAAGCGCGCGCTCCCGCTCGTTGGCGACAAAGATGGCGCTCAGGTAACTCGGACCCCGGTCACAGAACTGTCCACCATCGTCGAACGGATCGACATTAACCCAGTAGTGATCCAACAACTGCTCATAACTGACCTTGTCCGGATCGTAGGTGATCTCCACGGCCTCGTAGTGGCCAGTGTGATCGCCGTTGTAGGTGGGGTTCTCCGCCGTGCCGCCGGTAAAACCGGAGATGACATCGGTCACCCCCTCGAGCTTCTCGAAGTCGGCCTCCATGCACCAGAAGCAGCCACCCGCCAATACCGCTTTCTCCGCGGCAACATCGGCTGCACCGAGGAGCGCGCTCACGGTTAGTATAAGTATCGCCTTATGATTCACAATATTCTCCCTTCAATTCAACCGCATGGCCAACAACCATAATGCTGTCGGCTTAGAATTCAACACCATTTCAGGAGTATAGAGGCAGACTCGGCTTTGCCGCCCGTCCACTTCTCCCTAGGTGACCCTATTCACGGGTGAAATATTTCAGGATGAGGCTATTCGGCCTGGGCGCCTTCCCCCTGCACCCATAGAATTGTGGGTCTGCTGTACCTTGTTATCCTGAACCAGAAGTCTGTCGAGGCGGACATCACCGGCGTTGTGGCGAAAAAGCGGTTGCGTATCAGCCAGGACGTGCGTTGCGAAAAACCTGTATTGTGACCGCCGGCAATAGACCTATCCCGCAACAACAGTCGTCAACAAATCCCGCTGGGTAAACTGAGACACCTACAATTTAATTGACAAGCATTTGATAATCCGTAGACTCTATCGCTACGAATAAAAATACTTCAAGGAGGAAGTCATGACCCACGCAAGAAGCAAGTGTCTCTGCCAGGTCGCCATACCTTACTATCACCGCATCAGCTGTCGTGTACGACGGGTCTTTCTCCGAAGTGAAGACACGTCCGGCAATTACTATAAGCACCGTAGAACCTGGGTGACCCCCCGGTTGCGTAAGTTGATCGGCGTCTTTGCCATTGACATCCGTACCTGTGCGGTGATGTCCAACAGTATCATCTGGTGTTACGGATTGACCGTTGCAAAGGCCGGGAGTGGAACAACCGGACGGTTAGCGAACACTGGGGCAATTTATTCAAGCCGGCATTATTGATTGTTGGCCTACTTTCACATTGCTTGCGATAACCGGCGAATAAATAGTAAGCGTCCAGTTTCCGTATTCAGCAAGCAGTTGAATCCATTTGTTTGTCAGGATGATAACGATCTCATGGAGATGAAGAACACACTCGGTTTTAAAATGCCTGAGCGCAGCGCCGCGCCCGCCGGTTCGCTGCTGCTTAAACCAAAGGAGACCGCCGCCTGGATCAGCAGTCTG
>NZ_JANIOA010000041.1 GCF_025175675.1 Sedimenticola hydrogenitrophicus
GGCGGCACCGACACCGCGACGGTCACCGTCAGCGTCGGCGCGGTTAACGACGCACCGCTGGCCGTCAATGACGGCCCGGTCGCCGTGACCGAAGACAGCGCCGCCAGCGGCAACGTCCTGACCAACGACAGCGACCCGGAAAGCGATGCCTTGAGCGTAACCCAGTTCACCGTCGCCGGTGATGCCACCGTCTACAGCGCCGGCAGTGCCGCCACCATCGCCGGTGTCGGCAGCCTGCTGATCAATGCCAACGGCAGCTTCACCTTTACCCCGGCCGCCAACTACAACGGTCCGGTACCGACGGCCACCTACACCCTCACCGATGGCGACCTGACCGACAGCGCCGAACTGAGTTTTGCCGACGTCAGCCCGCTCAACGACGCGCCTACCGGTACCGATGGTGTCATCAGCCTCAACGAGGACACCAGCCACAGCTTCAGCGCTGCCGATTTCGGCTTTGCTGATATTGATAGCGGCGATGCCCTTCAGGCGGTACGCATTGACAGCCTGCCCGGGGCCGGTTCACTCCAACTGAACGGCACCGCGTTAAACGCTGGCCAAGTCATTGCCCTGGCCGACCTTAACAACATGACGTTCGCGCCTGCGCAGGACGCCAGTGGCGACAACTACAGCGCCCTGACCTTCTCGGTGAGTGATCAGGCCGGTCAGTTCGCTATCACGCCCAGCACCCTCACCTTCGATGTGACGCCTGTGGCCGATGCGCCCATCGTCACCATTGAACTGGGCGAAGCCAACATCAGCACCACGACCATCGACACCGCTAACGTCACGGCTACCGACCAAGGCTTCACCGTCAGCGCCATCAATCTCGATGGTACTTCAGGAGGGTTCTCAATCAACAGCAACCCCATAGGCTTCGGGGTTACTGGAGCAGCCTCCGGCGCCAGCAGCGAAATTGGCGAACTAAATGGCCAATCGGAACGTATTGTGGTGGACTTCGATGCTCCGGTATCAAGTGTCGACGTACGCTTCGCCTGGCTGCATAGTGGCGAAAGAGCAACATATAGCCTGTTCGACAGCGCCGGTAACCCAATCGGGACTGGCACGGTTGCTGGCTTCACCGACGCCGTCGATCCAGCCATCACGCTGACCAGCAGCACCGGCGCAGCGATCAGCCGTGTCGAATTCAGTGTGCCGACGGATAACGCCAGCACGGGTGATGACTACCTGATCAACTCGATCGAGTTTGTCTCCAGCATCGACTATCCGTTGACCATCACGGCTACACCGACGGACATCGATTACTCCGAGTCGATTGCCAGCATCACGGTCAAGGTCCCCACTGGTGCCACCCTATCCGCCGGTACAGATAATGGTGGCGACACCTGGACGCTGCCCCTTGAAACAGTGGGCACTTATAATGTAGCGATTGATCCCGAGACGAAGGCTGTCACCATCACCGGCTTGGAGATGACTGTCCCAGGCAACCCGGTTGGCGAACTGAGCGTGACCGTGATGGCCACGGCTCAAGACGGTACCGACACCGAGTCGACCGCCACGACCATCACGATTGGTGATACGGGCGCTCCTGAAACCAGCGATGTAGCCGTTGTCGGAAATGAGGATTCTGGTCCCATTGCCATCATCCTGAGTGCGACCGATGACGCCAGCAGCATTGCCAACTTCACTATTACCAGCCTGCCGGCGAACGGCACACTGATCTACAGCGGCCAGGAGGTTCTGATTGGCCAAGCCATTCCGGCTATAGGCAATCAGGCCAGTCTGAGCTTCACACCGAACACCGACTGGAATGGTAATAACGACTTCCAGTACCTATCGAGCGATGTCGCCGGCAACGTGGATCAAACGCCGGCTACCGTTTCCATCCTGATCAACGCGGTCAACGACGCGCCGATCAATCAATTACCGGCTGGCTACTCCACCAATGAAGACACCGTGCTCAAGCTGAGTGGACTCTCGGTAAGCGATGTGGACGTCACCTCGGGGCTCATCTCGGTAACCCTGGCGGTAGCCAGCGGCACGCTGAGCGCGGCAAATGCCAGCGGCGTCGAAGTGGCCGGTTCGGGTACTGGCAGCATCGTGCTGAGCGGCACGCTTGATGACATCAACGCCTACCTGGCTGCACCCGCCAGCCAGCCAAGCTACCTGCCAGTGGCGGACGCCAGCGGCACGGTCTCGTTGACCATGACCAGCAACGATGGCGGCAATACCGGATTAGGCGGCGAGCTGACCGATATCGATTCGATCAACATCACCATCAACCCGGTAGCCGATGCGGTTCCGGGCAGCGATGTATCGGTGGTAATTGGTGCTCCTATAGTCAACACGATTGATGTCAGCACGAGCAGCGGCGGACTTGCTGGCCAATCAAGCTACACATTCCCGAGCGGCATCACCCTTTCCACAGGTAACTCCGATACGCCTTTCAGCTGGACAAATGGTAGCAAGCTGGCAGTTTCGTCCGGCAGTGGCGATAACCGAATTGAAGGTTCTGACACCATCACGATGACCTTCCCCTCCGGAATGCAGTACATGTCCCTGCGCCTCAAGAACGCGGGCGATGACTCTGTACTGATCTGCAGTAATCTCGAAGTCGGCGACCTTCCCAGCGCAAGCGGGACCATTACGGG
Source organism: Sedimenticola hydrogenitrophicus (assembly GCF_025175675.1). Lineage (GTDB taxonomy): Bacteria > Pseudomonadota > Gammaproteobacteria > Chromatiales > Chromatiaceae > Sedimenticola > Sedimenticola hydrogenitrophicus. The sequence continues at coordinate 2,613 of NZ_JANIOA010000041.1, forward strand.
AGTTATCAGCTCGACCGGGGGCCCAGTCTCGACCGATACGCTACATGTCGAGCTAGAGCTTGAAGTCAACGGCGACAGCGCCAACCCCGTGATAATGATCGGTCAAGTGACCGGCAATAACTGGACGGTTTCCTACAGCGACATTACAGGAACCATTACCAAGGCAACCGTTGTGTCGCACATCAACGGCAGCGTGTTCAACCAAGGTGGCAATACCTCCGCAGACTTTTCTTATTCGATCAGTTCGGACATGCAGAGTTTGTCGATTGCTCAAGATACTTCCAACCCTTTCAATCAGGGTCAAAACGGCTTCCAGATCGAATACATCGATGTAAATGCCAGCCCAACCGGCCTGACCAGCTACAGCTACCCGGTGGACATCTTTGCCGCAGTTCAGGATACGGTTGGAACGCCCGAGTCTTTCACCAGCCTGGCGCTCAGTGATCTTCCAGCAGGTTCGACCATCAGCGTGGTACATGCTGATGGCAGCTACGAGGAAATTGCTCCCAACGCTCAGGGTGAGTATGACTTGAGCGCCTACACTTCACTGCTGAGCACGCCGACAACCGAATCGGGCACCGACAAGCTCTTTCTGGTCACCACCTCGGAACTGCCCAGCGGTTTCGCCCCGACCATGACTTTTGAAGTAAGTGACGGCCCCTTGAGCACAGCCAAAACGATTATCGGCGGGTCCGACGACTCGATCTTCACCGGCGGTTCCGGCAACGACTACATCAGCGGCGGAGCAGGCAATGACACGCTGGACGGTGGAACCGGTGACGATATCCTGATCGGTGGAGCGGGTGATGACCTTCTTATCGGCGGGTTGGGCTCCGATACCTTTAAATGGAATGCAGGTGACGAGGGCGATACCATAACGCCAGCTGTCGATGCCGTCAGGGGTTTTGGCTCTGGTGCTGATGTGTTGCACTTGGGGGATCTGCTGGTCGGGGAGCATGACGGTAGCGGCACCGATGCCATCAACCTGGATCAGTATCTGCACTTCAGTTATGACGGTAGTACCGGCAATACCACCATTGATGTGAGTACCACGGGCGATGTGGCCAACAGTAGCAACCAGAAAATCATTATGGAAGGGGTGAATCTGACCAGCCTGGGTAACACGGATACGGAAATTATTCAGAACCTGTTGGCCAATGACCAGTTAATTACCGATTGAGGGTGGTTTTCGAATAATCCATCACCGGTGAGTAGACACCACTAGTTACTGGGCACGGAACCTTCGCCGGTTCCGTGCCTTTCGTTGTACCCCCAGTACTTTTGAGGGAGAGGATAAAAGCAACGTCACTGCTGTCCCATAAATTCCCTCTCCCTCAGGGCGAGGGTTTGGGTGGGCGTTTCCATACCGACAATTACTACGTAATTTGAAAAGTTATTTAACATCAATCACCTGAGATCATTCTAGACATTTATTAATGGGACCGCAGTGAAGTAACGTAATTTGTTTTCTGGTTTCGCTGTTGATTGGATTTCGCTGTCTTGTCTGTGACATGGTTCATGTTTTCGGACTGGATTGACGGGAGGTCCTGGATAAGCCGGTTTACCGGTTTTTCCAACTTATGCGCAAACAACTGACAAATACAAATGCAGGTATAAAAAATTGGTTGAGCGAGCGAGAAACATGCTACGGCGGCTGTTCGCGGTTTTCATTGGTGATGTTCCTGCTGAAGATGCCCGTTGTGAGTACATCTGTTCCAGGGATTGCACTTCCGAAATGTATGAGAATTGTAAAAAGCGAAGGGATTATCAGGAATTGCGGCGGGATAATTGAATACCATGGCCTTGATGAAGCCGTCATTCCATCAACCCGGCGAGCAAGCTCAATTCCATCCCGGATTCCACTTTTCCCTGGTTGTGCTGGCAGGGTCTGGAGTCTGTGCGCACATTCGGTTGTTATTGCGGGAGATGTAGATCCAGAAGCAGGATTCGTGGCAAAACCACTCCTACAGGTGGTGGATTTGCCATGTGGGTGTGTGGGCAGGTAGGGGGGGCGGAGTCAAGCCACGTCATGTTGGAGTAACCGGGTGATAGGTTGGCTGGCTTATACACGTGGACAACTTTGTTGGTTCCTCCCGCGCTATAAACTGTCGGGCTACGCCTTCGGCTAACACGACCTACGGCCGTTGAGGTACCGTACGTCGTATTAGGTAGGGGTCGGAGTCAAGCCATTCCACGGCAGAACGCTCGGGCGGAATGCTGGCTGGCTTGACTTCGACCCCTGATGGCCCAACCCATCGGCCGCTCCGGTCAACCGATTATGAGTCCATATTCTTATCCATATATCTGTTTTATTTATAATTTTGTGCGAATCGATGGATTGGTGTTTGTGTAGCTATCGCCATCTCTGATAGAATTCCGCAACTTTTTCTGTGACAAGGATCATGTTTTCGGAACCTAATCATGAATAATAAGAAAACGCTCAATCTCGTCCTTGTGGCCTCACTCTGGGCTATTCCCTACTCCCTGGTATCTGCAACCACCCTGGAAGACGCAATACGTCAGGCGCTGAGCAGCAACCCCGATGTGCGTGTCGAAACCAACGAACTGCTCTCGCGTACCGAGGAGGTGCAGCAGGCGCGGGCCGGTTATCTGCCTACCATGGATATCACGGCGGGCTTCGGGTATGAGCGCAGCGATAACAGTTCGACACGCGCGGCCGGGTTTGATGATCGCAGTCTGACGCGCAAGGAGGCGGCTATCAATCTCCAGCAGATGCTGTTCGACGGCTACGCCACCGACAGCGAGGTGGCGCGCCAGAGCGCCCGCCGGGCATCGGCCGGTTACCGGGTGGAAGGGGTCAGTCAGAACAAGGCATTGGAGACCGTCAGCGCCTATCTGGCCGTCCTGCGCCAGCAGCGGTTTGTCGAGCTGTCGGGAGAGAACCTTGAGGCCCACAAACGGATTTATGATCAGGTAAGACTGCGCAGTGAGGCCGGTATCGGGCGCAGTTCCGATCTCGAACAGGTGCGCGGCCGGCGTGCCTCGGCCGATGCCAGCCGGCTGGCGGACCTGGCCAATCTCAGGGATGCGGAATCGACCTACCTGACCCTGGTGGGTGATCTGCCGCGGGATTTGGAGCCGGTCCCATCGCAGCAGTCCCGCTTGCCGGACAGCCTTGATGCGGCGATAGAGGCGGCGTTGGCGAAACACCCCACACTGCGTTCGGCCCAGGAGGATGTCCATTCGGCTGTCGCCCAGAGGGCGGCGGCTGACAACTCCTTCTATCCCCATTTCAACCTGGAGGTCGGCAGCACCTGGGGTGAGGATCAGGATGGTGTTACGGGTGTTGATAAAGATGTCACGGCCATGGTCCGGATGCGCTATAACCTGTTTTCCGGGGGGCGGGACAAGGCGCGCCAGCGACAGACCGCCCATTTGATCAACGAGGCCAAGGAGGTCCGCAACCGGACCTATCGCCAGGTGGTTGAGAGCCTGCGTCTCTCCTGGACCGCTTACGAGGCGACCCAGGCGCAGTTGGTTTCCCTGAATCAGCACCTGATCTCCAGCGAGAATACCCGCGACGCCTACATCCAGCAGTTCAATATCGGCAAGCGCACCCTGATCGATCTGTTGAACACCGAGAACGAGGTGTTCGAGGCGAAGCGGGCCTATGCTGAAGCGCTGTCGGATCTGCTCAATGCCCAGTACCGTATTCTGGTGGGGATGGGGCAGTTGCTTGACACGATCAATGTGCCGGTGCCGCAAGGGCCGGGTACCGGCGATGAGGGTCTCAAGCCCTATGCCGAGATCGCGCCGAAAACCGTACTGGCGAGCGATTTTATCGCCGACAAGCAAGAGCATGGCGGACCGGGTGCGTCCGGCACGACAACGGATGGCGAGAAAAAAAATAACTGATATGGATTGGGCTCATTTCCGGCTTATTCCAATTACGCCGTAGCAAGTAGGGGGTCGGAGTCAAGCCACGCCATGGCAGAGCGAATGGTTGAAAGGCCGGGTGGCTTGACTCCGACCCCTGAGGATCCCGCGAAAACCATTCACGTCAGAGGCACTCCTACGGCACCGACCCCTGAGGGTTTGCACTCTCCCAGTGAACCTTTTTCATTGATCTCGTTCATATAGCCATACTGCCGACTGCGCTAGACTCACGGGCGTGGTTTGGCATTGTTCTCATTTTCCTGAATAATGCGCAGCAGATTCACCAGGGAAAGGGCGCCGTTGATGGGTATAAAGCACAGGAGTCGGAGTCAAATTCGCGTGGGATGGGCTGGTTGGTTGCAGCATAGCGATGCTAATTTGACTCCGCTTCCCCTCCTGAGATCCATTTGGGCCCCCAAATAAGATGTAATAACTACTATAAGAAATGGATAGGGCACTGAATCCTTGCCTGGATCGGTACGGCTTGGGTTGATATTTCCATAAGGACTTCAAATGGTTAGCATCACAACCAACCTTCCTGAAAATGATGCGCTGGATGAGCGGGACATCCGTGTGTGGCTGGCGGGCCTGGCGGTCAAGCGCAGTGCGGCAGAGATGGAAAAGCTGCACGAGGCGTGCGATCTCGCCTTTGAGATTCACCGCGAGGGTGTCGAGGTCACCGGCGAGACGACGCTGCGCCACGCCCTTGCCGTGGCCGAGATCCTGGCCGAGATGGATCTGGACTGGGAGACCCTGGCGGCGGCCATTCTGCACGATGTGTTGCCGGGTGATCAGGTCAATCTGCAGCGGCTGGAAAAGCAGTTCGGCAAAAGCGTCGCGCGCATGGTAAGTGACATGGCGCGGATCGGTTTTGTCTCCCGCGACCGGGCGGCCAGTCAGCATGACAAGGAGCTGGCGCATACCGAAAACCTGCGCCGCATGCTGCTCAGTATCGCCGATGATATCCGCGTGGTCCTGATCGTGCTCGCCGAGCGGTTGCATGTGATGCGTATCCTGAAAGCGCTTCCCGAGGCGATGCGGGTCAAGGAGGCGCGCGAGACCCAGCAGATCTATGCCCCCCTCGCCAACCGGCTGGGTATCTGGCAGATCAAGTGGGAGCTGGAGGATCTCTGCCTGCGCTATCTGGAGCCGGAGACCTACGTGGATATCGCCAGGAAGCTGGATGGCCGGCGTGCCGACAGGGAAGAGTATATTGATGATGTCGTCGACATACTGCAGGCCAAGTTTGCCGAGTTGCATATCGACGCCGAAATTACCGGTCGTCCCAAACATATCTACAGCATCTGGAAAAAGATGAAGCGCAAGGCGGTCCCGTTCGAGCAGATTTTCGATCTGCGGGCCGTGCGGGTACTGGTGGACAACGTGGCCGACTGTTATGCCGCCATTGGTGTCGTCCATGGGCTGTGGCGGCATATTCCGGGCGAATTTGATGACTATATCGCCACCCCCAAGGCCAACATGTACCGCTCGATCCATACCGCGGTGATCGGGCCGGAAGACAAGACCCTGGAGATCCAGATTCGCACCCACGACATGCACGAGCATGCCGAACTCGGGGTGGCGGCCCATTGGCGCTACAAGGAGGGCGGCAGCAAGGGGGACGCCGAGTTTGAGCGGCGCATCTCGCTGATGCGCAACTGGATCGAGGTCAAGGACGATCCGGCCGGCTCGGAGGATTTCGTCGACCACCTGAAGAGCGAATTTGAATCGCGCCAGGTCTATGTGCTGACCCCGCAGGGCAAGGTGGTGGAGCTGCCGAAGGGGGCCACCGCCGTGGATTTCGCCTATGCCATCCACTCCGACGTGGGGCATCGTTGCCGTGGCGCCAAGATCGACGGCAAGATCCGCCCCCTCACCCGTCCGCTGGAGAGTGGTCAGCTGGTGGAGATCCTGACCGTCAAGGAGGGCGGACCCAGCCGGGACTGGCTCAGTCCCCATCTCGGTTACCTCAAAACCAGCCGGGCGCGCAACCGGGTTCGCCAGTGGTTCAAGCAGCAGGATTACGAGCAGCATCTGCATGCCGGCAAGGTCAGCCTGGAGCGTGAGGTCAATCGCCTGGGGGTGCCAAAACCGGATCTGGCCATTGCTGTCAAGCGGTTCAATTTCAAGAAAACCGATGACCTGCTGGCCGCCATCGGCCGGGGCGAGGTCTCCCCCATACAGGTGGCCGGGATGGGCGTGCCGCACGAGTTGCCGGTACGGACACCGACACAGGTTGAACCGGTTCCCCAGCGCAAACCCGGCCGGCCGAGGAAAAGCGGACGCGGCGAGGTGATCGTCGAGGGTGTGGGCGATCTCATGACCCACATCGCGCGCTGCTGCAAGCCGGTGCCGAATGACAAGATAGTCGGCTTCATCACCCGCGGTCGCGGCGTGACAGTGCACCGCAACGACTGCGCCATGATTAGCCACATCGACGGTGATGAGCGTGAACGGCTGATCGATGTGGCCTGGGCGGGCGAGGGCGCCACCGGTACCTATCAGGTGGATATCCGGATCACCGCGGCCGATCGCAAGGGGCTGCTGCGGGATATATCGGCCATCCTCACCAACGAAGAGGTGGATGTGCTCGGGGTCAACACCCAGTCCAACCGTAAGATGGATCGCGCCAATATGCGTTTTACCATTGAAATCAATAATATGCGGCAGTTGAGCCGTCTCCTGGAGAAGATCGCCCAATTGCCCGACGTATTGGCGGTCAGGCGTGATGTGTGACGGAATGCGCGGTGCGTGGACGGGTGGAGGGTGCACGGCGCTAACCATCGATAATCTTGCCGGCGCGGAATGATAAATTGCCTGTTTCCCCCACCGCAAGGTAAACTAAGCGTTGATTTTGTAAATAGAAAACAGATCCTCTCTGGCGCCTTCGGTAAATCAGTGCGATTTCTCCATAGATATGTACCGCCCACAGAAGGGCAGTCGGTTATTTCAGAGGGCTGAATTCAAATTTCCTGCGTAGCCTGGCGGCTGGGCATTGTTTTTTATTGTTTGAAATTATTGGAGTTTTTGATGGCGATCGAGCGTACATTCTCAATTGTGAAGCCGGATGCGGTGGCAAAGAACATCATTGGCAAGATCTACAGCCGCTTCGAAGAGGCGGGCCTCCGCATTGTTGCCTCGAAGATGCTGCAGCTGAGCCGCGAGCAGGCCGGCGAGTTCTACGCGGTACACAAAGAGCGCCCCTTCTATAATGACCTGATCGATTTCATGACCTCCGGGCCGGTGATGGTGCAGGTGCTGGAAGGTGAGAATGCCATTGCCAAGAACCGCGAGGTAATGGGTGCCACCAATCCGAAAGATGCCGCACCGGGCACCATTCGCGCCGATTTTGCCGAGACGGTCGATGAGAATGCCGTGCATGGCTCGGACGCCCCGGAGACGGCTGCCGTGGAGATCGCCTTCTTCTTCCCCGAAGGCGTCTGCGAAAGGCTGCGTTGAGGTCACCCTTGATCGATCTGCATTACCTAAGGGCTCGTGCAAGAATAAGTTCCGGTATTCGGTCGCCCCTGGACCCCGCTGGCGGCGTTACGCTTTTTGCCAAGGGAGCAGCCATTGCCTGCAAAGCGTGCCTTGCCAGCGGGGCCCAGGAACGCCCTCGGTACTACGGAATTATTCTTGCGCGAGCCCTAAGCTATTCCGCTGAAGACCGGCCGGACTGTGTACACATGGAATCGGCGACACCTTATCAATCACTATGTGGAGTGGCAGGGTAATGCCGAGCGCTGAACAGAAAATCAATCTGCTGGATTTTGACCGCAAGGGCATGGAGACCTTCTTCGAAGGGCTGGGTGCCAAGGCCTTCAACGGCCGCAATGTGCTCAAATGGATCCATAAGCACGGTGTCACCGATTTTGATGCCATGACCGATCTGTCGAAAAAGCTGCGCGAACAGCTCAAGGCGACGGCGGAAGTCAGGGTGCCGGAGATCGTGTTCGAGCAGCCGGCGCTGGATGGCACCCATAAATGGGTGCTGGAGCTGGACTGCAATAACCGCATCGAATCGGTGTTCATCCCCGAACCCAATCGCAGTACCCTCTGCATCTCATCCCAGGTGGGTTGTGCGCTGGACTGCAGTTTCTGCTCCACCGCGCAGCAGGGCTTCAACCGCAATCTCACCGCCGCGGAGATTATCGGCCAGGTATGGGTGGCCGAGCGGGAACTGGGCAAGTCGCTCACCAACGTGGTGCTGATGGGGATGGGCGAGCCCCTGGCCAACTTCGACCCGGTGGTCACCGCTACCAATATCATGCAGGACGACCTGGCCTACATGCTGTCGAAATACCGGGTCACTATCAGTACTTCGGGTATTGTGCCGGCCCTGAAACAGCTCAGGGAGTTGTCCGAGGTGAGCCTGGCGGTGTCGCTGCATGCGCCGACCAACGAGCTGCGCGACCAGCTGGTGCCGATCAACCGCAAGTATCCCCTGGAGCAGCTGATCCCGGCTTGCCGGGATTATCTGCGGGGCGACAAGCGGCGCAAGGTGACCTGGGAATATGTCATGCTGGACGGTATCAACGACAGTGACAAACAGGCCCGGCAGCTGATCAGGCTGTTGGAGGGCACCCCGTCAAAGGTCAATCTCATTCCATTCAATCCGTTTCCGGGAACTCACTACCGCTGTTCGCCGCCGGAACGGATCGACGCCTTTCGTCAGCGGCTGGTCAGGGCCGGCATCGTCACCACCACTCGCAAGACCCGTGGCGAGGATATCGACGCGGCCTGCGGCCAGCTGGTGGGACGGGTAAAGGATCGCAGTCGACGTGAATTGAAACATTCGGGAGGATTTTAGCTTGAAGCTCAGTCAGCTCACAGTTCTGGGGGTGTTCGCGCTGCTGCTTGCCGGCTGTCAGCAGGGGGCGGTTAGGCCGGGTGGCACCTCCCCGGATATGGTCGACAACACCGGACAGTTCAGTCAGAACAACCGAACCGGTGAGGGGGATGTCTATGTGAAACTGGCTATCGCCTATATGCGGGAAGGCCATCTGGACGTGGCGCTGATGAAGGCCAAGCAGGCACTCTCGGTCGAGCCGGCGAACGCGGAGGGGCATAACGTCATCGCCCTTCTGTACGACCGCTTGGGTGAACGCGATCTGGCGGAGAAACACTTTCTGCGCAGTCTCCGTATCGACACCAAGAACTCCTATGTGCTGAATGCCTATGCCTCCTTTCTCTGCCAGCAACAGCGCTATGAAGAGGCCGACGGGTATTTCCTGAAGGCACTGCTCAACCCACTCTACAGGACCCCCGAAGTGGCGCTGACCAATGCGGGCATCTGCGCCATACGCAACAATGACATGAAAAAGGCCGAGGAGTACTTTCGCCGGGCGCTGGGCTACAACGCCAAGTTCCCGTTGGCGCTGATCCAGATGGCCCAAATCAGCTTTCAGAAAGAAGAGAACCTCTCTTCCCGCGCCTATCTGCAGCGTTATCTGGAGCTGACCAAACCGACGCCGGCCTCGCTGTGGCTGGGTATCCGGAATGAGCGTATCCTCGGCGACCGGAATGCGGTCTCCAGCTATTCTCTAATGTTGAAAAATAACTTCCCTGACTCCAGGGAGGTGCAGCTTTTGAAGGATGCCGAACAGTAATGAATGCCGCCGATCATAACCAAGAGGTGCATGAGCCGGTTGTCCAGGGACCTGGAAAACAGTTGCGGGAGATCCGCCTGGCGAGAAATCTGGATATCAACCAGGTGGCTGGTCTGTTGCACCTGAATGTCTCCCTGCTTGAAGCACTGGAGGCGGATGATTTCAGCAAACTGCCCAGCCCCGTGTTTGTCCAGGGCTATCTGCGCAACTATGCCCGCCTGCTGGATGTCCCGGTTACCCCGATACTGGATGCCTTTCAGCACTATCGGCCGGTGGCTGACGAGACCATGCATCTCAAGGCCTCACAGATCCGGCATGAAGTGCGCAGCAGTCATACCGTTGTGCGCGTGATCACCTGGCTGATTGTTATCGGTATCATCGCCCTGGTGGTGACCTGGTGGCGCGGTTATCTGCAGTGGCCGATCAGCCTGGGCCTCGAGGGTGACAATCCGCCGGTAGCGCAGCAGGCGGGAGACCCGCCGCCGGTGACCGAAAGTCAACCGGTTGCCCCTGACGGCACGGTCACCCTGCCGCCGCTGGCTGAGCGGCCGGAGATTCTGGACGCCCCGGTCAGTGACTCCGCCGCGCCGCTGGGGTCGACACCATCGCGGCGCCCTGACGATCAGACCACGCGTGAGCGCAGCGATGCGCCGCCCGCAACCCTGGAGGAGATGCCGCAACCGGCGGTGAGCGATTCGGCCGCGCCTTCCGATGACGTGGCGCAGGGCCGTGCGGCGGATGTCACCGTGGCCGGCGAGGTGGTGACGCCGGGAGCCGACCAGCCACCAGCCACAGCGCAGGTGCAGGTCAGCTTCTCCGAAGCCTGCTGGACCGAGATCCGGGACGCCACCGGCGGTTACCGGGTGATCGGCAACAAAACAGCGGGGGAACGCCTGATGCTGGCGGGTGAGGCGCCCTACCAGATGGTATTCGGAAATGCCTCCGCAGTCAGTATTCTCGTCAATGGCTCGGCCTATGATCTGGCCCCGCATACCCGCTCGAATGTCGCTCGGTTTACCCTCGATATCGAATGAGGGCAGGGCGGTTGGCTAGCCTTCGGAACCTGCAGTAATAAATAGAATTGAGCTTAAAGAATCAGAGAGTAATGGCCAAAAATATCCAAGCCATCCGTGGCATGCACGATATCCTGCCGGACAAGTCGCCACTTTGGCATTTTCTGGAGCAGCAGACACGCTCCGTTCTGGACAGCTACGGGTACCGGGAGCTGCGTACCCCCGTGGTGGAGATGACCGAGCTGTTCAAACGCTCGATCGGCGAAGTGACCGATATTGTCGAGAAGGAGATGTATACCTTCGAAGACCGTAACGGCGACAGCCTGACCCTGCGCCCGGAGTGCACCGCCAGCTGTGTGCGGGCCGGCATCGAGAGCGGGCTGTTCCACAACCAGGTGCAGCGCCTCTGGTATTATGGCCCGATGTTCCGGCATGAGCGTCCCCAGAAGGGACGCTATCGTCAGTTCTATCAGATCGGCGCGGAGGCCTATGGCCTCACCGGTCCGGACATCGACATCGAAATGATCCTTCTGACCCGGCGAATCTGGGAGTGCCTCGGGCTGGAGGGTCTGGAACTGCAGATCAACACCCTGGGTACCTCCGCAGAGCGTGCGGTCTATCGTGAGCAGTTGGTGGCCTATCTCTCGGAACGCAGGGGGCAGTTGGATGAAGACAGCCTGCGCCGTCTCGACAGCAATCCCCTGCGTATCCTCGATTCCAAGAACCCGGATATGCAGGAACTGACCGCAGGCGCCCCCTCGCTGATGGATTACCTGGGGGAGGAGTCGAAGGAGCACTTCCGGAGCCTCTGCGCCGGACTGGAAGCGGCGGGCGTGCCCTACGTGGTCAACACCCGTCTGGTGCGCGGACTCGACTACTATGCACGCACGGTGTTCGAGTGGGTGACCGACCGCCTGGGAGCCCAGGGCACCGTCTGTGCCGGTGGCCGTTACGATGGCCTGGTGGAGCAGTTGGGCGGCAGGGCGACCCCGGCGGTCGGTTTCGCCATGGGCGTGGAACGGCTGATCGTGCTGCTGGAAGAGCGGGAAATCCCCCTTGAACTGCAGACCCTGGATGCCTATCTGGTGCTGGTTGGCGATACCCCGCAACGCCAGGGGATGTTGCTGGCCGATCGCCTGCGCCGCGAGGTGCCGGGGTTGCGGCTGATGACCCACTGTGGTGGCGGCAGCTTCAAGAGCCAATTTAAGAAGGCGGATCGTAGCGGAGCCCGTTTTGCGCTGGTGCTGGGCGAGGATGAGCTGGCCCAGGGCATCATAGGGGTCAAGTATCTGCGTGAAGAGCGCGAACAGGAACAAGTGGCGCTGGACGATCTGGCGGGCTATCTGCGCGAGAAAATCTGATTAGCCCGGGGACCCTGCGGTTCCCGGCAGTGAATTGTTTAGCCGCTATCGGGCGGAGAGAGAGGACGAGATGGTTGATGTGAATCTGTCGGAAGAAGAGCAGGTTGAAGCACTCAAAAGGTGGTGGAAGGAAAATGGCAAGTCGGTCATCGCCGGCATCGTGCTGGGGCTGGGTGGCGTGTTTGGTTGGCAGTACTGGACCCAGCATCAGCGCCAGGTGGCTGAACAGGCCTCGCAACAATTTGAGCAGCTGACGGAGAGTGTCGCCGCCGGCTCGGGGGCAGCGGTGGCTCAGGCCGAGGCGCTGATCGCCGGACATGAAGGGAGCGCCTATGCGGTGTTTGCCTCCTTGAATCTGGCCAAGGTCAAATTCCAGCAGGGCGATATCGACGGCGCGAAGGAGCGGCTGCAATGGGTGGTGGCCAATGCCGACGATCAGTCACTGCGACAGATCGCCCGCCTGCGACTGGCGCGCCTGTTGCTGGATCAGGGCGCGGTCGAGGAGGCGTCCGGCCTTATCGCCCAGGCGCCGGTGGACAATTTCAAAGGGGATATTGCCGAATTGAGGGGCGATATCGCTTTGCAAGAGGGTGACCGGGGGGCTGCCCGGCAGGCCTACAAGGAAGCGCTGGAGTCCCAGGTCAGTAACAGTGCCCTGGTACAGATGAAGTTTGACAATCTGACCGCGGCCGAATAGTCCCGAGGATCGCCCAATGATGCGCTACTTGCTGATATCCCTGCTGGTCCTGCTGCTGAGCGGCTGCGGTTCCATCAACCCGATGGACTGGTTTGCCGAGGATGACAACTCGGAACCGCCGGCTGAGCTGGTCGAGCTGGACGAAACGGTTCCTTCCCGGGTGCTCTGGTCCACCTCCATCGGTGGCGGCGCGGATAAGCAACGGGTCAAACTGGTGCCTTTTATCGAGGATGACCGGATCTATGCCGCCAGCCGGAAGGGCGAGGTGCGGGCGCTGGATGCCGCCACCGGGCGTGCCCTCTGGTCGGTGGATACCGGACTGGAGATCTCCGGTGGGCCGGGCGCGGGCGAGGGGCTGGTGTTGTTCGGCACCAGTAACGGCGAGGTGATCGCGCTGGATCAGGCCGGGGGTGGCGAAAAATGGCGGACTCGGGTGAGCAGCGAAGTGCTCTCCGTGCCCAAGGCCGCGCGAGGTGTGGTGGTGGTGCATACCATTGATGGCAAACTGTTCGGTCTGGATACGGCGACCGGTGCCCAGCAGTGGATCTATGACCGCTCCATTCCGGTGTTGACCCTGCACGGCAACAGCTCCCCGGTGATTACCGGTGATCGGGTTATCGCCGGTTTTGCCAGCGGCAAGCTGGCGATGTTCAATCTGCGCGATGGTGAGCTGCTCTGGGAGCTCACCGTCTCGGCGCCGAGCGGCCGCTCCGAGCTGGAGCGCATGGTGGATATCGATGGTGATCCGCTGGTCATCGGCGATGTGGTCTACGCCGTCACCTACCAGGGCGAGATGGCGGCGGTGTCGCTGGAAACCGGTATCGTGCTGTGGCGTCGCAAGCTCTCCTCCTACGCCGGCATGGGGGCGGATTACGGGCAGATCTATGTCTCCGATGATACCGATCACGTCCTGTCGGTGGACCCGGGCAACGGTTCCGCCCTGTGGAAGAACCAGAAACTCCAATACCGCAAGCTGACCGCGCCGGTGGTGTTGGGTGAACGTATCCTGGTGGGTGACTTCGAGGGCTACCTGCACTTTCTGTCACGCGAGGATGGTCGCCTGGATGGACGTGTACGCGTCGCCAAGTCGGCGATCTCCACCCCGCCCATCGTGATCGATGGTACGGTCTATATCTATGCGGATGGCGGTGAGATAGCCGCCATCACAACCTCCGGCCTCTGATCCCCGGTCTCTGAACTCCCTGACTCTGAATTTTGAGCGTAAATGTGCCAAACATGCTGCCCGTAATCGTCCTGGTGGGACGCCCCAATGTGGGCAAGTCCACCCTGTTCAATCGACTGACCCGGAGTCGTGACGCCCTGGTGGCGGATCAGCCCGGTTTGACCCGCGATCGCCAGTACGGTGTCGGCAAGCTGGGTGACCGCCCCTATGTGGTGGTGGATACCGGGGGCTTGAGCGGCGAAGCGACGGGCGTCGATTTGCTGATGGAGCAGCAGGTGCAGGCGGCCATTGCCGAAGCCGATCATATCTTTTTTCTGCTGGATGGCCGCACCGGCTGTACCCCCGCCGACAGCGCCATCGCGGGGCAGCTCCGTCGTACCGGAAAACCGGTCAGTGCGGTGGTGAACAAGAGTGAAAGCCTGGATGGCGACATGGCCGGCGCCGACTTCTTTTCCCTGGGACTGGGCGAGCCGCTACCGATCTCCGCGGCCCATGGCCGCGGCGTGCGGTCCCTGATCAATGATGTACTCGAGGCCTTCCCCGAGCCTGACGGTATTGCCCAGGAGAAGGACAAGGGCACGCTTATCGCCGTGGTCGGCCGTCCAAATGTGGGTAAGTCCACCCTGGTCAACCGGATGCTGGGCGAGGAGCGCGTGGTCGCTTTTGATCAACCCGGCACCACTCGGGACAGTGTCTTCATCACCTACACGCACGATGACAAGCCCTACACGCTGATCGATACGGCAGGGGTCAGGCGCCGCGCCCGGGTCAGTGAGATGGTGGAGAAGTTCAGTGTTATCAAGACGCTGCAGGCGATCGAGCAAGCCAATGTGGTAATGTTGGTGCTGGACGCCCAGCAAGGCGTCGGCGAACAGGACGCGACCCTGGCGGGCCATATCCTGGAGAGCGGGCGCGCGCTGGTGGTGGTGATCAACAAATGGGACGGTCTGCAATCGGAGCAGCGTGATCGGATAAAGGAGGAGATCGACAGGAAACTGCCATTTCTCGATTTCGCCGCCAAGCGGTTTATCTCGGCACTGCATGGCTCCGGTGTCGGCAAGCTCTATCAGGCGCTGGATTCGGCCTACGCCAACGCCACCCGCAATCTGGCCACCCCGGAGCTGACCCGTATCCTCGAATGGACCGTCCAGGAGCACCAGCCGCCGATGGTGCATGGCCGGCGGATCAAGCTCCGTTATGCCCACCAGGGTGGACAGAATCCACCCATCATCGTGATCCACGGCAACCAGACCGATGCGGTACCGACCACCTATAAACGCTATCTGATCAACCGCTTCCGCGAGGTCCTGAAACTGACCGGCACCCCGATCCGCATTGAATTCAAGTCCGGGGAGAATCCGTTCAAGGACCGCAAGAACAAACTGACCCCGCGCCAGGCACAGAAGCGCCAACGCCTCAAGTCCTTCAGCAAGCGCAAGTAGGCGCCATTCGGCGACCAAAATATCCCGTTCATTCGTAGGGTGGGCACGTTTTTTGTGCCCACGCAGATGATTCGATACGGGGTAATGGCTTGTAGGTTGGGGTGAGTCTGCGAACCCCAACGGGGTTTCATGTGTGTGCGCCATGATGTTGGGGTTCGTTCCTCACCCCAACCTACCGCACTACGAAATTCACCGTGATTTCGACCAGTGGGCGTTCACCACTACAGAATGCCGGACGGCTCCACCCCGCCATCTTCGTCATCATCATCCTCCTCGGTGTGATCAAGGCGACTGAGGCGCAGAAAACTGACCAGGGTGAAGATCCCCATCAGGGCGATGGAGAGTGCCATGGAGAGCGGTGAGCCGTCGTGATAATGCCCCACCAGCACGCCGATACCGGCGGCCACCGACATCTGGATGAAGCCGAGTAATGCGGAGGAGGTGCCGGCCATGTGCGGAAACGGGGCCAGCGCCCCCGCCATCGCCTGCGGCATGACGATACCGACGCCGATCATATAGAACATCTGCGGTAGGACAATCGCCGCCACGTGGTGTACCTCGGCCAGGGCAAAGAGCAGCATGCTGACGCCCCCCGTGGCGGCGATGATCGAGCCGTAGCCCAGCAACCGGTTGATACCGACGCTGCGCACCAGCCGCCCCCCGATCAGCGTGCCGATCATGAAGCCGCCCACCACCAGGGCGAAGAAGAGTCCGAACTGCTCCTCCTTGAAGCCGAGAAAGTCGATAATGACGAAGGAGGAACCGGAAAGGAACGAGAATAGCCCGGCAAACACGAAGCTGCAGGTCAGGGTGTACCAGCGCCAGGTCGGATGTTTCAGCAGAATCCCGTAGTTTTTCAACAGATTGCCGACCGTCATGACGTGATGACTGCCCGGCGGAGCGGTCTCCGGGATGCGAATCCCCAGCAGCAAGACCCCGATGACGCCGTATGCGGCAAGGAACAGGAAGATCGACTGCCAACCGAACCAGATAGTCATGTAGCCGCCCAGGATGGGGGCGGCGGCCGGGGCCACGGCCATGGCGGTGCCGATATAGGAGAGCAGGCGGGCGGACTCCCGGGGGCCATGGATATCCCGCACCATGGCACGCCCCAGCACCGGGCCGGCGCTGCCGCCGATGGCCTGGAGCAGGCGCAGGGCGGAGAGGGAGGCGATCGATTCGGCGAACACGATGGCCAGGCTGCTCAGCAGAAACAGCAGCAGGCCCACCATCAGTACGGGCTTTCTGCCGAAGCGGTCGGACAGGGGGCCGTAGATCAACTGAGCCAGGGCGAAGCCGACCAGAAAGATGCTCAGGGTCTGCTGAACCTGGTTGATATCGGCGTTGAAGCTCTGCATCAGCAGCGGAAAGGCCGGCAGATACATGTCGGTGGAGAGCGGGCCGACCGCCACCAGTGAGGCGATGATGGCGGTGGCGAACAGGGACTTTGGCGAGATCATGTGACATTCTTATCCGGTTTTGATTGCTAACGCAATAGTTACACATGAAACAAATAAGCTTTTTCCGTAGGGAATAGGGCGTGTTGCCGGCAGCGGAGAGTGAAACGAACGGCATCGCTCGCAGTTGATGGGCGCGCCAATTTCGCCTGCGGGGATGTGGTGTGTAGCCTGGATGGAGTCTGCTCCAGGGAAGCTCAAGGTAGCACAGTCACACCGGTCCCGAACCACGTATACACACGGATTGACCCGGATGTCACGAGACGCGTGACACTGCGCGTTGATAATCCCCGGTATACGACAGTCCGCCCGTAGCGATGCTTTCTTAACCAAAATCCGTGTTTATCCGTGTCCATCCGTGGTTCACTCCTAACCGGCGCACAGTCCTGGACGGGCAGGATCCGGGGTGGTGTTGAGCGCTTCGTGCGGTCATAAAAAAGGGTGCCCACCCCGCCTGGCTGGTTTCAATGGCAACTAGTTTAATTTTCCACCGCCTTGTCCACGGTGGAGGTGATGGAGCCGTTGGCCAGCCGGGTCTCCAGCCGGTCGCCGCACTGTACCTGGCCGACATCCTGCAGCAGCGTTCTCTCCGGCAGCAGCCGGGTGATGGAGTAACCGCGCTGCAAGGTAGCCAAGGGGCTCAGGGCGTTGAGGGTGCCGCTGGCCGAACCGAGGCGGTGCTGCTTGGCGCGCAGGCTGGCGCCCAAGGCCAGGTCGAGTCGATGCCTGAGTCCGCGCAGCAGTTCCTGCTGCCGGTTGAGCCGGTGTCCGGGCGTGACCGCGCGCAGTCGGCTCGCCAGCAGACCGAGCCTGCCGGTGTCTTGTGTCAGCCGGCGACGGATGCAGCGGAGCAGGTGTGGCCCCAGCTCATCCAGGTACTGCTGGCGTTGTTGCAGGCGGATACCCGGGTGTATCCGTTCAAGCCGTTTAGCAACCGCCTGCAGGGACTGGTTGCTGCTGGCCAGGTGGCGCCGGGTCCCCAGGCCGATCCGGCGCTGCAGGGAGTTGAGTCGGTCCAGGACCTCCAGCCGGTCCGGTGTCGCCAGCTCCGCCGCCACCGAGGGTGTGGGCGCGCGCCGGTCGGCCACGAAATCGGCAATGGTGAAGTCCACCTCGTGTCCGACCGCCGAGATCACCGGGAGGGTAAGGGCGTGGATGCAGCGGGCGACCCCCTCATCGTTGAAGGCCATCAGGTCTTCCAGCGAGCCGCCGCCCCGGGTCAGTATCAACAGGTCGCAATCCTGCCGCTGCTCCGCCAGTCGCAGGGCGTTGATGATCGAGCGCGGCGCTTCCTCGCCCTGCACCGCGACCGGATAGATCAGCACCGGCACGGCGGGCAGGCGTCGCCGTAGCACGCTCAGCACATCGCGAATGGCGGCGCCGCTGGGCGAGGTGACGACGCCGATCCGTTTCGGCAGCAGGGGCAGGGCCTGCTTATGCGCGCTGTCGAACAGACCCTCTTGCTGCAGCTTGAATTTCAGCGCCTCGAAGGCCTGCTGCAGATCGCCCTCACCGGCCGGCTCCATGTGCTCCGCCACCAGTTGGAATTCGCCGCGTCCCTCGTAGAGCCCGACCCGGCCCCTGATCAGCACCTTGAGGCCGTTTTCCGGCTGGAAGCGCAATAACTGCCGCTTCATCCGGAACATGGCGCAGCGCACCTGGGCATGGGGGTCCTTGAGGGTAAAGTAGATATGTCCGGAGGCGGGGCGGGCCAGGTTGGATATCTCCCCCTCCACCCAGAGCAACGGAAAACTGCCCTCCAATACCGCCCGGACCTCGCTGTTGAGGCGGGATACGCTGTAGATGTCCCGCTGGAAACTTGCTTCTGAATCATGCATAGGTATAAAAATGCCTGTTACCCGAATGGAACCTACTTAAGGGATTCCTATAGGGGTCGGAGTCAAATTTGATGGACATTGTCGTATGAAATGCCCCGTTTCCTTGATCAAATTTGACTCCGACCCCTGTCATGATCAAGAACTTGAACCTAACTCATTGATTTTCAGTTTGCGCCAGTTTCGCAGGGTGGGGAGTGGTAGAAGAATGAACCGCATCCTACCCCGGCGTTGTTGGAATTACCTTATTCGCGTTCATTTGCGGCTAATATTTTTTCCTGGGTAGCGCTACGTTAGATGGGTATTCTGGTAAATAAATGCTAATTTGAGTTTACCTTGGTTCGTTGAGATTTTATAATACTCGGTTTACTGAAAAACCTTTCATTTGGGAACCTATTATGCGCCTCGTTCAGGAAGCCCTTACCTTTGATGATGTCCTGCTCCTGCCGGCCCACTCCGCTGTGCTGCCCAAGGATGTGGATCTGGCCACCCAGTTCACCCGTGGGATCCGGCTCAATATTCCGCTGGTTTCCGCGGCCATGGACACGGTGACCGAAGCCCGCCTGGCCATCGCCATGGCGCTGGAAGGGGGGATCGGCATTATGCATAAAAACATGACCGCCGAGCAGCAGGCGGCCGAGGTCCGCACGGTCAAGCGCTACGAGAGTGGCGTCATAACCGACCCGATCACCGTGGGGCCCGACATGCCGCTGGGCGAACTGGTCAAGATCACCCAGGCGAACAAGATCTCCGGCGTCCCGGTTGTGGAGGGCGAGGACCTGGTGGGCATCATCACCAATCGCGACGTGCGTTTCGAGACCCGTATGAACGAGCCGGTTTCCGCCATCATGACCCCGAAGGAGCGTCTGATCACCGTGCATGAGGGCGCCGATCGGGAAGCGGTGATGGCCAAACTGCGGGCCAACCGCATTGAGAAGATTCTGGTGGTCAATGATGCCTTCCAGCTGCGGGGCATGATCACTGTGAAGGATATCCAGAAGGCCAAGGATTATCCCTTTGCCTGCCGTGATGACCAGGAGCGGCTGCGTGTCGGCGCCGCGGTCGGGGTCGGCGAGGGTACCGAGGAGCGGGTCGATGCACTGGTCCGGGCCGGGGTTGACGTGATCGTGGTGGATACCGCCCATGGCCACTCCCAGGGGGTGCTCAACAGGGTCGCCTGGGTCAAGCAGCACTATCCACAGGTCCAGGTGATCGGCGGCAATATTGCCACCGGGGCGGCCGCGCGGGCGCTGGCGGAAGCCGGTGCCGACGCGGTCAAGGTGGGTATTGGTCCCGGTTCCATCTGTACCACCCGGATCGTGGCCGGGGTCGGGGTTCCTCAGATCACCGCCGTGGCCAACGTGGCCGAGGCGCTGGAGGGCACCGGTATCCCGGTGATCGCCGATGGCGGGCTGCGCTACTCGGGCGATATCGCCAAGGTATTGGCGGCGGGTGCCTATACCGTCATGGTGGGTGGCCTGCTGGCCGGCACCGAAGAGGCGCCGGGCGAGGTGGAGATCTATCAGGGGCGCTCCTACAAGGCCTATCGCGGCATGGGCAGTCTCGGGGCGATGCAGGCGCGCCACGGCTCCAGCGACCGCTATTTCCAGGAAGATACCAAGGAGGCGGACAAGCTGGTGCCCGAGGGTATCGAGGGACGGGTCCCCTACAAGGGGCCGCTGATCAACGTGATCACCCAGCTGACCGGTGGCATCCGCGCCAGCATGGGCTATACCGGATGCGCCACGATCGACGATATGCGCACCAAACCGGAATTTGTCCGGGTGACCAATGCCGGCATGCGCGAGTCCCATGTGCATGACGTGGCCATCACCAAGGAAGCGCCGAATTACCGACAGGGTTGATTGTCGCACAAGATCCATGGGAAGCCGCAGACCGGTGGTGAGGATTCACCACCTCTCTGCGGTTCTTTCGTTTCAGCAAGATTGGAAATTGGAACATAGATTATGACGAATCAGGATATCCACGCTCACCGCATCCTCATCCTCGATTTCGGATCCCAGTACACTCAGCTGATCGCCCGGCGGGTGCGCGAGGCCGGTGTCTATTGCGAAATCTGGCCTTATGACAACTGCGAAACGACCATCCGGGAACAGCATCCCAGCGGGATCATCCTCTCCGGTGGGCCGGAGTCGGTGACGGCCGAGGATACCCCGCGTGCCCCCGCCCTGGTATTCGAACTGGGGGTGCCGGTGCTGGGTATCTGTTACGGCATGCAGACCATGGCGGCGCAACTGGGGGGCAAGGTGGCTGGCTCCGAGGCCCATGAGTATGGCTATGCCCAGGTGCGCGCCCGGGGGCATTCAAAGCTGCTACGGGATATCGAGGATCATACGACAACCGAAGGCTATGGCCTGCTGGACGTCTGGATGAGTCACGGTGACCGGGTCGAGGCGCTGCCGGAAGGCTTCACGGTGATCGCCGAAACCGACAACGCACCGCTGGCCGGCATGGCCGACGAGGCGCGCGGTTTCTACGGCATCCAGTTTCACCCGGAGGTGACCCACACCCGTCAGGGTGGGCGTATCCTCGAACGTTTCCTGTTCGAGATCTGCGGCTGCGAGGCGTTGTGGAACCCGGCCAGCATTATCCAGGACAGCATCGACCAGGTCCGTGCACAAGTGGGAACGGAGGGCAAGGTGCTGCTGGGGCTCTCCGGCGGGGTCGACTCCTCGGTGGTGGCGGCCATGCTGCACAAGGCGATCGGTGACCGGCTCACCTGCATCTTCGTCGATAACGGCCTGCTGCGGTTGCACGAGGGGGATCAGGTGATGGCCACCTTCGCCCAGCACATGGGCGTAAAGGTGATCCGGGTCGATGCCGAGGAGCGTTTCCTTAACGCCCTGGCCGGCGAGAGCGATCCGGAGAAGAAGCGCAAGATCATCGGCAACCTGTTCATCGACATCTTCGAAGAGGAGGCGACCAGGATCCAAGGGGTCGAGTACCTGGCCCAGGGGACCATCTATCCCGACGTGATCGAATCAGCCGGTGCCAAGTCGGGCAAGGCCCACGTCATCAAGTCGCACCACAACGTGGGCGGCCTGCCCGACTACATGAAGCTGCAGCTGGTGGAGCCGCTACGCGAGCTGTTCAAGGACGAGGTGCGCAAGATCGGCGTCGAGCTGGGGCTGCCCTCGGAGATGGTCTACCGCCACCCCTTCCCCGGTCCCGGCCTGGGGGTGCGTATCCTCGGCGAGGTGAAAAAGTCCTACGCCAATCTGCTGCGCCAGGCGGATCACATCTTTATCCAGGAGCTGCGTAATCACGACCTCTACGACCAGGTGAGCCAGGCGTTTGCCGTGTTCCTGCCGGTGAAATCGGTGGGCGTGGTGGGAGACGCGCGTCGTTACGAGTACGTGGTGTCGCTGCGCGCCGTGGAGACGGTGGACTTCATGACCGCCCGCTTCGCTCACCTGCCGTTCGAGTTCCTGGAGCTGGTGTCGCGGCGCATCATCAACGAAGTCACCGGTATCTCGCGGGTGGCCTACGACATCTCCAGCAAGCCGCCGGCGACCATCGAGTGGGAGTGACATGGATTAGTAACATATTGAATTATAAGAATAAAAACAATCAAATTGATAATATAAACGGCATCATCAATGGTATTTTTTATGGTATTTTCAGTGCGCTGTAACGCAAAAACCAGCGATACCATGAGAGGCAGATGTGTACTGTCATGGTATTTTTTGGCGCTCGGCCAAGTAGGCTATTGATGACGGCTTTTAGGAGCCCCAGAGTGTGGACAGGGGAGCAGCCCACTGGTTGCTACCCAGAGGCATTGTTTCATCACCATCGTACAGCAGCACGCCTGCTGTGAACTGATCGCCGGCCAGGCTGGCGAGTTTTTTCAATCCACGCAGATCTCGTTCTTTAACGGTGGCAGATGCTTTTACTTCGATGCCTAACAGTTGTCCTGCGCTATTCTCAATCACCACATCAACCTCGTACTTGTCCGCATCCCGGTAGTACAGTAGCCGATAATCATCATCAGAGGTTGCCGTGTGTTTGAGTAATTCACTGAACACAAAGCTTTCCAGAATGTGCCCGTAGCCTGTTTTGTCCAAATCAACATCTTTGTGGCCGATGTTGGTGAGTACGCTCAACAAACCGGAGTCGATGAACTGAAGCTTGGGGGTCTTGACCACGCGTTTCAAGCGATTACGTGCCCATACATCGATTCGTTTGAGAAGGTACATTTGTTCAAAGACACTGATGTAGCGAGAGACCGTCTTGCCATCAAGACCGACCTGGCCGCCTAACTCGGAGTAGTTGCACATCTGGCCAGCGGTCTGCGCCAGTGCGCGCAGAAAACGTGGCAATTGATCCAGTTTATCGATTTCGGCGACATCGCGGACGTCGCGTTGAAGAATGGCGTTTATGTACTGCCGAGCCCAGGCAGTACGTCGTTTTTCCGTTGGTCTTGCAACCGCTTCCGGGTAGCCGCCGCGTAGAACGCGCTCGACCAGATTGCTGCCGAGTACAGGGGGATTCGATGTCAGGATTTCTCCGGCAAAAACGCGATCTATCCAGTTTGCCGGTCTGTTCTCGATTTCACTCTGCGACAGGGGTAAAAGCATCAGAGTTTCCATACGCCCGGCCAGTGAATCTGCAACCGTGGGTAGCGCCATCAGATTGGCTGAGCCAGTCAGCAGAAAGCGCCCGGGTCGACGATCCTCATCGACGCTTTTCTTGATAGCCAGAAGCAACTCGGGCGCTCGTTGGATTTCATCGATGACGGCGCGATCCAGATTGCGAATCATGCCGACCGGGTCTTCACGCGCTGACAACAGTGTCAGTTCATCATCCAGGGTCAGGTAGTGCAGTCCCCGTTCGGCGATTTGGCGTACCAGGGTCGTTTTGCCAGCCTGGCGTGGCCCGGCAAGCAAAACCACGGGTGTATCCTGTAAGGCCTCATCAATTCGTGGTTCAATCCAACGTGGATACAGGGATGGTGTATTCATAGCGGAACAATATCTTAAATTACGGAATATATCAACGAAAATTACGGAATATATCAACGAAAATTACGGAATAATGAGGCGGTCAACAAGGAAGCTGAGAGGTGTGTGCGAACTATCCGAATCGGGGAAGGGAGGGGGAGTGCTGGTAATCAATAGGCAATTTTTTCGAGCATTTTAAAGGATTTTCTGAGCATGGTATTTTTCATGGTATTACCGTTTGGCAGGAAAATAAGCCATTGATAATAAAAGATAAAAATGGCTTATTTACAATCGAGTGGGAGTAGGTTTTCTGCAACATATTGTTTTTAATAGAATATTTTTTGTTTCATTGATTGTCTAGATTACATTATCAATAAGAATTATCTTCTCTACGCGACCTTTGCATAGTTAAGCCAGCCAAGGTATCCAGGCGGAATTGGTCAGGTTAAATCGTGGGTTACGTGCTGGATAAAGCGTGATTAAGACGATCACCAAGTGAAACCCTGAAGCCTTCCAGCATTCGTTTTCAGAGAAGTACGTAAAAGGCCAGTCATTACGTACTTCTCTGCGGTTACCTTTCGCCAACTATTGCGCCAGTCTTGACCGTTCCCGGCCTATGAGATGTGGCGTTAAAACCCCCTCGTTGATCAAATCGGGCTCGGCGGCGAAGACGCTGAATTGCATCAATCGCAGACGCACCGTCTGCTGGGGAACGAACTGTTTCACGTCGTGATGCAAGTGGGGCACTTCAACGGAAAGGCGTTGGCCTGTAGGCGGGATTTCCACAGTTACTCTGACTATCGGTCCTGTTCGTTGTACGTTCAGAACGGTGACATCCAGTCCGGGATCGCTGACGCCGGCTACACGCAGATCACCCGGTCTCACGTAGAGGGTAACGTTACCGGTTTGATTGCCGTTGTAACGGGCGATCTGTTGGCCGCCAACGATGAGGTGGTCATCCTGCAACTTTGCGGGAATGCGATTGGTACTACCGAGAAAATCGAATACCAGCGGCGATGCAGGTCGTTCATAGACTTCATCGACACTGCCAACCTGGGCAATTTTTCCACCGCTCATGATGACCACTCTATCCGCCAGCTCCAACGCTTCCTCCTGATCGTGGGTGACGAACAGGGTGGTGACCCCCGTCTTCTGGTGCAGCTCACGCAACCACTGCCGCAATTCCTTGCGGACTTTGGCGTCGAGAGCGCCGAAGGGTTCGTCCAGCAACAGGACTTTGGGCTCGATGGCCAATGCTCGGGCCAGTGCCACGCGTTGGCGCTGGCCGCCGGAGAGCTGGTGGGGGTAGCGGTCGCCCAGTCCCGACAGTTGTACCAGGTCCAGCAATTCGTCAGCACGGCGACGGATGACTGCTTTGTCGGGGCGTGTCTCGCCCTTGCGAACCCGGAGGCCGAAGCTGACATTGTCCCGCACGGTCATGTGCTTGAATAAGGCATAGTGCTGAAACACAAACCCGATCTGACGTTTGCGCAGTGGGATCGCGACGACGTCCTCACCACCAAAGTACACCGCGCCGCCATCGGCAAATTCCAGGCCGGCGATAATTCGCAGCAGTGTGGTTTTGCCTGAACCCGATGGCCCCAGCAGGGCGATCAATTCACCGGATTCGATATGCAGATCAATGTTGTCCAGCGCCTTGAACTGACCGAACTGCTTGTCGATAGTGTTCAGTGTGATATCCATTATAGTGTCCTCAAAAATCAATCAGTATCTGTTGGTCAGTGTTTGTGGCTCTGCGACAAGGCTTCGCCGTGGCGTGTTTCCAGCAGTGATTTCAGGCCCAGGGTCAGCAAGGCCAGCGATGCGAGTACCGAGGCCATGGCGAAGGCGGCGGCGAAGTTGTATTCGTTATAGAGAATCTCCACATGCAGGGGCATGGTGTTGGTCTCGCCGCGGATGTGCCCGGAGACTACCGATACCGCACCAAACTCACCCATCGCCCGTGCATTACACAGCAATACTCCATACAGCAGGCCCCAGCGCACATTGGGCAGGGTCACATGCCAGAAGGTTTGCCAGCCATTGGCACCCAGGCTGAGTGCGGCCTGTTCGTCATCGGTGCCCTGTTCCTGCATGAGAGGGATCAACTCCCTGGCCACAAACGGAAAGGTCACAAAAATTGTCGCCAATACGATGCCCGGTAACGCAAAAATGATCTGAATATTGGTGTCGGCGATCAGCCCCGCGGCCCAGCCACTTTCGCCAAACATTAGTATATAGATCAGACCCGCTACCACCGGGGATACCGAAAACGGCAAGTCGATCAGGGTAATCAGCAGCGTTTTGCCGCGAAACTCAAACTTGGCCACCGCCCAGGCGGCGGCAACGCCGAACACCAGATTGAGCGGCACCGAAATACCCGCTGCTATCAGCGTGAGTTTGATGGCGGCGAGGGCGTCAGGCTCGGTGAGTGCCTCGGCATAGGTGCCGATGCCATTGCGCAGCGCTTCAAAAAAGACAGAAATCAGCGGCAGCAACAGAAACAACAGCAAAAACAGCAGGGCACCAGCGATCAGCAGTTGGCGCATGCCAGCAGATTCGGTCACGGCACTGTGGTTGGCTTTGACGGATAAGGTCGTGCTCATTGTTTAGCTCCTTGCACCGGCAACGCCAGCGACTGATTGCGGACTTTGTGGCGATTACTCCAGGCCTGCAGGCTATTGATGACAAACAGCATCACAAAGGCGATGACCAGCATGGCTGCGGCGACGACGGTGGCGCCGGCGTAGTCGAATTCTTCCAGCCGTATCACGATCAGCAGGGGCGCGATCTCCGAGACATAGGGCAGGTTGCCCGCGATAAAAATCACAGAGCCGTATTCGCCAACGCCGCGGGCAAAGGCGAGGGCAAAGCCGGTGAGCAGGGAGGGCAGTAGGCTGGGCAGTAACACCAAACGGATGGTCTGCCAGCGGCTGGCGCCCAACGAGGCAGCGGCTTCTTCCAGCTCTTTTTCCATGTCCCGTAACACCGGTTCAACGGTGCGCACGACAAACGGCAAGCCGATAAAGAGCAGTGCAATAATGATACCGACCGGAGTAAACGCGATTTTGATACCCAGTGGCTCCAGCCATTGGCCGACCCAGCCGTTGCCGGCGTAGAGTGCGGTCAGCGCAATACCGGCTACCGCGGTAGGCAAGGCAAAGGGCAGGTCGATCATGGTGTCGAACAGACGCTTGCCGGGAAAGTCGTAGCGCACAAATACCCAGGCGACCAGGGTGCCGAAAATCGCATTCAGAGCTGCGGCAATCAGCGCCGTGCCAAAGGAGAGTGTCAGCGCGCTAAGGACCCGTTCGGAGCGAAGGATGGCCCAAATTTCCGCCAAACCCAGTTCGGCGGCTTTAAAAAATACGCCCGCCAACGGAATCAGCACGATCAGACTGAGATAAACCAGGGTATATCCGAGCGCCAGGTGGAAGCCAGGTAGCGCGGATCGAGATGTGAATGTCATGAGAGTAGGTAGCCTCCGATGAAGCAATGTGTCGAATAGGGTTTATTGCTGCGTTCAGGCATAGAGCAACCGCATCGGTGCTGTGGAGTGACGAGCCACTTCGTGACCGTGCCCCCAGTGTTGAGTTGCTCCATGGCTCAATGCGACCTTCTCGCACAGAGC
Source organism: Sedimenticola hydrogenitrophicus (assembly GCF_025175675.1). Classification (GTDB taxonomy): domain Bacteria; phylum Pseudomonadota; class Gammaproteobacteria; order Chromatiales; family Chromatiaceae; genus Sedimenticola; species Sedimenticola hydrogenitrophicus. The sequence goes on from NZ_JANIOA010000041.1 coordinate 29,699, forward strand.
TTCTGTGATCTGCTCAATCCAGGGCCAGGGGCCGAAACCCGCATCGACATTGATATGGCCCATTGGACCGGCATCGTGAAAGGGCAGTCGCCAGCGTTTCGCCCAGGCGTGGGCGTGCTGCAGCTTCATCCAGGGATCATTGTGACTACCCACGACCAATCCGGGGGTATTGAGCGCATTTTCCGGCAGAGACCAGGCAATACTGAGCTCGCGGGGCTGCGCAGGATTGCGCGGCCCCGACAGGGCGAAGCGCTGCGGGTCGGCAGGGGCCACCAGAATTACACCGGCCACGCGACGCGGGCGGTGGGCGATGGCCAGTGCACTGGCAAGGCAGCCGAAGCTGTGCGCCACAATGATGCTGGGATAGGAGTGGTTATCCAGTTCATTGATCACGGCCTCCGCCCAACGGTGCAGAGCGGGTACTTCCCAGTCGATACCGGTGACGCGACGGGCTTGTGGTAATCGTGTTTCCAGCCAGCTCTGCCAATGGGCGTCGCCGCTGCCGTGGTACCCTGGTACGATCAATACATTGGTGCACATGTCGTTATCATCCTTTTTGCTTCGATAGGTCATTGTTGCTGTCAAGCCGGAGCGAAACTGGCCAGCGCCACTTCGGTGGATTTGAACAGAGCGATTACCTGGCTGCCGGGTTTGAGCCCCAGATCATCCACCGAGCTGGTGGAAACAATAGAGGTAATGATGCCGTTGCCGATATCTACCTCTACTTCCGAGACTACATCGCCGCGTTTGATGCGCTTGACGTTGCCCTGGAACTGATTGCGTGCGTTGATGGCTGAAATAGTCATAGTGTTATCCTCTGGTGTCAGCCGGACCATTGTCCGACTGATGGTTTCATGAGGTGTATCAGCGCGGGGTGTAGATCTGATCGAACACGCCGCCGTCAAGAAAATGGGTTTTCTGCGCTTTTTGCCAGCCGCCAAATTGCTCATCCACAGTAATCAGGTCCAGCTTCGGAAAACGGGCCAGGTCTTTGGCGACGGCAAACTCCGGCAGAAACGGGCGGTAGTAGTGCTTTGCTACAAGCCTTTGTGCATAGGGTGTATACAAAAACTCCAGGTAGGCCTTGGCCACCGCTTCGTTACCATGCTTTTTGGCATTGCCATCCACCACGGTTACCGGCGGTTCCGCTTTGATGGAAACAGAAGGCACCACGATTTCGAACTTGTCAGGACCGAGTTCATTTACCGCGAGGAACGCCTCATTTTCCCACGCCAGCAAGACATCGCCGATACCGCGTTGCACGAAGGTATTGGTAGATCCCCGCGCACCGGTATCCAGCACCGGCACATTGCGGTAGATTTTGCCTACGAAATCCTGTGCGGCTTTATCGCTGCTGAACTTGTTTTTCGCGAAGGCATAGGCGGCGAGATAGTTCCAGCGTGCGCCACCGGAGGTTTTCGGGTTGGGTGTAATCACTTGCACACCATCGCGCACCAGGTCATCCCAATCGCGAATGTTTTTCGGGTTGCCCTTGCGTACCAGTAGCACGATCGTTGAGGTGTAGGGCGCACTGTTGTTGGGCAATCGCGACTGCCAGTCCTTCGGTATTTTTCCGGTTTTTTCCCCGATAGCGTCGATATCATAAGCCAGCGCCAGGGTTACCACGTCGGCGGCCAGCCCGTCGATCACTGCCCGTGCCTGCTTGCCGGCGCCGCCGTGGGATTGTTTGATGCTGATATCCTTGCCGGTTTTGAATTTCCAATAATCGGAAAACTCTTCGTTGTATTCCTTATACAGTTCACGCGTTGGATCGTAGGACACGTTGAGCAGTTCTGCGGCACTTGCCAGCTGTGAGAAGCTCGTGAAGGCGATAAGCGATGAAGCGGCTAGCAGACTTAGCTTTCGTGATATTGATGTGATCATTGTCGTATTCCTCTGGTTAATGTTTGTCAAAATTCAAATAGGGGTTAAATATCGATCTGCGCCCGCAGCACAAAGCTGCCGGGTTTTTTGTCGTCGTACTGGTTACCAGTGCGATCGAGGACCAGGACCTTATTTGGATAGTGTTTTCATTGTTGAAAATGTCCTGTTTTGGCTAAGGCGGCTTCCGGCGATCCGGTCAGTCACGGGTAGTGGATTCAGAGGTCGCCACAGAGGGTCGGCGCTCCTTGTCAAAACGCAGTTTCTCGCGTCGCTCGATCTGTACGATGCGGCCTTGATGCACGGTGATTTCCACGGCGCCAAACTCCAGGTCATCCAGGGCATCGATAATGCGGCGCAGGGTATGCGTGCCTTCGTTGGCAGGATTGGCGGTCTGGCGGTTCATGATTTTCCCTTGCTTGCGGTTTGTATGGCACTGAACCTATTACAAGCTTTATGCCAAATCCGATATGGCTTTTTAACTAATTGATATGTATGTAAAGTATTAATAGTTATTTCTATATAACTGAAAAAACATTGTTATTTGATGAATTAAATCGTTATATCTGTCGCTCGCATATCAAATAAAAAGATTTTCTTGTTTCTCTATGAATGAAAATCAATTGCTCGCCCTCTGGGCCGAAGCGGGTCGTCACGCAGTGCTTGAAACGACACTGCCGGTATTTATCCATCTGCTACAGGATCGACTGCCGTTGGTTGAGGTCAGCCTCTACGATGCCGGTCTGGAGCCGTTCGGGCTTGATCTGATATACCGCTGGAGACCGCAAGCGAAACTGGAATCGCTGCATCACTCGATTGACCTGTCGCCCGCATTACAAAAGTCGCTGCTTGCCTGGTTGGCCGCGGGTGAGATTTGTGTCAGTGAAAGCGCCGATGCGACACCTGAATGTTTGGCGGTGTTGGTTCAGGAACAAGGCGAGGACTCGGATTACTTTGCCCCCCTTGCGCTAAGTGCTGGGGGGCACGGGCTGTTGTTTTTGCGGATTCGTCGGGAGGTGTTCTCCAGTGCGGAGTTGGCCCTGCTGGATGCATTAATACAGCCATTGACCGTGATGATCGACAATGACCACCGGTTGCGGGAAATTCAGCGGCTGCGCGCAGCGGCGGAGGCTGACAGGGATACCTTGCTAACGCGGCTTGGCCGCACCTCGCTCTCGTCAGAGGCAATTATCGGTGTTGACGGCGGGTTGCGGACCGTCATGCAGCGAGTAGGGCAAGTGGCGCCGACGGACGCCAGTGTGCTGATTTTGGGTGAGACCGGCTCTGGCAAAGAGGTGATTGCCCGTGCCATTCATGAGCGATCCCGGCGCCATGGCGCTCCGTTTATACGGGTCAACTGCGGCGCCTTACCCTCAGAGCTGATTGATACGGAATTGTTTGGCCACGAGAAAGGCAGTTTTACCGGCGCGATGGCAGCCCACCGCGGCTGGTTCGAGCGCGCCGATGGCGGCACGCTGTTTCTCGACGAAATCGGTGAGTTGCCCTTGGCGGCACAGGTACGGCTGCTGCGGGTATTGCAGGATGGCGTGTTGCAGCGGGTCGGCAGTGAAAACTCAATCCAGGTGGACGTTCGTGTCGTTGCCGCCACCCACCGGGATCTACCACACATGGTGAAGAATGGCGAGTTCCGCGAGGATCTGTGGTATCGGCTGGCCGTGTTCCCCATTATTCTTCCCGCGCTGCGTGAACGACTCGAGGATATAGAGCCGCTGGCCCAGCATTGTATTGAACGTGCCGCTCAGCGACTCGGTGTGCCGATTCCGCCGTTACACAAGTCGGACATTGATCGGCTACGCGATTACGACTGGCCGGGCAACGTGCGTGAGCTGGGCGCCGTATTGGAGCGCGCGGTCATTCTTGGTCGCGGTCATCATCTCGATCTCCATGCCGCCCTGGGCGTGCAATTGCTGAGGCCGGGAAGCCACGATAACTTCCCGGACACCGCCATCAACGAGAGCGCCGCGATTGAGCCTTTGGATACGGTAATTTCTGCCCACCTGAAACGCACCCTCACCAGAACCCGAGGTCGGGTCGATGGCGCCCAAGGAGCGGCCAGTCTACTCGGGCTTAACCCCAATACGTTGCGGGGAAAGCTCCGACGGTATCGTATCGATCCCGCCAAATACCGGCAGCGGTAACGCAATCAGACATCGCGGCTTTTGCCAATACAAAAACGTAAAAAGAGACTCAAAACATGACGGCGGAAATGTTATTCACCCTGGCAGTGGTAGTCGGCGTGCTGGTGGCTCTGGCCAGCAATCGGGTGCCCGCAGAGATTGCCATGATGGCGGCGATGGTGGCGGTATTAATAGGTGGCGTTATTGACACCGGGCAGGCGCTGGTGGGATTTTCCAACGCGGGAATGATGACAGTGGCGGTGCTGTATGTGGTGGCTGCGGCCCTGCGGGATACTGGCGCCATTTTTTGGATTGCTCACAAATTGCTGGGACAACCTAAAACCCTATTGGCGAGTCAGATGCGTTTGATTCTGCCGACCTCCTTTTTAAGCGCCTTTCTCAACAACACTACCGTCGTTGCCATCATGATTCCGGCGGTACAGGAGTGGGCGCAGCGCCTGAAGATGTCACCCTCAAAATTGCTGCTCCCGCTGAGTTACGCCGCCATTTTGGGCGGTACCTGTACCCTGATTGGTACCAGTACCAACCTGGTGGTTGATGGCCTCATGCAGGACCGCGGTTTCCCCGGTCTTCACATCTTTGATCTGGCCTGGGTCGGCGTGCCGTTGCTGCTCGCAGGCTCAGCGTTTTTGATGCTGTTTGGTCGCAGGTTGTTGCCGGAGCGCGAAGGCCTGATTGAGCAATTGGAGCACGCCCGTGAATACCATGTGGAAATGGTAATCCCCCCGGGTAGCCCCTTGCGCAACAAATCGATTCGTGATGCCGGCTTGCGTAATTTGCAACACGGTTACCTTACGGACATCACCCGCGGTGAAAAGCTTTACACGGCCGTCGGCCCGGATATGCAGTTGCAGGAAGGCGATCAGCTGGCTTTCATTGGTGCCCCCGCCTGTGCCCGTGAGCTGCAACGCATCAACGGCCTGGTTCCTGCCCATGGCGGTGCCCACAAGCTGCAACTTAATCATCACCAACGCTGTCTGGTCGAAGTGGTGTTGGGGGCGGAGTTTCCCGGCTTGAGCAAGACGGTAAAAGAAGCGGAATTTCGCTCCCGCTATCAAGCCGCTATTTTGAGTATCAGTCGTGGCGGACAGCGCCTGTCAGGCAAAGTGGGCGATATCACCCTGAAAGTAGGCGATACCTTGCTACTGGAAACCAGTGAGGCTTTCGTTGAGCAGTATCAGTATCGCAGGGATTTTATGCTGGTCAGCCCGCTGCGGGATTCCACACCGCCAAACTTTTCCAAGGCGCCACTGGCAACGGGCATTCTGAGTGCGATGGTGGTAATCAATGTCCTGGGGTTCATGTCTGTGCTGGAGGTGGCTTTGTTGGCTGCTGGCCTGTTGCTGGTAACCGGTTGCGTGACCGTCAACCGTGCGCGGATGAATGTCAGCGTCAATTTACCGGTTTTGGTGGTTATCGGTGCAGCCTTTGCCTTGGGGACCGCGCTGGAGGAGAGCGGGGCAGCCGCCTGGATCGTAGATATCCTGCTCAGTGGTGGCATTGAGAATCCATGGCTGGCGTTGTTGCTGTTTTATCTCGTCACCAGCCTTTTTACCGAGGTGATTACCAATAACGCGGCAGCAGTCTTATTGTTTCCTATAGCAACCGGTGTCGCCGAGCAGCTGGGCGTCAGCCCCATGCCCTTTATCATTGCGGTTATGTTTGGCGCCAGCGCAAGCTTCCTGACGCCGTTAGGGTATCAAACCAACCTGATGGTCATGGGGCCGGGCGGCTACCGGTTTACCGACTACCTGAGGATTGGTGTGCCGATGTCCTTTTTGGCCACGGCGGTTACTACTCTGCTGATACCTATGATCTGGCCATTTCATTGATGGGCAGGTAGTGTTGGCCAATGCTGTGGCATGTTGCGAAAAATGCAGGTTCTGTAGAATAAGCCACGCTTATCCTGTGAATTTTTAAGAAATTACTGAGCATGGTATTTTTCATGGTATTGTGAATATGTCGATTTGTAAGTATCTGTAAATAAATAAAAATAAGTGCTTATTTACAATCGAGTGGGAGTGACATGGGTTGGTAACATATTGAATTATAAGAATAAAAAAAATCAAATTGATAATATAAGCTGCATCATCAATGGTATTTTTCATGGTATTTTCAGCGCGCTGTAACGCAAAAACCAGCGATACCATGAGAGGCAGATTGATGTTGTTATGGTATTAACGGAGTTCAGATTTCGCTTCTCGAACGAGCGTGGCGTGATTATGCAGGTGGGTGCGGTTTATATCGTTGCCTACCCCCATTTCCGAAAAGCGTGTCGTTGTTATTTCAACGCCTGCCAACCTGGTACGGCTTTGGCAAATTCTTCCTGGAAAGCCGGGCGCTTTATGTTGTCCCGTTTGATTTTGATGGCGAAATCTCGCCAGCGCGGCGCATCGTGCAGTACATCAACCAACACGTGGTGGACCTTCTTCATTACCTGTGCCTTGCGGGCGTATTCCTTGCGCGGGGCGTTAGTCTTGAGGTTGCCGAGGCCCGATAAATAGTATTTGAGAATTGCCTCGGGATACCTGCCTTCGAGGCGCCTGGCGGTCTGCAGTTCATAGGCGCTGTCCCAGGCGTAGAGGGGATAGCGGCTTCGGGTCAGCACGGCTACCGCTTCCTCATGCTCTTTGCGGTGCATGCGGATGCGGAGTTGCTCCGTGTCCCAGGCGTTCTCCAGCTGCGCAAGAATTTTCGCTTCGTAACGCTTCCATTCGGCGACCGTGCACAGTTTTCGAAATGCCTTGTACTTGTCACAGGTCAGGTGATCGATTGTCTGATCGAATTGTAGCGCCAGGTAGCGTTCGCGGTTGCCGGCGGATTTGAGCCGCTTGGCAACGAACTGGCGCAATTCATCCATGCGGCCCTTTCCGCGGAGCAGCCCTTCTTCCGCAATCTCCATGGCCTTCTGCTTCTCACCGGCCTTCCAGTGGAAATCAGCCAGGTCGTGATAATCGGTGCCGGTGGCCAGTTTGCGCTGGCGTAGTCCGAGATATTTTTCCCGGTTACCGAGTCGGCGATAGATACGGCGGGCATGGTCGAGTTTCCAGTCTCCACCCATGGTCTCGAAGGCTTCCGCCAGTGCCCGCCAATCGTCGTCGGTATAACAGGCAGCATAGGCCACATCGTAGAGATCGTCGTCAAGGCCGGCATTGCCACTCTCGATATAGGGCAGGACGTTGTTGAGAAGTTGTTGCCGGTAGGCCGCTTCGGTCTTTTTCCGGGAAAGTGCCTGTGCGATCTCCTGCAACAGGCTTGAGACATGGATGTCGACGTCATAATCACCGCCGCCGTAGGCATCCAGCTCATCCAGGTCCGGGGTAAGTTCGTCCCACAAGGCCAGCAGTTTTTCTCCCTCGGACTGTTTCTTCCGGCTGGGAGACAGGGCAGTGTGCCTGTTCAGGTAGTCGAGGCATTCGCGGCGGACATCGGGGCGCGTGCCTGCCACGCGGACGAGCAGATCGACCAGCTTGGTTTTCGGTGCGGTCTCCAGCAAGGTGGCCAGCGGGTCATTTTGTTTGCGTTTTCTCGCCATGTGGCTTTACTTGGCGAGCTGAAATTGAACGATCTGGCCCAGCAACGGCAGGGCCTTCACCCGATACTCGCGACACAGGAATTCGTCGGAAGCCGGTTCCACCGTCGCCAATCCCAGGAAGCCCGCGAAATGCACCAGCGAGCGCCAGGTGTAGCAGTTGCGAACAGACTCATCGGGGGAAAATACCTGGCTCGGTGGCACTTCATCCAGCAGCATGGGAAAGGCGCGTAAGAAGGCGTCGTCATAAAATACCTGTGGCCGCCAGGTGTCACCGTAGCGGGTAAGCAGATAAAGTGTGAACAGGAAGGCGCTCTGCATGAGTCGCAATTCGGGATAGCCGTCCCGGTATGCCCAGTTGAACTGTTCGGCATAGACCCTGAACAGTGTGGGATAGATGGCGCTCATGCCGTCCCTGGCCAACAGCCGGCGGCAGTCGCGACTGAGGATGAACCGGCCCCTGTATTTACGGATCAGCCCCGCCAGTTCGGCCACAAGGCGGGTGACATGCAGATCATCAAAATCCTCCTCCCGATTAATGCCGCCATAACGGGTTTTTTCCTGATACCGCTGCTCACCCCAATAGGCCAGCGCGGCCTCGCGGCAGAAGTTGCGCGGCAGATTGCCCTTGGCGGTCGGTTTGAGGCCCTGCTCGCCGATGGCGTCCGTCAATAGCCCGAACAGGGTCAGTATCGGTGCTGTCGGGTTGGCATCGAGCACCTCCGGAAAGTGGACCAGTCCCGGCGATGCGAACGGAAGATTCAGTATTTGGTGCATCTGCTCGGGCGATAAACCGTGAAACTCGTCCCGTGGCCGCCGGTTCTGTTCTTGAGCATGCCGGGCGACAAATGCCTGCGCTTCTTCCAGTGAGTTGAATTGCCGGCCTTCGAGCGCTTTTCGCAAGAGTTCGGACATGCCTGCCGCGCCCTGACCGGATGCCGTGCTGTTCTCCTTGCCCATGCAGCAGTGCTTGAATTTCTTTCCGCTGCCGCAAGGGCAAGGATCATTGCGTCCGATGCCCGGTATTTTCATATCACAATCTGCTCGGAATTGATCTCATACCACGGTAGTACAGTGACATCGGAACGTATCTGCCGGCTGTCGCCGCCGTAAACCAGCCAGGCCTTTCCGGCGTTATCACCTGCCAGGTTTTTCCAAAACTCAAGCCCCTTGAAGTAATCCTTGTTGATAGTTTGCCCGGATTTGATTTCCAGCGGTGACAGATGGGTTCCATGGTCAATCAGCAGGTCCACCTCATGTCCAGAACGATCACGCCAGAAGTAAAGGTTCGAGGTTTCGCCCGCGTTATAACGGGCCTTAAGCAATTCACCGATGACCCAGGTTTCGAACAGGGCGCCTCGTTGAACGTGGGTAGTCAGCTGCTCGCTGTTCTGGATACCAAGCAGCCAGGTGGCAATGCCGGTATCCAGAAAATAGAGTTTGGGCGTTTTGACCAGACGCTTGTTGAAATTCTGGTGATGCGGTGGCAACAGATGCACGATATAACTGGCTTCCAAGACGGATATCCAGGCTTTGGCTGTGTTATGCGTAATACCACAGTCATTGGCCAGCGAGGAGAGATTGAGCAGTTGTCCTGTCCGGCCCGCGCACAATTTTAAAAAGCGTTGAAAGGTGCCCAGGTCCTGTACCTTGATCAATTGTCGGACATCGCGTTCCAGGTAAGTGCGTACATAGTTTCCTTGCCAAGGGTGTGGTTCGAGTCCGCGGTCGAAGATAGGAGGGTACGCCCCATCGAAGAGTATCTTGTCGACGTTTTTGCCAATTTTTCCTGCGCGTTGTAATTCGCCGTAGGTCATAGGTAACAGCGTCATCAGTGCGGCTCTGCCTGCCAGGCTCTGTGTGATGCCTGATAACAGACCAAACTGCTGGGATCCCGTCAGGATAAATTCACCGGGTTGCTGTCTTTCATCGACGCGTGTCTGAATATAGGAAAACAGGGCAGGGCAGCGTTGCGCCTCATCCAGGATGGCTCCCTCGGTAAACTGGTTCAAAAAACCACGCGGGTCCGTTTCCGCGAATTCTCTTTGATCCAGATCTTCAAGCGAAATATAGCGGTGTTCGGGAAAGGCATGCCGCACCAGGGTGGACTTGCCGGACTGGCGTGGCCCGGTGACGACAACCACTGGATAGCCGCTGGCGAAGTGTTGAAGCCTGGATTCCGCGTTTCGGGGGATGTAGGTCACGATGGTTTCTGGTTGCTTTAAATGCCTATTATTATGCGTGAAAATGGCTAATTGTCAATGTTGTTACCAATTAGCCAGGCGGCGCCTGTTTACGCTGATCCATTACCTGCAGGAGCAAGGGGGGTATATCTGGAAGTCAAAGCCCGGAAGGTAACCTGGGGTGCCATGTGGTGGTGCTCAATCGGCAATTATCTCGAGCATTTTTAAGGATTTTCTGAGCATGGTATTTTTCATGGTATTTCCAATTAGCAGGAAAATAAGCCATTGAATATAAAAGACAAAAATGGCTCATTTACAATCGAGTGGGAGTAGAGTGAATTCTTAACTATTAGAAATATAATAATAAAATTACTTCCATTGATAATGTAATCTGCATCATCAATGGTATTTCTCATGGTATTTGTTGCGGGTAGCAAGGCAGAAAGCGGCGATACCATGAGAGGCAAC
>NZ_JANIOA010000042.1 GCF_025175675.1 Sedimenticola hydrogenitrophicus
TGTTATTGCGCATACGTTTCCCTTGGCGTCGACATCAAGAATGGTGTTTTCATCCAGATCCTTGGATTCCGCGATGTTGTTGTCACGGAACTCTATATACAGGGTGTCAGTATCTTCAAAGTAGCTGACTTTCATGATTTATACCCCCTATCAAAAAACGCATTGTAGTCCGCTAAATGGGGACTGCCTCAGCCGCTCTCGGCCAGGAACCGTGCCCGGTCCTCGGGGGTATTGATGTTGAGAAAGGTCTCCGGGGCGTCGGAGAAGTCGACGTTGACGGTGTGATGTTTGGCGTACCACCAGTCGATCTTGCGCTCGCCGGCCTGCAGGTAGGCCTCCAGGCTCGGTTGCAGGTGGGTGGCGATGAGGGCGTAGACCGGTTGCATGCGGTGGCCATCGTGGGCTACGGCGATGTCGGCGCCGGCGGCCTGTTGCGCCTGGCGCAGGCGTTCCACCAGGTTGTCCGGCAGGCAGGGGCCGTCGCAGGGGAGGGTGACGATGAAGTCGCTGTCGATCTGTTGCATGACGGCGAGGAAGCCGGCCAGCGGGCCCTGGAAGTCGCTCAGGGTGTCGCTGATCACCGGGTGGCCGAAGGCGGCGTAGCGTTCCAGGTTGCGGTTGGCGTTGATCACCACCTGGGCCACTTGGGGGCGGATGCGCTCCAGCACATGTTCAATCAAAGGCCGGCCGTCCAGGTCGATCAGCCCCTTGTCTTCTCCGCCCATGCGCCGGGCCTTGCCGCCGGCGAGGATCACGGCGGTGATTTTCGGTTCGCTCATGCCTTTCTGCTCCCGGGTGTCCGCTTCGGGGGTTGATCGTAGACGAACTGTTCCTGACCGTGGTAGAGCAGGAAGTGCTGACCCTTGGCGCGGGCCACCAGGGTGACGCCGAGGCGCTGGGCCAGTTCCAGGCCCATCTGGGTAACACCGGAGCGGGAGAGCAGGATGGGGATGCCCATCTGCGCCACCTTGATCACCATCTCCGAGGTGAGCCGGCCGGTGGTGTAGAAGATCTTGTCGTGGCCGGCGGTCTCGTTCATCCACATGTGACCGGCGATGGTGTCGACGGCGTTGTGGCGGCCCACCTCCTCGACGAAATGGAGGATCTCGGTGCCCCGGCAGAGGGCGCAGCCGTGCACGGCGCCGGCGCGCCGGTAGATCTGGTTATGCTGGTCCAGGGCCTTGAGCAAACCATAGACGAGCGACTGCCGGAGTTCGGTTTTCGGCAGGGTGATCTTCTCCAGATCCTCCATCAGGTCGCCGAACATCGTGCCTTGGCCGCAACCGGTGGTGACGGTCTTGCGGCCAAGGCGGGCCTCGAGATCGGGGATCTCCTCGTGGGTCTGGATGGCGGCGGCCTCGGTCTCCCAGTCCACCTGGATGGCGGCGATCTGCTCGATCCGCTGCACCAGCCGCTGGTTGCGCAGCCAGCCGAGCACCAGCATCTCGGGCTGGGAGCCGAGGGTCATCAGGGTGACCAGCTCGCGCTTGTTGAGGTACAGGGTGAGGGCGCGCTCGGCCGCCACGTGACCCTCGCGCGGCTCGCCGTACTCGTCCAGCGAGGTGACCGCCAGAGTGGAGTCGAGGCCGGCATCGCTCAGGATCAGATGGGCGGATGGGGTGGCGTGTGTTGATTCGACGTTCATGAAGCTCGGTGTCCTGGAGTTAGGGCCTGTCAATAAATAACTACTACGTCTTGCTGGTCTTTTCGTCCGCCTTCGGCGTTACGGCAAGACTTACATAGAACTACTATGCGCGCCTTGCCGTGCCTTGAAGGCAAACAAAAATCCGGCGCAATACACAGCAGTTATTTCTTTCCAGGCCCTTATCTATCTGCCCGGCCGGGATCGACGGCATTATGCCACAGATCCGTTTTGTTCCGGTCATGACGAGTGACCGGCTACAGATAATTTTAGCCCACCCGGTTAAGGCTTAATCCGGATACTTAACAGGGTGGTTTTTAAAGTATTGCGGCAGCATAACCGTATGGTCTGGTTAAACAACCAACTCTTTTATCCTGTCATAATGGATACAGGATATAATTCCACCACGAGGCCAATTCTAGCTGGAGTATCAAAATGGCTCTGATCATTACCGATGAATGCATCAACTGCGATGTCTGCGAACCCGAATGCCCCAATGGCGCCATCAGCCAGGGGGATGAGATCTACGTGATCGATCCTAATCTCTGCACCGAGTGTGTCGGCCATTATGATGAACCCCAGTGCGTCGAGGTTTGCCCCGTGGACTGCATCCCCAAAGATCCCGATCATGTAGAGAGCAAAGAGGAGTTGATGGAGAAGTATAATCGGATCACCGGCTAACCGGCGGCGCATCGGATAGTCCGCCATGACGCGTCCGCGCCCTTTTCCCTGGCTGTTCCTGCTGCTCCTGTTCCTGCTGCCCGGGTTGCCGGCGGCCCAGGGGCAGGGGGCGATCGCCTCGGCCCATCCCCTGGCCACCGAAGCGGGACTCGACATCCTGTCCGGGGGCGGCAACGCCTTCGACGCCGCCGTCACGGTGGCGGCGGTGCTGGCAGTGGTGGAGCCCTACAGCTCCGGCATGGGGGGCGGCGGTTTCTGGCTGCTGCACCGGGCCAGTGACGGTTACGAGGTGATGCTGGATGGCCGCGAGCGGGCACCGCTGGCGGCGCATCGCGATCTCTATCTCGATGACTCGGGCGAGGTGGTCCCCGGCCTGTCGGTGAACGGACCGCTGTCGGCGGGGATTCCCGGACAACCGGCGGCGCTGGCCCATCTGGCCGCCCGCTACGGCCGTCTGCCGCTGGCCCAAACCCTGGCACCGGCGATCCGCCTGGCCCGGGAGGGTTTCCCGGTGGATGCCCATTACCGGCGCATGGCGGAATGGCGCCTGGAGCAGCTGCGCCGCTGGCCGGCCGCTAGCGCCCAGTTCCTGGCGGCGGGGGAGGTGCCCCTGCCAGGCGCCATCATCAAACAGCCCGACCTGGCCGAGACCCTGGAACGGCTGGCGGAGCAGGGACGCGACGGCTTCTATCGCGGGACGCTGGCGGAGCGGCTGGTGGCCGGCGTGCAGGCCGCCGGCGGTATCTGGAAGGCGCAGGACCTGGCTGACTACCAGGTGGTGGAACGGAAACCGGTGCGCGGTGAATATCGCGGCATGAAGATCACCAGCGCGGCGCCGCCCTCGTCCGGCGGTATCGTGCTCATCAGCATGCTCAACCAGCTGGCCCGTTTCGACCTGGAGAGCTACTCCCCGCTGCAGCGCAAGCACCTGCTGGTGGAGGTGATGCGCCGCGCCTATCGGGACCGGGCCGAGTACCTGGGTGACCCCGATTTTGTCGACATGCCGGTGGTGCGGCTGATCGACCCCGATTACGCGGCCGGGCTGGTGCGGGATATCCAGCTGGATGCCGCCACCCCCAGCCGCCACACCCCGGCCGGAGAGCATGGCGAGGGGCAGGACACCACCCACTACTCGATCATCGATGCCGAGGGCAACCGGGTCTCCGCCACCCTCAGCATCAATTACCCGTTCGGCTCCTGCTTCGTGGCCCCCGGCACCGGCGTGCTGCTGAACGACGAGATGGATGACTTTTCCGCCCGCCCCGGCACACCCAATGTCTATGGCCTGGTGGGGGGCGAGGCCAACGCCATAGCCCCGGGCAAACGCATGCTCTCCAGCATGACCCCCACCTTCGTCGAGACCGGGCGGGGCGTGGCGGTCTTGGGCACCCCCGGCGGCAGCCGCATCATCAGCATGCTGCTGCACGGCGTCCTGGCGATGGCCGAGGGCGAAGGTCCCGGGGAGTGGGTCGGCCGCCCGCGCTATCACCACCAGTACCTGCCCGATGCGATCCAGTTTGAACCCGGGGCGCTGAGTGCCGGTGAACAGCAGCAACTGCAGGCCCTGGGGCACCGCCTGGAGCCGCTGGACTCCACCTACGGCAATATGCAGGCCTTGTATCGGGAGCGCGGAACCGGGCGCCTGAGCGGCGCCAGTGACCCGCGCGGCATGGGCAGTGCCCGGGTGGAGTGACCGGGACGTCCCTGATGACTTTGGGTTGATAATTCCGGCATATCCGGGTTCAATGCCCGGTCAGACCCGGGCGTCGTCGCTACGCCGTCCGCCCCGTGGTGGTAACAGTCACAGTATCAGGAGAGCGTTTTATGCAATTCAGTCCTTGCAAGGGTGGAGATTTCTGCAGTCAGGAGGGTACCCACTGCTCCGGTTGTGGCCGCAGCCACGAAGAGATCGCCAAGACCCGTGACCTGGTGTTTGCCGTCACCCGTTTCGCCATCGAGATGGGCTATGAGAACGTCGAGGATTTCACCACCTTTGTCGGCGACAAGGCCGCCAAGAACGTGCGCAAACAGCAGCAGTTGAGCCAGCCGGGCGGTATCGGTATCCCGATCGGCAAGTGACATCGCCCCGGTCTTGACCGGAGGGTGAATATTAGCCGCGAATGCACGCGAGAAGTGGTGCAGGAGGAGTGGTACAGGGATGTACCGTTTACGGAGCCGAGGTTGCAATGCACCGTTTACGGACCTAAGGATGGAATAAACGCAAATCAAGTCGTTGAGGCTTTTTACTGATGCCAAATTGTAGGGTGCCGGTGAGGTACGAACCGCACCATCCTGGATATGAAGCATCCTCCATGATGCGGTTCGTTTTACTCACCGCATCCTACGTTTCCAACGATTCACAATATCGTCATTCGCGTTCATTCACGTTCATTCGCGGCTAAATACAAATCCCACTCACCGCTGGCAGCGATCGCAGAAGAAACTGGAACGCTGGCCGATGCGCTGCTGCCTGACCGGCGTTCCGCAGCCCGGGCAGGGCGCCCCCGCCCGGCCGTAGACCTGCAGCTCCTGGGCGAAATAGCCGGGCTTGCCATCCTCCTGCTGGAAATCCCGCAGGGTGGTGCCGCCCCGGGCGATGGCCGCGGCAAGCACCTCTTTTATCTCCCCGCTGAGCCGGGCGTAGCGGGCGGCCGAGATTCGGTTGGCGGCACGGGTCGGCAATATGCCGGCCCGGTACAGCGCCTCGTTGGCATAGATATTCCCCACCCCTACTACCACCCGGCCGTCCATGATCAGGCTC
This sequence comes from Sedimenticola hydrogenitrophicus, assembly GCF_025175675.1. Taxonomy (GTDB): domain Bacteria; phylum Pseudomonadota; class Gammaproteobacteria; order Chromatiales; family Chromatiaceae; genus Sedimenticola; species Sedimenticola hydrogenitrophicus. The sequence goes on from NZ_JANIOA010000042.1 coordinate 5,085, forward strand.
TTCACCGCCACCCGGCGCTTTTGTGCCTGGCGGTGCAGGTAGTCGCCATCGAACGCCTCAGAGAGGGGTTCCGGCCCCAGATGGGCAAGCAGCGGATGCTCCGCCACCGGCCGGTCGGTCCAGAGCACGGCACCAAAACGGCGCGGGTCGCGCAGCCGCAGGCAGCAGTCGCGGAACCGCAGGTCGAAGTGGTCATGCTTGCCCGGTTCGCTGTCGCGCGGCAGGATGCGCAGGCTGCCGGACATGCCCAGATGCAGGATCAGGGTGCCGTTGGCGAGGTTGAGCAGCAGGTACTTGGCGCGCCGCTCCACCGAGCGCACGGTGCGGCCGGTCACCAGTCCGGCCAGGTTGTCCGCCACCGGCCAGCGCAGGTTGGGCTGGCGCACCGCCACGCCGCTGATCCGCCGCCCCTGGATATGCGGGGCGATGCCGCTGCGGGTGGTCTCGACCTCGGGTAGTTCAGGCATTTTATTCGCCTATTCCCGGTGGCCTGAGCCCCGGTGACCTGAGCAGGGCGTCGCTGTTCAGCCCATAGGCCAGCCCCAGCGCCCGGTTGACCAGCAGGGTCTGGGATTTCTGCCGGATCACCTCCAGTAGCAGCGGCTCCGCCTGGTCCGCGAGGCGTACGCTCACGGTCGCATCACCCGGTGTGGTGGGCGCCTTGATCACCCGGGCCACCCAGGTGTGCTGCCAGGCGGTCGCCTTGTCCCGCAGCTGGTCGTGCTCCAGCGCCGGATTGGCGGGCTCCAGGTGCCAGTCGCCCTGGTCGTTGTAGAGGCGCCAGTCGGGGGTGCTGATCTCGCGGATCTCCGTGCCCTCGGCGAACAGGGCGTGGCTGATGAACTCCTCGGCGCGGGCCAGGGCGTGGTGCGGGAAGATGTCGTTGGTCAGGTAGAGCCGGTCATCGATACGCAGGTAGCGGCGGTAGTTGTAGGGGTGGGTGCCGCCGAAGGTGATACGGGTCTGGTTGAAGGTGAGTTCGGCCAGCGGCCGGTCCAGACCGAACTCGGTTAGCCGCTCCGCCGGCAGGGGGAAGGATTCGACCTGCGGGGTGGAGAGCAGATCCAGCAGGATATCAATGCGCGGCGTGTTGGCGGGCACCCGGTAGGGCTCGGTCATCCGCCACTCCCGGCCCTCCCGTTGCAGGACGAACCGGGGGCCATTGTTGTTGCGGATCTCGATCCGCTGGATGGCCGCCGGGTCGAGCCGGGTGAGCGGCTCGCTCGGCGCACCGGTTGGTTGTTCCGGGGTGAGCCAGACCCACAGGCCCAACAGCAGCACCAGCAGTAACAGGAACAGATTGACCAGGGGCTGTTTGCGCATACGCGGCTTCTCCGTCATGCCCTGCGGCGCCGCCACCAGATGAACAGGCCGGTGGCAATCAGCAGTAGCGGTAGTATAAACAGAAAGCCGAGCCCGATCGCGGCCCCGGCGGTGCGGCTCAGCTCGAGTCGGGTATCGGGGGCGGTCCTGGCCGGTATGTCCAGCAGATTGTCATCCCCGCTGAGCCAGCGGATCAGATTCAGTCCCAGGTCGAGGTTGCCGCCGTTGCCCAGGTAGCTGTTGGAGAGAAAATCGCCGTCGCCCAGCACCATCAGCCGCTGTGATGTTCCTTCCAACTGACGGCTGAAGGCGTAACCCAGGGTCAGGGGGCCGGGCTCCTCGCCCAGCGCCGCATCACGCCGCAGTTCGCCGCTCAGGGTGCTGGTCTCGTTCCAGCTGCCCGGCTGGGTCTGTAACAGGGGAGTGGCCTGCCAGCCGTCAGCCGGACTGGCCTTGAGGGCGGCGGCGAAGGGGTAGAGCGTCACCCGCTCCAGGCGCTGCGTGGCGGGGTGGTCGGGAAACCGGGTCACCAGGGCGATGGCGGGATTGTCCAGGCCGAGGCCGGCGGCGTTGGCATCCACCACCGTGCCCGGCAGGATCTCCAGGCCGAGCTCCGGGAACAGCTCCGGCAGTCCATGTTGCGGGCCGGGATCGGTCAGCCACAACAGGTTACCGCCGCGGCCGAGGTAATCGGTGATCACCTGCCGCTCCGCCGGCAGCAGGTCGACCTGGGGGCCGGCCAGCACCAGCAGCGCGATATTGCGCGGGATCAGCGGCTGCTCGCTCAGCTGCAGCGCCTGGATCCGATAGCCCTTGCGCTGCAGTTCGGCGCTGAACTCCCCCAGGTCGTGGTTGGCCTTGCCGTTGAGCCGGCGTTCGCCATGCCCCTCGATGCCGGCGATCCAGCGCTGGCCTCGCTGGATCAGCCGCTGGATGCTGTTGCTGATCTGCTGCTCGGTCAGGGTGTCCAGGTTCTCATTGCGCCCCTGGTAACTGAGTTGCAGCTCACCGGCGCGGCGGATTCCGGTCTCGCGGGTCAGTTCGGGCTGCAGCGCCGGGTCGATGAATTCCAGCGTGATGTCGGGGCGGTGTCGCTGATAGGGTTCGATGACGGCGCGGATCTGTTGCCGCAGCTGCGGATTGGCCGGGGCAAAGGAGCGGATCAGCAGCGGTGCTTCCAGTCGCTCCAATAGTTGCCGACTGGCGCCGGTGAGGCTGTTTCGGGCCCGGTCGCTCCAGTCGTACACGCCCTGGTAGCGCTGGCTGAGCCAGCCGGCCAGGCCGATGGCGAGGAGCAGCAACAGATAGAAGAGCAGGCCCTCCAGGCGCCGCCGGAAACGGTGTTGTCTGGTGGCGGACAATTCAGCCCCCACGGCGTCGACTCTCCAGGTGGTGAATGGCCATCAGCAGACTGGCGATGATCAGCAGCAGGAAGTAGGCCAGGTCGCCGCTGCGCACCACACCGTCGAGAAAGGGCCGGTAGTGGCTGGTCAGGGAGAGCCACTCGAACAGGCCGCTGCGATCGTCGGAACCCGACAGGTTGACGATCCAGAGAAACAGCAGCAGCCCGTAGCTGCTGATGGCGGCCACCGCCGGTTGCTCGGTCAGGCTGGAGAGAAACAGGCCGATGGCGCTGTAGCAGGCCAGCAGCAGTCCCATTCCCAGCAGGGTGGCGGCCAGACGGCCCAGGTCCGGGGTACCGCCCAGCAGCAGCGACAGCGGCAGCAGCGCGATCAGCAACAGCAGCAGCCCGAACACCCCCAGCATGGCCAGGTATTTGCCCAATACGATCTGGGCGGTGGAGATCGGCGCCGAGAAGAGCAGCCGGATGGTGCCGCTGCGCTGCTCTTCACTCAGCAGACGCATGGTCAGCAGCGGGGTCAGCAGCAGCAGGACCATGGCGCCGGAATCGAACAGCGGTGCGACCACCAGATCGGTGACCCCCAGCTCCGAGGCGCCGGCGACCAGCTGCGGTTGCAGCTGCATGAAGCTCTCGATCTGCACCAGGAACAGCCAGGCGAGGATGACCATGGCCACGCCCAGCAGGCTCCAGGCGAGTGGGGAGAGGAACAGGGCGCGCAGCTCCCGACCGGCCACGGCGCGGATCACTGGATCCGCTCCGCGAGTGTGGCTTGATCGAATGCGATCTGGCCGAGCGTGACCTGGCTGAAGATCCGTTCCAGGTCGTCCTGATCGCCGCGCAGTTCGCACAACCGCCCGCCCAGGCGCACGATCGCCTCGGCAATCTCCGCCGGGCCGTGGCTCCCGGCAAGGGTGAGGCGGAATTGCCGCGGATCCAGCGGTTCAACCGCGCTCACCCCCGGCAAATCGGCCAGCAAAGCGCCGTCGCCATCCGTCCCCAACGTCACCAGCAACCGGTTCTGCTGCCGTTGACTGACCGGTCCGGAATAGACCAGCCGGCCCTGGTGCAGGATCAGCACCCGATCGCAGAGCGATTGCACCTCGGGCAGGATATGGGTGGAGAGCAGCACGCCGCAGGCCTCCGCCAGGTCGCGGATCAGGCTGCGAATTTCCCGGACCTGGTTCGGGTCCAGGCCGCTGGTGGGTTCGTCGAGGATGATGATGCGCGGATTGTGGATGATCGTCTGGGCGATGCCGACCCGCTGCTGATAGCCCTTGGAGAGGTTGCCGATCACCCGCGAGCCCATCGGGCTCAGACCACAACGCGCCTTGGCCCGCGCCACGGCATGGTCACTGTCTGCCGCGCTGACCCGGTGTATCCGGGCGCAGAAGCGGAGGTATTCATCCACCCGCATCTCCGGGTAGAGTGGGGGGGTCTCAGGCAGATAGCCGAGGGCGCTTTTGGCCTGTATGGGGTCTTGCCGCAGATCGATACCGTCCAGCCGCACGCGGCCGCTGCTGGGTGCCAGCACGCCGCTGATGATCTGCATGGTGGTGGATTTTCCGGCGCCGTTGGGGCCGAGAAATCCCAGCACTTCGCCCGGCTGCAGCTCGAAGCTGAGATCCTCCACGGCGCAGTGATCACCATAGCGCCGGGAGAGATTTTCAATGTGGATTAATGCGGCCATTGGGCCAGCAAGGTACAGGAGATCGGGTCGTAAGATCAAGATGCCCCGGCATCGGTTGATGAAGTCGGGTACGGGCGTGCGGTGTGTAGCGCGGTAGGATGCGGTGAGTAACACGAACCGCATCAAATCTTTCCGCGGCTGATGCGGTTCGCAAGCGCACCAGCATCCTACAGTGCGATTGGGGTGAAGTACGACCCCAACGAGTCGGATCTTGGACCTAGGAGCCTGTCGGTCAAGCCCGACAGACTCCTGGGAAATAACTAGTGGGATACCTGCTCCGGTAGGCCGCCATCCTGGCAGACACAGCCGCCGGTCCAGCGGGCAAAGGTGTGCTCGGACGGGGGTTCAACTCCAATGTAATTGGCCGAGAGGGCGATAAACTCGGCGATGCGCTCCCGCTTCTGGCAATTGATGTTCTGATGTTCCATGACAAATCCTCCTGGATAATGATCTGCTGGTTAATACCATACTGATTTACTCGGTTATTATCAAGCCCACAGATTACGCTGGCATTGATAGTGTGCACGGCGTTGGTTTCCGTTTGATGACGCGAGTGGGTCAGTGGTTGCCGGTGAGGACCTTGAACCCGAGTCGCAATAACCCCTCGGGGCGCCGTGCGGGCGCGGGTTATGTCGACTCGGGGTTTGGGGAGTGTTGCCGCGCGTAGGGCGGGATAGCGTACTGTGCCAGAAGCTGGCCGAACTCCCTGGCGGGAACCGGTTTGCTGATCAGGTAGCCCTGGATGTTGTCGCAGCCGCAATGTTTGAGAAACGCCATCTGCGCCTCGCTCTCCACCCCCTCGGCGATCACCTCCAGTTTCAGGCTTTTGGCCATGGCGCCGATGGTCATGGCGATGGCGGCATCATCCTCTGACTGGGTAATGTTGCGGACGAAGGCGCGGTCGATCTTGAGCTTGTCGAACGGAAAACGCTGCAGATAGGAGAGTGATGAGTGACCGGTGCCGAAGTCATCCAGGGCCAGTCGCACACCCTGTCGCTTCAGGGTGCCGAGGGCCTCGATCATGCGCTCGGGATCCTCCATCATGGTGCTCTCGGTAATTTCGATTTCCAGCGAGGCGGGATTGATCGCGGTATCGCTGATGATGCGCCGGACTATATCCGCCATGTCCTGGCCTTCCAACTGGCGCACCGAGACATTCACCGCCACGATCAGCTCCGGGTAGCCGTTGCGCTGGAAATACTTCAGCTGCCGGCAGGCGGTTTCCAGCACCCATACGCCGATGGGCAGGATCAGCCCGGTCTCCTCGGCGAGGGGGATGAAGCGGTCGGGGCTGATCAGACCGCGTCGTGGATGGTGCCAGCGTAACAGCGCCTCCATGCCGGTGATCCGCTGGGTACGCTGATTGAACTGGGGCTGGTAATAGAGCTCCAGCTCATGGTCGCGCAGCGCGTTGCGCAAGTCGTTCTCCATCTCCATGCGCTGCTGAACCTGGTGGTTCAGCTCCTCGGTGAAGAACTGCAGCTTCTCACCGCCGCGGTTCTTCGCCTGGTACATGGCGGCGTCGGCATTGCTCAGCAGGTTGTCCAGCCGTTTGCCGTCCTGGGGCCAGAGTGCTACCCCGATGGCACAACTGACATGCAACAGGCGTTCACCGACCGTAATCGGCCGGCTGATTTTCTGGGTAATGCGGCGAGCGAAATCGGTCACCACGCCGGGCGACTCGATCTCGGTCAACAGGATGACGAATTCGTCACCGCCATAACGTGAGACGGTGTCGCTGGCACGGGCCAGCTTCGACAGCCGCTTGCCCACCTCCACCAGCACCTGATCGCCGGTTTCGTGGCCGAGGCTGTCGTTGATCAGCTTGAAGCGGTTCAGATCCAGCATCAGCAGGGCGATCTGTTTCGTCTGCCGCCTGGGGTGGCCGATCAGTTGGATAAAACGCTCGGCCAGCAGGCTGCGGTTGGGCAGGCCGGTCAGCTCGTCGTGATAGGCCAGGTAGTTGAGCCGCTCCTCCATCGCCTTGCGCTGGCTGATGTCGTGATGCATGCCGATAAAGTGGCTGATCTCGCCCAGCTTGTCCCTGACCGGCGAGATGCTCACCAGCTCCCAGAACAGTTCACCATTCTTCTTGCGGTTGAGCAGCTCGCCCTCCCAGATATCTCCACCTTTGATGGTCTGCCACAGGGCCTCGTAGACCGCCATCGGCGTCTGGCCGGAGGCGGTTTTGTTGTACTTGCGGCCAATCACCTCCTCCTGCCGGTAACCGGTAGTGAGTTCGAAGCGGTGATTGACATACTCGGTGACACCCTCGGCGTCGGTGATCACCAGGGAGCTGACGCTCTGCTCGATCGCCTGGTGCAGCTTGCGCAGCTCCTGTTCCACCAGTTCACGCTGCTCCCGGTCCGCCAGCAGGCTCAGGCGCATCGACTCGAAGCTCTGGCCCAGGCGGCCGAATTCATCCTGGGCATCGATCTTGAGCGGTTGTCTGAGGTTGCCCGACTCGATGGTCCTGGCGGCGTTCTCCAGCAGGTTCAGGGGGAACAGGATGCGCCGATAGGTGATCAGATAAGTGACGAAGAACAGCACCAGCACCAGCAGCACGGTGGCCATCAGGGCGACCACGGTCTGGTTGGCCTGCTGTTGAATGGCGGCGATATCCTGTCCGTTGTGGATGCTGGCGGCCTCGGCGATGGCGGTGATGGTATCGATGGCGCGCGAGGCCTCGGAAAACCACACCAGCTCGGTCACCGGGTAGGGCGTGCCATTGCGGCTGGCCTCCAGGACCTGGCTGCGGATTTTTTCATAGCTGCCCTTGAAAACCGCCTGATAACGGGCCAGGGCAACCTTGATTTCCGGGGTTTCCGGGTAGAAGGCCAGTATCTCGAAGCTCTTTTTTTCGCCGAACTCCAGCGCCTCCCGATATTGGATCAGGTGATGCAGTTCATCCATGCTGAGCGTTTTGTTCAATGCAATAGCCCGGCCGATATCGGCCCGTTCACGGCCGGCATACTCGGCCATGGTATAGAAGGCATCGCGCAGCATCTGCCCGTAATAGATGACATGGTCCACCTCTTGGGTCGGCGCCATGATGGCGCGCTGCAGCTTGGCGATATCTTCAATTTTCCCGGTCACCAGGCCAAACCAGCGCTGGGAAATCCGGGGATCCGTGTCCCCGAGAAACACCCGGTCCACCTCGCGGCGCAGTAGCTGCAGCTGATCGTAGAGCTGCCGTATGGCCGTGTAGGCGCGATCGAGCGGGGTCAAGCCTTCAGGGTCGTGATATTGCTGGAGAATCCGCGAGAACTCCCGGTATCTGTGGTCGGTGCGTTTGCGCTGGTCATTCAGGCGGATCAGCTGTTCCGCCTCCAGCGTGCCGGGCATGGCCAGAAGTGTAGAGGTGAGACCCCGTTCCACCGCCAGCTCGGTGGTCAGTTGCAGCGACCGGTCCGCCAATAGGTTGACCAGCCCCAGGTGGCTGGCGGATTCATGTTGGCGGATGACCCCGATACTGTTCCAGGCAATGGCGGAGACCGCGACCGCACAGAGCAGGCCCAGCACCATGAGCAGGAGCCGGCGGATCTTGATGTGGCAGATCAGATTCTGAAGCCAGGGCAACGTATCACCTTCGTTGTTTTGCGACGGCATCCCCGACGTGAAATAATGGGGCTACGCTGTGTTCAGCCTTTTAGTTATGTGGTATTGGCGAATCAGTGTGGCGGCCGCGATGCCTACTGGCTATTTGTCGGCGCCAACTGGTGATTCTTTAAAAAGTTTTTATCGAATCTACAGTAACCTCAGGGTGTTTGTGGTATTAACCCTCCATTTTACTTTTATAGAGACATTTCATGCAGATCAGCGATTTTAAGGCCGTCATCCTCGACTATGTCACCCGCGACCAGAGTGGCGAAATCATCGACAGCTCCGCCAACGACGGCTACCTGACCTATATCCACGGCACCGAGAGCCTGATACCGGCCCTGGAGCAGGCACTCGCCGGGCACCGGCAGGGCGATAAGCTGTCGGTCAGCATTCCCTGCGAAGAGGCTTATGGGGAGCGGGACGAAAGCCTGATCGAAGGGGTGCCGCGGGACAATTTTCCCGGCGTCGAGCAGATCACGGTGGGCATGCAGTTCCAGACCGAGATGGAGGAGGGGGTTCCCTTCCTGGTCACCGTGGTGGAAGTGGACGAAGCGACCGTCACCGTGGACGGAAACCATCCGATGGCCGGCAAGGACCTCAATTTCGACCTGGAGATCATTGAGGTGCGCGAAGCCAGCGCGGATGAGATCGAGCACGGCCATGTGCATCACGATGGCGACCACTGCCAGACCCACTGATCCGGGCGCGCGCGCATCATGCCCTACCGGATACCCGAACGGCTGGAGACGGAAAGGCTGATACTGCGCACCTTCCGGGAGGACGACTGGCGGGACCTGCACGCCTATTATTCCGACCCGGAATGCACCCGCTACACGGTGGGTAAGCCGCTCAGTGAAGGCGGAACCTGGCGCACCATGGCGGGCATGATGGGGCACTGGCTGCTGCGCGGTTACGGTCCCTATGCGGTGGAGGAGCGCGGCACGGGCCGGGTGATTGGCCCGGTGGGCCTCTGGTATCCGGTGGACTGGCCGGAGCCGGAGATCAAGTGGGCCCTGGCCCGGGACTGCTGGGGCCGGGGCTACGCGGTCGAGGCGGCCGTGGCCGTGCGGGAAATGGCCAAGGTATCGTTGCCGGGCCTCCATCTGATCAGCTTTATCCAGGCGGAAAACGGCGCCTCTATCGCCCTGGCGGAAAGGATGGGGGCGACCTTTGAGAAGGTCCTGCCGTTCCGCGGTGGGGAGTGGCGTCTCTATCGCCATCAACGGTGAAATATGGGGGGAGTGCGATGGCTGTCGAACCACGGGATATTATCGAATTCTGGTTCACCGAGCCGGTTTCACAGCACTGGTTCTCCGCCACGCCGGAGCTGGATCAGACCATCGCTGACCGCTTCCAGCCCCTCTGGGCGCGGGCGGCCGAGGGGCAACTGGATCACTGGATGACCAGCGCCGAAGGCTGCCTGGCGCTGGTGATCCTGCTGGATCAGTTTCCGCTGAACATGTTCCGCGGGCGGCCCGAGAGTTTCCAAACCGAGGCCCAGGCCCGGGAGATCGCCGGATTCGCCGTCAAACGCGGCTTCGATCAATCCCTGAACGGCGCCCGGCGCGCTTTCCTCTACATGCCGTACATGCACAGCGAGGAGCTGCGGGATCAGGAGACCTCCGTCGAACTCTTTGAGCAGGCCGGGCTGCAGGACAATCTCGCCTTTGCCCGGCACCACCGGGAGATCGTGCGCCGTTTCGGACGTTTTCCCCATCGCAATGCCATCCTCGGCCGTACCAGCCACCCGGAAGAGCTGGAATATCTCGTCTCGGATGGGGCCTTCACCGGCTGATATTCGCCGGTGCCCACGACGGGGCGCCCTATGACCGGTTTTCGGGGTAGGATGCTGGTGAGCTTGCGAACCGCATCATTTGCTCGCCACTGGACCGATGCGGTTCGTTTTACTCACCGTATCCTACGGGTTGTGGTTTTGCGGGTGGGTTAGGCCCGCCCTGCGCAGGAAGTGGGCGTTTGCATCGCTGACCCACCCTGAGAAACTTGCTATTCGTAGGTACAGAGGTAGGCGCTCTCCTCGGCCACCTTGAGCTGGAACTTCTCCCCTGCCGCGACGATGAAGCGGTCGCCCTGACGGAAGTCCTGCCAGTCGGCGGCACCGGGGAGCATCACCGTCAGGCCGCCGCTGACCACCGTGATGGTCTCCTTCTGGCTGGTGCCGAACTCGTACTCGCCCACGGCCATGACGCCGACGGTGGCGGGCAGGGTGGCGGTCTGAAAGGCGATGGAGGCAACGTTACCGTCAAAATACTGGTTGATCTTGAACATCGGGGTGACTCCCAAGGTTAAAAAAAGGCGCTAAAGGTGCCCCGGTTCAGGCCGGGCGTCAACTATTAATTCAGCGGGCAGGATGATATTGGCGGTGATCGATGAGCCCGCGCGCGAGCTCGGTAGTCATCCGCTCAGATCAGGAACAGGGTGGCCAGGCCGAGGAAGGAGAGGAAGCCGACGATATCGGTCACAGTGGTGAGCAGCACCGAGCCGGCCAGGGCCGGATCGATGCCGATTTTTTCCAGCGCCATCGGCAGCACCGTGCCGACCAGGGATGCCACGATCAGGTTGATGCACATGGCAGTGGCGATCAATAGTCCGATATTCACATCATGGAACCAGAAGCCGGCGATCACCGCTACCACCGCGGCCCAGATCAGGCTGTTGAGGCTGCCGACGGCGAGCTCCTTGAGAATCAGCCAGCGGGTGTTTTTGCTCGAGAGCTGACCCAGGGCGATGCCGCGTATGGTCAGGGTCAGGGTCTGGCTGCCGGCGATGCCGCCCATGCTGGCGACGATCGGCATCAGTACCGCCAGCGCCACCACTTTCTCTATCGTGGCCTCGAAATTGCCGATTACCCAGGAGGCTAGCAGGGCGGTTATCAGGTTGATGCCGAGCCACAGCGCCCGGCGCCGGGTGGAGATCAGCACCGGGGCGAACATATCCTCGTCCTCGGAGAGACCGGCATGGCCCATGAACTGGTGTTCGCCCTCTTCGCGGATCACGTCCACCACGTCGTCGATGGTGATGCGGCCGATCAGCCTGCCGTTGTCGTCCACCACCGGCGCGGAGATCAGGTCGTGCTGCTCGAAGCGGTTGGCCACCTTGCCGTCGTCCCAGCCGGCCGGGATACCGCGTACATCCAGCGACATCACCTCCGCCACCGTCTCGTCCAGGTCATGGGTCACCAGCACGGTGAGCGGCAGCACCCCCAGGTACTTGCCGTCCCGGTTGACCACCATCAGGATATCGGTCTGGGGCGGGATCTTGTCCCTGAGATGTCGCAGATAGCGCATCACCACGTCCAGGGTCACCTCGGGGCGCACGGTGATGGTGTCCGGGTTCATCAGGCCGCCGGCGGTATCTTCCGGATAGGGGAGGACCGCCTCCAGGCGCTCCCGGCGCTGGTGATCGAGGGAGTCGAGAATCTCCTGGGTAATGGCCTGCGGCAGTTCCTGGATCAGATCGGCGAGGTCGTCGGTATCCAGCCCCTCGGTGGCAGCCAGCAGCTCCTCCCGGTCCATGCGGCTGATCAGGTCCGCGCGCACCTCGTCGGCCACCAGGATCAGCACCTCACCGTCATTCTCCTCGCTGACCAACCCCCAGACGATATCGCGCTGGGCGAGTGGCAGCGACTCCAGCAAGTGGGCGATTTCCCCCGGATGGAGGGCGTTGAGCATCCGCCGCGCCTGTTGCAGGGTGCCACTCTCCAGGGCCGCGTGCAGCCGGTCCAGGCGGGTGCTGGTTTGTACGGGTGCCTGCTCAGACATGGCCGATAGAGTTCCTCGCCGGGTAAAGGGTAGGTGGTCGGGTCGCGGCCGATTCTAGCAGTTGCGGATGACAAGCGGGAGACAGATGACGCGAATAAAAGCTAACAGTCTTCCAATTTAATATTGCCGGGTAAAGCTGTTTCAGTTTCGTAGGGTGGATAAACGACAGCGCATGCCATCCTCAGGTCCGTAACCGGTACATTGCACCCTCGGTTCCGTTATCGGTACATCCCTGTACCACCCCTCATCGCGGCTATGGTGGATGCGCCTACCGGCTTATCCACCCTACATAAAGTGTTTTATCAACTCAAGTTTCGGAGTTCAAAAGGCATCGTTCAGGGCGGGCTATCCCCTTGCCGGGATCGTCGGAGGCATTCGTGCCGACGCCGAGGGCATATAGATACGTATTCACAGCGTGTCCCGGCAAGGGGGTGGCCCGCCCGGTGTCTGGAACTGAACTCCGAAACTTGAGTTATCAAATTGAAGTAGTGCTAGTTACAGATCTTCCTGAGCTGCAGCTCGAAATCGCGCTCGCCCAGTCGCTTCATCAGCTTGCGGGTTTGTCTGGCCAGTTTTGCCGCATCCAGTTGCAGCAGCAGCTCCTTGGCGATCAGCAGCGACCCGGGCTGCATGCTGAACTCCCGCAGCCCCATGCCGATCAGCAGGGGAATGTAGCGCGGGTCACCAGCCATCTCCCCGCACATGCTGACCGGGATGCCGGCCTGCTGGCCGGCCGTGATCACCATCTGGATCAGCCTCAGGATCGCCGGGTGCAGCGGATCGTAGAGGTAGTTCACCTCGTCGTCTACGCGGTCGATCGCCAGAGTATACTGGATCAGGTCGTTGGTACCGATGGAGAGGAAATCCAGCTCACGGCTGAAGGCGTCGGCGGCCAGGGCGGCGGCCGGCACCTCGATCATCCCGCCCAGGGGGATACCCTTGGCGAACGCCACGCCCTCGGCGCTCAGAGCCTCCTCGGCTTCGGCAATCAGCGTCTTCAGCTTCCGCACCTCATGGAGGGTGGAGAGCATCGGGATCATGATGCGTACCGGTCCGTGGACGGCGGCGCGCAGGATCGCCCGCAATTGGGGCTGGAACATCTTCGGTTCCTTCAGGCAGAGGCGGACGGCGCGCAGCCCGAGTGCCGGATTGCAGCTGGAGGTGGTGCAGCCGTCGACCTGCTTGTCGGCGCCTAGATCCAGGGTGCGAATGGTGATGGGAATGCCGTTGAGTCCTTCCACTACCTGGCGGTAGGTCTGGTAATGCTCCTCTTCATCCGGCATCTCCTGGCGGTTCATATAGAGAAACTCGGTACGGTAGAGGCCCACCGCATCGGCCTTGAGTTCACGGGTGGACTGGATATCCTCGGGCAGTTCGATATTGGCCATCAGCAGGACCGGAACCCCTTCACGGGTGGTGGCCGCCTTGCCGATCAGGCTGCGCAGCTGGGCATCCCGTCCCCACGCGGCGTCGATCCGCTCCTGATAGTGGGAGAGGATGGTCTGATCGGCCCCCGCAAGCACCACACCCTGCTCCCCATCCACCACCACCAGCTCGCCGTGGCGTAGCAGGCGGGTGATGCCGTGCACCCCGACCACCGCCGGAATGCCGAGGCTGCGGGCGAGGATCGCGGTATGCGACATGGGGCCGCCGAATTCGGTAATGAAGGCGGCGATACCCTGGTGGCGCATCACGATGGTGTCGGCCGGGTTGAGATCCAGGGCCAGGATCACCTTGCCGTCGAGATCCTCGTCGTTGTCGTCGTCCAGCTCCAGCAGGCTCACCTGGATCTGGTTCACCACATGTTCCACGTCATCCTTACGGGTCCGCAGGTAGGGATCGTCCATGGTGTCGAACACCTTTACCAGCGATTGGCGCTGCAGTTGCAGCGCCCATTCGGCGGCATAGGCGTGTTTGTGGATCAGCTCGATCGGTACCTCGACCAGGGCCGCGTCGTTCATCATCAGGAGATGGGTGTCGATGAAGGCGATGATATCCGAGCGGGTGTTTTCGGGGATCCGCTGGCGGATCTCCTTCAGGCGCGCCCGGGCGCCTTTGACCGCCAGCCGAAAGCGTTTGATCTCGGCCGGGATGCCGGCCTTGTCGATCAGGCGTGGGCTGATATCCAGCAGGCCACGCTGCATGATATGGGCCTCGCCGATGGCGATACCCCGGGTAATGCCGATGCCGTTGCCGGCGAAGGTCATTCGGGTTCTCCAAAGCGGTCGTTGATCAGCGCCTCAAGGGCATTGGCCGCCGCGACCTCATCCTCACCCTCGGTCATGAGTGTCAATTCGGTTCCCTGACTGGCCGCCAGCATCATCACCTCCATAATACTCTTTCCATTGGCCGGCCTGGCGTCGCGGATCAGCTGAATGGTGCAGCTGTACTGTCCCGCCTCGGTGATGAACTTGGCCGCCGCGCGGGCGTGCAGTCCCAGCCGATTGATGATGGTAATCTGTTTTTTGACCATAAATAGCCCATACCCCCTGCCATGGGAAACCAATATCGCACAATCCGCGCGTTTGATAAAACATCCGTTGCCGGCGAAGCGCGCCTTGCGGACGTGGCCCAGGAGCGCACTCGGTGCCGCGGAATTATTCTTGCGCGGGCGCTTAGGTGGTTTCGCGGGGCAGGTCGCGGTGGCGGGTCTGGATCTGCCGGCCACAGGTGCGGAAATGGGCGGCCAGCTGTTCCACTAGGTAGACCGAGCGGTGCTGCCCGCCGGTGCAGCCGATGGCAATGGTCAGGTAGCTGCGCCCCTCGGCCTCGAAGCAGGGGATCCACTGCTCCAGGAAACGGATCAGATCCTCTTTGTAGCGCTGCACATCACCGCTCTCCTCCAGGTAAGCCTGTACCGGACCATCTTTTCCCGTAAGCTGGCGCAGTGCCGGCTGCCAGTGCGGGTTGGGCAGGCAGCGTGCGTCATAGACAAAGTCGGCGTCCCGTGGCACCCCCTGCTTGAAGCCGAAGGACTGCAACAGCAGGGAGATCTTGGTGCCCAGCCGCTCGGTGATCCGGGAGCGGATGAGGTGCCGCAGTTCATGCAGCGTGGTCTGGCTGGTATCGATGCGCAGGTCGGCGACGCGCAGAAACGGTGCCATCAGCTCCCGCTCATAGCTGATCGCCTCGGCCAGCGGGCGGGCACCGCCGGTCAGGGGGTGACGCCGCCGGGTCTCGCTGAAGCGTTTGATCAGGGTCTCGTCCTGGGCCTCCAGGAAGATCACCTCATAGCGGATGTTCCGTGTCTTCAGCGGTTGCAGCAGTCTGGCGATGCTTTCGAACTCATCCGGTGTGTTGCGCGCATCGATACTGATGGCGACCAGCTCGAAGCGTTTGTCCCGTCGGCTGACCAGTTCGCTGGCGAATGCGGGGAGCAGGAAGACAGGCAGATTATCGACGCAGTAGTAACCCTCGTCTTCCAGGGTATGGAGTGCAACGCTCTTGCCGGATCCGGAGAGTCCGCTGATGATGGCCAGCTTCATAGGGTTTCCGTTGGCTCTGTCCAAATTATTGGTTGGTGTTGATGTATTTTGGTGAATGACCCTTAGGAACGGCTCCGCCGCGAACAATGCCGTGGTTTTGTAGGAGCGCCTCTGGCGCGAAGGCTTGTCGCGGTCAAGCCACTCCTACAAAAGCACTGTCCCTCATGCAATACCTCAGCCGATCAGCCGTTGGCACTGATCGGTAGCGGCTCCTGCTGTATGAACTCCCGCAGCAGTGCCGCGCTGTCCCCGGTCTTGCGCAGCCGCTGGCAGAAGGCTTCGTCGCTGAACAGGGTGGCCAGTTTCGCCAACAGCTGCAGATGCTCCTCGGTGGCCGCTTCCGGTACCAGCAGACCGAACACCAGGTCGACCGGATGTCCGTCAATGGCGTCGAAATCGGCCCCGGACTGGAGTTGGAGAAAGGCGCCACGGGCCTGAGTGACACCGGCAACACGGGCATGAGGCAGTGCGATACCATGCCCCAGCCCGGTGCTGCCCAATCGTTCCCGCTCGAGTAGTTTGTCGAACACGGTGCCTTGGTTGAGCTCCTCCGAGGCGGTTGCCAGCAGTCCTGCCAGCTCTTCAAGAATACGCTTTTTACTGCCCGCGGGATTCGCGGCACTGATGCGTTCGGCACTGATAAAGTTTGCGGGAAACATGGTTTTGCCTGTTATTCAGATTTCGGCGTTGGCCGGGTCGATACCCTTCATGCCCACACCGTTGCGATGGTTGGTGCTCTTCTCTTTGAGCTTTTTGACCTGGCGGTCAACCTTATCGACGAGTCCGTCGATGGCGGCATACATATCCTCTTCTACACAGTCGGCAAAGACATCGGCGCCATTCACATGGAGAGTGGCTTCGGCCTTCTGGCGCAGCTTCTCAACGCTCAGAATGACGTGGATCTTGGTGACATGATCGAAGTGCCGCTCCAGACGCTCGAATTTTGTCGAGACATAGTTGTTCATGGCTTCGGTGATGTCCACATGGTGACCGGTGATGCTGATTTGCATGGTTTGCTCCTTGGTTACAGGCCTCTAGACGAGGCGCTTGCGCTCGTTTGATGGCGGAATCGCCATGGACTCGCGGTATTTTGCTACTGTCCGCCGCGCGACCTGGATGCCCTGATCCGCGAGTATGCTGGCCAGTTTGTTGTCGCTGAGTGGCTTGTTTGGCTTCTCCGCAGCGACCAGTTTCTTGATCAGTGCGCGTATCGCGGTGGCGGAACACTCTCCGCCCCCAGCCGTGCTGACATGGCTGGAGAAGAAATACTTGAATTCCAGTGTACCCCGGGGGGTATGCATGTATTTTTGCGTGGTGACCCGTGAAATGGTGGATTCGTGCAGTTCCAGGGCCTCGGCGATGTCCCGCAGCACCAGCGGCTTCATCGCCTCCGCACCGTGTTCGAAGTAGCCCCGCTGCAGCTCGACTATCTTGGTCGCCACCCGCAACAGGGTCTCGTTGCGGCTCATCAGGCTCTTGATGAACCAGCGCGCCTCCTGCAGGTGGTTCTTCAGATAGTTGTTGTCGTCACTGTTGTCGGCACGGCGGATCAGCCGCGAATATTCCGGGTTGACCCTGAGTTTGGGGGCGGCCTCGGCATTCAGGTCCACATGCCAGGTGCCATCACGCCGGGTCACGAACACATCCGGGATGACATACTGGGGTTCGGTCTCGGCCACCAGGCTGCCGGGGCGGGGAATCAGTGAGCGGATCAGCTGGTTGATCGATTTCAGGGTGTCGTCATCGATCTTCAGCTTGCGTTTGATCTGATTGTGGTCCTGCTGGGCCAGCAGGTCGAAGTGATCGCTGATCAGGCGGGTAGTCAGGGCCGCCGCCGGATGGGGCTCCGGCAGCTGGCGCAGCTGGATCAGCAGGCACTCCCGCAGGTCGCGGGCGCCCACGCCGGGCGGATCGAACTGCTGAATGCGGTGCAGCACCGCCTCGATCTCGTCCTGCTCGACAGCTTCGTCGGCCATGCCGTCAAGAATTTCGTTCAGATCCATCCGCAGGTAGCCGTCCTCATCGATGCCATCGATGATGGCCACCGCGATGCCGCGATCCAGGTCGCTGAACGGGGTCAGATTGAGCTGCCAGGTGAGGTAGTCGTAGAGGGTGCGGGCGCTGCGGCGCTGCGCCAGGTAGTCGCCGTCCCCCGATTCCCGGGATGCCAGGCCGGATGAGGGGGGGAGGGTGCTGTCATAGACATCGTCCCAGCCGCTGTCCACCGGCAGCTCTTCCGGCATGGCGTTGGCCTCGCCGTTGATCTCTTTTTCGTTGTTGAGGTCGTTGCTGGTGGTTTTTTCCCCTTTCAGGCCCTCGCCATTGAGCCGTTCCAGGGTCGATTGCCGCTCATTCGGGCCGACCTCTTCGCGGGCACTGTTATCCTCTTCGGTCTCCAGCATCAGGTTGGAGTCGAGCGCCTCCTGGATCTCCTGCTTGAGATCCAGGGTCGACAGTTGCAGCAAGCGGATGGCCTGCTGCAGCTGCGGCGTCATGGTGAGATGTTGGCCAAGGCGAAGCTGGAGCGTTTGCTTCATGCGGGTATCTGAATCTGGTACGTAATTTGTATGATTTTCACGATTTCATTTTAGCGTAAAAAATGGCCAGACGCACAAGGGGAAAATGGTTTATTGCCGTGCATCAACTGATGCACTACAAACTGAACTCTTTTCCCAGATAGACCGAGCGCACCTCTTCGTGGGCCAGAATGTGTTCCGGTTCCCCCTCCGCCAGCACCTGGCCCTCACTGATGATGTAGGCGCGCTGACAGATTCCCAGGGTCTCCCGGACGTTGTGATCGGTGATCAGCACGCCGATGCCCCGGGAAGAGAGTGTACGGATAATATTCTGGATGTCCTTGACCGAGATCGGGTCGATACCGGCGAATGGCTCGTCAAGCAGGATAAAACGGGGCTCCATGGCCAGCGAACGGGCGATCTCCAGGCGCCGGCGCTCGCCCCCGGAGAGGCTCATCGCCTGGTTGTTGCGCAGGTGGGTGAGGTGGAAATCCACCAGCAGCGCCTCGCAAGCCTCGAGCTGTTCCGGCCGCTTCAGATCCTTGCGGGTCTCCAGAATGGCGAAGATATTGTTGAACACGGTCAACTTGCGGAAGATCGAGGGCTCCTGGGCCAGATAGCCCAGTCCGAGGCGTGCCCGGGCATGCATCGGCAGCGCGGTGATGTCGTGTCCATCGATCCGGATGGTCCCGCCTTCCGAGGGGACCAGTCCGGCGATCATGTAGAAACAGGTGGTTTTGCCGGCGCCGTTGGGACCCAGCAGCCCCACCACTTCACCGCTGGAGACCTGCAGGGAGACGCCGTTCACCACGGCTCGGCGGCGATAATGTTTCGCCAGCTTGTCGGCAGACAGGACAGTCATGGGGGGTTACTTTTTTCCGCCGATGGTGACCCGGACACGCTCTTTGCCCTGGGCGCTGGCACCGGCCTTGACCACGGCCCGGGCGCGATCATAGATGATCCGGTCGCTCTTGAAGGTATCCTGGCCCTGGATGAGGACGGCGTCTCCGATCATGTTGATGATTTCGCTGTTGGCGGAGTATTCCGCTTTCCTGGCGCGACCCTTGATGGTGCCCTGGTCGCCCTCGGTCTCCTGGCGGAAGGTGGCCGGATTGCCGATGGCCTCGATCTGGTCGTTCTGATCCTGGCGCTGGGTGACGGTCACCTGGTCGGCCTTGATGACGATACTGCCCTGGGTCAGCTCGACATTGCCCTTGTAGGTGCTGATGCCGTTGCGGTCATCAATATCCACGGCATCCGCCTCTATGTAGATGGGCTGGTCTTTGTCCGACTGCAGGGCGGCGGCATGTCCCGGCAGGATCAGCAGCAGGGTGATGGCCAGCCAGCGGCGGCGGGTGTGCGGGTCCTTAAGGGTTGACTTCATAGCGTCCTCGTACATTGGCAAGTAGTTTGATGCGGATCGGCTGCTGGAGCCAGATCTGCATGCCTTTGGCGTCGATGCGGTCCTGGTTGCTGCGCGCGTGCACGTCAGCATCGGTCTCCACATAATTGTCCCGTGGCTGCACCCGCAGGTCACGGGTGCGAATATGCATGGGCCGTACTCCGGGCGCCGCGGAACGGTCGATTTTAACCGCACCCTGCAAAAGAAGCACCTCCCCATCCCCGGAGAGCCAGCCGGTCTCCGAATTGACCCGCCAGGGTGGTCGGTCCAGGTCGTACAGGGTGAGGCGTGGCAATTTCAGTTCGGTACTGTCATCGTCCATATAATGGGTCATGCGTTCCGCAACCAGACGTTTCCCGGGCCTCCCCGAGAGCTCCATCAGGGTGGAGTCGACCCCCTCCAGGTAGTAATCGACGCGGTGCTCCCGGACATTGCGTGGCGGCGCATCCTGCGCGCTCTGCCGGGCCAACCAAAAGGTGCCGGCAACGAGCAGCAGCAGGAACGCGCCAATTACCAGATTTTTCTGTTCAATCATGTGATTGGGTCTTCCATGCGCAAGCCCGGCGGGGGTCGGTTGGGGGCCGGCACATCAGCGGAGGTATTTTTCGTAGGCCTGCTCCAGGGTGCCCTGGGCCTCCATCAGCAGCTCGCAAATCTCACGTGCCGCGCCGCGACCGCCGCCGGCCCGGCTCTGCCAGTGGGCACGAGCCCTGACCAGGGGGTGGGCATCCTGCACGGTGATCGCCAGGCCGACCTGGCGCATGACGGGCAGGTCGACCACGTCGTCTCCGACATAGGCGATCTGTTCGTTGCGGAGGCCCAGTTTGTCCCGCAACTCCTCGAAGGCCGGGACCTTGTGGCGTTGGCCCTGGTAGACATGGCGGATACCCAGGCTCTCCATGCGGATGGCGACCACATTGGAGGTGCGTCCGGTGATGATGCCGATCTCGACGCCGCTCTTCTGCAGCAGCTTCATGCCGAGCCCGTCCCGGGAGTTGAATGCCTTGTACTCCTGCCCGTCATCCCCCAGGTAGAGGCTGCCGTCGGTCAGGACGCCGTCCACGTCAAAGATGATCAGGCGGATCTGTTTTGCCCGGTTCAAGGTCTCCTGCATCTTCTCCATCCTTTAAACTGCATGAGTGGATGAGTCCGACAGACTCTAGACAATGCCGGCCAGCAGCAGGGTGTGCATATTCAGGGCGCCGATAGGCACCAGCCGCTCGTCCACCACAAACAGGGAGTTGATCTTCTTCTCCTGCATGATCTTCAGCACCTCCGCCGCCAGCATGTCGGCGGTGGCCGTGGTACTGCCGTGGGTCATCACCTCCGCCACCAGGCAGTTGCGTATATCGACCGGCCGGTCGAGGGTGCGGCGCAGGTCACCGTCGGTGTAGATCCCCTTGAGACGGCCCTGATCATCGATCACCGCCGTCATCCCCAGCCCCTTGTCGGTCATCTCCAGCAGAGCGTCTTTCAGGCTCGCCTGCTCGGATACCCGGGGGATCTGTTCACCGGTCACCATCACGTCACCGACCAGCAGCAGCAGCCGACGTCCCAGGCTGCCGCCGGGGTGGGAGCGGGCAAAGTCCTGCTCGGTGAAGCCCCGCGCCTCGAGCAGCGCGATGGCCAGGGCATCCCCCATGGCCAGGGTGGCGGTGGTACTGGAGGTGGGCGCCAGATTGAGCGGACAGGCCTCCTGTTTGACGCTGACGTCGAGATGCACATCGGCCTGGCACGCCAGGTTGGAGGCGGGATTCCCGGTCAGGGCGATCAGCGGCACACCCAGGCGCTTGATCAGCGGCAGGATGGTGAGCAGTTCGGTGGTCTCTCCCGAGTTGGAGAGCGCCAGTACCACGTCCTTGGCGGTGATCATTCCCAGATCGCCGTGGCTGGCCTCGCCGGGGTGTACGAAGAAGGCGGGGCTGCCGGTACTGGCCAGGGTGGCGGCGATTTTACTGCCGATGTGGCCCGATTTACCCATCCCGGTGACGATGATGCGGCCGTCACAGTGCAGCATGAAGCCGCAGGCATGGGCAAAATCGCCATTGATCCGGTCGGAAAGGGCCTGGATCGCGGCGGCCTCGTTATGAATGACGGCCAGACCCAGGGCCTGGAGTTTTTCAGCCTCTTCGGGCGAGGGTTTGCAGTTCTTGTTCATGTGGGGTGTTGTTCTGTTGTCTGTTGGTATGCCGTGGGTGCGGAGACCGGGGCATCATCTGTGTGCATAAAGAGTACTCCCTGATAGGCGAGAAAGGCCAGTACCAGGAGTAATCCTTCGAAACGGTTGATCCGCCCGGCGCCGCCGAAGCCGTAGCTGATGACGAACAGGGCCAGGGTCAGGCCGATCATCATGGTCATATCCCGGCTCAGCACCAGCGGGTCGAACGGCCCGGGGGCGATCAGCCCCGGGACCGCCAACACCGCCAGCAGGTTGTACATATTGGA
The DNA here is from genome assembly GCF_025175675.1 of Sedimenticola hydrogenitrophicus. GTDB lineage: Bacteria > Pseudomonadota > Gammaproteobacteria > Chromatiales > Chromatiaceae > Sedimenticola > Sedimenticola hydrogenitrophicus. The sequence goes on from NZ_JANIOA010000042.1 coordinate 26,688, forward strand.
GCCGATGATATTGCCGATGGCGATATCGTGCTCATTCTTCACCGCGCTGGCGATACTGGCGGCCAGTTCCGGCAGGCTGGTGCCCAACGCCACGATGGTCAGGCCGATGATCAGGTCGCTGACGCCGAAGGTGGTGGCGATGTTGACGGCGCCCCAGACCAGGATACGGGAGCTGAACAGCAGCAGGGCCAGTCCCACACAGAAACTGAACACCGCCTTGCCGGTGGTCATCTCCCCGGGCAACTCATCGAGGATTTCCGCGGTGATCGGGTCGCTGGCCAGACTGCGCATGCTGATCCGCACCATGGCGAACAGCATCGCCACCAACCCCACCAGCAGCACCAGGCCGTCGCTTCTGCCCAGGTTGCCGTCCAGCATCAGCAACAGGGTGCCGAGACAGACCGCCAGCAGTATCGGGTATTCGCGGCGCAGGGTCTCCGAGCGCACGTTCAGCGGCGCAATCAGCGCGGTGACACCCAGTATCAGGCCGATATTGGCGATGTTCGAGCCCAGTGCGTTGCCGATGGCCAGGCCGCTGTTATCCTGATATGCCGCCATGCCCGAGACCAGTATCTCGGGTGCCGAGGTGCCGAAGCCGACAATGGTCAGGCCGATAATCATTGGCGGCAGTCCCAGATTGCTGGCGATGCCCGAGGCGCCGATGACAAAACGGTCGGCACCCCACACCAGAAGAGAAAACCCGGCAACGATGGCGATAATATCTAGCAGCATAGAGAGAATGAAGGGGGATGAGTCGGTTAATATTCCGCCGTCTTTTACGGCGCAGGCATTGTTTCAGACCTGGCGGGGATTGTCCAAGTTTGTTGCCGTCGGCATGGCGGGGGCGCAATCCGACGAGCCGTTATTCGGCCCGGTTACGGGTGGCGCCGCAACGGCTGCAGCGGTAGCGGTTGACCAGCCGCCCCTGCTTGACATCGAATGCCTGGGACTGATCAAGCACCCACTTGTGATGGCCGTGCCGGCACAGCGTGTTGCCCTTGTGACGTTCACCGGCGCTGGGCTTCTTGAACGGGAGTATGCGGCCCATTTCAGTCGATGTAAAAATCCTGGGTCAGGGTCGCTTCGATCTGACGGCTGGAGTCTTCCGGCGTCACTTCAAGGATGAATTTCAGGGTTTCCTGATCGACAATGGGGAAGTCGCCGATGTAGTAAATGGCGCCGCTCTCGCGAATCTCCCGCAGCTCGATGCTGTGGCGTCTGCCGATCAGGTTCAGGGCATAGGCCGTCACCCTGGCTGTGACCGGCTGGCCGGTGGTTCCCGGGACATCCTTGATCACACTGATATTCAACAGTCCCCGGTATTTACTGCGCACAATCTGGTAACCGCTGGCGACTTCGGGGCTCAGTATCGCGGTCGGTATGGCGTTGTGGTGGATGGTGTACCCGTTGAATCGGGTGCTGTTTTCGGCAACCGCCAGTGGGCTGGTCAACAACAGGAACAGGATAGTGCTGATGGTGGAAATCCGGACTTGCATGGTGCTGCCTCTCTTCTGGATCAACCGGTATCGGTCTGACGGATGATGTGTTCTTGCCCTAAGAATAGCCTTTAATTATCCTGATTACCCATCTAACCCAGCCTTGCCGCGAAAGGCTCAACTGGCGGTTTTTCTCGCCACCACCAGTTTGGGTTTCGGCCGGGCCTCGTCCACCAGCGGGTAGCTGGCATTCAGGGTGTGGTGGATATTGCGCAAGATGGTCAGCTGCTTGGCCACCGCGTTGTGCTGCTGCTCCAGTTCGCTCAGGCGTGACTCCAGGGTGTCCCGAGAACGGCTGATCTTCTGCAGGTCCAGCAGCCGGCGTTCCATCTGCTCCTTGTGTTCGCGGATCTGGAAAGTGAGGGGTTCCAGTGCGGTGCTGAGCCAGGAGTCCACCTCCTGTCGGGCCTGGAAGAAGATATCCCGGGCCCGGCTTACCATGGCGACAAAGAAGCGCTTCACCACAAAGTGCTTTTCGGTCATGGCGGTCACCGGGCTCTTGCGGAAGATTTCCGCCTCCTGGTAGAGCATCTCCAGTTCCACCCGGTAGCGCATGATCGAGAACATCTTCGGTTGCACCACCGAGAAGCCGTGTTCGTTCTGAAAGCGCCGGTAGATACTGCGGATCAGCTTGCGTGCCTGTTCGCTCTGCTCCACCACCAGCTGCATATTGCCGCGCATGTCGTCGAACAGGGAGCGCATGCTCGACTTCAGGCCGAGGGTGGTCCAGTTATCGGTCATGGTGTTGTGGGTGGCGGTGATGGAGCGCTCCAGTTTCTTCAGGTCCAGGGCTTCCCGCAGGCTGTTGGCCTGCTCTTTCAGGATCTTGCGGCTGGCCTGGAAGCTGCTGACGTTGCGCATGTAATCCGCCTGTTCGGTGCGGGTCTTGGTCATCATGTGCTCGATCATGTCCTGGCTCTTGCCGCTGAGCTGGCGCAGTTCATCCAGTTGCTTTTGGATGCCGTTCAGCTTGGTGGCGACGATGCCCTGGGTGTTCTCCACCATTTGGCTGATCTCGGCCGTGACCGTATCCTTGATGATCTCCTGGCGTGAGTCGAGGATGTCGTGGGAGAGATAGTGCTCCAGCTGCAGCAGGCGGCTCTGCTCCATCAGCTGGTGGTTGCCCTTGATCTTGCCCAGCAGACCCTTGTGGGCCGACACCGGAAAGATCGCCTGGCGGCCGACCCCCAGAATCTGGGCGGTGTGGTTACACTGGCGGTTGATGGCGTCGTTGATACTCGTCTCGTCCTGCAGTTCATCCCAGAGCGTATCGATCTTGTTCAATACCACGATCAGGCCGCGCCGGCGGCTGCGCTGAAAGCCCTTGATATGGTTCTGCCACATCTCCAGGTCGCTGCGGGTGACCCCGGCATCGGCGGCCAGTACGAACAGCACCGCCTGGGCCGAGGGAAGCATTTTCAGGGTCAGCTCGGGCTCGCTGCCGAGGGCGTTCAGGCCCGGGGTGTCGAGGATGGTCAGCCCCTGCTTCAGCAGGGGATGGGGGAAACTGATCATGGCGTGACGCCACTTGGGTATCTCGACAAAATCGGGTGGCCGGCTCTGGTTGGGGTGCTGCTGGGGGTCGTACATGCCCAGGCGCACCGCCTCCGCCAGGGTCACCTTGCGGGTCTTGATCACCTCCTGCAGGCACTCCTCGACCTGCTCCGCCGACTCCAGGTTCAGCGGGTAGGTCACCCAGAGGGCCGGCTTCCGCTTCAGGTCGCGGATGCTGGTATCCTGCAACCGGGTCTCGATCGGCAGCAGCCTGACGTAGGCTTGTCCCGCCTGCTGGTCATAGAACAGCTCGGTCGGGCACATGGTGGTGCGGCCGGCGGTGGAGGGGAGCAGGCGGCGGCCGAAGTCGGAGAAGAAGATGGCGTTGATCAGCTCGGTCTTGCCGCGGGAGAACTCGGCCACGAAGGCGATGGTCAGACGGTCGCTGTAGAGCGACGCGAGACATTCGCGGATGCGTTTTTCACTCTCGTCCGTGGCCAGGCGGTGCTTGCCGAGCCAGCTGTAGTAGAGCTTGACGGTACGGATAATGTCCGCCTTCCATTGCTCGTAGGCCTTCAGCTGTGATTCCAGTCGCGATCGCTCCACAGGATGCTCCTTCTGTTACGTTGGTCGATCTTACCCCGGATGTTCGAGAAATTATAGGCAGTTTGTCTGCTACTGCCTTGAAATTTCAAGAAAACCAGGTGATTTTATTATGCTTTTGTGAGGGAGATCGGGAATTTGCGCGGTCGCTGGATACGAAAGCCCTTGTTTTTGCAGCTGTCGCCGCTGACCAGGCTCACCTGGTCGCGGCCGACCCCGAAGGCCTTGGCCAGGAAACGGATCAGGTGTTCATTGGCCTTGCCCTCCACCGGTGGGGCGGTGATGCGCACCTTGTATTGCTCGCCGTAGGGGCCGACAAACTGGTCTTTTCCGGCCCGGGGCTGGACCCGTAGCCAAAGCAGCAGGTCCTCCCCCTCCCAGCGGTACCAGTCAGCGCTCAACTTCCCGATGTTCCGCCGTCAGAGCAGCAGGCCGGCGGTGAGCATCTGCAGCGGCGGGATCAGCAGCATTTTCAGCAGCTGCAGCCCCACCAGCACCGCCATGGGCGAGAGGTCCAGGCCACCGATCGGTGGGATCAGACGCTGGGCCGGCCGCAGCAGCGGGGCGGTGACGCTGTGCAGCAGGTCGGTGAGGGGACTGTAGCTGTCCGGATTGACCCAGCTGAGGACCACCTGGATCAGGATGGCGAACAGGAAGAAGTTGATGACCAGACCGATCAGTTCGGGAATGGCGATGGCCATGGCGGCCAGGAGCTGGGGCGCCCGGGCGGAGACCAGCATGATCAGCACCAGCTCCAGGGTCTTGAGCAGGAACATCAGCACAATGGAGGCGATGTCGATGCCGCCCACTCCCGGGATGACCCGGCGCAGCGGGCGCAACAGCGGGGTGGTCACCTTGACCGTGAACTGGGAGATCGGGTTGTAGAAGTTCGCCCGTACCAGTTGCAGGATAAAGCGCAGCATCACCACCAGGATCAGCAGGTCAAAGACGACCTGGATGAGGAACGCCAGTGGGTCGGTCAGGTAATTGCTCCCCATCAGTGGTTACCCAGCATCTCGGAGAGTTCCCGGGAGCGTTCACAGGCCCCGGTGACGGCCTTTTCGAACAACGTCCGGAGTTCGCCCTGTTCCAGGATCGACAGGGCGCGCTCGGTGGTGCCACCGGGCGAGGTGACCTTCTGGCGCAGGGCGGCGGGGCCGTCGCTGCTCTCGATGGCCATGCGTGCGGCGCCGAGGGCGGTCTGGATGGTGAGCAGGCGGGCGGTATCGGCGGCCAGACCGTTGGCGATGGCGGCCGCCTCCAGCGCTTCCATGACCAGGAAAAAGTAAGCCGGGCCGCTGCCGGAGAGGGCGGTGACGACGTCCATCAGCGCCTCGTCGTCGACCCAGCGGGTGAGGCCCACCGCGCGCAGGATCGACTCCGCCAGATCCCGCTGCGCCGCGGATACGCTGGCCCCGGCATGCAGCACGGTGGCACCGGCCTGCAGCATCGCGGGGGTGTTGGGCATGCTGCGTACCAGGGTGATGTCGCCGCCCAGCCACGCCTGCAGGTCCGCCTCGCGGATACCGGCGGCGATCGAAACGACCAGGGGATGGCGCTGTTGCACGGCGGCCCTGATGTCCCCGCAGAGCCGTTCCAGGGCCTGCGGCTTGACCGCCAGCACCACCACGTCCGCCCGTCCGACGGCGTCGATGTTGTCGGTGGCCGACTGGATGCCGAAGCGTGCCGAGAGATCGGCCAGCTTGCCGCTGTCGGGGTCGCTGGCGACGATCTTTTTCGGTGCATAACCGTCCGCCACCAGGCCGCCGATCAGGCTGGAGGCCATATTACCGGCACCGATGAATGTGATTGTCTTGCTGCTCATGTCGCTCATAGTGATTATTGGTAGTGGTTGATGGCAGCCCGGTTGGCTGAAGTTCCTATCCTAGCGCATTCGCATCGGCTGATGTATCCCTGATTAGATTTGGCTGGATCAGGTTTGACCGGAATATTCTCTCGGACCGAAAATGGCGGTGCCGATGCGCACCAGGGTCGAGCCTTCGGCGATGGCCGCCTCCAGGTCGTCGGTCATGCCCATGGAGAGGCTGGTCAGCGGCAACCCGGCCGTGGCCAGTTCATCCCTAAGTTGCCGCAGCCGCAGGAACGGCCGGCGTTGCGCGTCCAGTTGTGCGGCGGGTGCCGGCAGGGTCATCAGGCCCTGCAATGCGAGCCGCGGATAGTCCGGCATCGCGTCGATCAGCCCGCGGACTTCACCCGGAGAGATCCCCGATTTGCTCTCTTCGTCATCGATCTTGATCTGCAGGCAGATCTTCAGCGGCGCCAGCCGGTCCGGCCGCTGGTCGTTGAGCCGGCGGATCTGGCGGAGACTGTCGATACTGTGAACCCAGTCGAAATTTTCCGCTATGGCGCGCGTCTTGTTTCCCTGTATCCTGCCAATGAAGTGCCACTCCAGGCCCAGTTCCCGGAGCTGTTCGATCTTATCGAGGGCCTCATGAATATAGCTTTCGCCAAAACAGTGCTGACCCGCCGCCACCGCTTGGCGGATATCCTCTGCTGGTCGGGTTTTGCTGACTGCCAGCAACTGCACGGAACCCGCCTCGCGCCGGTAGGTCTGTTCCGCCTGGCGGAGGCGCTGGCGGACGGCGTTGAGACGGGACTGGATGGCGGACATGATCTTGCTGGGCCTGTGTGTCTATAATAGTGTGGTAGTGGTCGCGCTAGGATATTACAACAAAAAACGCCAGTTTCCCCAATAATGGTCGCTACTCCATCAGGGGGCGGCACCGGGAATGCCGGTGAGCTGGTATCACGACGTGCCATACCGATAACAAAATGACGGGAGAAGGGTTGTATGGATATTGCTGAGCTGCTTGCCTTCAGCGTCAAGCATGAGGCGTCCGACTTGCACATTTCGGCGGGATTGCCACCGATGATCCGGGTGGACGGGGATATTCGCCGGATCAACGTGCCGGCGCTGGATCACAAGATCGTTCATGGTCTGGTCTACGACATCATGAATGACAAACAGCGGAAGGATTACGAGGAGTTTCTGGAAACCGATTTCTCCTTCGAGATTCCGGGGCTGGCCCGCTTCCGTGTCAATGCCTTCAACCAGGATCGCGGCGCCTCGGCGGTGTTCCGTACCATCCCCTCCAAGGTACTGAACCTGGAAGACCTGGGCTGTCCGGAGACCTTCAAGGATATCGTCAATGTCCCCCGCGGACTGGTGCTGGTGACCGGGCCGACCGGCTCGGGCAAATCCACCACCCTGGCGGCGATGATGGATTACAAGAACGACAACGAATATGCCCACATCCTCACCATCGAGGATCCGATCGAGTTCGTGCATACCAGCAAGAAGTGCCTGATCAATCAGCGCGAGGTGCACCGCGATACCCTGGGCTTCTCCGAGGCGTTGCGTTCGGCATTGCGTGAGGATCCGGATATCATCCTGGTGGGCGAGCTGCGCGACCTGGAGACCATCCGACTGGCATTGACGGCGGCCGAGACCGGCCACCTGGTGTTCGGCACCCTGCATACCAGTTCGGCGGCCAAGACCATCGACCGTATTATCGATGTGTTCCCGGCCGGCGAGAAGTCGATGGTGCGCTCCATGCTGTCCGAGTCGCTGCGTTCGGTGATCGCCCAGACCCTGCTGAAGAAGGTGGGGGGCGGCCGTACCGCCGCCTGGGAGATCATGGTCGGTACCCCGGCGATCCGCAACCTGATCCGCGAGGACAAGGTGGCGCAGATGTATTCGGCGATCCAGACCGGGCAGGCCCACGGCATGCAGACCCTGGACCAGCATCTGCAGGAGTTGGTGAAGAAGGGGATGATCAGCCGGCTGGATGCCCGCGCCAAGGCGGCCAACAAGGCGATATTCAGCGGTTGAGGCAGGCGTGAATCATGGAGCCGATGGATATCGGCAGCGAGGTAGATAGTGGACTTTAATGCAATCTTGAATCTGATGGCCCAGAAAAAGGCCTCCGACCTCTTTGTCACCGCGGGCATGCCGCCCTGTATCAAGGTGAACGGTCGCATCATGCCGGTGGCCAAGGGCAAGTTCAACGACGAGCAGTCGCGGGAACTGGTGATGAGTATCATGAGCCCGGCACAGCGCGAGGAGTTTTCCCAGACCAACGAGTGCAACTTCGCGGTCAGTTCCAAGGGGGCCGGCCGTTTCCGGGTCAGTGCCTTCGTGCAGCGCGATGCCGTCGGCATGGTGCTGCGGCGTATCGAGACGCGGATCCCGGAGATCCAGGACCTGCTCCTACCGCCGATACTGAAGGAGCTGGCGCTGGCCAAGCGCGGCATCGTCTTCTTTGTCGGCGCCACCGGTACCGGCAAGTCCACCTCGCTGGCCTCCCTGGTCGGTTACCGCAACCGCAACAGTTCCGGACATATCGTCACCATCGAGGATCCAATCGAGTTCATCCACAACCATGACGGCTGCATCATCACCCAGCGCGAGGTGGGGATCGATACCGAGTCCTACGAGGTGGCGCTGAGAAACACCCTGCGCCAGGCCCCGGATGTGATCCTGATCGGCGAGATCCGCACCCGCGAGACCATGGATCACGCCATCGCCTTTGCCGAGACCGGCCACCTGGTACTCTCCACCCTGCATGCCAACAACGCCAACCAGGCGCTGGACCGGATGATCAATTTCTTCCCCGAGGACCGCCGCGACCAGGTGTTCATGGATCTGTCGCTGAATCTGCGCGCGGTCATCGCCCAGCAGCTGATCCGGCGGCCCGACGGCAAGAGCCGACGGCCGGTGGTGGAGGTCCTGATCAATACCCCGCTGGCCTCCGACCTGATCCGCAAGGGTGAGGTGCACAAGCTGAAGGAACTGATGAAGCGCTCCACCGAGCAGGGCATGATCACCTTCGATCAGGCGCTCTACAAGCTCTACACCGACGGCGAGATCACCTACGAGGACGCCATCCTGTACGCCGACTCGGCCAACGAGGTGCGCCTGATGATCAAGCTGGGCGGCGGCGAGGCGGAACGCCATGCCGCGCGGATGAATACGGTCTCACTGCTCGACCAGGAAGATATCTAGGCTTCCGCGTGGGCACAAAAAGCGTGCCCACCCTGCCCGGCTGCAAAGCGGCAAACCATGGCGAAGCGGATAGTTAACTAGACACTGCTGTCCCACAAAATCTTGCATTGTGCCATTACAACCCGTTGTTTATAAATGATATTGAAACCAACAACGAAACACGAAGACATGCAAAGGCAATT
>NZ_JANIOA010000043.1 GCF_025175675.1 Sedimenticola hydrogenitrophicus
ATCCCTGAGATAACCCCCCATTTCATTAGCGGCTGTGGCATTATTCGCTTCTGCTGGCGGAATGCCTCTGTTAAAATTTTGTGTTTTCCAAGACAAAAATCCGATTATGAATTTAACGTCTATTCCCAGCACGGTTGCGCTGTCCTGAATGGTCTGGATTGATTACGTCATTATCGGCATTATCGGCCTGTCGGCGGTGATCAGTCTGGTGCGCGGTTTCATGCGCGAAGCGCTGTCGCTGGCTGCCTGGGTGCTCGCCTTCTGGGTCGCCTGGACCTTTTTTCGTGAACTGGCCTTGCAACTGGACTGGTTCACGGTTCCCTCGGTCCGGCTGGGGGCCGCCTTTCTTATTCTCTTCATAGCGACCCTGATGCTGGGCGCGCTGGTAAATTTTCTGGTGGGCCAGTTGGTCGACAAGACCGGATTGAGTGGGACGGACCGGCTCATTGGCATACTGTTTGGAGCAGCACGGGGAGCTATACTGGTAGCGATACTGGTACTTTTGGCAGGGTTAACCCCCTTTCCAAACGATCCTTGGTGGAAGGAGTCACAATTGATCGGATATTTCCAGGATCTTGCAGTTTGGTTGAAACAGCTGCTGCCTGCGGATATCGGCGAAAAGTTTAAATTTATTTAACGATCAGAAGACTCTCAAGGGTAGGCAGATCATGTGCGGTATTGTCGGAATTTTTGGCTACGGCCCGGTAAATCAGGCGATCTACGAGGCGCTGCTGGTGTTGCAGCATCGCGGGCAGGATGCGGCGGGAATCGTCACCATGGATGGACGGAAACTCCATCTGCGCAAGGACAACGGTCTGGCGCGGGATGTGTTCAGGACCGAACACATGATCAACCTCAAGGGCAACATAGGGATCGGCCATGTGCGCTATCCCACCGCCGGCAGCTCCTCCTCGGCCGAGGCGCAACCCTTCTATGTCAACTCTCCCTATGGCATCACCCTGGCGCACAACGGCAACCTGACCAATGCCGATGAACTGAAAGGGGATCTCTACCGGGAAGATCTGCGTCACATCAATACCTCTTCAGATTCCGAGGTGCTGCTGAATGTGTTTGCCCATGAACTGCACAGCCTGGGCAAACTGCGTATCGACGAGAAGGATGTATTCAAGGCGGTTGCCGCGGTGCACCGGCGTTCGCGCGGTGGTTATGCCGCCGTCGCCATGATCATCGGCTACGGTATGGTCGCCTTCCGTGATCCCCACGGCATACGTCCCATCATCTTCGGCAAGCGCGAGACCGACCAGGGCACCGAATACATGATTGCCTCGGAGAGCGTGGCGCTGGACTCCCAGGATTTCGAGCGGGTGCGCGACCTGGCCCCGGGCGAGGCGATCTTCATCGACCTGAACGGCAAGCTGCACAGCTGCGTCTGTGCCGCCCATACCGAGCACACCCCGTGCATTTTCGAATTTGTCTACTTCGCCCGCCCCGACTCCATTATCGACAACATCTTCGTTCACAAGGCGCGCTCGCGCATGGGCACCAAGCTGGCCGGCAAGATCAAGCGGGTCTGGCCCGATCACGATATCGACGTGGTGATCCCGATACCGGATACCAGCCGCACCGCGGCGCTGGCCCTGGCCACCGCGCTGGGGGTGGAGTATGCCGAGGGCTTTATCAAGAATCGCTATATCGGCCGCACCTTCATCATGCCGGGGCAGCAGGTGCGCAGGAAATCGGTCAAGCAGAAACTCAACGCCATCGATTCCGAGTTCAAGGGCAAGCGGGTGCTGCTGGTGGATGACTCCATCGTGCGCGGCACCACTTCGCAGCAGATCGTGCAATTGGCCCGCGAGGCCGGTGCTGCCAAGGTCTACTTCGCCTCCGCCGCGCCGCCGGTGAAACACCCCAATGTCTACGGCATCGACATGCCCTCGGCCCACGAACTGGTGGCCTTCAACCGCAGCGTGGAGGAGGTGCAGGAGATCATCGGCGCCGACCGGCTGATCTTCCAGGATATCGAGGATCTCATCTCCGCCGTCAAGAAAGAGGACAAGTCCGTGGTCAAGCGGTTCGACACGGCGGTATTTGACGGCCAGTACGTCACCGGCGATGTCAGTCCCCAGTACCTGGAACAGCTGGAGCTGATCCGCAGCGACTCGGCCAAACAGGGTGAGAACTCGTCGGCCGATGTGGTGATCGGGTTGCACAACAACCAGTAACACCTTTACGGACGCGGCGGGCGGAATAGCGAGTAGGTTGGGGTGACCAGATCGGCCCCTCGTAATCGACAGCCACACCCAATGCCAAAATCGACCACAGATTGGTGATGACCGGAACGAACCCCAACAAACGGCGGTTTTGTCTACCGCTCAGGGCTCGCGCAAGAATAATTTCGTAGTGCCGAGGTGTCACTGGACCATGCCGGCAAGGCACGCTTTGCAGGCAATGGTTGTTCCCTTGCCAAAAAGCGTAACGCTGGCGGCGGGGTCCAGTGGCGACCGAATACCGGAACTTATTTTTGCGCGAGCCCTCATGTTGGGGTTCGCAAGCTCACCCCAACCTACGGACCTACGGTTTTTGCCGGAGTGTCAACTTCACCCCATCATGAAATGGGCATGGGCGGCGGCCACCGGTCGCTGCGGGTTGTCCTGCCATGCCTCCACCCGCACGTTGGAGACGCTGCGGCCTTGCTTGATCAGGTAACCCCGGGCAAAGGTATCCCGGTTGCCGATGCAGGGGCGCAGGTAATCCACCGAGATGTTGATGATCCTGGGGAAGCGGGCGATGTCGCACTCATGGATGATGTGCATCACCCCGGCGTGCTCCAGCATGGCCCCGACCACGCCGCCGTGGACCGCCGGGATGGTGGTGTTGCCGATATTGCTTGGCTTGCCGCGCAGGATGGTGAGCAGGCCCCCTTCATCCGAGACCAGTTCCAGACCGACGAAGGCGCTGTAGGGGATCAGCGCGCTGATGGCGGCGAACTCGCCGGCCGCTTTCAGGTGCATGATTTTTTCAAATAGCGAAGTATCACTGCTGTGCATCGGGTGCGAATCCTACCGAGCCAACCATGAAGCTGGCGACAAAATGGGCGATCGGGTCATCCGTGGAGTCCTGATAGGCGTGTCCCTTCACAAACACCACATGCCGGGTCTGGCGGTAGCACTCGGCGTGGCCGCGAATGGCCTTTCCCGGCTCCGCCTGTTTCAGGTAATCGATGCGCAGGTCCAGGGTGGCGACCGAGGCGCCGGCGGGGACCACGGAAAAGGCGGCGGCCCCGCCGGCGCTGTCCATCAGGGTGGTGATGACGCCGCCATGGATTACGCCGGTTTCCAGGTTGCCCACCAGGTGGGGGGCATATTGCACCTCGAACAAGCAGGAGCCCCGGTGCATTTCGATCGCCCTCAGGCCCAGCGCCTCGACATGCGGCAGCCGCTCCAGGATCGTGCGGATGGTGTCCAGCGGATAGCGTGTTGTTTCGTCGGCGGACATGTCCCGTGGGTTCCTCCCGTGGTTTCCTATAGCGCGGTCCATGCCCGCGAGACCAGCGTCTTGTCGCCGGAGAGGATGGTGCCGATGAACCGGTCCCCCCGGTTGAAGGCACCGACCCCCTTGGGGGTGCCGGTGAGGATGATATCGCCGTCCTCCAGGGTGAAGGTGTGGGCGATCTCCTCGAGCAGAAAATCCGGCTTGAAGATCATCAGCTCATAACCGCCCTGCTGGGCCAGGCTGTCGTTGATGCGCAGTTCCAGCCGCAGTGACTCAACCGGGTCCGCCAGCCGGACAAAATCACTGAACACGGCGGCCCGGTCGAACGCCTTGGCCCGCTCCCAGGGCAGTCCCTTGGCTTTCAGCTCGTTCTGGATCTCCCGGTTGGTGAGGTCGAGGCCGAAGCCGACCCCGGCAATGGCGTCCTCCATGATCAGCAGGGCGATCTCACCCTCGTAATGGAGGGGCTGCGCCGTGCCGGCATACAGTTCGTTGCTGATAGCGGAGTTGGGCTTGATGAAGATGACCGGCGAGGCGGGGACTTCGTTGTTCAGCTCTTTCGCGTGATCGACATAGTTTCTGCCGATACAGACCACCTTGGACGGGGTGATCGGCCGCTGCTCAAAAAGGATGGATTGCATCGTGGTTCCAGTCGGTAGGGGATTACGGTTAAAAAAATGCTGCCGATCGATGTTGTACGAGGCACCGCGACTGGGTTCACCTAGTCGAACAGCAGGGCACCGATCACTCTTCGGCCTTCCGAGGTCAGAATGTTGTAGGTGCGGCAGGCCGCCGGCGTGGTCATGATCTCGATGCCGATGCCGGCCTCGATCAGCGCGCGATAGAGGCGCGGGTCCGGGAAGCGCTGCTGCTGGCCGGTCCCCAGCACCACCAGGTCGGGGCGTAGCTCCAGGAGGGCGGCAAAGTCGGCCTCGTCCAACGCCTGAAAGGAGTCCGGGCGCCAGTCCGGGATGATGCGGTCGGGCATGATCACCAGGCTGCTGGAAAAGGTGACGCCACGTACCACCACACTCTCATCCGTGTAGGCGTGAATGGTATTGCCGTTTGACTGGTCTGCGACAGAGAATTTCATGCGGGCAAAGATAGCAGTCCGCCGCACTCCCTGCAAAGAGAATCCCGATCGCCCGTCCGACCCCTTCCGCTCGTAACCCACCCTGGAAGCCGGGGCGGGATCACATGCGCCGACTGATACCGGGTTTTTACATTGACATGGCTGTAACCGCTCGGTTACGTTAAACCCTTTTTTCCAGCCACTGAATCAGTGCAGTCAAGAGGTCCCCAGTGTCAACGCCCGAGATGGAAGAGTTCCCTAGAATCAAGCGCCTGCCGCCCTATGTTTTCAATATCGTCAATGATTTGAAAGCCGCGGCGCGAGCGCGGGGCGAGGACATTATCGACTTCGGCATGGGCAATCCCGATCAGCCCACTCCCCAGCATATCGTGGATAAACTGGTGGAGGCGGCCCAGCGCAAGGATACCCATCGCTACTCCATGTCGCGGGGTATCCCCCGGCTGCGTCGCGCCATCACCAAATGGTACAAGGAGCGCTACGATGTGGAGCTGGATCCGGAGACCCAGGCCATCGTCACCATCGGCTCGAAAGAGGGCCTGGCGCATCTGTCGCTGGCCTGTCTGGGGCCGGGCGATTCGGTGTTGGTGCCCAACCCCGCCTATCCGATCCATCCCTACGGCTTTGTGATCGCCGGGGCGGATATCCGCCACGTGCCGCTGGTGCCGGAAGTGGATTTCTTCGACAAGCTGGAGGAGGCGATCGTCGACTCCTGGCCCAAGCCGAAGATGCTAGTACTCAATTTCCCGGGCAACCCCACCGGCCAGTGCGTCGAGCTGGACTTCTTCGAGAAGGTGATCGAGATCGCCCGCCAGAACAACATCTGGGTGGTGCATGACTTGGCCTATGCCGATATCGCCTTTGACGGCTACGTGGCCCCCTCGATCCTGCAGGTGAAGGGCGCGGAGGATATTGCCGTGGAGTTCTTCTCCCTGTCCAAGAGTTACAACATGCCCGGCTGGCGGGTTGGCTTCATGTGCGGCAACCAGGTGCTGGTGGCGGCCCTGGCGCGCATGAAGTCCTATCTGGATTACGGCATGTTCACGCCGATCCAGGTGGCGGCCATCCAGGCCCTGGAAGGGCCACAGGAGTGTGTGCGCGAGATCCGCGACATGTATCAGCGCCGTCGCGACGTGCTGTGCGACGGCCTGAACGTGGCCGGCTGGCCGGTGGAACGACCCAAGGCGACCATGTTCGTCTGGGCCAAAATACCCGATCAGTACCTGGCCATGGGTTCGCTGGAGTTTTCCAAGAAGCTGCTGAAGGATGCCAAGGTGGCGGTGGCCCCGGGTATCGGTTTCGGTCAGCATGGGGATGACTATGTGCGCTTCGGCCTGATCGAGAACGAGCACCGCACCCGGCAGGCGATCCGCGGCATCCGCGAGATGATCCGCAAGGATGCCAAACTGACGGTAGAATAGACATTTTTCGGGTAGTGGTGCCCTGAACAACCAGAAGTAAACAGAATAACGGGAGAGCGAGTTTGGAAGCGGTCAAGGTAGGATTATTGGGTCTGGGTACGGTCGGTGGCGGCACGGTCAATGTGCTGACCCGTAACGCGGCGGAGATTGCCCGTCGCGCAGGCCGGGGTATCCGCATCACCCAGGCGGCGGCGCGGGAATACAACGCCGAGGCGATCAGCGGCCTGGAACAGATCGAGGTAACCGATGATGCCTTCGCGGTGGTCAATAATCCCGAGATCGAGATCGTCATCGAACTGATCGGCGGCTACTCCCCGGCCCGGGAACTGGTGCTGCAGGCGATCGAAAACGGCAAGCACGTGGTCACCGCCAACAAGGCGCTGATCGCCATGCACGGCAACGAGATCTTCGCCGCCGCCCAGGCCAAGGGGGTCACCGTGGCCTTCGAGGCGGCCGTGGCCGGCGGCATCCCCATTATCAAGGCGATCCGCGAGGGGCTGGCGGCCAACCAGATCGAATGGCTGGCGGGCATCATCAACGGCACCGGCAACTTCATCCTCAGCGAGATGCGCGACAAGGGCCGGGACTTTGAGGATGTGCTGGCCGAGGCCCAGGCACTCGGCTATGCCGAGGCCGATCCCACCTTCGACGTGGAGGGGATCGATGCCGCTCACAAGCTGACCATCCTCAGCTCCATCGCCTTCGGCATCCCGCTGCAGTTCGACAAGACCTACACCGAGGGGATCACCCGCATCGAGCGCCAGGATGTGGCCTTCGCGGAGGAACTGGGTTACCGGATCAAGCACCTGGGCATCGCCCGCAAGACAGTACAGGGCATCGAGATGCGCGTGCACCCCACGCTGATCCCCGAGCGGCGGCTGATTGCCAATGTGGACGGGGTGATGAACGCGGTGCTGGTCAAGGGTGACGCCGTGGGTCCGACGCTCTACTACGGCGCCGGCGCCGGCGCCGAACCGACCGCCTCCGCGGTGGTGGCGGATGTAGTGGATGTGGTGCGCGCCCTGACCACCGATCCGGAGAACCGGGTGCCGCATCTGGCGTTCCAGCCCAACAAGCTCTCCGATCTGCCGATCCTCGGCATGGCGGATGTGGAAACCTCTTATTACCTGCGCATGCAGGTGGCGGATAAACTGGGCGTGATGGCCGAGATCACCCGCATCCTGGCGGATTGCGGTATCAGCATCGAGGCGATCAAGCAGAAAGAGCCGGCGGAAGGGGACCCCCAGGTCTCCCTCATCATGCTCACCCACGAAGTGCTGGAGCGGAAGATGAACGAGGCGATCGCCCGGATCGAGGCGTTGCCCTCGGTGACCGGTCCGGTCATGCGCATCCGCATGGAGACGCTGGAAGGCTGATATTGCGCCGCGCACGGCGCCCCCGCCATGAATCTCCGAGGTAGTCCCCCGGCTCAGCCGGGGGACGCATCCGGTTTAACCTATGCATGGGTCGAGCGCCTCTGGCTGACAGATGGCAATGGACTCTCGCCAAGCACGCCAAGGAAAACCCATTCCTTGCTTCAATTTTTGCGCTCTTGGCGTCTTGGCGAGAGTAATGTTTGCTGCTGGGGGTGAACTTCGCCCGGGTCGGACCGCCAGGACGGTTACAACGCCGGGTGGATGCGCTACGCTTAGTTACTCCACGCCACTGACAGTTCCATCCTCGCAACATTATGACGCCTATACGAAACCTACATCTGCTGGTTCCTGGTCTGCTGGGTCCGATGCCGGCCCTGGCGCACACTAACGAGCCGCTCCGCCTCGACCTGCTGGAGCGGCTGCTCGCCCGTGGCCGGCAACTGGAACACCCCGGCCGGGATCTGGAGTCGGTGTTGCTGGGGCTGTTTGGCATAACCGCCGAGGAAGGGGGTAACCTGCCCACCGCCGCCATCCGCCGAATCGGCGATGGGGCCCCTGCGAATGACCGCTACTGGCTGCAGCTGACGCCGGTCTATCTGCGGCCGGATCAGGACCGTTTGCTGCTGTTCGATACCGAGGATCTTGAACTGACGCTTGAAGAGGCGCAGGAACTGGCCGACCTGTTCAACAGCCATTTCGCCGAGGAGGGATGGCAGGTGGAGGTGCGCCATCCCCATCGTTGGTATCTCTCACTCAACTCATCTCCCCACCTCAGGACCCGCGAACTGGCCGAGGTGTTTGGCCGTAATATGGACCTGTTTCTGCCCGAAGGGGAGGAGGGGATACGCTGGCACGGGGTGCTGAACGAGATCCAGATGCTGTTCTACACGGCGGATCTCAATGCCCGGCGGGATCAGGCTGGCAAGGGACCGGTTAGCGGACTCTGGCTCTCCGGTGGGGGCAGGCTGGCGCAGATATCAGCGACCGGGCTGGCGGGCCTGTACGGTGACTCGTCCCTGTTGCGGGGGTTGGCGCGGGTGACGGAGACACCGCTTGAGCGGACTCCCGCCCGGGCCGATGCGCTGCTCGATGAGCCGGGGGAAGAACTGCTGGTCTGCTACGATCGGCTGCAACGCCCGGTGCTCTGTGCCGATCCCTACGCCTGGCGGGAGCAGGTCGGGCAGTTTGAGGCCTGGCTTGAACCGCTGGTCGATGCCGTCCGGGCGAAGCGGCTCGATTCCATCCGGCTCTATACCTGCAACGGGCATAGCTACCATTTGGACAGAGGCGCGCTGCGCCGGTTTTGGAAGCGGCCACGGCCCATCGCCGCCTGGCTGGATCGCAATCAGATTCCCTGAGACAAACATCCCGGAAGACACCCCCGTCACACAACAGGCAGTGGCCCTATGAAAATCGCGTTTATCATCATATTGGCAATAGCCGCCGCGGTCATGCTGCTGTTTTTTGCCCTGGGCATGGTCTCCTGGTCGGGCGAACCTCCGGGGCTGGTCGACGGGGGCCTGGCGAAATGTCCAGACAAGCCGAACTGCGTCTGTAGCGAGTATGGGGAGGATAGGGCGCATTACACCGACCCCCTCCAGTTTCCCCCGGGCGGGCAGGCGGATGCACTGCCCTTGCTGAAAAGCCTGATCGAGGAGATGGGCGGGACGGTGCTGGCGGCGCGTGATGACTACCTGGCGGCCACCTTCAGCTCGGCCATTTTCCGCTTTGTGGACGACCTCGAAGTCCGGGTGGATGGCGCCCGGCGGCAGATCCATATCCGTTCCGCCTCGCGGGTCGGATATGGTGATGGGGGCGTGAACAAAAGGCGGGTCGAGCGACTGGGTAAACTCTACGCGGCAAGGCTTTCAGCGAGATAGGGCCAGGCCTGCCCTTTACCCATAAGTGGGTCGGACTGCATCCAGGCGTAGGATGGGTGGAGCGCCTCCATGAACTGTCCGCCGGTTCCCTCTCCGGCGCGCAACCCATCGTGCAACT
The DNA here is from genome assembly GCF_025175675.1 of Sedimenticola hydrogenitrophicus. Taxonomy (GTDB): domain Bacteria; phylum Pseudomonadota; class Gammaproteobacteria; order Chromatiales; family Chromatiaceae; genus Sedimenticola; species Sedimenticola hydrogenitrophicus. The sequence goes on from NZ_JANIOA010000043.1 coordinate 9,339, forward strand.
GCATCCGCATCCGAAGATGGGTTACGGCGCGCCGACCGTTGCGTATTGCCGTCAACAATGGAACCGCGCCTGCACCCATCCTACACGCATGTTCATCGGCATTTGTGGGTAAAGGGTAGGGCCAGGCGGCAAGATCGGGGAAGGTCCGCCGGGGGAGCGGTCTGTCGCGGTTTTACCAGTACCTGACCCGCCCGGTATCCACGTGCACGAAATTGGACTGGGTGTAGAGCCCGACCCCACCCGCCTTGAGCGATTTGGCGGCGCGGTGGAGCTGCTTGATGTCACAGCCGGAGAGGCGGATGTCGAGCGCCTTGCCGTCCATGTGCAGACTGCGTTTGGCGACGCCACCGCTGTTGTTGCGCAGCATCCGGTTGGTCTTGGGGGAGCGATAGCCAGAGATGATGTGAAATTCACCGCGGCAGCCGATTCGGGCCTGTACCTGGTATAGCAGGTCGAACAGTTGCGGATCCATTTTATGCTGGTCGCCGGTGCGGTGATCACGCAGCAGATGGTTGATCTCCTGCAGTCCGTCCCGCAGGTAAGCGCCCTCGGCCCAGTAGGTGACCCGGCTGCGTTCGCCGGTGTGCAGGTGGTGCAGCGCCAGGGCGCGTTCCGCTGCCCGGTTGATGCCGGCAAAGGCGCTGGGCATTACCAGGACGGCGGTTGCCGCGGCACAGCCGCCGAGAAATCCGCGTCGACTGAGGGTGGGTGTCCGGAGGCCCGGATCTGTTTTCTTTTTAACCGCCATGTAGCCGGGTTCCCCAATAGCTTCGGCTGAGTTCGTTGTTTTATATCCAAAAATTTCGCTAGATGCTATATGAAACCGACACCGATTGCCAGCCGTGTGAGCCTGGTCACGCGTTGACTGGAAGGGCGTTCGGGCGCGCTGGAGGGGTCAATCGGGAAGGGGAATATTCTCTGGTTGCTGATGGGCGAGTTTACTCTCCTCGGACGGATACTGTTGCCGCAAGTTCAGGATCAGCGGACGGTCGAGATTGTAAATGTCGGGGCGGAACTGGATCTCTCCGCTGGCGTCCACCCAGGCGGTGAAATAGACCAGGAACACATCGATCGGCTCCGCTAGCCTGATGTAGCCGCTTTCACGGGATTCCAACTGGTCGTAAAAGGAGAGTGTTGTCTCCAGATCGCTGTCGGTCAGCAGCTGGTCAACCAACTCGCCGATATCCTGCACCCGCACACAACCGGAACTGAAGTCCCTGACCGGCTGTTCAAACAGCCCCCGGGCCGGCGTGTCGTGGAGATAGATGGCATAGGGATTGGGCATGTGGAATTTGATCCGTCCCAGGCTGTTGCCGTCTCCGGGGCTCTGGCGTAGCTGGAACGGGAAATTGTATTTATTGTATTCACCCCAGTCGATCATGGCCGGGTCCTGATCCACCCACTGTTCACCCTCGCGCTGGAGGATCCGGATGTTTTTGCGCAGCAGGTATTCGGAATCACGGCGCTGCTCCGGAAGCAGGTCCTCCACCGCGATGCGGCGCGGCACCGTCCAGGTCGGGTTGGCCACCAGATGGGTCACGCGGGTGGTGAAGGAGGGGGTATTGCGCTTCGGCTGGCCGATGATGGTGCGTTTCTCCATCTGCACCTCATCCCGGTCCACCAGCTGCAGCAGATAGCCGCCGATATTGACCAGGATGTAGCGCTCGCCCAAGTGTTGCGGTAGCCAGCGCCAGCGCTCCAGGTTTGACGCTATCTGGGCGATCCGCTGCTCCACGCTGATGTTCAGGGCGGCGCGGGTGTTGGGACCGACGATGCCGTCGCGCTTGAGGCCATGGGATTGCTGAAAACGCTCCACACTCTGTTGCAACGGGGGATCATATAAATTCGGGTCATCCGGCGCCCCATCGCCGTGGTCACCCGAGGCGATGAGTCGCTGACGCAGCCGCGGTATCAGCTCGTGCTGCGCCCCGGGGCGTAGCAGCGGGGCGTCGGGCAGGGCGGGCCAGCCGCCCCGGTCGGCTATCCGGCGATACTCCGCCAGGGCCTGCAGCAAGCGGCGGTAGCTGCGGGATCGCGGACTCAGGGACTCCAGGGCAGGGACCGGATTCAGGTTGATCACCGCCCGATCCAGCAGCTGGGCGCTGTCCAGCTGTTCCACCGGTATTTTCCATTGCGGATCGACGCTGCCGGGATCGAGCTGTCCCTGGGCGAGGTGCCGGCTCAATCTGAGGAAACCATCGGTCAGCAGCAGGTCATTACGCACCACCTGCTGGACTTGCGGGAGCTGCGGGTCGTCCAGGTGTAGCGCGTGATAATTGCGCGGTTCAAGTCCGACCCTTGTGCTGTCGCGGATGAAGCGTTGCAGCGCGCCGCCCGCGCTGGCGATTCGGCCCGACGGGTCATGCCACAGCAACCGGTTGCCGTAGTCGTGGTAGATCTGCCTCAACCGCGGCCAGTCCGGGACCGGCAGTATCTGCAGTGACTCGCCCGTGGCGAGTTGTTCCTGCAGCGAGCCGGTAAGATCGGTCGTATCGAGCGCCGGTTCAGCGGCGGCAACCGGTCCGAGAAACATCACCAGGGTCAGCAGGGTCAGCAGACGCAGGTGGAAGTGAATGTTGTTCTTGGTCATGATCCTTTGGAACGCCAACCTGTCGAGAGGCGAGTAAAGGTGGGCGGCGACCTCTCATTGACAGTATAGATCGCCAGCGGTGGGCAAGGCGATGCGGGTTAATAAAGTGCTGGCGTGTGGATCGGCGAGTCTGTCGAGCAAGCCCGACAGACGCCTGGAATCAGGCGGACAGGCGGGTCGCTTGCAGGGTAAACATGGCATCCTGTTCCGCTTGTTCGGCCGGGTGCGGCCTATCCGACCAGACCCCGGACAGGCTGATCACCTGGCCGTCGGGTTGCGTCTGCGCGTCGACGGAAAAGCCGGACACCAGTCGTTTCAGCTCCTGGGAGAGCTTGGAGAGGCTGGTGCCGGCCTCCACCGCCTGTCGCGCCTGATCCACCGTCTGGTCGGCAAAGTGCGAGATGTCGCCGGCATCGTGGTTGATCATGGCCGCCACCGCCTGTTTGTGGGTCACCGCTTCCAGGATGTCACTGTTCATGGAGGAGAGGGAGGCGATGCCCTGGGCGATACGCTTGAGCGCGTCCTCGGTGTTGCCGGTCTGCTCCACGGTCTGTTGCATGCGCTGTTGACTCCTGTCGATGGAGCCGACCACGGTGACGACCCGTTTCTGGATCTTGTTGATGGTGTTCTGCACCAGGTGGACCGAGTCGTGGGTGCGTTTCGACAGGGTGCGCACCTCGTCGGCCACTACCGCGAAGCCGCGTCCCACCTCGCCGGCCCGGGCCGCCTCGATGGCGGCGTTCAGGGCCAGCAGGTTGGTCTGTTCGGCAATCTCCTGGATCACCTTGAGGATGTTCTCGATCTCCACGCTGTCCCTGGAAAGTTTGTCCACCTCGTTATGTGCCTGCTGCATTTCGTCTGAGAGTTCGATCACTACCTTCCGGGTGGTCTCGATGATCCCGACACTCTCGCCGGCGTCCCGGTCCGCCTGTCCGCTGACGGCGGCGGCCAGTTCGGCATTCTTCGTCACCTGGTTGATCTTGTCCTGCAGATCGGCCAGCGCACTGGCGATGGATCTGGTCTTATGCCGCTGCTCGCTCATGTTCTCCAGGGTCTGGGTGTTGGCCTGCGAGGAGCGTGAAATGTCGCTGACCAGGTGTTCGACAAAACCATTGACGGTGATGATCACCTGCTGCCAGGAATCGAGCAGACTGTTGAACGCCTTGGCCGCTGCGCCGATGTCATCGCGGCTGTCGTCGGCCGCGCGCAGGTAGAGCGAGCCGGATCGCTCCACCTGCAGAATGGTATCGGAGAGCCGGCGGATCGAACCCAGCACGCTGCGGTTGACCGAGACTCCGACCGCCAGCGCCAGCAGTGCGCCAACCGCCAGCAAACCCCAGTTGGTCAGGATCATCTGCCCGCTGTTCTCCTTGACCCGGGCAGCGCCGGTCAGCTGCAGCTGCTCCTGATGTTGCGACAGGGAGACCAGCAACGCCTCAAGTGCATGCTGCGCCGGGATGGCGTTTTGGCTCATCCAGTAGTTGGCCTGGTTCCAGTTCGGTTCGCTGCGCAGTTGAATGATCTCCTCCGGTAGCGAACGGAAGGCACGGTGGGCCTTGAGATAGGCCTGCCACTCCTCCTTCTGCTCCTCGCTGAACATCACGTCTGCCATGCCCAGCTCCTGGAAGCGGGTGGTGTTGCGTTGCCAGAAGACCTCGATATTGTTAATGAACTTTTCATCTCCGGTCAGCAGGAAGGCGCGGATGTTTGTAATCGTCAGCACCAGGGTGCCCTGGACTTCCGCCATGTTGGCCAGCACCTGTTTGCGCAGCTGGCTCGACTCCAGGTATTTTTCCAGGTCGATCATCCTTGCGATTTTGGTCGACATGATATCCGCCAGCGGTTCGGCCTCCTCCTTGAATTTCTTCAGGGCCGGGATGTTTTCCGGGGTATGGGCGATGGATTCGATCCGCGCGAGTATCTCCATCAGCTCCTTGAGCTGTTGGTCGATATCGGACAGCTGCCGCTGAATTTGCGGATCGTCCCGGGAGGCGAGGGCGCGCAACTGCGCCAGTGCCGGATCGATCTGCCCGGTCAGGGTGCCCTTGCGGGCTTCCATGAACTGCCGGTCGCCCAACAGCATCCAGCCGCGCAGGGAGGCGAGGGAGGCGTCGACCCCCGCCTTCAGCTTCAGGCTGGCCTGGACCAGGGGTGCCTGAACGTCCACCATGCGTTCGGTGAGTGCCTGATTGCGGTTGATCTGGACGATGTTGATCAGTACCACCATGCCCATGATGGTGACGATGGAGGCGAGCCCCGCCATCAGACGGAAACGCAGGGTGAGGTGCTTGAAACGGTTCATATCATTCTCCGCGGCGGGGTTACCAGGGGGGTATGGGGTGCAATTTATAACGGGTGTTTGTGACAGGCGTGTTACTGCCCTGTTCGGTACATCGTCGAGAATCAGGCCACCGCCTCCCGCGGTTGCGGATTGCTGGGGCGGCGCCGACGCTCGATGAACAGGCTGTTGCCCTGCTGGCGTTTCGCCTCGCGCTTGGCGCCGCTGGCCAGTGCGGCCACGTCATGGTGGCTTTTACAGGCCGTCGGATCTGGCTCCACGCTGCCAATGGAGAGGGTGAGTAGCGGGAAGAATCGGTACTTGCCGGCCCGGTCCTGGGACCAGATGCCTTGCTGTGAGCCGTCCTCCCGGTTGTAGTAGCCGGGGGCGGTTTCGGCAAAGCGGGCCAGGATCGATTCACAGCGTGACTGCCAGTCGTCGCTGCGGAAGATCAGGATAAAGTCATCGCCCCCAATATGGCCGATGAAGTCCCGCTCCTGCTGTACTTCCGAGCGCAGGATGTCGGCCAGATCCTTGATCACCCGGTCACCCCTCTCGTAGCCGTACTTGTCATTGAATGGTTTAAAGTTGTCCAGGTCACAATAGCAGACCACGAACTCCTGCTGTTCGCGTAGCAGGTGGTCCAGCTCCTCGTAGATCGGTACGTTGCCGGGCAGCAGGGTCAGGGGGTTGGCGTAGCGCGCGCTGCGCACCTGCATCTCGGTGATCACCTTGAGCAGGTCGATCACCGAACCCATGCCGAGATAGCTGCCGTTTTCCGTGATAATGAAATCCAGCTCCTTGTTCTGCTTCATCTGCTCACTGACCAGGCTGCTCGCCTGTTCAATCGGCAGGTGCGTCTCCAGCATCAGGGTGTGGGTATCGAGAAACTGCATGATCGGTTTTTTGCCGTGCAGGTCGCGGCCGTAACGGGTGAGCAGCAGCGTCATCAGCCTGTTGCGCCGTACCAGCCCCAGTGGCTGTTGCTGGTCGATCACCGGCAGGCTCTCCAGTTGCGGCGCCATCTGGAAGATCTGCGCGCCCTCCTCGATGCTGGTGGTGGCGGCAATCCCGGGAACCCGCAGCAGCAGATCGCCGATGGTCTTGGAGAAGAAGCCGCGCCCGGCCCCCTGTATCAGGTCATCCTGGGTCTGGGTGAAGGCGCTCTTGTCCACCGCGGTCACCGGTATTTGCGCCGGGCGGGCAAAATAGTAACCCTGAATGAATTCGATACCCAATTGGGCCACGCAACGGAATTCATCCGCGGTCTCGACGCCTTCGCCAACCACCTTGCAATTGAGTCCCCGGGCGATGTTCTTGATCGAGCGGACAAACTCCTGCTTGACCCCGTCCTCGTGGATATCCTGCATGAAGTGGCGGTCGATCTTCACATAATCCGGACGCAGTTCCGACCACATGCGCAACCCGGCATAGCCGGCGCCCAGGTCATCGATGGCGATCTCGAAGCCCATCGATTTGTAGTGATGCTTGGCCTCGCGGATCGCCTCGTAATTCTCGGTGGGAAACTGCTCGGTCAACTCGATCACCACCTTGTCCGGGGACAGGCCGACCCGTTTGAGTATGTCCAGGGTGGAACCGGTGCGGAAGTTGGGCTGAAACAGGCTCTCCGGGGTGGTGTTGAGAAACAGCTTGCCCGGCAGGTTGAGGCGCACGAACTGCTGGATCGACACCTCGCGGCAGAGCACCTCAAGCTCCACCAGCCGGCCATGGCGGGCGGCCGTCTCGAACAGGGTGACCGGGGAGTGCAGCGGCGTGTTGGAGGGGCCGCGGATCAGCGCCTCATAGCCGAAGATGGCGCGTTTCTTGTTGTCCACGATGGGCTGGAACAGCACCGTCAGGGAGCGTCCGCGGATGATGGAACAGAGACAGTCTTCGAGGGTATGTTGCATGGCAGCCGTTGTTTTACCTTTATTGCGTATGGCAGGCGCAAGGCTAAACTCCGGCTGTTACCGTTTTATGACTTGGGAATTTTGATTGTTTCTAAAGCGACAATGATCGGGCATTGCGCATTCGCGGCTGGTCTTCCGCCTGGATTCGGTCGGGCCGCGGCACTATTCGCAGGATTGCACCAGGGGTTGCTTGCAGTTGACGCAGAGATAGGTCTGGCCCTGCAACACCCGGTTGTGGCGGATGCTGCTGAGTTCATGGTTGCGGCAGTCACAACGGTAGGCGAAACGTTGCAGGCGGCGACGGGTCGAGCGGCTCACATCATAGTTGTGGCAGCGCGAGGCCTCGGCGCCGAACAGCTGCATCACCTGGCGCCATTCGGGGCCGTGGGGCTTGATACGGCGGCCGAAGAGGCGTCGGGCGACGATGTGCGCCACCTCGTGGGGCACGGTGCGCTTGAGAAAGTCCACCCGGTTCTCCGTCAACAGCAGGGCGTTGTAGCGGATCACAGGGGTGGCTCGGTGCGGGAACAGCGCCATCCCCGCGGCCTTGCCGGTGAGATCGAACTTGACCACCACCTGCCCGGGGTCCTGACGGAAGTATGCGCCGGCGCTGGCCAGCAGTTGTTGAGTCAGGGCTTCCACTTCCCGTTGCAGTGCGGTTTCAAACATCCGGATTCCGGTGGGCCACGCTTTAATTGCGTCGTAGGGGATTGATCGGTGTCGGAGTCAAGCCGCCTATATCCGAAAAACATTTGATCCAACTCACCCGGCTTGACTCCGACACCCTGAATACAGTTGCGTCATAGGGAATACTCTCGCAAAGATGCCAAGATCGCAAAGAAAATGGTAACTACTCACGGGGTGATTGGCCTGCCTTGCCGGCGACGTGAACGGATTCACTAATGCCGCGGGGGCAGGGATGCCCAGGAGCGGCCTCATACGATGGCTAGTCTCCTCGAATCCGGCCCCTTTTTCAGCGCCTGCCCAAGCCGCTCCCGGCCATTGCATCCTTGGCTCCGTAAACGGTACATCCCTGTACCACTCCTCATGGCCTCCGCGGCATAAGTCCATCCGTGGACAAAACTCGCTTCGCTCAAACAAGGGCAGGCTTGAATCTGCTCAAACAAGGGCAGGCTTGAATCTGAAAAAGGGGCCGGATGCGAGGTGCCACCAAGATCGGCCAACAAGGCAGGCCAATCACTTACAGAGCGGGTGAGTAGGCAATGGTGGATGCGCCTACCGGCTTATCCACCCTACATTCGTGGAAGTCTCCGTTGGCCTCGATCGTTATCGAACGACGACCTATTCAATCAGCAGCACGATCAGCTCCACCGGGCCGTGCACCCCGTAGGCAAGGGTCTGTTCGATATCGGCCGATTTCGACGGGCCGGAGATCAGCAGGGCGTTGGTCGGCATGCCAGAGGTCCACTCCTCGGCGGCGATAGCATCGGCGAAGGTGTTGTGCAACTGGTCCGCTTCCACCACGGCGATATGCACCGGCGGCACCAGGGAGAAGGTGCGCGGCTCTTCCGGGGTCGGCCACAGGATCATCGCCCCCACCTCGGCGATGGCGCTGCGGGTGGAGGTGACGGCGGCATCGATATCGAAAAACAGCTCCTCTTTCCAGCCATCCACCTCCACTTCCCGGGTCACCAGTTCCGGGAGTCCCTCACCGGCTCTCCAGACGGCCTCAATCGGTTCCGCCAGCGGGCCGGCCGGGGCGTAGAGCAGATTTTTCAGCTTTTTCTGTTTGCTCAGCTCGGCCAGTTTTTTCGCCCAGTTCTCCCGACCAACGGTGTGCACTTCCGTTTTGACCGAGCGCATCGCCTTGCAGAAGCGGTCGATGCGCTCCTCCCGGCTCCAGTCGGGTGATTCGACTGTGCGATCCAGATCCACGGGTGCCTTTTCGGCATTCCTGGCGCGCAGCCGGGCCAGGATATTGTCGCGTGCCTTACTCATTCTCAAAACCCTCTTCCCGGGCCAGTTGGTGTAACGATTTGGGGGCGATTTTCGGGGCCGTGCGCACCCGGGTCCAGGGGCCGATCTTGTTGGGTACGACCCCCCGCAACAGGCCGGCCAGCCGGGTGCCACCGCGATATACGGCGGGGTTGGCATGGGCCCAACTCCAGAGTTTCCAGATCAGTGCCTCCCTGGTGGAGCGCTGCGAACCCTGACCGATGGTGGCGCCGGTGTGGTCGTTGCGTACCTGCTCGTAGCGCAGCCGGTGCAGCAGTTTCGGCAGCGGTATCTTCACCGGGCAGACCTCGCCGCAGGCGCCGCACAGGGTGGAGGCGGTGGGCAGGACGCCAAAGTTTTCCAGGCCGAACTTCTGCGGTTCGATCACCGAGCCGATGGGGCCGGGGATCAGCGAGCCGTAGGCGTGGCCGCCGATGCGAGTGTAGACCGGGCAGTGGTTCATGCAGGCGCCGCAACGGATACAGCGCAGGCTGTCGAACAGCTCCTCGTCCGCGTAGATCCTGGAGCGCTGGTTGTCCAGCAGCACCAGATGCACCTCGGTCGGACCATCCCGTTCGCCCGGCTTGCGTGGCGAGCTGATCATGTTGAAGTAGGTGGAGATGTGCTGGCCGCTGGCCGAGCGGGTCAGCAGCTTGAGCAACGGCGGTACATCGGCCAGCTTCTCCACCACCTTCTCGATACCGGTGACGGCGATGTGTACCGGCGGCACGGTGGTGCACATGCGGCCGTTGCCCTCGTTCTCCACCAGGCAGAGAGTGCCGGTCTCGGCCACCGCGAAGTTGACTCCCGAGAGTCCCACATCGGCCTCGAAGAACTTGCCGCGCAGGATCTTGCGGGCGCTGCGGGTCATGGTCTCGATATCCTCGCTGTAGGGAATATCGGGATGTTTCTCCTGGAACAGCTGGGCGATCTCCTGTTTGCTCTTGTGGATGGCCGGGGCAATGATGTGGGAGGGGGTCTCATGGTCCAGCTGGATGATGTACTCGCCCAGATCGGACTCGATGCAGCTGTTGCCCTGGGCCTCCAGGAAGTGGTTCAGCTCCATCTCCTCGGAGACCATCGACTTGCCCTTGATCATGCCGGTGGCCTGGTGACGTTCCATGATCTCCAGAACGATCCGGTTGGCCTGCTCGATGGTCTCGGCCCAATGGACCTGGATGCCGTTGCGGGTGCAGTTGGCCTCCAGTTGCTCCAGCAGTTCCGGCTGCTTGACCAGGGCGTTGGCGCGGATGTTGGCGCCGGTGATGCGCAACGCCTCCAGGGCCTCCTTGTCCGGAAAGGCGTTGCTCCGCTTCTCCATCAGCCCGTCCATGGCGACGCGGAAGTTGCGGCGCAATTGCGGGTTGTTCAGCGCCTTCTGTACACGCTGTTCGAATTCAGCTTTCTGCTGCATGGGTACGCTCCCAGAGGAAACTGGCAATGTGTTGACCCTTGGGGCCAATGCCCTGGTGCTGCATGTGGCCGGTAATGTTCATCAGGCAGCCACAGTCACCGCTGACCAGTTGGTCGGCGCCGGTGTCGGTGATGGCCTTGGCCTTGTCCGTCACCATGGCGGCGGAGATGTCGGGGTGCTTGACGGCGAAGGTGCCGCCGAAACCGCAGCACTCGGCCTTGCGCGCCTGCTCTACCAGCTGCACGTTGCCGAGCTGGCGCAGCAACGCCTCGTGCTCGTCGGCGACGCCCATCTCGCGCCGCGCGGAACAGGCGGTGTGCAGTGCCACCTTGGTGGGTTCCCCGAGATCCCGCAGTTCAATCTTCAGCACGTGCACCAGGAATTCGGTCAGTTCGAAGACGCGCTGCGAGAAATCCTCCACCAGCCCCGCTTCGGGCCGACCCTTGAACACCTCCGGATAGTGGTGGCGCAGCATGCCGGCGCAGGAGCCGGAGGGGACCACGATGGGATAATCCTGGGGGAAAGTGCGGATCTGGTTGAGTACCACCGCCCGGGTTTCGTCGCGGTAGCCCGAATTCCAGGCGGGCTGTCCGCAGCAGGTCTGATCCTGCGGGAAGATCACCTGCACGCCCTCGCGCTTGATTAGCTGCATGCCGGCGAGTCCGGCTTCGGGATAGAGCAGGTCGATCAGGCAGGTGCCGAAGAAATAGACCTTGTCCGGTCTGTCCGGATAATGCTTCGCCAGAGACATGGAGACTCCTGAGTACTTTAAACCAAAAGGATTAACTAACTACCACCATTGTAAACAATGATCGGACTTCGTTTTTTTTAGCCGCGAATGAACGCGAATACACGCAAATAATAAAAAATATAGTTACCTGAGCGTCGCTACGTCAGTGTTGTAATCCACCCTATGCCAAAGGGGTCGGAGTCAAATGGGTTCAAGGCTGTACGATTAAACCGGCATTTTTGGCCCCATTTGACTCCGACCCCTGTGCAGTACACGCAAATAGTCAGTTTCGTAGGGTGGGTTAGCGGCGTTATGGCACAATAATTCCAGACTACGACAATACCGGGGCGCTGCGTAACCCACCGGTTCCGCAACTGCCAAACGGCGGGTTACGGCGCGCGCCCGGTGCAATGCAAACGGCCATCCCCTGCGCAAGGTGCGCCTAACCCACCCTGCAAAACTACTAACAAAGGGGTCGGAGTCAAATGGGGCAAAAGGTGCCAGTTTAATCCCACAGCTTGTGCACCCATTTGACTCCGACCCCTGTGTAGCTCACCACTCCTCGCGGCTAATGTGATCAAGCCGACAGGCCGCGCAGGGAGCGCTGCTTGCGCACCTCTTCGCGATCAATCTGTTGCAACGACTCCTCAACGAAAACCAGGTGCTCCTGCGCCGCTTGCCGCGCCTTCTCCGCATCGCCCTCGATCACCATGTTCATCAATCGCTCATGCTGGTTACTGAGCGGCTCGAACACCCGGGGCAGGGTGTAGAGCTTGTCCAGGTTGTGCGAGATACTGCTTTGCAGCAGGGTAAACAACCCGCGCATCACATGCAGCAGCACCAGGTTGTGCGACGCCTCCACAATGGAGAGGTGAAAGGCGGCGTCGGCGCGCGCCTCGTCCATCGGGTCGGGGCTGCCGTGGTTTTTTATCATCACCTCGAAACAGAGCCTGATCTTCTCCTTGTCCTCGCCGGTGCTGCGCAGGGCGGCGTAGTAGGCGGCGGTCCCCTCCAGGGCATGGCGGATCTCCAGTACGTCATAGCGCGATTCCGGCATCTCCCGCAGCAGGGTGATCAACGGATCGACAAACGACGGCTCCAGGGATTCGCAGACATAGGTGCCGCCGCCATGGCGAGTGGAGAGCAGGCCCTTGCTGTTCAGCTTCTGGATCGCTTCACGCAGCGAGGGCCTTGAAACCTCCAGCCGATGGGCCAGTTCACGCTCGGCCGGGAGTCGCTCGCCCGGCTTGAGGTTGCCCTCGGCAATCATCGCCTCCAGTTTCTCCGCGATCTGGTCGGAAAGTCGTTGCTGTTTCATTCTGTGGTCTCTGCTTCCTCACAACTGGTAAGACCAATTGTTTTTGAGTTTAGATTGATTTTTTAAAAAAGAGAAGTCCTGGCGGCCAATTTTATCAAATTTTCAACAAAAATAGCGCAGTAAGGGAGCTATAAATAAGGTGTGATGGGCTGTTTTTTTCTCGCTCCTGAATGTTTGACAATACAAATTCCATGAGTTATTAATAAATTGGCCTGACCAGTTAACCAATTGGCCAGGCGACAGGATGGCCTCGTCAAACCGTCTCGGGATTGTGATCCGAGCAGGGTAAAAGCCGGAGAGAAGGCGGTTGACCGGGAGGCTGTCACCCTGTTTCCCCATTGGAGCGAAAAAAACGATGAATCGAAAACTGATCTCGGTAGTGTCCGCTGCAGCCCTGGCCCTGAGTGTCGCCAGCGGTGCTGCACTGTCGGCGGAAAAGAACACCCTCCTCAAGGTGCCGGTCTATTTCGGCACCCACCTGACCGGCCTGGGCAGTACCCCCAAGTGGTTGGCCGAGCACCTGAACGTCGCCAGTGGCGGCAGTGTCAAGATCAAGGTCTATGAGCCGGGTAAGCTAATCCCGCCCAAGGAGATCCTGGAGTCGGTGGCCAGTGGCAAGGTCAATGCCGGTTACACCACGCCGGGTTACAACACCGGGGTGCTTGGCACCAAGGCTGGCATCTTCTCCGCCGTGCCGTTCGGCCCGGATGCTCCGGAGTTCCTCGCCTGGATCTATTACGGCGAAGGCCGCAAGCTGTGGCAGGAGATGTATGACAAGAAGGGGCTGAATGTGCATGCCATCCCTTGCGGCATCATTGCCCCGGAGACCTCCGGCTGGTTCAGCAAGCCCATCGATAAGCCGGAGGACCTGCAGGGTGTGCGCATGCGCTTCTTCGGTCTGGGTGCGCTGGTGATGGAGAAGATGGGTGTCTCCACCAGCCTGCTGCCTTCCAGCGAAATTTTCCCGGCGCTGGAGAAGGGTGCCATCGATGCCACCGAATTCTCCATGCCGGCCATCGACAAGCTGCTCGGTTTTCACAAAATCCTCAAGTTCAACTACTACCCCGGCTGGCACCAGCCCGCCACCCTCTTCGAGTTGGTCATCAATGGGGATACCTGGAAGGGTATGGATGAGTCACAGCAGGGCTTGGTGGAGATGAGCTGCAAGGCCGCCATGCTGGACGGCCTGGCGCTGGGTGAGGCAATCCAGTTCCCGCAGATGAAGGAGAATCTGGAGAAGAACGGCGTCGAAAACCGCTACTGGTCTCCTGAGATCCTGGATGCATTCAGGGGCAAGTGGTCCGAAGTGGTGGCCGAGGAGTCCGCCAAGGATCCCGAGTTCAAGGCGATCTGGGACAACCTGGAGAGCTTCCGCAACGACTATGCGGTCTGGAACAAGTGGGCCTTCCTGCCCCGTCCGGGCACGGTGCGCGAGCAGTAATCGTAATGGGGAAGGGGGCCCGGTTCCGGGCTCCCTGCCCTCGGTCTGCGGGTTAGGGATCGGAGTCAAATTTGCTCCGGACTCACGGGGGCCGACCCCGTGGGTGGGAGCAGGTTTGACTCCGATCCCTGACCCATACCGCCCGCTTTTTTTATCCCCATGATCCGCCTGCCTGCGCGTTACCAAGGTCGGGCGATCCCGAGACAGTTTTGAGGCGAGAGATGAATCAACCCAACGATCTGGAATACCGCATTCCCATCGTCGATGCCCTGAACGGATTCGTGCAACGTGTCGGCCAGGTGATGGCGTGGAGCAACGTGCTGCTGATCGGCATTATCCTGGTCCAGGTCGTGCTGCGCTACGGCTTCAATAACGGACAGGTTTATCTGGAAGAGCTGATCTGGCACATCTATGCCGTCGGCTTCATGTTCGGCCTCAGCTTCGCCATTACCAACGATTCCCACATTCGGGTGGATATCGTGCACATGAACCTCTCCCGTACCGCCCAGCACCGTTGGGAGATCTTCGGCCTGCTGTTCCTGCTGCTGCCGTTCATCGTGGTCATCTTTTTGCACAGCCTGGAGTGGGTCAACTACTCCTACCAGATCGGCGAGAGTTCCCAAAACCCCACCGGGTTGCCCTATCGCTGGGTTATCAAGTCGGTTATTCCGATCAGCTTTGCCCTGCTGTTCATTGCCGCCATCGCGCGCCTGATTCGCGAGGTGACGCTGCTGCTGCATCTGGCCCGGGAGCCGGAGGAGCCCTATCCGGGGCGTGTCTCCATGCTTCGCCACCTGTTCCGGGTGCAGGAGCAGGGCAATGAGGTGACCGGTGACAACCAACAGCGCGGGGAGGAGTGAGTCGTGGAAATGAATGAAATCCTTGTTATCGCGATGTTCGTCAGTTTCATCGCGCTGCTGTTTACCGGTTTTCCGGTGGCCTGGGCCCTGGCGGGCATTGGCATTCTGTTTGCGGGTGTCGGCTATCTGGCAGACAACCACCTGGATACCATGACCGGTCTCGACTACTCGACCCTCGGCCTGGCGGTGGGGCGTATCTTCGGCATCATGGACAACTGGGTGCTGGTGGCCCTGCCGATGTTCATTTTCATGGGCCTGATGCTGGACAAGTCCGGCGTCGCCGAGCGCATGATGCACGCCATGCAGGGGCTGTTCGGGCGGGTGCGCGGCGGACTGGCGATCTCGGTGACCATCATCGGTATCATCCTGGCGGCCTCGACCGGCATCATTGGCGCCTCGGTGGTGCTGCTGGGTGTGATGTCCCTGCCGGTGATGATGCGCCAGAAATACAGCAAGACCCTGGCCCTGGGCACAGTGGCCGGTGCCGGTTGTCTCGGCATCCTGATTCCGCCCAGCATCATGCTGGTCATCATGGGCGACCAGTTGGGCCTGTCGGTGGGCGACTTGTTCATGGGGGCCGTGTTCCCCGGGATCATACTGGGCCTGTTCTATATTTTTTATATTCTCGGTATCTCCTTTTTCAAGCCCGCCTCGGCGCCGCTCGCGGACGATGTTCAGGCGGTCAGCCTGAGGGTGGTCTGGGGCGTGTTCAAGACGATTTTGCCGCCGGCCGCCCTGATCCTGGCCGTGTTGGGCTCGATCTTTGCCGGTATCGCCACAGTGACGGAGGCGAGTGGCATCGGTGCCCTGGGTGCCATGGTTATTGCCCTGGGCTATCGCCAGCTAAACTGGGCGGTGATGAAAGAGGTGACCATCAACACCTTCAACACCTCGGCCTATATCTTCGCCATCTTCGTCGGTGCCACGGTGTTTGCCCTGGTGCTGCGTGAGCTTGGCGGGGATGAGCTGATCGAGTCCACGCTCACCGGCCTGCCGTTCGGCCCCTACGGGATCATTGCCTTCATACTGGGTGTGGTTTTCCTGCTCGGATTCTTCCTTGACTGGATCGAGATCAGCCTGATCATCCTGCCGCTGCTGGCGCCGGTGGTGAAGGCCCTGGGGCTGGATATAGACGGTCACGGGGTGGTGGACAACCCCGAGCTGGTCTGGTTCGCGCTGCTGGTGGCGGTCACCCTGCAGACCTCGTTCCTGACCCCGCCGGTGGGCTTCGCCCTGTTCTATCTCAAGGGCGTCTGTCCTCCGGGCATCTCGCTGCTGGATATCTACAAGGGCGTTATTCCGTTCATCCTGCTGCAGCTGCTGGGGCTGCTGGTGGTCGCCTTTTTCCCCGACGTGGTCACCTGGCTGCCCTCGGTGGCCTACGGCAAGTAGAGCTATCGGGGGCGGAGTCAAATGGGAGCAATGCTATCGGGTCAGCCATCATCGATGGAATCCCATTTGACTCTGACCCCTGGATTATTCGTGAATTATTTATTCTGGGGTGCAGGTAAGGCATGTCGGCAGACTACACGGCATTAAAAGACGAACTGGCCGGTTTCATCGACCCGGCGCGGCTGATCGATGATCCGCTGCGTACCCTGGCCTACGGCACCGACGCCAGTTTCTACCGGCTGATACCGAAGCTGGTGGTGAAGGTGAATGACGAACCCGAGATGGTGCGCATCCTGGCGGCCGCGCACCGTTTCCACACCCCGGTTACCTTCCGCGCGGCCGGTACCAGCCTCTCCGGGCAGGCAATCAGCGATTCGGTGCTGTTGTTGCTATCTGGAGAGTGTTGGCGCGGTTATACGCGCAATGAAGACGCCTCTGTTATCCGCCTGCAGCCGGGGGTGGTGGGCGCCTGGGCCAACAGCTACCTGGCACCCTACCGGCGCAAGATCGGCCCTGATCCCGCTTCCATCAACGCGGCCAAGATCGGTGGCATCGCCGCCAACAACGCCAGCGGCATGTGCTGCGGCACGGCCCAGAACAGCTATCATACCCTGGCCAGCCTGCGCGTGGTGCTGGCCGACGGCACGGTGCTGGATAGTGCCGAGCCGGCCTCGGTGGCCGCCTTCCGGGAATCCCATGGCGAGCTGCTGTCCGCGCTCTCCACGCTGGCGGCGGAGACCCGCGCCAATGCCGAGCTGGCGGAACGTATCCACCACAAGTACCGGCTGAAGAATACCACCGGCTACAGTCTCAATGCGTTGATTGATTTCGAAGATCCGATCGAGATCCTGCAGCACCTGATGATCGGTTCCGAGGGCACGCTGGGCTTCATTTCGGAGATCGGCTACCACACGGTCGCCGATCACCCCTGCAAGTCCACCGCCCTGATCCTGTTTCCCACGGTGGAGATCGCCTGCCGGGCGGTGGCGCTGCTCAAGCGGACGCCGGTAACGGCGGTGGAACTGATGGACCGCGCCGCCCTGCGTTCGGTGCAGGAGAAGCTGGGGATGCCGGTCTGGCTGCGTGAGCTGGATGACGAGGTGGCCGCCCTGCTGGTGGATGTGCGGGCGGCGGACGAGGCAACGCTGAAGTGCCAGGTGGTGGATGTCGGCCAGGCTCTGCAACCGATCCCACTCGTTCGGGAGGTGGAATTCACAGCGGACCCGACGGCCTACCAGGCGCTGTGGAATATCCGCAAGGGGCTGTTCCCGGCGGTGGGCGCGGTGCGTACCCCCGGAACCACCGTGCTGATCGAGGACGTCGCCTTCCCGGTACCGCAACTGGCGGCAGCGGTGAGAGGGCTGCATCAACTGTTTGAAAAGTACCACTATCAGGAAGCGCTGATTTTCGGTCATGCCCTGGAAGGGAACCTGCATTTTGTCTTCACCCAGGACTTCGGCAGCGTCGAGGAGGTGCAACGCTATCAGGGTTTGATGGACGAAGTGTGTGCATTGGTGGTGGGCGAGTACGGCGGCTCGCTGAAGGCCGAACACGGCACAGGACGCAACATGGCGCCGTTCGTGGAGATGGAGTGGGGCAGTGATGCCTACCGGTTGATGTGGCGGCTGAAAAAGCTGTTCGATCCCGCCAACCTGCTCAATCCCGGGGTCATTCTGAATGACGACGCCGAGATTCATCTGAAGAACCTTAAACCGCTGCCGGCGGCGGATCCGTTGATCGACAAGTGTATCGAGTGCGGTTTCTGCGAGCCGATCTGTCCGTCGCGCAACTTGACCCTGACACCGCGCCAGCGCATCGTCTCCTGGCGCGAGATATCACGCCTGAAACGAACCGGTGATGATGCCGAACGACTGCAACGGTTTGAAAATGATTTCGTCTATCAGGGGCTGGATACCTGCGCGGTGGACGGGCTCTGCGCCATCGAATGTCCGGTGGGCATCGATACCGGCAAACTGACCAAACAGATACGCCAGAGCCGGCAGGGTGAGCGGGCAGCCCGTGTCGGTGAGTGGGTCGACGGGCATTTCGCCGGCGTCGCCGCCATGACCCGGGCCGGACTGAAACTGGCCGCGCTCTCCCAGGACCTGTTGGGGGATGGGCTGATGGGTAAAACCACCGGCCTGATGCGGCGTCTGAGCGGTGAGCGTATACCGCAATGGAATCCGTCCATGCCACGCGCGGCGGGTCCACTGCAACCACCAGTCAACGGGACGGGCGCATATAACGGCACGGTGGTCTATTTCCCCAGTTGTGTCAGCCGCACCATGGGACCGGCCAACGGCGATCCGTTCCAGGCCGATCTGCATGAGGTGATGCGGTCGCTGCTTGCCAAGGCCGGTTACCGGGTGATTCTCCCGCAGCGGCCGGAAGGTCTCTGCTGTGGCATGGCGCTGGAGAGCAAGGGGCTACCGGAACAGGCGGGGCAAAGCCTGTATCGCCTGGAACAAGCGTTGTGGGACGCCAGCGAGCAGGGCCGCCATCCGATCCTGTGCGATACCAGTCCCTGCACCTTGCGCATAATCGAGCATATAAAACAACCGTTGCGGATCCAAGAGCCGGTGGGCTTCATCAATAGTCACCTGTTGCCGCATCTGCGGCGCCAGGAACAGCTGGAAAGCATCGCTCTGCATATTACCTGTAGCAGCCGCAAGATGGGGCTGGCCGACGCCATGCGCCAACTGGCGGAGCAGTGTGCACGGCAAGTGTTTATTTCGGAGGACAAAGGGTGTTGTGGGTTTGCCGGTGATAAAGGCTTTACCCGACCTGAGTTGAACGCCTCGGCCTTGGGACGGTTGTCCGGATCACTGCCACAACACTGTGAAATGGGCGTCTCCAACAGTCGCACCTGCGAGATCGGTCTATCGCTGCATGCCGGTCTCTCCTATCAATCCATTGTCTACTTGGTGGACCGCTGTTTTTCCGCCTGCTGAGCAGACGTTCGTCGAGTCGTATCGCCGTTAATGAAAGGAGTTTTTATCGAGTAAGCCGTACAACAACAAACCACAAGCATGATGGAGAGAGGATGAAAACCATAACAGCCATATCATTGGCGCTGTCCCTGCTAGTCCTTGCCGGCAGGGTATCCGCAACGGATATCCTGGTGGTCGAAAGTTATCACCAGTCCTACTCGTGGGATGCCAGTTACACCCAGGCATTGCGTGAGGAACTGGGTAAACAACACAACCTGGTCTTTTTCCAGATGGATACCAAGCGTCTGCCAAAAAGCGCGCATGCGACGCAGGCCGAAAAGGCCTGGGAGGCCTATCGGCAACTGAAACCGTCCCTGGTGATTCTGGGGGATGACAATGCGCTGAAATATCTTGGTCCGCGGCTGGCCGCCGAGCCGGTGCCGGTAGTCTATCTGGGTATCAACAACAATCCGCGCAGTTACTTTGATACGGCGCCGGGAAATTTTACCGGCGTTTTGGAGCGTCCGCTGTTCAAGCGCTCGATCGCTTCCCTGTCGAAAATATTGAAACCCCGACCGAAAAAAATCCTCTTGCTGTTCGATGCAGGAACCACGGCGCGGGCGGCGGTCAGTGAAGCCTTCGCGGGAAATATCTGGGTCGATGTGTTCGGCGTGGCGGCCAAGGTGCGCCTGATCAGGAGCTGGGTCGAGTGGAAGGTGCAGGTTAGCGAGGCCCGCCGGCACGGTTATGACGCCATCATCGTGGGGCTGTACCACACCCTCACCGATATCCAGGGCAATAACATCGCCGCGGAGCGGGTGATGAGCTGGACTACCGAACATGCTCCGGTGCCGCTGTTCGCGTTCTGGGACTTCAGCGTCGGCCGGGATATGACGGCCGGAGGTCTGGTGCTCAGTGGAGAAGAACAGGGACGGATGGCGGCGGCGATCGCACGGCAGATCCTGGCCGGTACCGAACCCTCGCGTATCTATCCGAAGACTGCCCAACAGGGCCGCTACCTGTACAGCCGCAGCCGGCTGGCGCAGTACGGCCTGACACTGCCGGCGGAAATCGAACGCGTCAGCAGTTTGATCGAATAGGTCGGGACCCGATCGCGTCCTATGAATAATCCCATCCATCCGGAGGATTTAACTATGTCCCAAGCTTCTATCAGTACCAGAGTGCGTCTGGCGGTCTCCCTCTCCCTGCTGGTGATGTCGGTTCTGTCCGGCTACCTGCTGATCCACTATTTTGACCTGCGCAGCAGCCTTAAGCAGGAGCTGTCCGACGTCGCCGAGGCCACTGCCAGCAGATTGTCCCGCCAGCTCGCCGCCCCGCTCTGGTCGATCAACGAGCAGCAGATCAGTTCCACGATCGAGTCGGAGATGACTCAGCATGCATTGGCGGCGGTGGAGATACTCGATCCACAGGACAGGCGGACACTGTTCGAGCGCAGACGGGAAAGTTTCAAACCCGGTTTCCTGTTCAATCAACAGGAAGCCGACGCCATCATGGCGGAAACGGCGGTGGTTACCGAAGCGGGTGAACAGATCGGCGTCGCCGTGGTGCATGTCTCGCCCACCTTCATGCGCAACAGCTTGATGACGGCGTTGAGCCGGCGGGCGGTTGAGCTGCTGCTGCTCGGCACCCTGCTGGTCGCCGCCTGCCTGCTGCTGATCCGGTTGCACCTGATTGTGCCGCTCCGCCACGCCACGGACGCCATCCGCTCAAGTTCCGACAACGAGTTGGACGAGCTGATTCGCGGTAATCGGAACCGTGATCTGGATCTGTTGCTGAAGGCGGTTGGGAACCTGCGTGGACAACTTAAATATACCCGTGATATGCAGGGTAAATGAGTGCCACCGAAGGCGTGCTTGCCGCATGTTCCTCTCAAGAGAAGCATCGGCCAGCCGTTACATGGGAATACGCAACGCTGATGGCTGTACCTCTTCACCGATTGCCTGCCAGGGCCGGCGCCGATGATCCAAGAGACATGAGGAACATTTGATGCTTAAAGTTCGTTCGATCAAAACCAGGCTCCTGCTGGTGATCGCCATCTCCCTGGCCGGCTTCATAGTCCAGGGCGTGGTCACGTTCGATGTGCTGGACGAGATGAATGCCGCTTCCCGGCGGCTGGAATCGGCCCAGCAGGCGGCCCAGGTGATCGACAGCACCCAGGCAGAGGTATTGACCCTGACACTACAGAAACGCGGACTGAACCGGGACAATGAGGCGGCGTATCGGGCCGGTCTTGAGCAGACCCTGGCACGGCAAGCGCAACAGCTGGAACGGGTCGCCGCCGAACTCGGCTCACCCGCCCTGACCGGGCACATGGAGGAACTGCGGGGGACGCTGCAGGAGTATCTCCGGCAACTCCTGGCCTGGCACAAGATTCGCCTGAACCTGGGCATGGATCAGGCGACCGGCCTGATCGGCACGCTGCGCGAGAAGGCCGCCGTGCTGGAGGCGCTGGTGAAGGGATTCTCGGCCATGGAGCGGGCGCTGGCCGAGGTGATCCAGGTGGAGAAGGCGAGCCTGAGCGGCGGCCTGCCGACCGAGGCCACCCCCTTCGAAAGCGAACTCAATGAGCTCAAGGCGCTGATCGTGGAGCTGCAGTTCGAGGATACCTTCATGCCGGCGATCGACGCCTACGCGGCCGCCTTCCGTCCGGCGCATGAACAATATCGGCAGCTTACCA
Organism: Sedimenticola hydrogenitrophicus; assembly: GCF_025175675.1. Classification (GTDB taxonomy): domain Bacteria; phylum Pseudomonadota; class Gammaproteobacteria; order Chromatiales; family Chromatiaceae; genus Sedimenticola; species Sedimenticola hydrogenitrophicus. The sequence goes on from NZ_JANIOA010000043.1 coordinate 30,856, forward strand.
GCCTGGATCAGGCCATGCTCGGTCAACTGCCGGAGATAGAACGGGCGGTGGCCACGGTGGCTGAGTTCATTAATGTGCAATTGCTGGCCGAGGCCCGCAGCAGGGCCGAGGCGGTCAGTCAGCAGGCGCGCTATACCCTGGTGGCCACGGCAGTGGCCACCGCCGCCGTTCTGGTGCTGCTGCTGCTCTGGATCGGTCGCGCCATTAACCGCGGGCTCAGCGATACGATGGGGCTGCTGACCGAGTTCTCCGGCGGCAACCTGGCCGCCCGCCTGGACGGCTACGACAAGGACGGGGATGAATTCGGTCAGTTGGCCACTTCCGCCAATGCCATGGCCGGCAGCCTGGGGGACCTGGTGCGTCAGGCGGATGCTGCCGGTAGGGAGATGGTGGGGATCTCCCAGGAGCTGTCCGTCTCCACCGAACAGCTGGTATCGGTGAACCGCCAGATCAACGACCAGACCCAGCAGGTCGCCGCCGCCTCCGAGGAGATGAGCGTCACCGCCAACGAGGTGGCCAACACCGTCAATGACCTGAACCGCGCCGCGCAGAAGACCTGGGAGGCGGGTGATGCCAGCACCCAACTGGTAACCCGTACCGAGGAGGCGATCCGGGAGATTGCCCGGGTGGTGAACGATGCCGCCGCCATGGTGCATCAGCTGGGCGATCGCTCCAACCAGATCGGCGTGGTGGTGGATGTGATCAACGAGATCGCCGAGCAGACCAACCTGCTGGCGCTGAACGCCGCCATCGAGGCGGCGCGTGCCGGGGATGCCGGGCGCGGCTTCGCGGTGGTGGCCGACGAGGTGCGCAACCTGGCCACCAAGACCGTGGAGGCCACCACCCAGATCACCGCCTCGGTGGAACAGATCCAGGGCGGCAGCCGGGAGGCGATGGCGGCCATGGAACTGGGGCAACAGTCGGCCGAGCGCGGCGTCTCCCTGGGGGAGGAGGCCAAGGCGTCGATGGACCTGATGCGGGAACAAGCCTCCAAATCGTCCGAGCGCACCGGCCAGATCTCTACGGCGATCGAACAGATGAGCGTCACCATCCGCGAGATCAGCCGCAGTATCGAGCAGGTGGCGCAGGCGGTGACCAACAGCCAGTCGGCCACCGGCACCATCGCCGACACCAGCCGAGTCGTCGCCGATAAGGCGAGTCAGTTGAGCGCGGTGACCGGGGCCTTCAAGACCTGAGTACTGCGGTGTCAGGTTGCCGATCGGTGTGTAGGGGCAGGCCCCAGTGCCTGCCCGAACGGTAGCGCGGCCACCGGGTAACTACCAGTGCGTTGCGAATTTCAACAGGGAGTCCTGTAGCCTCAAGCGCTGCAACAGCCGTCCCGGGGATCATCTAGCATGTCCCGGTCTGGAACTCAAGGTCTCGGCCCCGAAGCGACAGAAGTCGTCAATTTCGCCTGCATGAGAGAGTGGCGTCGCCAACAGCCGCACCTGCGGGATCGGTTTGTCGCTGCATGCCGATCTCTCCTGTCAATTCATCGTCTACCTGCTGGACCACTGTTGTTCCACCCGCTGAGCAGTGGGTTGGCGTGAGCCTGCGAACCCCAACGGGATTTCAAAGGAGTTTGCCATGACGTTGGAGACCTAACTGCGGCTGGTGGTGGATGACGACAAACCGGACTAGGGGGGATAGATCCAGGTTTCAATTGACAGGGTCGCGGTCTGTGGCAAGTAGTGGTCAAGGGCCGGAAAATCGGGCACTATGAAGAAAAATCGCCGTAGGAGACGACCAATTGCTTTCAGGAAGCGTGGGCGAAACCAGCCACGCGAAAGACCTTTCTGCGTTTTTACCCAAAATAGCGAACGGCAGGAGTAAGCAGGGCAGCGGAGTTTAATTATTTATGCTTGGATTAACTGGCTTAGATTTAATTCCTCAGCCACCTTATTCTCTTACAGTTGCTCAGCTAATGTTGATGAGGGCAAATGGATTTGTTAGAGCATTTTAGCCAATTGATCCTGGACCTTTACCGGGCCTTTGATCGGGTCGATCCTCATCTGTTCAGAGACTGGGCATTAAGTCGCTTGCAGCAAGACATCAGCTTTGATTCCGCCATATGGATTCAAGGCGTACTGGTCGAGAACATTCCGGTCACAAATAGCGTATATTTACACGATCTTCCTGCTGACATGCTGCATGACTACGCACGCTGGGCTTCAGAGGACTCCGTATTTGAGGCGGTGATGTGTAATCCAGGACGATGTGTTCTGATGCGCGACATAAAAGATCTGGCGTCATGGCACAAAACGGATTTGTATCGGGAGTACATGTCAAAATATGGTATGGAAGATGTTGCAGCCATCATGGTCCCCTTTGGCTGCTCCGGTATTCAATCATTCATTTCACTATACAGAAACAGAAGAGACCAGCCATTTACAGAGAGCGAGCGCAACTGGTTTCAGGCAGTGAGCCATCACCTGATAGAAGCTGAAAACTTTTCGCGATTCCGTCATCTCCGACATCACCACAGCATCGCAGACAAAGATGCCTCCGTAGCAGTGATAAGTGCCGAAGGGTATCTGAAAATGGCAGAGGCAGGGTTTATTCATTTTATAGATACCGGATGGCCAGACTGGGATCCGCCATTAGTGCCATCGGCAATCATTCCATCGTCCGCAAACACGATGAAGACGGCGCATGTATTGAATGGTTACCTCATCAAAGCCACCCATGCCCAAGATGGTTATGTGGTATCGACCAGGAGTGTGCGCGCCCTGGATATCTTGTCATCCCGCGAGCAGCAAGTTGCAACAAGAATAGCAAACGGCATGCCGTACAAAAGTGTGGCGAAAGAATTAGGCATCTCCCCGTCTACGGTGACTAACCACGTAAATGCCATTTACGCCAAGTTGAGTGTGCGTTCAGGTGCCGAACTACGCAAAGCGATCAGCCAAACCTAACCCTCACACTTCATCCAATAGGTCATTTGACCCATAGATTACCATTCCCTAACATCATAGCCTTTGGGACCATATGGCTGACTCCATTTATTTTCACGCTAGTAAAGAACTGACAATCGGCGTGTAATTGCTGCCGACATAGTAGAAATGAGAAGAGTTATCGTCTCCATTGGGGGCGCCTAAGTAGTTGTTTGCTCCTCAAGTTATGGCCGCTTCGAGGTGCTTCATAAATCAAAGCTACGGATTTGATCGGGATACATACTCCCAGCTCTTGGCTACCCCAAATCGGATTTATCTAATACCGCAATTGTAGGGAATAAGAAAATGAAGACAATCCTGTCGCTGCTTTCAACTGCATTGCTGCTCGCCGCCTGCCAGACCACCGGTACCCGCACCACCGACAGCACCACGTATAGGTGGCCAGATTTCCAGCAAGGGCTCATCCCAGGTCCATCCAACAGCCCGGTCAAGGCCAAGATGCCGTCGGTGTCGCTGACACCCATAGCCAACAAGATGACGTCCGAACGCGCGGCCTTCGGTGGTGTCTGGGAAGGCTGGATGTGCCGCAACAAAGTGGTAGACGTCAAGGTCGCCGTGCGAGAGTTGACGAATGAGGGCGCCATGGTGGACTATGCGAGCGGGGCGCAGTCATTTGGAAGCTTCAATATCACGCTGTCTGCTCAATTTTCCGGAGACGTTCTTCGGGGCACCTTACCAAGCGCAAGTGGCCGCCCCGACCTCATTCTTGGCATGCGCTCCGATGGCCATATGAACGTCAAGTGGGATAACGGTACCAACTGGTGCACCGGGGTAATGGAGCGCACTGCATCACTGCCTAAGCGGTGACACTTGGCTATTAACCGAACATATAAGCGTCACCGTCCATGAGATCAACCGCAGTATCGAACAGGTGGCGCAGGAGGTGACCAACAGCCAACCGGTCACCATCATCGCTTTAAAAGGAGAATTAGTTATGGATATAAAAGCAGTTGTCGTTGTTGGATGTTTATTGGCTTTTCCTCTTTATGGGTTTGGTGGCGAAATTTTGAGTGGTTCTGAAATTAAACAGACATTTTCTGGGAAAACTGTTGATTGGGAGAATCCAGGAGGCAGTAAATCAGGTAAAAGCTATTTTTCTGAAGATGGAACAATAACTGTTGTAAAAAACGGTGAGAAAGATCCTTTTCAGAAGGCGTTCAAGCGCGGCGTTGTAAATCAACGTACAGGTGGCTGGAGCATTTCCGGTGATAATTTATGTTTTAGCTGGAAAGGATGTCTAGCTATCGAAGCGGATGGAAATGGTGGTTACTATGAGTTGCAAGGTGGCTCAAAACGGAAACTTCATTATAAAAATATTGCCCATGGTAACACTTTGCAATAGCGAGATACTTGATGTACAGAATTGTGCAAAATGGCGAGGTAGGAAGTGGTGCAGGTAGGTGGCTGAGTCGAGCCACACCGTGGCAGAGTGAGTAGGTCAAGGGCGGCAAGGGAGCAGCCCGCCCTGAATGGTACCTTTTGAACTCCGAAACTTGAGTTAGCGTAAGCGGAAAACCAGGTCAAGGAAAAAACCGGGTCAGAGAA
>NZ_JANIOA010000044.1 GCF_025175675.1 Sedimenticola hydrogenitrophicus
GGCGCCGCGCTGGTCGATCCGGGTGATCTGGTTGTTGCCATCGTAGCTGTAGCGGTGGTCGACGAAGCGGGTGTTGGCGTCCAGTCCTTCGCTGTCCGGGTCGTAGCCGAGGTCGGTGTAGGCGCGGTGCAGGTTGCCGGCGGCATCCCACTGGTAGTGGGTGTGCAGGCCGGTGACGCTGTCGACCCAGCGTACCATCTGGCCGATGGCGTCGTATTCGTAGCGGATGCTGTTGCCTTCGCCCTCGGCGGTCTGATACCAGGCTATCCTTCGCCCAGCGCAAACTTATTTTCACTATAATCAGGCCTTTCAGCGAATGCTGAAATCTATCGTCTAGTGAAATTTACCTTGACACTTTCACCGTTAATGGTATTTTCAACGAATGCTGAAACATACCAAATCAGTGAAAACTGTCGTGCGCCAAGCAGCCGATGCCTTACGACTGCTATTGGGGCAAGTGCCTGTGATCAAGCTCCAGGACGTTGAGCTCGAGGCGCCTGGGCCTGACCAAGGCATAGACATCGTGGTACATATCGACGTCTCGGGCAGACGCCATGCGCTCGTCTGCGAAGTGAAATCCACTGGGCAGCCACGCCACGTTCGGATGGCCTTGCTGCAACTACGCAGCTACGTGGACCACCAAACGCAAGATGCCACGCCCATTTTCATCGCCCCTTATCTGTCACCCGACGCCCAAACGTTGTGCCGTGAGCAAGGCGTGGGCTTTCTTGACCTCGAAGGCAATGCGTGCCTGATCTTCGACGGCGTCTTCATCGAACGCCAGGTCGCGAGCAAGCCGGTTGCCGAACGGCGTGAACTCAGATCGCTGTTCAAGCCGAAGTCTGCGCAAGTATTACGTGTGATGCTTCGCAATCCCGGTCAGGCGTGGCGTGTCTCGAAGCTTGCGCGGACCGCCGATGTCAGCCTGGGTCACGTCAGCAATGTCCGCTCTGCTCTACTTGATCGCGAATGGGCACAGGTGTCCGAGGATGGCTTGTTCCTGTCCGAACCCGACGCGCTGTTGGATGAATGGTGCGACGCCTATGAGCCCCCCGCCGGAAAACGTCTGACACTCTATACAACCCTGCATGGCAGCGCGTTTGAAGAAGCTGCGCGCCAAGTGCTGCGCTCGGACGGCGGCACGGGTCTGGCGGTCTTTGCGTCCTTCTCCGCGGCCCACTGGCTTGCTCCATACGGCCGGACAGGTACACAGTATTTCTATGCGGATGAAACAGGTCTCGAACGACTTCAGTCCGCTTTGAAGTTGTCCGCCATTTCCAAAGGCGAAAATGTGAATGTGACTGTGCTCAAGGACTCCGGTCTGTTTCGCGATACGGTAGAACCCGCGCCTGGAGCAATTTGTACGAGCCCTGTTCAAACCTATCTTGATCTGGCCTACGCCGGCGAACGTGGTCAAGAGGCAGCCGATCATCTACGACGAGAAAAGCTGATATGGCCGAAATGACCCCTGGCGAAGCACAGTCCGCTGCCGACTACGACGATCGCACAACAGCAGCCGTGAAGACGGTCCTGATCGAAATCGGACAAATCCTGGGAAGCTTCAAAGGCAAGTTTGCCATCGTCGGTGGCGTGGTACCATGGTTGCTGCTGGGCAACGAAGACATGCCGCATGTCGGCACGCTCGATGTGGATATCGGGTTGGATGCGGAGGCGCTGGGTGATGGTGAGTACGCCACGCTCATCGACGCCATGCGTGGCCACGGCTATCACCAACGCGAAGAGTTGCGGCGTTTTCAACTCATGCGACAAGTGCCCACTCAGGATGGCGGGGCTCCGATCGACATCATTGTGGATTTCCTGATGCCGCATGATGCCGAGATCGTCAAAAACATCCCGCCCTTGATCAGCGACTTTGCGGTGCAAAGAGCGAACGGTGCTGACTTGGCCATGCGCTTCTATCAGTTTGTGGCAATCACCGGACCGATGCCGGCGGGAGGCACGAACCGCGTCGAGATCGCGGTCTGTTCGATCCCTGCCCTGCTCGCGATGAAGGGACACGCGGTCGAGGGGCGCTACAAGCAAAAGGACGCCTATGACATCTACTACTGCATCCGCAACTATCCAGGTGGCCCCGAAGCGCTTGCCGAGGAGTGCCGCCCACTGCTCGAACTCCCGAGCGGGGCGAAGGGCTACGGCTTCATTGCTGGTAAATTCGACACCATTGAGGGTTTTGGGCCGACATGTGTGCGCCGTTTTGTCGAAGACACGAATGTGATGGGTGACCGCAGCCCGGAACAGTGGCAGCAAGACGCCTTTGGTCAAGTCGATGCCTGGTTGCGAGCCCTTGGCTTGAGGAGCTAACGAAACGGGTCGGTGTGATTTAAATTTACCCGATCGTTGCAAAAATTAACCTGTAGGAGCGGTGCCTCGCCGCGAAATCGGCCCGGGGGCGGGCCTCCTACAGGGTGCAATGCTGGACTCCACCAGCGGTGCATCCCAGGAAACCATGCAACATGGCTATTTCATCCGGCAGATAACGGGGTGAAACAAATCATTGGGTCATAATTAATGCAACTATTGGGTTTATACAGCCTCGTAGGATCGCATCTCTTTTATGCCCCTCTGCCAAACCATTCCAATGATACCGCGTGGACACAAAAAGCGTGCCCACGATACTGTTTCCTCAATCCCTGAGCTTACTCCTTCCAGAAAGGTTTGCTGCTCTCACGCTCCACATCCGCCCGACTGACGCCGATATCACTCAGCATGCGGTCATCAAGCTTGAGCAACGCCTGGCGTTGGCGTTGTCGCTCATAGGCGGCGTACAGCCATTGAAAAAAGATGCTCACCCGTCGCCTTAACCCGATCGGGCGAGTAACCGAAATCACTGGATTGAGATGCCTGGTCTGCGTCGTCATGATCGTTCCTTATCCCGATTGCCTGGCGATCAAGCTACGTCTCCGCCGATAGCCGATCCAATCGTATGATCGGATACCGCCCTTCGGGAATTGTGATGACACCGCCCGCCCGATATCTGCTTTAATTACTCCTCACCAAGATCCCTGCGAGGAAGCCATGGAACTCTATCAGCTCAAGACCTTCGTGAAGGTCGCCGATGAAGGCAATCTCACGCGCGCGGCCGAGCAGTTGTTTACCAGCCAGCCGGCCATCAGCGCCCATATCAAGGCGCTGGAAGAGGAGTTGGGGGTCGAGCTGTTCCAGCGCACCCCCAAGGGGATGCTGCTCACCCCGTCGGGCGAGCTGCTGTACCGGAAGGCGGCAAGCATCCTGGTCTCGGCGGACGAGCTGAAATCGGCGACCCAGTCGCTGCGAGACGAGTTGGTGGGCGAACTCAGGCTCGGCGTGCATACCGACTTCGAGTTTGTGCGCATTGCCTCCCTGTTGAAAAACTTCGCGAACAAGCATCCCAGGATGCAGCTGCATTTTCTGACAGGCATGTCGGCCACCAATATTCCCGATGTACGCAAGGGCAACCTGGATGGCGGGTTTTTCTTCGGCCCGGCGAAGAGCGCCGATCTGGCCACCCTGGAATTGGCCCAGGTCCCGATGAACGTGGTGGCGCCGGCCGCCTGGCGTGAGCGGGTGGAGCAGGCCTCTCCCGAGGCATTGTGTGCCCTGCCCTGGATCTATACCTCGCAAAACTGCCCCTTCTATGCCCTGCGCGACCAGATGTTTGGCGATTATTCGTGTATACCCAACAAGGTGGCCTTTGCGGACAGCGAGGACGCGGTCCGGGAACTGATCCGGGCCGGTTCCGGGATCGCCCTACTGCGCCGGGACGACGCCGAGCGGATGGAACGGGAGGGGGTGGGCTGCCGCTGGTCCGGTGAGGTGCCCTCCATTGCGCTCAGCTTCGCCGTGCAGAAGCGACGCAAAAACGAACCTCTGATTCAGGCGGCGATTAGCGAGATCGGTGCTCTCTGGGGCATCGAGTCGGGACCCTCGACCGAGGCCATGATCGATTCGGCCTGAGCCGGTGACGGCGTGGGCTCAAAATACGATAATGAATGGGACCTTGTTGGAGTTCGCAAGCTCATCCCAACCTACGAACTGGAATGCACCGCTGGTGAAGTCCATTATTGCACCCGTAGGGGCGGCGCCCCGCCGCGATTTCGGCCCGGGGGCGGGCCTCCTACAGGCCGATCTTTGCAATGATCGGGATAAGCCCCACCCAGTATAAAAATGGGATAGGGCCCAAAAAAAGGCCCCGGGAGTGGGGCCAAAATGAGAGCAGGGAAATACGCGATTAAATGACCGGCGATTGGCGTAGCCTCAGGGCGCGAACGCCTGGATTCCGGTCTGGGCACGGCCCAGGATCAGGGCATGCACATCGTGCGTGCCTTCGTAGGTATTGACCGCCTCCAGGTTCATGGCATGGCGGATCACATGGAACTCGTCAGAGATACCGTTGCCGCCGTGCATGTCGCGGGACATACGGGCGATATCCAGCGCCTTGCCGGCGTTGTTGCGCTTCATCAGCGAGATCGCTTCCGGTGCCGCCTGGCCGCTATCGAACAGGCGCCCGAGCTGCAGGCAGCCCTGCAGTCCCAGGGTGATCTCGGTCTGCATGTTGGCCAGTTTCAGCTGGATCAGCTGATTGGCCGCCAGCGGCCGGCCGAACTGCTTGCGGTCCAGGGTGTAGGTGCGGGCGCGATGCCAGCAATCCTCCGCCGCCCCCAGCACGCCCCAGGCGATGCCGTAACGGGCGCGGTTGAGGCAGCCGAAGGGGCCGGCAAGCCCCTTCACGTTGGGCAACAGGTTCTGTGCCGGGACGAACACCTCGTCCATCACGATCTCGCCGGTGATGGAGGCACGCAGCGAGAACTTGCCCTCGATCTTGGGGGCGGAGAGCCCCTGCATCCCCTTCTCCAGGATAAAGCCGCGAATCACACCCTCGTCGTCCTTGCCCCAGACGATGAATACATCGGCGATGGGCGAGTTGGTGATCCACATCTTGGAACCGGAGAGGGAGTAGCCGCCATCCACCGTGCGGGCGCGGGTCTTCATTCCCGCCGGATCGGAGCCGTGATCCGGCTCGGTCAGGCCGAAACAGCCCACCAGCTCGCCGGTGGCCAGTTTCGGCAGGTATGTCTCGCGCTGCTCCTCGGTGCCGTAGGCATAGATCGGATGCATTACCAGGCTCGACTGCACGCTCATGGCCGAGCGGTAGCCCGAGTCGACCCGCTCCACTTCGCGGGCGATCAGGCCGTAGGAGACGTAGTTGAGCCCGGCGCAGTCGTAACCGTCGATGGTGCAGCCCAGCAGACCCAGTTCGCCCATTTCATTCATGATCTCGCGATCAAAATGTTCGTGGCGGTTGGCCTCAAGCACCCGCGGCATCAGCTGTTCCTGACAGTACTTGTAGGCGGTGTCCCGCACCATCCGCTCCTCCTCGCTCAGCTGCTGATCCAGGAGTAAGGGATCTTCCCATTTGAATGGGGCTCTTGCCTGTGTTTTTGAGTTCATAGCCACTTTTCCGGTTGTCTGAGAATGGTGGATGCGCTTCGATTATCCACCCTACGTCTGCATTAATTGTAGGTGGGACAGGCCACGGCCGCATCCACCGGTTCCAAGGGATCAGAGTCAAATTGAATAAATGTGGTGAATTCTTTATTCATAGTAACTACTCACCCACCTGCAAGCGATTGGCCTGGATTGTTGGCCGATCTTGATCCAGCCATCGTGTGAGGCCGGCAAGGCAGGCCAATCACCCCGTGAGTAGTTACTATTAAAAAATCAAGACAATTTGACGCTGCCCCCAACATTTTTGCCATCATCCTTCCACCCGCCCTGTTAAATATATTGACCGCTGTCCACCTTGATTACTTCACCGGTGATCATGCGCGCCGCGTCGGAGAGCAGGAACAGCACCGCGTTGGCGATATCCTCCGGCGCGGCCAGCTCCTTCAGCACGGTCTCATCCAGCGCCTTCTGCAGGAACTCCTCCGGCAGCTTTTTCGCCATTTCGGTGAGCACCATGCCGGGAGCGACCGCATTCACCGTCACCCCCTTGCCGCCCAGTTCCCGGGCCGCCGTCTTGGTCAGGCCGATCATGCCCGCCTTGGCGGCACTGTAGTTGGCCTGACCGAATTTGCCGCGCATGCCGTTGATCGAGGTGATGTTGACGATCCGCCCATAACGCTGTTCGCGCATGCGTGGCGCCAGCGCCCGGATCAGGTAGAAGGCGCCCCCCAGATTGATATTGATCACCGAGTGCCACTCTTCATCGCTCATCTTGACCAGGCTGCGGTCGCGGGTGATGCCGGCGTTGTTCACCAGCAGGGTCACGTCCTCCGGCAGTTCGTCCACCGCCTCCTGGACACTCTCCGGATCACCGATGTTGACCTGGTGAAAGATGCCGGGGAGGGAGCCGCTGTCCCCCGCACTCAGGTCGAAGATATGCACCTCGGCGCCCGCCGCGTTCAGCATCTCGGCGATGGTACGGCCGATGCCGGAGGCACCCCCGGTAACCACCGCCTTTTTGCCCGAAAAATCCCACATAGTCATGGCCTCAGAGTGCGCAGGAGAGTGACAGTTCCTGGGCAGGACGGAAGCCCGAGCCGGCCAGGAAACGGTTCAGGTCGAAATTATCCCACTCCACTTCGGTGCGCACATGTTCCACCTGCAGCGACGCCAGGTTATCCATCAGCTGCGCCATCAGTGCGGATCCGATGCCGCTGCCCTTGTACTCCGGCCCCACCCCCAGGGTATCGACCACGGCGGTGGACTCGGCACAACCGAAGCTGCCGTAGTCGACCCGCGCCATTACGAAGCCGGCCACCAGGCCATCCTGCTCGGCCACCATGGAGACCCGGATACCGCTGTCGGAGATCACCTCCGCCACCTTCTGCTGCAGGTAGTCGGCACGATCCTCTCCGGTGATGTGCCGGTCGATGCGGCGGATCGAATCGAGATCCGACGCGGCCAGCGAGCGCACCGGCCGCAGCCCGGTGGCATCCTCTTCAGCCAGGGTCAGTGGCCGGGTGTCCCGGGTCAGCACGTTGCGCGCGGCCAGGGAGAAGCCGGCATTGGCAAAGTAGGCCAGCAGCTCCTGCTGGTGCCAGTTGGCCTCGGTACGCAGGCTGCCGCAGCCACGTTTCGCCGCCTCATCTTTAAGCGCGTTCATCAGCAGCATACCGACACCGGAACCCTGATCACCGGGTTGTACGCCGAGGGCGTCGATCACCGCCACCGGCTGCTGGGTGCCGAATTCGCCGCTCAGTACATTGGCGAACAGAAATCCGCACAACTGCCCGTTCACACTGGCCACGAAGCAGATATAGGTTGATGGGGAACGGCCCATCGCCTGCAGGCGTTTATGGAAAAACTCCGGGCGCGCACTGCCCCCGAGATTCTTGTCCAGTCCGATGACCTGCTCAATATCACCGTCCTGCAATGGCTGTATCTGGCAATTTCTTTCCAACATCGCAACCCACCTCCGGGTATTTTGTTAAGCGTGCGGATGCACCGATGTGCACCGCCTGACCGCGGCCCTCAGGGCTTTCGGGTGAGAGGATTCCAAGACCGTCGGCGGCAGGAGGAGTGGTACAGGGATGTACCGTTCACGCAGCCGAGGATGCATTGCCGCCACCGAGCCCCCAGGGATGGGTTTACGGCGTGTCTTGGAATCCTTTCGCCCGAAAGCTTTCCGCACAGCATCAGAATCTGACAAGTAGAATCAGTGCAGCGTATCGTACTTCGCCTGCAGTTCGTCCCGGGTCTCCTCGAAATCCGGATTGGGCACAATGCAGTCCGGCGGGCAGACCAGCTGGCACTGCGGCTCGTCCTCGGCGCCGACGCACTCGGTACACTTCATCGGGTCGATAATGTACATCGGATCACCGGCGGTGATGGCGTCGTTCGGACACTCGGTCGGGCAGGCGTCACAGGCGGTGCAATCTTCGTTGATCATAAGGGCCATAGTATTCTCCTTACGTAAACAGTGGGTTAGGAAGCGATGGCCAGTGAGCCCTGCTCAGCCAGCTTGTCGTAGCGATAGGCACCCCAGATGGCGGCACCGATGGCGCCGGCATAGGGTGAATCGGGGTGGTTCACCGCCTTGGTCGGAATCTTCATCTTGACCATGGAGGCGTTGATCGAATCCATCAGCCCCTCATCCAGCGCCAGGCCGCCACTGAGGAAGGTGACCCCTTCGTCGGCCTTGATCACGCGCAGCAGCTTTACCAGCCGACCCGCCATGGAGTCGTGGATACCGCGCAGGATATTGGGCGCGCTGATGCCGCGCGACACCATGTTGATGACGTCGGTCTCGGCCAGCACCGCGCAGATGCTGGAGACGTTCTCCGGGTCGTCCGCCTGCTTGGACAACTCGCCGATCTCGTTCTGGGCGATGCCCAGGTAGCGCGAGATGTTCTCCAGGAACTGACCCGAGCCGGAGGCGCACTGGCTGGTCATGCGATAGGTCAGCACCTTGCCGTGCTCGTCCATCTTCACCGCGCGGCCGTTCAGGGCCCCCATGTCCAGCACCGAGCGGGACTCGGGGTTGAGGTAGATGGCGCCACGGGCGTGCGTGGTCATGGAGTAGAAGTGACCGGTCGAAAACTCGATGTTCTCGCCCTCGCCGGTGGTGGCGGTGTACTGGATATCGGCCTCGGTCAGGCCGGCCTCCTCGATCACCTCTTCGTAGGCGCGCCGCGCCAGCTCCATCGGGTCGCGCTGGCGGATCTTGTCGTTGCGGCGGGCGATCCATTCGATGTTGTCGCCGTCGACCTTGAACAGCACGGTCTTGATACAACCGGTTCCCACATCTATGCCAATACTTGTCGTCATGGTTATGCCTCCTCAACGGCACGGCGGGCAAATTCCGCACCGCCCAGTGCACCGGTATAAATTGAATCCGGGTTGATATTGATCTGCACGTCGCCATAGTTCTCCTGAACCAGCTCGCGCAGCTGCTTGACCGCCGCCTCGTTCTTGGCCACACCCCCGGTGAAGGTGAACTCGTCGGTAATACCACCGGAGCGCGAGATGATGGACATGGCGCGCAGGATGATGGCGCGATGCAGTCCGGCCATGATGTCCTCGCGCTTCTCGCCCAGTGCCAGGCGGTCACGCAACTCGGCACCGGCAAATACGGTACAGGTGGAGTTGATGCGCACCGTCTTGGTCGCCTTCATCGCCATCGGCCCCAGTTCATGCAGGCCGAGGTTCATCTCGTCGGCGATGTAGCCGAGGTAGCGTCCGCAACCGGCGGCACAGCGGTCGTTCATCTGGAAGTTGACCACGATACCCTTGCCATCGATCTGGATACCCTTGGTATCCTGCCCGCCGATATCCAGCACGGTACGGGTCTTGGGGTACATCAGGTGCGCGCCCAGGCCGTGACACAGAATCTCGGAACGGATGTGCTCCTTGGGGAACGGCAGGCGCACCCGGCCATAACCGGTACCGACCACATAGGTCTCCTCCAGGTCCATGTCCAGGACGCTCTTGATCGCCTTCATCACGTCATCCGAACTGACGCTGAGGTCGGTCTCTTCCGCCAGCACGTTGGTCAGGGCGCGGAGGAATTTGCCTTCCATGTCGTCGTTCGGCGGACGATTCTCCACCTCGATGATCGACTTGTCGTAGATGTTGATCAGGGTATCGAAATTCATACCCATCTCCTTCGCGGTCTGTTCGGCGATGTTCATATACTCGGAACCGGCCAGATCACGGAAGAAGTCCGACTTGCGCACCACGCCCGGCGCGAACAGCCCCTGCAGCTTTTCGCGCAGGCGGGCAAAGGCCACATCCAGCACCGCGCAGATCTTCGCCTTCTGCCCCGGGTAACGCAGGTCGCCGGCGTTACCCGCGCAGGTCTGGTGCAGATCTTCCAGCTGCTCCAGGAACAGCTCCAGGCGGAAGTGGCGCTCCAGGTTCAACAGCAGGCGGTCGATCTTCTCGCCCTCGAGGCCGGAGAGTCCTTCCAGCGCGCGATGAAACAGGGTCAGGCGTGTACTGATGAACGCCTCCAGTTTGGCCACGCGGCTGGCGGTATCGTAATTGGAGCGGGAGTTGGTGATACCGCGCCCCAGTACTTCGCCAAACTCATCCATCACCACGGCCTTGGTAGTGGTGGAACCCAGGTCAATGCCTATATAACACTTCATGCTCTGGCCCCCCTCAAGCGGTTCTGGTTGAACGACGTTTCTGGTCGACCATCTGGAAATAACTCTCCAGGCGGTTTTTGACGTTGGCCGCGGAGAAGTAACGCGGATCCACCAGATCGGTCTCGATAAAGGCACCCGGCTTGCCGGTGCGTTTCTCAATTTCATTCATCATCATCAGCTGGCCGGCGGAGAAGCTGTTGCAGCTCTTGATGGAGTTGATGAGCAGACCGTCGGCCTGGTACTCATTCATGTATTTCTCGATCAGGTCGACACGGCTGGGCATGTTGCGGTTGGTGTAACAGCCCAGGCAGTAATCGGCCAGCGACTCCAGCGGGTTGGTCGGGTCATGGCGGAAACCCTCGTCATACACACCACCAACCTTGGTATAGGTGCTGGCCACGACCACGGCGCCCTCGTCATAGAACATCTTCCAGAACTCGCGGAAGCTGGTCCAGTTGGGCGGACCCTCCACCACCAGGCGGTATTTCTCTTCGCCCATATCGCCTTCCGGGGTGACCGGACCCAGACCATCTTGCATCCGCTTCTCGATCTCGCCGCGCAGCAGCTGATAGTACTCGATGGCATCCTGGGTGCCGCGGAAGGCGGTGAAGATCGGGCCGATGTAGTAGACGCCGCCGAAGTAGGCGTCGATCGGTGAGCGCACATTCTTGGCACTCTCCAGCACCCACACCAGGTCATCCTCCGCCTTCGCGGAACGGGCCATGTTTTCCCGCAGCCGGTCGATATCGAACTTCACACCGGAAGTCTTCTCCAGTGCCGGAATCACCTCTTCCTTCAACTGTTTGACCACGAAATTGCGCATGTTGTCGGTGATCACGCCATCGCCGGTATAGGGCACCTGCAGCATCACCGTGTCGCAGTTGTACTCCTTGCGCAGCAGCTCGAACCACTTCATGAAGGTGAAGCAGCCGGTATAGGAGAGCAGCAGCAGATTGGGCGGCGGCATCACCTTGCCGTTGGGCGCGATGTTGCCCTTGGACATCATGCCGATATCCGCCTTCACATAGGTGCAGACATCCTCGGAGTGGCCGCTGCGCTCGGCGTCCATGATCATGGCGCCACTCTGTTTGCGCATGCCGTTGTTGATCGCATTGATCTCCGGCAGGTTGTTGAGCAGACCGAAACTGTTGATCAGTTCGTTCAGGTTGCCCGGCACGAAGGTGGAGACGATCTTCTTGCCGCTCTCGGGTGCGCCGGTCAGGGCATCGTAGTTGCGTGCGATCATCTCTTTCTGCTTGAGCATCGACGCGTCTTTGATGGCTTCCGGCTTGGTTGCGGTATTCATAATGGTGTTAGCTCCACAGTTTGATCGAGTCGGCAAAGGTACCTGCCTGTTCACGGATCGGCTGCATCTGACCCGAGTTCTCTGCATACTTGAAGGAGATGTGCGGTACGTTGTTTTCGCTCATCTTGGCCGACAGCAGCGGGCGTTCCAGCAGGGCCGGATCACAGAAGCTGGGGGCGGCGAAGATCACACCCTCGGCCTTGTTCTTGATCACCGAGTCGAGCAGGTACTGACCCACCTTCTCCTGGGTGTCGCAGTACTTGGCCGAGGAGTCGGCCGAGTGATGCAGGAAGGCATCGGCCAGGCTCTTGATCGGGTCGCCGTCGGTCGGCACCTCTTCCATCAGCCAGCGGTTGACCAGCATGTAGTCGTCGTCCACCACGTAGCAGCCGGCCATCTCGATCGACTTGATCAGGTTCAGCGGCGGCTGCTCACAGAACGAACCGCAGGTGATGATGCGGCATTTATCACGAATCGGTTTATCCTCTTTCACTACCGCTGCCAGGTACTCGTTCAGCATGACGATATGCTCTTCCACCGGAAGGACCTGCCCGGCACGCATCACCAGATAGACCTCTGAACTGGGCACCTTCCAGGGCTCGGCGGAACGCATGGCGTAGACATCGCGCACCAGTTGCCGGTGCTGGTTATAGATGGCAATGGAGTTGTTCAGCGCCTCATCGGTAATGGTGTTACCGGAGAGCTTCTCCATGTCGTGACGCAGTTCCTGCATCTCGTTCTGGTAGTAGGTGCCGCCGATATCGTCGCGGTAGTTCTGGGGCACATCGAAGTACTTGGCGTAGACGCCCGGCTTCATCAGCTTCCACATACCGGAGAGGTTGCGGATCACGTCGCAGATGCTGGGAAACAGCATGCCGTCGACAAAATCCAGCCGCCCGGTCAGTCCCAGTTCGATGGTGGAGCGGGGAATGCGGCAGATATAGCTCTGATAGAAGGCGTCGCCATGAATCACTTCCAGGTTGTCACCACCACCCAGGATACCCAGAGGCAGCATGCCGGCGGCATGAATGATCTCTTCCGGGATATAGACCGGCATGAACCCAACCACCTTGCGGCCGGGCACCGCCTCTTTCCAGGCACGTGATGCGGCGAAGGTGGTATCTTCATACAACTCTTCACAGCGTGCGATTATCTCTGCAGTACTCATGCTTAGCTGTCCTCCCATTTGGCTGGACGTTTCTCGATGAATGCATTCAAACCTTCTACAGCATCATGACTGGCCATCAGACCGTCCAGATAAAGGGCTTCAACGCTTGCCAGTTTGGCCTTGATACGCGCCACCATGTCGCTCCGTACCGCCTGCACCGCGAAGCGCAGCGAGGAGGCCGAATGGGGCGCCAGAAATTTATCGAAATAGGCGATCGCCGCCGCCTGCGGGTCTGCCGCCAGCTGGTTGACCAGCCCCATGCGCAGGGCCTCGTCACTGTTCACGCTGCGACCGGAAAACAGCAAGTCCTCGGCATGCGCCTGACCGATGCGCTCCGGCAACAGACAGGAGGCGGCCGGGGCGAACACCGCCAACTGGATCTCCGGTTGGCCCATACGGGCGTCGCTCGCGGCAAACAGCTGGCTGCCGGCGGCGGCCACTTCCAGGCCGCCTCCCAGACACTGGCCCTGGATGGCGACCAGGATCGGCAGCGGGAAATCCAGCATGGTCTCGATCAGCCGGTGCAGTGAACGCAGCATGCTGGCGCAACTGCCGGGCAGGTGCTCCTCCACGCTGGCGCCGAAGCTGAAGTGGGGACCTTCAGCGTCCAGCAGCACAGCGCGTAGCGCGGCCTGCCCGGCATATTGCTCGAAGGCCGTCTGCAGTGCGCCGATCATGGCGGCATCCACAATATTGGCCTTGGGTCGGTTAAGGCGCAGCCGCAGCAGCGCCCCGTCCCGGTCCAACCAAACCTTGAGCGGCGAATCGCTCATGCCTCAGTCCTCCCTGCCCGGCATCAGGCTCTCGATCAGCTCGGGAGTCCAGGGGGTCGCCTCGGCCAGGGCCTGGCGCAGGGCGACGAAGTCGATCTCGCGACCCACCTCGCGGTTGCCCTCATTGAAGGCGCGGAAGCCGGTGCGGGCCTCGTTCATCATGTTCAGGGCCAGCCAGGCGCGGGAGTTCTCCTTGTTGCGGTTCCAGGCATCCAGCTTCGGCTTGCGCAGCTCTTCCAGACTCTTGGTCATGCACTCGGGGAAGGTCTCGAGCAGCTTGGCGCAGAGCTCCTCGACCGCCTGGTCGAGCAGGCTCAGATCGATCTCGCCCTGCTTGATCAGCGCCTTGGCCGCCTTGGCCGCTTCGCCGCTCTTGAATTCGCCATGCACGATGCGGCCGTACTCATCCAGCATCTGGTCGGTGACCGCCATCGGATTGGCGACAAATTTACCGTCCAGCTTCAGCGCCGGCACGATCTGCGAGACGATGCCGAGGCGATACGCCTTGTGTGCCGAGAAGGGTTCGCACAGGGTGCCGGAGACCATCGCCTGCTCGCAGCCGATCATCACCGGCAGAAAGTCGGTAGCGCCGCCGATGGCCGCGGAACCGTGCTTGGGACCGGCCTGGCCGAAGTTGGCCAGATCCTGGGCTACCGAGTAGTCCGCCGCCATGCCGATCTCCTGGCCGCCGCCGATACGCATGCCGTTGACCCGGCAGATCACCGGTTTGTCACAGCCCAGCATGGCGCTCACCATGTCGTTGAACAGGCGCATGTACTGGCGGTACTCCTGCGGATTGCCGGCGTAGTACTCGGCGTACTCCTTGGTGTTGCCACCGGTACAGAACGCCTTGTCGCCGGCGCCGGTGAACACCACGGCATTGACATCGCGGGCGCAGCTGGCGGCGCGGAAGGCGAGGATCACGCCCTTCACCATCTCGGTGGTGTAGGAGTTGTACTGGGCCGGATTGTTCAGGGTGATCCACAGATTGTAGAGCCCTTCCGCCACGCTGCCGTCACGACGTTTGGCGGGCCGCTTCTCCACCAGCAGGCCCTCAAAGCTGAGCTCCGGCACCAGGTTGTGGTCGACCACGGCGGCCGGCTTGGAATCGTTGATAATGCTGCGCGTTGAATCTCTCATGAAAACGTCCCCTTTAAAGATTCGGAACCAGAATGGCACGCTCGGTCAGAAGGTGGCCCTTGGCCGCTTCGAACACCGCGTTGATATCGTTGAGTGGATGAAGTTTTACGAACGGCTTCATCTGGATCTTGTTCTGCAGCACCAGATCAAGCGCCTTGGGATAGTATTCCGGCAGACAGCCCCAGTTGCCCTGCAGGCGGGCGCTGAAGGCCATCAGGTTGGAGAGCCGCAGCTCCAGCTTGGCCATGGTGAAACCGACCACCGCCAGGTGCGATCCGTAGGTCAGCAGGCTGAAGGCGGTCTCCTGGCCGGGCGTCGAGCCGGAGCACTCGAATATCCTCCACTCGGTGGCGCGCAGGCCGTTTGCCTTCACATGCGCCTTGATCAGTTGCTTGATGGCGCGGGCGTCATGCTCCTTGGCATTCAGGGTCAGCTCGGCACCGAAATCCTTCAGCTGGTCCAGCTTCGCCTGATCCACATCGATGGCCACCACATGGGCGCCCATGGCGTGGGCGATCTGCACCGCGTAACCACCGACACCGCCGACACCGATCACGATGGCCAGGTCGCCCTCGTTGATCCCGGCCAGCAGCGCTGCCTGATAGGGTGTGGTCACCGCGTCCGCCAGCACCGCCACCTCGGCCAGGCTCATGCCGGCCGCCTCCAGCTGTTTCTCATCCACCGGACAGAGTCCGCGGGCCGGCACGGTGATATGGCTGGCAAAGCCGCCCTGGATATCGTTGCCGGGCATCTTCTGACCGCGGCACAGGGTGCCCAGACCGCGTTGGCAGAGGTCGCACTCGCCACAGGGCATCACCGCCGGGATCACCACCGCCTTGCCCAGCAGCCCCTCGGCACCTTCACCGCAGGCCACCACCCGGCCGCTGATCTCATGACCCAGGGTGAGGGGCAGTTCATGATTGGTACGGACACCGTCATAAAGAAAGCCGAGATCGGTATGACAGACACCACAACCGGCCACTTCCACCGTGACTTCACCGGCAACCGGTGTTTCGAAGCTGCAATCCTCTTTAACGAAAGGCGCTCCCACTGCGGTCATCTGCCAACGGTATCCGTTAATACTCATAGTCTGTGGTCTCCAAAATTCTTATTTCACGCACTAATGCTGTGACAATGAATTATATTTCACTTTCAACCCTTGTCAACTTAATTTTATGTACTATATTTCCTTTGACATTGCCGATATCATGAAATATGATTCATTTCACTTGCAACCAATCGGGTAATACCCAGCAAAATCCTGCGATATATGTCATATATATAAGGTATATCTAATGAATGATTCTGCATCCAACCCACTAGCACCCCCCCAATCCAAAGGGGCGCCGCGCTCCCTCTCCATCGCCATGCTCGGCAGCGGCGGCTCCGGCGTCATGACCGCGGGGCAGCAGCTGCTGGATGCCGCGGGACAGGCCGGCTGGTATGGCATGATGACCCGCTCGTCGGGCCCGCAGATCCGCGGCGGCGAGGCCGCCGCGCTGCTGCGCCTCTCGCCCCAGCCGGTGGAGACCCACAAGGGCCGTTTCGATATCCTGCTGGCCATCGACTGGCTCAACGCCGACCGTTTCGTGGGCGAGATCACCCTGGACAGCAACAGCGTGGTGATCGGCGACGTGGGCGGCAAGGTGCCCGAGGCGATCAGCGCCATGGGCGGCCGTTATATGGAACTGCCCCTGAGTGAACTGGCCAAGGGGATCAGCGGCGGGCGCCCCAACATGGTGGCGCTGGGCGCCCTGGCCCAACTGATCGGCCTGCCGCTGGAGGCACTGGAAAAGGGATTGACCAAGTCGCTGGCGAAGAAGGGCGAGGCGGCCATCGAAGCCAGCATGGCCGGCGTACGGGCTGGTATCGAGCAGGCTTCGGCCATTCCCGACATCCCGCCGTTTCGTATCGACGCCAACAGCCAGCGGGAGCGCTGGAGCATCACCGGCAATGAAGCGGCCGGCCTGGGCGCGATCCGCGGCGGCGTCCGCTTCGTCGCCGCCTATCCCATCACCCCGGGCACCGAGGTACTGGAGTGGCTGGCGCCCAATCTGAAGAAGGTCGGTGGCGTGCTGGTGCAGGCGGAAGACGAGTTGGCCTCGATCAACCAGCTGATCGGCGGCTCTTTCGGCGGCACCCCCTCACTCACCGCCACCTCCGGCCCCGGCCTGGCGCTGATGATCGAATCTATCGGTCTGGCCGTCGCCTCCGAGACCCCGGTGGTGATTGTCGACGTGATGCGTGGCGGCCCCTCCACCGGGATCCCCACCAAGTCCGAGCAGAGTGACCTCAATATCGCCCTCTATGGGCTGCACGGCGACGCCCCGCATATCGTGGTGGCGCCGATGTCGATCGGCGACTGCCTGTTCACCACCCAGTGGGCGACCCACCTGGCCGAGACCCTGCAAACCGCGGCCATCGTGCTCTCCGATCAGTCACTGGGCCAGACCCGCGCCCTGATCGACCGCCCGGCGGACATCGCCTTTGTCTCCGGTGGCCGCAAGATCACCCGCCAGGCGGAGGATTTTCGCCGCTACGTGGTCAACGAGTCCGGCGTTTCGCCCATGTCCATCCCCGGCACACCCGGCTGCCAGTACACCGCCGACGGCCTGGAACACTCGCCCACCGGCACCCCGTCGAGCCGCGCCGAGGACCATATCCAGCAACTGAACAAGCGCAAGCGCAAGCTGGACCGGTTCGACTATGGCAGTCACTGGGCCAAGGTCGAGGGCGAGGGTGATATCGCGGTCCTCACCTGGGGTTCCAGCACCGGGCCGGTCAGCGAGGCGATCGACATGCTGGCGGCGGAAGGCCGCAAGGTCAGACTGGTCAGCATGCGCCTGCTGTTGCCGGCACAGCCGGAACGACTGGCCGCCGCCCTGGCCGGGGTGACGCGGACCCTGGTGGTCGAGCAGTGTCACGGCGCCCAGTTCTATCACTATCTGCGCGCCCATTACGACCTGCCCGGCGAACTCCGCTCCATGGCGGTCCCGGGCCCCCTGATGATCCGTCCCGATGATGTCTACAGCGAACTCAAAGCGTGGGAGCACCTCTGATGGAAAACGCAAACAGCTGTCCCAGCCTGAAACCGAACGAGTACAAATCCGGCACCAAGCCCGTCTGGTGTCCGGGGTGTGGTGACTACAGTGTGCTGCTCTCCATCACCAAGGCGATGTCCGAGCTGAACCTGGAGCCGGAAAACGTCGCGCTGGTCTCCGGTATCGGCTGCTCCTCGCGCCTGCCGGCCTACCTCAATGTCTACGGGTTCCATGCCGTGCACGGCCGCGCCCTGCCGGTGGCCACCGGCCTCAAGGTGTCGCGCCCCGATCTCACGGTACTGGCCGCGGGCGGTGACGGCGACGGTTTCTCCATCGGCGGCAACCACTTCATGCACGCCTGCCGGCGCAACGTGGACATGACCTATATCGTCATGGACAACCAGGTCTACGGCATGACCAAGGGCCAGGCCTCCCCCACCACCGATCCGGACTGGGACAAGAGCAAGCTGACCCCGGGCGGCACCAAGATCAATCCCTACTATCCGCTGGTGATCGCGCTGGCCTCCGGCGCCAACTTTATCGCCCGCGCCTCCAGCACCGATCCCAACGGCGCGGCCAAGGTGCTGGTGGATGCCATCCGCCACCCCGGTTTCTCCTTCGTGCACATGCTCAGCCCCTGCGTCACCTTCCGTCCCGAGCAGAAGGAGTGGAAGAAGATGGTACGCCCGGCTCCGGTCGAGCCGACCACCGACGCGGCCGTTGCGGCTAAGCGGCTGATGACCGACGATAACTTCTTCCTCGGTACCCTGTACAAGGGCAACCGTCCGGCCTATCAGCCGGAGCTCAAGAGCACGGTGGAACACCTGTCGGAGCTGGAGCAGGGGTTCATCCTGTGACCGCGCTACGCATCGCCAACAAGCCGGAGCTGCTGGCACGTACCCTGACCATGCTGTCGGAGACCGTGGAGCGCTACGACCTGTTTGCCGACCAGATGGAGGTGGTGAACAACCCGCAAGCGGCGGAGATCTTCCGCTGGCTGGAACAGAAGCAGCGCGAGCGCACCCAGGTGGTTCAGGATCTGAGCGAAGGCCTGGCGCTGCCGCATATCCCGCCCTGGGACTACCACTGGGATGACGCCATCAATATCGAGGTACCGGGCCATGCCAGTGCCCACTACATGATGACGCCCTATCACACCCTGACCCTGGCGATCGATGTGGAGCAGGGCGCCGCCGACCTGTTCGACAACATCGAACGTGACACGGAGTTGCCCGAGGTGCGGAAGCTGGCCCACGGCTTCGCCCGCGAGGCGAATGCTTTTTGCGATTACCTGAAACAGAAACGGGAACAGTATCCGCTGCCACAGGCGGGCTGGGACGAGGACGAGGATCCGCCCCAGTTCCTCGAATAGCGGAATAGATGGTTTCTTATGCAACGTTTTTATGAGGTTTTTATAACGTGATAGATGCAGAGGATTCGTTGGGTTACGCGGCGCTCGGGTGTTGTCGTGTTCTGGAAGCGTGGTGCCTGTGCGCCGCTAACCCAACCTACGAAACTGTAAGTGATTGGCCTGCCTTGTTGGCCGATCTTGATGGCGCCTCGAATCAGGCCCCTTTTTCAGATTCAAGCCTGCGCTTGTTTGAGCGAAGCGAGTTTGGGCAGGCGCTGAAAAAGGGGCCTGATTCGAGAAAGCAAGCCATCGTGTGAGGCCGACAAGGCAGGCCAATCACATACCAACCGGGTGAGTAGTTACCATCCGTCATTGAGAAACGGTGTGGAGAAGCAGAGGTTTTTGTAGGGAAGGTTAGACCGTCGAGGACTCGTTGGGTTACGCGGCGCTCGGGGTGTTGTCGTGTTCTGGAAGCGCGGTGCCTGTGCGCCGCTAACCCAACCTACGAATAAGATGGTGTGTGGATATACGGGTTAACCCAAAGATGTATCGGCACTGGCGGCACAGTTGATGACTAATGTCATAAATAAGCAAGATCAGAACGAAAAGAGGTTGACGTAAAAACCATTTAGTTTATTTTGAAACTAATTAATAATAAGAAACACGATTTTTAAAACCGTAT
Source organism: Sedimenticola hydrogenitrophicus (assembly GCF_025175675.1). Classification (GTDB taxonomy): domain Bacteria; phylum Pseudomonadota; class Gammaproteobacteria; order Chromatiales; family Chromatiaceae; genus Sedimenticola; species Sedimenticola hydrogenitrophicus. The sequence goes on from NZ_JANIOA010000044.1 coordinate 19,556, forward strand.
CGGATTGCCACCGATAATCCGCGTACGGCACCCTTACTTGAACAATAAACAGACGAAGGCATTGGCGATGAAAGAGAGCTTACAGGCAGGACTCGCAACAACCGATCGTTACCAGATCGACAAGCCACGCACCGTGAACTTTGTCGGCGACGACTGCGCGGTCTACTCCACCCCCAGCCTGATCTACGACATGGAAGTGACCAGCCGCAACCTGCTGCTGGAGCATCTCGACGCCGGCGAGGACTCGGTCGGCACCCGCGTGGAGATGGACCACACCGGCGCCACCCTGCTCGGCATGTGGGTTGAGATCACGACCACCATCAGCGAGGTCAAGGGCCGCATGGTGAACTATGAGTTCAGCGCCCGTGACGCCCTGGAGAATGTCGCCAAGGGCAAGCACACGCGCTTTATCGTCGACACCGAACAGACCGCCGCGCGTCTCAAGGCAAAGGCCGCGAAAGCCACCAGCTAAAGGCAGACAGGCATGACCACTGAATCACCCACCGGCAAGACCAAGATACCCACCTACTGCTACCAGTGCGTGGCGGGGCCGGACCTGCTCAACGTGCGGGTGGAAGACGGTATCGCCACCGAGGTGCAACCCAACTTCGACGCGGCGGCCGTGACCCCGGCCGGCGGCAAGGTGTGCGTCAAGGCGTTCGGGCTGATTCAGAAGGTCTACAATCCCCATCGCATCCTCACCCCGATGAAGCGGACCAATCCGAACAAGGGGCGCGATCAGGACCCGAAGTTTGTCCCCATCAGCTGGGATGAGGCGCTGGACACCATCGCCAACAAGGTGAAGCAGATCCAGGCCGAGGGCAAGACCGACGAGGCGGGCTATCCCAAGATAGCCGCCAGCTTCGGCGGCGGCGGCACCTCCACCTACTACATGGGCACCTTCCCCGCCTTCCTCAGCGCCATCACCCCGATCGACATGGGTTTCGGCAGCGGCCAGGGCGTCAAGTGTTACCACTCGGAGCACCTCTACGGCGAACTCTGGCACCGCGCCTTCATCGTCGCCCCGGACACCCCGAAGTGCGATTACATCATCTCCTTCGGAATGAACATCGAGGCCTCCGGCGGCGTCTGCGGCGTAAAGCGCCACGCCGACGCCCGTGACCGGGGGGTCAAGCGGATCCAGATCGAACCCCATCTGTCGCAGACCGGGGCCGCCTCCGCCGAGTGGGTGCCGATCAAGCCGAAGACCGACCCGGCCTTCATGTTCGCCCTGATCCATGTGCTGCTGCACGAGCAGCGCGAGCGGCTGGACAAGGTGTTCCTGCGCGACCGTACCGGCTCCCCCTACCTGGTGGCGCCCAACGGCTACTACCTGCGCGACCCGGAGACGCAAAAGCCGCTGATCTACGACCTGAAACGGACGCAGGCGGTCCCCTTCGACACCCCCGATACCGAACCGGCGCTGGAGGGGCAGTACGTTCTCAGCGGCATCGAGCTGGGGGCCGATGACGACCGCTGGGAACACCGCGACATCAAGGTCACCACGGCGTTCGAGAAACTGGTCGAACACATGAAGCCGTTCACCCCGCTGTGGGCCGGACGGGTCTGCGACGTGGACCACAAGATCATTCGCCGCATCGCCCTGGAGTACCTGGATCACGCACGCATCGGCGAGACCATCGAGGTGGACGGCCGCACCATGCCGCTGCGCCCGGTCGCCGTCACCCTGGGCAAGACCGTCAACAACGGCTGGGGCGGCTACCAGTGCTGCTGGGCCCGCACCATGCTGGCGGTGCTGGTGGGTGCCCTGGAGGTGCCGGGCGGCACCATCGGCACCACGGTGCGCATCAACCGCCCCGCCTCGGACCGCAACGACAGCGTCAAGCTCTCCGAGGACGGCTTCCTCGCCTACCCGATGAACCCAACCGACAAGGAGAACTGGCTGGCCACCCCGGATGTGCGCAACGCCAACCGCACCCTGGTGCCGCTGGTGGGCAACTCCGCCTGGAGCCAGGCCCTGGGCCCCACCCACCTGGCCTGGATGCAGCAGGAGAAGGGGCCGGAGCACTGGCCGCAGGCGACCAAGCCGGCGCTCTGGTTTGTCTATCGCACCAACCCGGCGGTCTCCTTCTGGGACACCGAGCAGATCACCCGGACCATCGCCACGTTTCCGTTCACGGTCTGTTTCGCCTATACCCGCGACGAAACCAACCACATGGCGGATATCCTGCTGCCGGACCGCACCGACCTGGAAGGGCTGCAACTGATCCGCGTCGGCGGCACCAAGTTTATCGAACAGTTCTGGGACCACCAGGGTTTCGCCCTGCGCCAACCGGTCACCGAACCCCAGGGCGATACCCGCGATTTCACCTGGATCAGCACCGAACTGGCGAAACGCTGCGGCGTGCTGGAACAGTACAACAAGGCGCTCAACCGCGGCGCCGCCGGCGTCGCCCTGAAGACCGACTATTACGACTTCAGCCTGGACGTGGACCAGGCCCATGACGTGGAGACCATCTGGGAGGCCAACTGCAGGGCGGCCAGCGCCGAGATCACCGGCGGCAAGGAGAGCCAGGGCCTCGACTACTACAAGGAGAAGGGCTATCGCCTCACCGGCTTCCCGCGCATCAAGTGGTATCTGACCGCCAAAATGGAGGACGAGGGGGTGCGTTACGAACTGCCCTACCAGGAGACCCTGAAGCGGGTCGGCGTCCAGCTCGGCCGGCGCCTGCACGAGCGCGGCATCAGCTGGTGGGACGAACAGCTGGAGGAGTATGCGGCGCTGCCCGAGATGATGGACTTCCAGGCGCTCTGGGTGGGGGCGCTGGAGCGCAACTTCGGCATCAATATCAGCGATTACCCGTTCTGGTTGGTCACCTCGCGCAGCATGCAGTACGCCTGGGGCGGCAATGTCTCGATCCAGATGATCCGCGAGGTGTCGAAGAACATCGGCACCCATGGCGGCCTGGTGATGAACACCGGCCAGGCGCACAAGCTGGGGCTCAAGGACGGCGACCGGGTGGAGATCACCTCCCCGCTCAGCGCCACCCGCGGCATCCTGGTCACCCGTGAGGGCATCCGTCCCGACACCCTGATGCTGATGGGCCAGTTCGACCACTGGGCCACCCCGTTCGCAAAGGAGTTCGACGTACCCAGCATGAACGCCCTGGTGCCGATGCTGCTCGATCTGACCGACTCCAGCGGCTCCGGCGCGGACCTGGCCAGGGTCAAGATCAAGAAGATTGGAGAGGCCAAGAAATGACCCGTTATGTGATGGTCGCCGACATCAACCGCTGCGTCGGTTGCCAGACCTGCACCGCGGCCTGCAAGCACACCAATGCCACCGCGCCCGGGGTGCAGTGGCGCAAGGTGCTGGATTTCGAAGTGGGCAGTTACCCCAATGTTCGCCGCGCCTTCATCCCGGTGGGCTGCAACCACTGCCTGGATGCGCCCTGCGCCGAGGTCTGCCCGACCCAGGCCACCTACAAACGGCCCGACGGCATCATCGCCATCGACTACGACCGCTGCATCGGCTGTGCCTACTGTATCCAGGCCTGCCCCTACCAGGCACGGAATCGGGTGGATATCCCCAACAAGGCCTACGGCAAGGCGTTCGGCCAGATGAAGCATGAGCAGAAGGTACCGCACAGCGAGCGTCGCGCGGTGGCCCAGAAGTGCACCTTCTGTGTCGAGCGCATCGACTACGGCACCGCTAACGGCCTGATCCCGGGCATCGACCCGGACGCCACCCCGGCCTGCGCCAACAGCTGTATCGCCGACGCCCTGACCTTTGGCGATATCGAAGATCCCGACAGCAACGTATCCAAACTGCTGCGGACCCATGAATACTTCCAGATGCATGCGGAGCTGGAGACCGGCTCCGGCTTCTATTACCTGTGGGAGCGTAAATGATGCTGGCTCCAACCCTACAGAAACGCTGGGACTGGCGCGCCGCCGGTAACTTCATCTGCGGCGGCAGCGGCTCCGGCCTGATGATCATGGCCGCCCTGCTGTCGCTCCTCGGACTGCACGCCAGCGGCTATGCCCTGCCGGCCAGCGCCCTGGTCGCCACCGGCCTGGGCCTGGTGTGGCTGGAGATCGGCCGGCCGCTGCGCTCCATGAACGTGTTCCGCAACCCGCGCCGCTCCTGGATGACCCGTGAGGGCCTGGTGGCCACCGTGCTGCTGCCGCTCGGCGCATTGGCCTTCCTCAGTGAATCCACTCCGCTGCTGATTCTTGGCGCTGTGGCGGCGGCCCTGTTTCTCTACGCCCAGGCGCGAATCCTGCACATGGCCAAGGGGATCCCGGCCTGGCGTACCGACGCCATCAATCCGCTCATCGTCAGCACCGGACTGACCGAAGGGATGGGTCTGGTGCTGATCTTTGCCGGTCTGGTGCAGGGCAACGTGGCGGCCCTGTTCAGCGGTTACGGCTGGATCCTGGCCCTGGCCCTGGTGTTCCTGCGCGGGGCGGCCTGGATCAATTACCGCTATTCCCTGGCCAACAACGCCCCGGAGGCGACCCTGCAGGTACTGGACAGGGCGCATGGCGTGATCGCCCTACTCGGCGTCGCCGCCCCGATCGTACTGCTGTTCCTGGGTAAGAGTTACCCCGCCTATCAGCTGCCGCTGGCGGCGGCGGCCGGATTCTTCATGGTGCTGTGCGGCTGGTTCTGCAAGTATCAGATCATCCTGCGCGCCGCCTACTCCCAGGGCTATGCCATTTCACACACCCCGGCCCGCGGCGGCGGCAAGCCCGGCCCCGGGTTGAAACCCGGCTGGAGATTGCCACAATGACCACTGCTGTAGAACAGAAAATCACCCACGAGGTGCGTCTGCACGGGCGCGGTGGCCAGGGCGCGGTGCTCGCCTCCAAGATCCTCGCCAAGGCCCTGGTGTTGAGCGGACAACACGTCACCGCCATCCCCTCGTTCGGCTTCGAACGGCGCGGCGCACCGGTGGCCGCCTTCATGCGCTATTCCAACCGGCCGATCCGCGCGGTGACCAATATCTACGCCCCCGATTACATCATCTGTATCGATCCGAGCATCCCCAAGGCGGTGGATATCTTTGCCGGGGTGCAGCCCGACAGCACCCTGATCCAGGCCACGCGCAACTCGGCCGAGTCCCTGAACTGCCCGGCAGCCGTCACCCGGGTGGTGTTGTGCGATGCCATCGCCATCGGCATGGAGGTGTTCCGGCGTCCCATCACCAACACCATCATGCTCGGCGCCTTCGCCAAGGCCACCGGCATCGTCACCCTGGATGGGCTGCGCGCCGGCCTGGAGTCGGCCAACTTCCGCGACGCCGGCCTGGAGCAGAACCTGATCGCGGTGGAGCGCGGCTTCAACGAATCGATCGTCAAACAGCGGCAGGGAGATACCTGGGTATGAGCAAGATGAGAGCCCATCCGCGGCCGGACATGAGCCAGGTGCCGGACGACCTCTGCCCGGTCGCCATCATCGAAAACGGCATGCTGCCGGGTGACTGGCGCGCCGAGCGGCCGGTGGTGGACCGCGCCAAGTGCGTCAAGTGCGCCGTCTGCTGGATCTTCTGCCCGGTGCAGTGCATCGTCGAGAAGCCGGCCTGGTTCGACGTCAACTACGACACCTGCAAGGGCTGCGGCATCTGCGCCGTCGAGTGCCCGCACAACGCCATCCGGATGATCGAGGAGGTCAAATAATGGCCACGCCCGCCCTGAAGCTGAAACACCCCGGCTGCGCCCAGTCCATCGTCTGCGACGGCAACGAGGCGGCCGCCTGGGCGGTCGCCCTGGCCCGTCCCGATGTGGTGGCGGTCTATCCGATCACCCCCCAGTCCTCGCTGGTGGAGTACGTCTCCCAGTTCATCGCCGACGGCAAGATCGAGGCGGAACTGATGAACGTGGAGGGCGAGCACAGCGTGCTCTCCGCGCTGCACGGCGCCGCCCTGGCGGGCGGCCGCACCTACACCGCCACCTGCGGTCCCGGCCTCGCCTTCATGTTCGAACCCTACTGGCGCACGCCCGGCATGCGCCTGCCCATCGTCGCCTCGCTGGTGACCCGCGACGGCATCACCCCGCAGTGCGTCTGGGGCGGCCAGCAGGACGCCATGACCATGAAGGAGACCGGCTGGATCCAGATCTATTGCGAGACCGTGCAGGAGGTGCTGGACACCACCGTGATGGCCTACCGCATCGCCGAGCACCACGACGTGATGCTGCCGGTGAACATCTGCCACGACGGCAACTACCTCTCCTACGGCGTCACCCAGGTGGAGGTGCCGGAGCAGTCGGCGGTGGACGACTACCTGGGGGAGAAGAACATCAACTGGCACGTGGCCCTCGACCCGCTGCGGCCGATGGCGGTGGACCCCCTCACCGGCGGCGCCGGCGGTCCCGGACCGGCCAAGTTCGTCGCCTACCGCAAGGGGCTGTGCCAGGGCATGCAGAACGCCCTCGGCGTGATCGAGCAGGCACATGCCGACTGGGCCGACATCTTCGGCCGCGACTACGCGCCGCTGGTGGAGGAGTACCGGCTGGACGACGCCGACTACGCCCTGGTCACCATCGGTTCCATGACCGGCGCCGCCAAGGATGCGGTGGACAGCGCCCGCGAGCGGGGCCGGAAGGTCGGCCTGATCAAGATCAAGACCTTCCGTCCGTTCCCCGTGGCCGCCATGACCCGGGCGCTGAGAAAGGTCCGGGCGGTCGGCGTGGTGGATCGCTCGGTGCACTACGGCTGGGACTGCGGCCCCCTCTACCAGGAGGTGTTGAGCTGTCTCTACCGCGCCGGCCAGCCGATTGCCGCCGGCTCCTTCATCGGCGGCCTGGCCGGCGCCGATCTGACCGAGGGTCACTTTGCCCGCGCCATCGAGCGCACCGCGCAGCTGCTGGCCGGTGACGAATTCGACAGTCCGGTATGGCTGAACGAGCATGATTGAGGAGCGCCCGATGAACACGACCCACTATCTCGTCGCCGGCGCCAGCCATGCCGGCCTGGAAGCGGTGCACCGCATCCGCCTGGTGGATGGGACCTCCCCCATCACCCTGGTGACCCGCGATGCCCATGCGCCCTACTCGCCCACCATCCTGCCCTACGTGGTGTCGGGACAGAGCGCCCCGGAGCGGGTGGTGCTGCGTCCGGCGGACTATTTCCTACAGCACAATATCACCCTGATCAGCGACAACGAACTGGTGTCGATCGACGAGACCGGCAAACAGGTCACGCTCAAGTCGGGCGACCGCTGGCAGTACGCAAAACTGCTGCTGGCCACCGGGGCCGATCCGATCATCCCGCCGATCCCCGGACTCAGCGAGACCCCGTTCCATGTGCTGCGCACCATGCAGCACGCCATCGACCTGCGCGACCACGCCGGCAAGGCGAAGCGTGCCGTGGTGCTGGGCGCCGGCCTGATCGGCATGCACGGCGCCGAGAACCTGCGTCATGCCGGACTGGATGTCACCATCGTGGAGATGTGCGACCAGGTACTGCCGGGCTATTTCGATGCGCGCGCCGCGGCGCTGATCGAGCACGCCTTCAATGCCAACGGCATCCGTATGCTGATGGGCAGCCGGGTGGTGCGGGTGGAGCCGTTGGGCGACGGCTGCCGGATCACCCTGGAGAACGGCGACAGCCTGGAGGCTGATCTCTTGCTGGTCGCCACCGGCGTGAAACCGCAACTGGATTACCTCAAAGGCACCTCGGTGCAGGTGGACCAGGGCATCCTGGTGGACCGCCGGATGCGCACCGACGCGCCGCATATCTGGGCCGCCGGCGACGTCGCCCAGGCCGCCGATTTCTACGGCGAGGAGAAGGTGATGATGGGCATCCTGCCGGACGCCGTCACCCAGGGCGCCGTGGCCGCCATGGATATGACCGAAGACCACGCCCTGAAACCCTATATCGGCGGCGTGCCGATCAATACCTACACCTTCTTCGGCCAGCAGGCGATCTCGGTCGGCCAGAGTCTGGCCGACGCATCGCTGGAAGAGCTGACCCGGGTGGATGAGGAAAACGGCCGCTATCTGAAGATCCTGCTCAGGGAGAACCGGCTGCAGGGTATCTCCAGTATCAACCAGGAGATGGATGCCGGCATCATGTGGCAGCTGATCCTGCGCAAGGTCGATCTCACCCCGGTAAAAGACGCCTTTATCGCCCGGCCGCTGGAGACCGGCCGCGCTCTCATGTCCAGCACCTGGCGATAACGGGAGAACAGATTAATGACCGCCTATAACACCATCGCCTTCGATCCGTCACGCTGCGAGCTGTGCAATGACTGTGATGCCTGCATCACCGCCTGCGCCCAGGTTAAGTCGGGCAGCGACGACCCGCTGCACTCGCGCATCAAGATCGTCGCCGGCTTCAACGGTAACCCTCCGGAACTGGCGCTGTGCCGCCAGTGCGGCGACCCGGAGTGCGTCAAGAGCTGCCCCTCCACCGCGCTGACCAAAAACCCGGATACCGGCCTGATCGACTGGGAGAAAAGCCTCTGCGTCGACTGCCTGCTCTGTACCGTCGGCTGCAGCTACGGCGGCATCACCTACAATGCGACACTGCAGCATGTCGCCAAGTGCGACCTGTGCGACGGCGACCCGGCCTGTGTCAAGGCGTGCCCGAGCGGGGCGCTCAGTTACATCACCTCGGCCAGCATCTTCAACGAGCAACACGAACGCGAGGATCTGTTCGTGCCCGGGCTCTCCGCCTGTCAGGGCTGCAACTCCGAGATGATCATGCGCCACTCGCTGCGCAAGGTGGGCCCGGATACCGTCCTGGCCACCCCGCCCGGCTGCATACCCGGCATGGGCTCGGTTGGTTTCAATGGCACCACCGGCACCAAGGTCCCGGTGTTCCATCCGCTGCTGACCAATACCGCCTCGATGCTGGCCGGTCTGAAGAAACAGTACAACCGCATGGGCCGCAACGTCACCGCCATGGCGTTGGCCGGCGATGGCGGCGCCGGCGATGTGGGCTTCCAGTCGCTCTCCGGCGCGGCGGAACGCAATGACCAGATCCTGTTTATCTGTGTTGACAACGAAGGCTACATGAACACCGGCATGCAGGCGTCCGGCAGCACTTCCTACGGCTCCTGGACCACCACCACGCCGGTCGGCAGCGAAATGAAAGGCAAGCGTACCAGCCAGAAAAACCTGGCCATGATCATGATGAACCACAACTGCGAGTATGTGGCCACCGCCTCCACCGCTTTCGTGGAGGACTATTATGAAAAACTGGACAAGGCGCTGGCCGCCTCCGAGCGCGGCTTCGCCTATCTGCACATCTACTCGCCCTGCCCCACCGGCTGGCGCTTCCCCTCGTCGCAGACTATCGAGGTGTGCCGCAAGGGCGTGGAGACCAACTTTGCTCCCTTGTGGGAGTATGAACGGGGCGGTGACCTGCACTTCACCCACCCCATCGACAACCCCCTGCCGGTAGAGGCCTACCTGAACCTGAGTGGCAAGTACCGCCATGTCAATGAGGAGCAGCTGGCTTGCATCCAGCAGCAAGTCAATGAGCGGGTAAGGACCCTCAAACGCTATGCCGGACTTAATTAGAGACAAGGTGTCGGAGTCAAATTTATCCCAAGCTAAGGTGTCGGAGTCAGATTCATCCATCGCTATGGGTTGCGCTATACCCTATCGAGGAATCTGACTCCGACACCTGATCGAGTTTACCCTGTCGAAGAATTTGACTCCGACACCTGATGATGAAAACAAATATAGAGGAGTGTGACACCATGTCGAATACTGGTGCCGATAATTACTATTATGATGCCGAAGCCGAGTGCATGCCACGCGGGCAACTTTTGCAACTGCAGTTGCAGCGTCTGAAGACGCGCCTGCAGCACGCCTATGACAACGTACCGCACTACCGGGCGGTATTCGATGCCCAGGGGGTGAAACCGCACGACCTGGAGCGCCTGGAGGATCTGGCCAAGTTTCCCTTCACGGTGAAGAACGATCTGCGCGACGCCTACCCGTTCAACATGTTCGCCGTGCCCCGGGAGCAGGTCTCGCGGCTGCACGCCTCCTCCGGCACCACCGGCAAGCCGACCGTGGTCGGCTACACCGAGGGCGACATCAACAACTGGGCCGACCTGATGGCGCGCAGCCTCTCCTGCGCCGGCGCCCGCCCCGGCGACATCGTGCACAACGCCTATGGCTACGGCCTGTTCACCGGCGGGCTGGGTGCCCACTATGGCGCCGAGCGGCTGAAGTGCACCGTCACCCCGATGTCCGGCGGCAACACCGAGAAGCAGATCGCGGTGATGAGCGACTTCGGCTCCCACGTGCTGCTCTCCACCCCCTCCTACGCCCTCAACATCGCCGAGGTAGCAAGAAATGAAGGGGTGGACCTGGCGGCCGGCCCGCTGCGTGTGGGCGTGTTCGGGGCCGAGCCCTGGAGCGACGAGATCCGCGGCGAGCTGGAGAAGCAGCTCGGCATCAAGGCGATGGATATCTACGGCCTGTCCGAGATCATGGGCCCCGGCGTGGCCTGTGAATGCGCCGAGCAGAACGGCCTGCACGGCTGGGAGGATCACTTCCTGTTCGAAATCATCGATCCCGACACCCTGCAGCCGCTGCCCTACGGCGAGGCGGGCGAACTGGTGATCACCACCCTGACCAAGGAGGCGCTGCCGATCATCCGCTACCGCACCCATGACATCACCAAGCTCAGCGCAGAGCCCTGCGCCTGCGGCCGCTCCCACGTACGCATCCTGCGGGTCACCGGGCGCAACGACGACATGATGATCATCCGCGGCGTCAACGTCTATCCGTCGCAGATCGAGTCGGTGCTGGTGGGCATCAACGGCGTCGCCCCCCACTACCAGTTGGTGATCCGGCGCGAAGGGATACTCGACACCCTGACCGTGGATATCGAGGCGGAGCCCGATTTCGGCGGCGACAAACAGGCGCTTGGCGCCGAGGTGAAGCACCACATCAAATCGCTGATCGGCGTCACCTGCACGGTCAACGTGCTGGAGACCGGCGCGGTGCCGCGTTCCCAGGGCAAGGCGGTGCGGGTACGCGATCTGCGCAAGAAGTGAAGACAAGGTGTCGGAGTCAAATTTATCGAATGCTTTCAGTTGCGAAGCACCATGTCGAAAAATTTGACTCCGACACCTGGAAGGAAAACGTGAGGAGATGATCGTGGGCTTTTGCAACGACTGCAGTCACTGGCGCTTCGAGCTGAACGTCACGCTGCGAAACGAACATGAACAGGATGGCTTCGGCCTCTGCGAGCTGTTCGAGCAGATGCGCGCCAACCCGTTGCGCGCCCTGGTGCGTAGCGATGACGAATTCGCCGAGATCCAGACCCGCGGCGAGTTCGGCTGCAGCCTGTTCGAGCAGAAGTAGTGATTACCGCACGCGGCGTCCACGGCCCGCAGGCCGCTGGTCGGTAAAGCCAAGGTGTCGGAGTCAAATTTTTTCGGCAATGTGGGTCGCAATTGCATGTATTCGGTAAATTTGACTCCGACACCTGATGAAAGAGTGAAGAAATATACAGGGCTGCCGGCAAAGGGAGCAACACAGGGAGTGGGCGTGACAGACAGCGGATGACTGGACACGCCCGACCCGCCTGCAACGACAGTGGCCGGTGCAGGACAAAAAACAGGTAGGGTGGACAAGCGCAGCGCATCCACCGGAAAGATCATATCGGAGCAGGCGGTGTCGGAGCCGACACCCGCCTGCCGGACAAAAGGAACCACTATGAGCATCAGAGACCGTATCGACGCCCTGCTGGAACGCATGCCGGATGCCCCCCAGTATCCCACCCAGGGCGCCGTCCTGTTTGTGGATCTGGAGCGGCGCAGCCAGCGCAAGGCCTACCTGCCGAAGGAGGTGCTGACCACCTTCCTCAGCGGTCGCGGCGGTAATATGTTCCTGCTCTACAACCTGCTCTCCGGCGACAACGTGAAACCACTCGATCCCGAAGTTCCGCTGATTTTCGGCAGCGGGGTCTTTACCGGCTACATGGCCTCCGCCACCCGCGGCAACGTCACCAGCCTCTCCCCGGAGAGCGACGCCATCCTCGACAGCAATGCCGGCGACTACTTCCCCGCCTTCATGCGTCACCACGGTTATGACCACCTGGTGCTGTATGGACGCAACCCCCAGTGGACCCTGCTGAAGATCTCTTTCGAAGAGGTGCAGTTTCTGGACGCCACCCCCTACCTGGGAATGGATAACCTGGATATCACCGAAGCCATCCAACGCGATTTCGAACGTACTGAACGCAAGGACATGGCACTGGCGCGCATCACCAGCGCCGGCGAAAACCAGGTGCTCAGCTCCGGCATCATGGGCGGCATCAAGGCGATCTGGGCACGCGGTGGCGCCGGCGCCAAGATGGGCTCGCTGGGGCTGAAGGCGATCATGATCGACGGCGCGCCGGGCAAGATCGTCTCCTCTCGGGAGTTCAAGCTGGGCGCCAAGGAGATCAGCAACAAGGTGATCGGCACCAGCGTGATCCACAATGCCCTGAAGACCGTCGGCACTCCGTTCCTGTACAAGCCGAGCCGTATCCTCGGCGCCATCGGCACCAAGAACAACCAGGAGAATACCTGGGTCGAGGATCTGGACGCCGACAACTTCGATGTCTACCGCACCGGCATGGATGGCTGCTACAAATGCCCGGTGAAGTGCCGGCCACTCAACGACATGACCCCCGGGGCCACCGGCGGCTTCGGCGCCAATGCATTGAAAGGTGTTACCGGCAATGCCAGCTACGACACCGCCCAGGCCGAGGTACAGCATGAACATCGCGCCGGCTATCGGGGCATCAAGGGCAATGGCGTGTTCGACCGCTACGACAAGGGCGACGGCCCGGAGTATGTCACCGTCGGCAAGTTCGGCCCCAACATCGGCATAAAAGAACCGGAGCAGGTGCTGCGTCTGAACAACATCCTCAACGACCTGGGGCTCGACTCCTCCGGCACCGGCGGCGCCATCGGCTGGGCCATGGAACTGTATCAGCGCGGCATTATCGACCAAACCACCACGGGCGGCCTGGACCTGAGCTGGGGCAACTACGCGGTGGTGGAGAAACTGCTGTTCATGCTGGCCAAACGCGAAGGCTTCGGCGACGTGCTGGCCGACTCCAGCCAGGCAGTCGCCACCGGCAAATATCCGAAGGAAGCATTGGACTACCGCATGACGGTCAAGGGGCTGTTCCAGTCCGATCCCCACGACAGCCGCATCCTCAAGGCGTTTGCCCTGGGCCTGGCGGTGGCCACCCGCGGCATGGACCACCTGCGTAACCGGGTGACCCTGGAGATCAACGCCCGCATCAATGACGACGCCGAGTTCAAGACCGCCCTGTATGGCGGCCAGGTGTCGGCCGAACCCAATCAGTACAGCGGCAAGGAGTACGCGGTACGTCGCTGCGAGGACACCTTTGCGGTCGGTGACTCGGTGGGTATGTGCCGCTTCACCACCAAGCTGTTCAACTCCCCGTCGCTCACCGGCACCGAGGAGTTTGCCGTGCAGCTCAAGCTGCTGACCGGGATCGACATGAGCAGCGACGACCTGCTCAACAGCGGCCGCAACGTGATCGCCGTGGAGCGCATGATCAATGCCATCCGCGGCCTCGGCGACGTCGATGACACCCTGCCCCGGCGCTGGTTCGAGGAGCCCAACAGCGCCGGCCCGTTCAGCGGCGAGAAGATCGATCCGCAGGCGTTCGCGGAGCTGAAATTGCGCTTCTACGAGATCTCCGGGTTTGAACCGGACGGCCTGCCCGGCAGCGACTGGTGGGAGCGGCTCTCCCAGGTGCTGACCGGCTACAGCCTGAAGGTGCAACTGCCGGAGCTGCCCGGAGTGAAACGCCACAGCCTGGTCATCAACCGGCCGGTGAGGAATATCCAGGAGCTGAGACAACGCCTGATCAGCAGCCTGCCGCAGGCGGCCGAGGCGCTGCAGGACAGCTCGTTCGGCATTTCCATTAACGATCAACTGGTGGTCGCCTCGGAACAGGGGCTGGCCCTGCACAATGGCGACCAGGTGAGCCTGGTGCCGATGTTGGCGGGAGGGTAGCTAAGGACCCGCGCAAGAATAAGTTCCTGTATTCGGTCGCCCCTGGACCCCGCTGGCGGCGTTACGCTTTTTGCCAAGGGAACAGCCATTGCCTGCAAAGCGTGCCTTGCCAGCGTGGCCCAGGAACGCCCTCGGTACTACGGAATTATTCTTGCGCGGGCCCTAAGAGAGAGAGAAAGCGCGTGTGGAAAAGGTACAAATATCAGTATCATGTTAATATCAGGCAGGAGAGGAGACCAATAGGAACGTGACGCATGACTGAGATCGTCAACTCCCCCGCGGGGGAAGAGGTAAGCATTGAGGAGCTGACCGAAGTGGTCGGGGCGCGGGTACGCTCGGTACGCTCACGGCGTGGTCTGACGCGCAAAAACCTCGCCTTTCATTCAGACGTCTCAGAGCGTTACCTGGCCCAGCTGGAGCGTGGCACCGCCAACGTCTCACTGGCCCTGTTGTCGCGGATCGCCAAGGCCCTCGGGGTGCGGATCGGCTCACTGCTGCCGGAGCAGGAGGAGAGCTGCATCAAGTACCCGCCGCTGGGCGAGTTGATCGAGACCTTCACGCCCGAGGCACAGGAGAAGGCGTTCCAGCTGTTGCGCAACGCCTTTTCGCCGGGCCAGGGGGCCTATCGCGGCATCGCCCTGATCGGGCTGCGCGGCGGTGGCAAGAGCACCCTCGGTGAGCGGCTGGCGAAGCATTTTCAGGTGCCGTTCATTCGCATGCAGAACGTGATCGCGCAACTGGCGGGGATGGACATGGGCGAGCTGATCTCCCTCACCGGCCAGGGCAACTACCGCCGGCTGGAGCTGCAGGCACTGCAGCAGACCATCACCGACTACCGGCACGTGGTGCTGGAGACCGGCGGCAGTCTGATCTCCGAGGCGGAGACCTTCCGGGTGCTGCGCGAGAACTTCTACACCGTCTGGGTGCGCGCCTTGCCGGAGGATCACATGAACCGTGTCATCGAGCAGGGTGACATGCGTCCCATGGCCGGCAACCAGCAGGCGATGGATGACCTGAAACTGATACTGGACGAACGTGAAGCGGATTACCGCCTGGCCAATTTCGAGATCCTGACCTCGGGCCAGACCATCGAGCAGAGTCTCGAAGTGCTGATCAAGCAGTGCGCGCCCTATCTGCAGGGCGGCTGAACGTTCGTTGCTCCATGCGGCCGGCCCTGCCGGCCGTCCCTACCTTTTCCCGCACTTTTTTATAACTCAAGTTTCGGGGTAACTACTCACGGGGTGATTGGCCTGCCTTGTCGGCCTCACACGATGGCTTGCCTCCTCGAATCCGGCCCCTTTTTCAGCGCCTGCCCAAACTCGCTTCGCTCAAACATGGGCAGGCTTGAATCTGAAAAAGGGGCCGGATTTGAGGCGCCATCAAGATCGGCCAACAAGGCAGGTCAATCACTTACAGACCGAGTGAGTAGTTACGTTTCGGCGTTCATTTCACATCCGTAGGGTGTGAAAATGAACAGTTAGTTTATCTGGTTTCGGAGTTCAAAAGTCGTCGTTCAGGGCGGGCCACCCCCTTTCCGGGACCGTCGGAGGCAGGGATGCCGACGCCGAGCGTACAGGGATGTATTAATAGCGTGTCCCGGGAAGGGGGTGGCACGCCCGGCGTCTGCAACTGAGCTCCGAAGTTTAAATTATT
>NZ_JANIOA010000045.1 GCF_025175675.1 Sedimenticola hydrogenitrophicus
CTTTTAACGTTGCGCCTGCCTTCCTGTCGAACTACCGAGGATTCATCGGTAGTTGTCTGTTGAGCTAATTCGCCGGATTTATAGATATTTTTAAGGTGCAGACCAATGGTGTCACTGTCTTTTTCAAACAATTCGGCCATTTGGGCCTGAGATAACCATATTGTATCTTCCTGAAATCGTACATCGATCTGGGTTAGACCATCATCTGTTTGATAAATCTCAATTTGCTGTTTTTCCATCGCCGTTTCTTCCATGTTATGCAATTAAAAATCCGTTGGGTTAACTGATAAGCAGTTCCAGCTCGTTGCCGAAAAGTTCTCTTGCCTTGAGCAAGCCACCTTCCTGGTTAAAAGGGATGTAGTTAAAATAATCAACTGTCACGGCTTATCAACAAATCAAATACAATCTTTGCAAAGCGTTTCGCTTTGTCGGGATCCGAGAGCAACTGCATCATTTGGTTCTGATGTGCCTCGCCACTATCCAGCACCGCGTCATCAACGGCTTTCGAAAAATCTCCGAGCATGGCCTGTTCCGGTGAATTATTGGCAATCTGCTTCATAACAAACGCGTTCTCGCTTACTTTATCCCGAATGGTGTAGGCGTAGCTCACCAAATCTTTCTCCGTCAACCCATCGGTAATGAACAGTTCGTTAAGTTTGCTGATGATCAGCGAGAGAAATTCCTCTTTCTTGTTTTTTGGCCTTGCACTACCGAGGTCATCACCGGGATTTAGATATGCCCCAGCGTCCTCCTTGAGCTGAAGGTCTTGCTGGCGAATCTTTGAGAGTCGATAGTGACTGAGTACCACGTTGTGCAGATCGATATCATCTTCATCCAGAACCGATTCACGCAGCATCGGTCGCAGGTTTTTGGCATAGAGACTGAGTTTCTCAAGCCCCTTGTCGTTGTAGTCAACGATCTGCGACATGAACTCATAAAAACGCACAAAACTGCCGAGGTCTTTCTTGAAGATCTCCAGCGCATCCTTCTCCTGCTTGCACTCCTTGAGGCTGTTCTCGGCATTGGCCAGCAGTACCGCATCACCGGTCTTTTTGGTGCGTTCAAACATCTCTCTGGCCTGCTTGTAGGCATCAGTGGCTGACTTATAACGCTTCTGCCAGCGCTCCACCGCCGGTTTGCAGATGTTGGCGATCGCCGCATTGCTTTTGTTCTTAACAAAGAAGGCGCTGCAGAACTGCTCCACCTCCTGCCAGGTAAAGATGCCGGCCGCGCGCAGCTTGTCAAACAGCTCGAATATCTTGTTGGGATCGGATACATCCTCCAGCTCGGCCGTTTGATAGTAGGGCTGGAAGGCAGTCAGGATATCATCGGTATCATTAAAGAAGTCGAGTACAAAGGTGCCGGTTTCGGCCTTGCCCGGATAGGTCCGGTTAAGACGCGACAGGGTCTGCACACACTCCACGCCGCCGAGCTTCTTGTCCACATACATGGCGCAGAGCTTGGGTTGATCAAAACCGGTCTGAAACTTGTTGGCAACGATCATCACCCGATAGTCATCCGAGTCAAAGGCCTTGCGCATATCGCGACCTTTGAGGTTCGGGTTCATATTACTCTCAGTGAACTTTTCACCCAGCAGCCCCGCCACATTCGGGTCTCTCTCATCAAATTCCACCTCACCGGAGAAAGCGACCATGGCGTGGATCTTGGTATAACCCATTTGGGTGATGTATTTATCAAATCCCAGTTTGTAGCGCACCGCCTCCTTGCGCGAGCTGGTCACCACCATCGCCTTGGCCTGCCCGCCCAACAGCCCCATCACGTTGTCCTTGAAGTGTTCGACGATCATCTGCACCTTCTGCGCGATGTTGTAGTCGTGCAGGCGCACCCACTGGTTCAGTTTCACCTTGGCTTTTTTGCTCTCCACCTCTTCATCGGCACCCGCGATCTTCATCGCCAGGTTATAGGCCACCCGATAGTTGGTGTAGTTCTTCAACACGTCAAGGATAAAGCCCTCCTCGATCGCCTGACGCATGCTGTAGACATGATAGGCCACCGGCTTGTTGCTCTTGGAGGGTGGCTCGGCCGGATTCGGTACTCGGCCAAACAGTTCCAGGGTTTTGGTCTTGGGTGTGGCGGTGAAAGCAAAGTAGCTGAGATTGGTGTTGGCGCGACGCGACGCGACAGCGGCATCAAGTATATCCTCACTGCCCAGCTCCTCATCTTCCCCCTGACCGTCGATCATCAACACCTCTTTCAACTGGCGCGCGGTCGAGCCCGTTTGCGAGGAGTGCGCCTCGTCGGCAATGATGGCGTAGCGGCGCTCCTTGAGGCTGGTGCTGTTCTCAATCGCCTTGAGCACATAGGGGAAAGTCTGGATGGTGACGATGATGATCGGCTGTGAGCCCTCCAGCGCGGCGGCGAGCTTCTCCGACTTGGAGCCCTCCCCCTCCTTGCGGTTGATGCGCCCCACCACGCCATCCACGTGCTCGAACTGGTAGATGGTGTCCTGCAACTGGTCGTCGAGCACGGTGCGGTCGGTGACGATGATCACCGAATTAAACTGCTTGTTGCCCGCCGCATCATAGAGCGAGGAGAGCTGATGCGCGGTCCAGGCGATGGAATTGGACTTTCCGGAACCGGCACTGTGCTGGATCAGATATTTGTGCCCCGGGCCCTCGCTATGCGCGGCACGCACCAGCTTGTTGACCACATCCCACTGATGGTAACGGGGGAAGATCAGGGTCTCCTTCTTGTACTTGCGCCCCTCCCAATCCTCCTTCTCCTCGATCTGCAGATGCACATAGCGGGCAAGGATGGTGAGCAGGTTATCGGGTAGCAGCAGCTCGTTCCACAGGTAGTCGGTGGCGTAGCGGTTCACATCCTCCGGCACATCGTTACCGGCGCCGCCGCCCGCCGCGCCCTTGTTGAACGGCAGGAAGAAGGTCTCATCCCCCTCCAGGCGGGTCGCCATGTAGACCTCATACTGGCTCACCGCGAAGTGGACCAGCGCCCCACGCTTGAAGGTTAAAAGCGGTTCGGTTTTTTTGGTGACGGGATCGATGGGGAAACGGGTGGTCTTGTACTGGCGGATGGCGTTCTCCACCGCCTGTTTGAACTCCGACTTCAGCTCCAGCGTCGCCACCGGCAGGCCGTTGACGAACAGCACCAGGTCGATGCGCCACTTCTTCGCGAACTTCTCCTCCTCTCCACCGCCAACCCCCTCTCCCCCCGGGGGAGAGGGTTGGGGTGCGGGGGATACCCACGGGCTATAGACCAACTCCGGCACCACCCGCAGGCGGTTCTTCTCATAGCGCGCCAGGGTGTCGGGGTTCAGCTCGTGCTCGGGCCTGAACTGGCAGAGGCTGAAGCGGGTGCCACGATCCCGCAGCTCGTGGCGCAACACCCCCAGGGTACCGAAGGTGCGCAACTCCTTATTGGGGGCATTGGGGTCGGCCTTGTTCAACTGGCTGGCGACCCGCTCAAGAAATTTCTGTTCGGGGTTGTTGGGGTAGAGCTTGCAGAACTGCTGCCACTGGGCGTCCTGGGTCTCTTGCACGAAACCCAACAGGTCCTCTTCATAGAGTGCCAGCTCACGATTGTAGCCTTCCGGCCTCCCCAGCAACCAGCCGTTGGCCAGTAGTTGTTGAATGATATCGTTCTGAAACGTCAGCTCACTTGCCTTACCAGCCATAAGCGGCCCATCCCCTTATCATTTATCATCCCATATGGGGTTCCGTTTTATCCAAAGCACCTGCTGCCCCATCAGCCGGGTAATAAAGTGCTGCTGCTTGCGCTTGCGTTCTGCAAACTCCCGCGGCGTATAGAGTGTCGGGTTGATGGTACGGCCCAACTGCGTCTCCGCCTCCACCAACACCTCCATCACGGCGCCATAGCTCAGGCTGTCACTGACCAGCAGCAGATCAATATCACTCCCGGCATGTTCAGCCCCCTTGGCCATCGAGCCGTAGATAAGGGCAAGCTCGATCTCGTCCAGTAGCGGCCTCAGGGCCGAGCCGACAATATCCACCAGCCCGAAACTTTTCTGGGCAATCCCCTTCAACTCCGCAAAGATCGGGTTTTCGGCATTCGCCTGATAGTGGTTCTGGTTGCCGATGCGGGTCACCGTCAGCAGGCCCGCCGCGCGGAGCTTCTCCAACTCACGCATCACCGAACCCTTGCCAACCCCCGCCATCCGCACCAGCTCATTCAGATAGAAACTCTGCTGCGGCCGACCAAAGAGCAGCCCCAACACCCGCTGTTGGGTCTTGGTAAAGAGCGCATCACCTATGTTGGTAGTCACGGATTCCATTTAGCCCACGAGAGAAAAGTCCTGATTTGGGTACTATAGGTCTCATGTTGGGACTTTTCAACACTCACCGACGAACTTTCCGCCCGTTGGTTATCAATTAGTCAAGAGTGCCGGGTATCCGGATACACTTAATAAAAGCGCACCAACCCGGCCCTCCCCCTCGCTTTGTCGCCCCCCAAATTCCTCATGCGGCAGCTTCCTTGTGGTTTTGTATTTGTTCCGGGGCTACCCAGGATCGGACATCGATCTTGCCGGTAACGGCAGCGGAGATTAGGGCGGTGCGACGCTCTTGAAGTAGCTTTATCTGCCGATCACAATCGACTGAAAGCTTATCCATTTTTGATAACAATCTTTCAATATGATCGGATAATTTTGTCATTTCGTTTTCTGGTGGAACAGGTATATAGGCCTTTTTCAGATCACAAATATTAACGCCCTTTACTGCGGCCCCTGCCGAACCCACTTCTAACTGAGAAAATACCTGAGTGGACTCTAACGTGTATTTTAGCCATAAGTTATTAACGCCTTTGGCAGGTGCAATACGGGCTGCATCTTGCGTTAGATTAGCCCCTTCAATTTCTTTAGGAACTATTTCAACATCTCCAATAGTTCCCCTAATCGAATAGACCAGGTCGCCCTCTTTAAGTCGACTCCTCTCATAACAGGATTCAATTTCAAAAGTTGTTTTGCATAAAGAATTCGGATTTAGTCGCCCTGGCTTAACATCGCCACCTTTAACAATTGGGACACCGACATCGACATTCGGCCCAGGCAAGACAATTCCATACATGATACGCCTGCCTTGTTCGACCAAATGCTGTAATTGTTTTACCTCCCAATGCTCCGGCACCTCACCCAACCACTCAACCCCTGAGTCGCGCATGGGGGCGTCGGGATTCAGCCCTTTGGTGACGGCATGGCTGATCACCGCCTGGCGTTTCTCTTTCAGCAGCTTGATGAGCTGTTGTTGTTTTTCGATCAGGGTGTCTATTTTGACGGTTTCGTGACTAAGAAAGTCATTTATTGCTAATTGCTCGTGAAAGCTTGGCAGCGCATATCTGAAGTTTACGAACGTATCTTGGTACAGATGAACAATCGTACTACCTGTCTTATTAAAATCCACAAACCCCGTAAATACGCTTGACTGCAGCAACCAAAAGTAGAATTTGCTTGTGTAATTGTCAGCTAGGGGACGAACGACGAATACCCCACTATTGAGGGTCGCCTTTCCGTCTAATCCGCTAACCAATGCCACCTTACCAATTGTTCCATCTTTGGTTATCAGCAGATCCTTCTCTTTAAGCTGAATGTATGGATCTTGCTCATATCGATCCAAATCACAGTGGTAACATTCTTCCCAGCTAATTAATGGACCTCGAAAGTCGGAACCTGTTACTAAGTAAGGCCCCTCATCGGTAAAGTCATCAGACTTCAGCCCATGCCAGCCAACGCGAGCCTTCACATATGACTCAAATTTTACCCGAGTAATCTTCCAATCTTTCGGGTACTGCCCAATCCACTCAATTCTGGATTCCTGATAGTCAGGATGTGGCATGTACTTCCCACCCATTAGGAATGCACCTCACGCAACAGCGCCATAATCTCCCCACTCACCAGATCCAGCTCAGCATCAATCTCCTCCAAAGCCCGTGGCGGCTGATAGAAATAGAAGTGGCGGTTGAACGGTATCTCATACCCAACGATGCCGATCTCCTGGTCCTTGGCATCGCGCTTGCCGGCGTCGATCCAGGCATCGGGGACGTGGGGTTGCACCTCCCTGGCGAAGTAGGCCTCGTTGACGGCGTTGACGCTCTGACCGGGGTCGAGCGGGACGTTTTCGTTGTCGCGCAGGTCGCTGTCGGGCTTGTACTCCACCACCTTGCCGCCCACCTCGAACAGGCCGTAGATGGGATTATGGTCAGGATGACCGGTATGCCGCGGCGACAGGGATGTCGAGGAGCGGCCGGCCTTACCCTTATGGATCTTCTTGATCACCTTTTCCGCTGCCGGGTTCTTCCAGCTGACGGCGGCGGTGATCTGCTTCTTCTCCGACGCATCGAGGGTGATACCGGCGGCCTTGCAGGCGGCCTTGACCACGGCATCGAACTTGTTCATGTCATCGTACTGTTCGCTGCCGATTTGCTGTTGCAGCCGTTTGGCCTTGATTAGGGTGGCCCGTTGCGCGAGCCAGGTCTTTCTGTCGAGCAGATCCTTGATCTGTTTCTCTTTCAGCTCGCTGAAGTGGCTCTTGATGCGGTTGCGAATCCCCTCCTCGTGTTCGCTCAGCAGGCCGTAGTTTTCACACCCCTCATCATCGCTCCAGCGACCCTCTTCACTCTGGCCGTACTCCGCATAGGCCCACTGCATCACCGCACCCAGCGGTTTGGGGGCGAAGCGCAGCCCGGCAAGGCGCTCGTCACTGAACTGGAAGGACTCGCGCAGGGGACGCTCGATGGTGAGGCGGCGGTAGCCGAATTCGTGGGTGACGAAGATTTTGCTGGAGAAGGTCTTGGGCGGTTCCGTTTTTGGATTGGCTGACTGGCGGCCGCGGTTGCTCTTCTGCTCCGCCGGCTTGTTTAACTTACGGGCATCGACCACCTCGAAGGCGCCGAAGGCGCGGGTGATGGTAGCGATGTCTGCGTCATCCATCCGGTTGCGCTTGGAGCCGAGGGACTTGCGCATCTTGCCGCAGAGGTTGACGCCGTTAATCAACTGAACTTTTCCTTTGCGCTCGCCGGCCTTTTTGTTGGAGAGCACCCAGACATAGGTGGCAATGCCGGTGTTGTAGAACATGTCGGTGGGCAGGGCGATGATCGCCTCCAACAGGTCGGCCTCGAGGATGTAGCGGCGGATCTCCGACTCGCCGGAACCGGCGCCGCCGGTAAACAGCGGCGAGCCGTTGAGGATGATGCCGATGCGCCCTCCCCCGTTGCCGGCGGTCGCTCCCGGCGTCCTGCCTCCCGCGACATTAGCACTTCCCTGTGCGTTATCTCTGAGCTTGCTGATCAAATGCAGCAGAAACAGCAGCGAGCCGTCGGAGACGCGGGGCAGACCGGGGCCGAAGCGGCCGTCGAAGCCCTTGAGGGTGTGTTCGTCCTTGATCTCACCTTCGATCTTCTTCCAGTCGACGCCAAAGGGGGGATTGGAGAGCATGTAGTCGAACTGGTCGGCATAGAGCTGGTCGTTGGAGAGGGTGTTACCCAGCTTGATGTTGTTGACCTCCTGCCCCTTGATCAGCATGTCGGCCTTGCAGATGGCGTAACTCTCCGGGTTGAGCTCCTGCCCATAGGCCACCATTTTGGCCTGCGGATTGAGCTTATCCACATACTCCATGCCCTCGGAGAGGAAACCACCGGTCCCCGCCGTGGGGTCGTAGATGGTGCGGATAATGCCCGGCCTGGTGAGGGCGTCGTCGTCCTCCATGAACACCAGCGAGGTGGTGAGGTGGACGATGTCGCGCGGGGTGAAGTGTTCGCCGGCGGTCTCGTTGGAGGATTCCGCGAAGCGGCGGATCAGCTCCTCGAACACCTTGCCCATGTCGTGGTTGGAGATGGCCCGGGGACTGAGGTCGGTGGTGCGCACCTTCTGCACGATCTTGTAGAGCAGGTTGGCGTCGTTCAGCTGGCCGATGAACTCATTGAACTTGAAGTGCTCGAAGATCTCGCGGGCATCCCGGGAGAAGCCCTGGATGTAGGAGTCGAGGTTGTCCTTGATTCCGGCCTCGCCCAGTTTGGAGAGGTCCATCTTCGAGGTGTTGTAGAACTGCAGGCCGTTGGTGGCGCGCAACAGCAGCTTCTCCTGCGCCTCTTCCGGCAGGTTCATCTTCTGCACCTTCCCGTACTCGGCCAGCACTGCCTGCTTGCTCGGCGCGAGCACGCACTCCAAACGCCGCAGCAAGGTAAACGGCAGGATGATGCGACCATACTGGCTCTGCTTGAAATCGCCGCGCAGCAGATCGGCCAGGGACCAGATGTAGGCGGCAAGGTTGTTTGTTGTTTGGCTCATTGACTACTTTTCCAAAATTCGCATTTTTAATAATTGTCCCCGATTACCTGGCTAACTCAGCCACCAGGAAAACACCTTGGCCGCCATCGCCTCGTCCACCCCCTGCCGCTGCAGCCAGTCGCGCAGGTAGCCCTCTTCGATATTCGAGTTGTCGGCCCTGTCCTGCCAGTCGCCGTAGTAGGCGTATCCAAGTTGATTGCGGAACAGCGCCACCACGCGGTTCTGCGCGGCGCGCTCACGCTGGCCTACTTGGCTCATTCCTTATCCTCCAATACCTTCCAGTGACCACCCTTGGCCGGGCCGATGTGTTCCAGCGTGCCTTCCTCCCGTAGTTTTCTGATGGCCCTCTTCACCGCGCTTTCAGACTTGTCTATTTGACTGGCTAGCGCCGGAATGGAAAGCGTGCCGTCTTGCCGCAATGCGGCCAGAATCTTACCCGGCGTTTTCAGGGGCGTTTTCAGGGGCGTTTTCAGGGGCGTTTTCGGGATAGTCTTCCCCGGCGTTTCGGATGCCGCGGCCTGCCCCGGCGGTTCAGCTGCGAACTGGAACGTCACCCACAAACCGCTCGGCTCATACTGCAAACGCGGCGCGGGAACATTGGCCTCCGCACAGGCATCCAGAATGCGCTCGATACCCCGCCCCCACGACTCGATCATCCCCGCACGGAAAAAGGTGTTGGCCACATCGGGATTGAACGGCTGCGAGGCGTGTTTGGCCAGCAGCTTCGCCACGTCCCAGTCGGGCGGCAGGATACCCGGGTTCCAGATCATCAGCTTGTCGGCATAGACGCTGATCTGTATCGGCACGCCGCTGGCGTAGTCCTTGTGCACCACGGCGTTGAGGATCGCCTCGCGCAACGCCGCCTCCGGCACCGGCCAGGTCTCGACCCGTTGCAGCCCTTCATAGGAGATCCACGCCTTGAAGTACTTGGCCTTAAGGATCTCGATGATCCGGTTCACCTGCATCAACAGGCTGCCGTGTACCTCGTCCTGATAGCGCAGGTCCACATTGTTGTCGAAAAAACCCAGTTTCACCCAGGCGCCGACGGCGTACCGTTCCGGATCGGCGTGGAACAGCAACAGTGCGGCACGTTTCAGATAACCGCCCTCGACCAGGTGCAGTTTATCGAGTAATACATCATCCGCTTCATCGAGGATGTCGGATGAGAGCCGTTGGCTCCTCTCCGCCTGCTTGCGAAACCAGGCGAGCGTCGCGGCATCCAGATCAGCAGCATTTACACGCGGCACCGGCACACCATCCCAGTGGCGCCCCTGCTTTTTCAACAAAAACCGATCCAGCGGCGCCCCCTTCAACTCCTGTTTGGTACTGCCGCTGCGGTAGTGATACTGCCCCTTGTAACTGATGGGGTAGGGGTATGGCTCAACCACAATCTCCAGCAGTTGCCTGCCGGCTTCTTGCAACAGATTCACATCAACAATAATGCCCAGCAGATCGCGTACCTTGTTCGGAATGGTTTCGAGCAGATGCTGCGCGTCAGCCGCACCCACCGCCTCACCGGCATCGTTGCGACCGATGACCAACACGCCGCCCTCCGCATTGGCAAAGCCGCAGATCCATTTCAGGTACTCATCCCGCCACGACGCCTTCCACTCCATATGTTGCGATTCGCTCATGTCATGGTGTTCCCTTCTAAAAGTGGGCAACGCAAACACCCCGTATTGTTTTGCCTGCTATCGGCATAATTCGTCATGTCATCGTAGTAGTCGCAGCCCAGTTGATTCCGGAACTGCACTACCAGGCGGTTTGGATCTGTACACCATTGCCTGGCTCGATAGGCTTGAGCCAAATTACTTCTTCAATTTCTACAACGCTCTATTTCTGTGGTTTCTTGACCGCTTTGCGCCAACACGTTTGTTAACTGCGGCCATACCACGTCCCTTTACCCTTGCCATGTTGCGCCAGGTGCCGGTTGGCGACCAGTGCCTGCAGGTGCTTTTTCACGGTATTGCGGTTGGCGCCGGTCAATTCGACGAGCTGACTGACGCTCAGCCGGCCATGCTCGGTCGCCAGTTCGAGGATGTTGGCCGACAGTTCCGGCAACCGGGCAACCAGGATCTGCTCGCGTTCGATCTTGGTCTCCAGCCGCTGTTTTTGTTTTTTCAACCCACGAAGAAAGTACAGTATCCAGGGCTGCCAGTCCGGTGCATCGGTGCGTATGGTGCCTTGGGTGTTGCGCAGCGCCAGGTAATAGCCCTCCTTGGATTGCTCGATGACGCTTTCCAGCGAGCTGTAGGGGACGTAGGCATAACCGGCCCTGAGCAACAGCAAGGTGGTGAGTATGCGGGACAGTCGTCCATTGCCATCCTGGAAGGGGTGAATCTCCAGAAAGACCACCGTGAACAGGGCGATCACCAGCAGCGGGTGGAGTGCCTTTTCCTCCAGTGCATTACGGGTCCACTGGACCAGTTCCGCCATGAGGCGCGGGGTATCGAAAGGGCTTGCCGTTTCGAACACGACGCCGAGTTCGTTACCGTCGATGTCGAAGGCGCTGACGTGGTTGGGATTGGTTTTGTAGTGACCCCGGTGCCGCTCATCCTTGCCGCTGTAGGCCAGCAGGTCGCGGTGCAGCTGGCGGATGTGGTTTTCTGTCAAGTCGATGGCATCGGCATGGCTGTAAACCGTGTTCATCACATCGGCATAGCCCGCAACCTCCTGCTCATCCCGTGTATCAAACTTTTTAATCTCGATGTTGTTGAGCAGGCGGGCGACCTCCTGATCGGATAGTCGGCTACCCTCAATACGCGTGGAAGAACCGATGCTTTCAATCGTCGCCACCCGGCGCAGTGCGGAAAGCCGTTCCGGGGCCAGGGCACCCAATGCCCGCCAGGCACCCTTGAACTCGTCCAGTTCCGCGATCAGAGACAGGATTTCCGGGGTAATCTCAAGTGTGTTGGAATTAATGGACATACCCGTAATAGTATCCATTTATATCCAAATAATCCAATACTGATTATTCGAATATGTATCCAAATATATCCGAATGGACGGGTGCCGGCATCTGCCTTCGTATCTCATACTGATTCAATATGCATTCCCACGCGGAGCGTGGGAACGAGGATTGCTCTTGTCGGCCCCGGTTGGTGGATGCGCGAGCTTATCCACCCTACGAGCAACTACGCACTCGGAAACCTGAGTTACTACTGCCCGCTCTGATACTCCATATCCTGGTCCGATGCCGGTGACTCCTCACGGGGCGGGGCGTTGCGCCAGTCATCGAACGGGAACGGTTTGTGCTCGGTATTGAAGACCAGGAACTGGGTGATGTCGTAGAGGTAGGTGCTGAGGCCCTGGCCGAACTTGCACAGCGGTTGGTTGGCGGCCTTGTTGATGACGACCAGGATGAACTGGATCACCGACACCGCGATAGCGACCCCTTTGGCGATGCCGTGGATCAGGATAAACAGCAGCATGTAGAGGCCGCGTATCCAGATTGGGTTGGTTGCAGGTTTTTCTTCTTGGTTCATATGCGGTTCCTCTTCGTGCAGATTCCGGCGTTTATCGGGGTATTCCGTAAACCGGACACATTACCCGATTCAATGGCCTATTGTCCCCGTTTTCCATCGTCAGTTCATTCCGGCGGGGTGGCGAACAGGTGTAGCTGCGTCCGATGAAGATCACACTGGAAAATCGGGTTAGACTAGCCGCCGTGGCGGGGGTATGTTCCATTTTCCGGGGCTGACGCCTATGGGCGCCTATAGGGGTCTGAGTCAAATTTGATGGACATTTTCGTATAAAATACTCCGTTCGCTTGATCAAATTTGACTCCGACCCCTGTCCTGGACAAACACCCCCCATAAAGGAGTGGCTTTGCCGCGAAAACCTTCGCGCCAGAGGCGCTCCTACGGGGTGATTCACCAAGCTTGATCAACACCAACAACCAACTGGGATAGAGCCATTAAAAGAACAAATAAAGCCAATGACTGAACTTTTTCAACAGGTCCTGGAGTGGGTTTCGCTCCACCCGGGCTGGTCCTACAGCGTGATCTTTCTGGTGGCCATGGCCGAATCCCTGGCCGTTGTCGGGCTGATTGTGCCGGGGGTGGTGATCATGTTCGGCATCGGCGCGCTGATCGCCGGCGGGGTGATCGCCTTCTGGCCGGCCATGGGCTGGGCGGTGGCCGGGGCGGTGACGGGCGATGGGCTGAGCTTCTGGGTCGGCCACCACTACCGGGAGCGGCTGGCCACGTTCTGGCCCTTCAGCCGCCATCCCGAATCACTGCGGCGCGGTATCGACTTCTTCGAGAAATACGGCGGCAAGAGTGTCGTCCTGGGCCGTTTCTTCGGCCCGACCCGGGGGGTGATCCCGCTGATCGCGGGGATGATGGATATGCCGGCGTTGCGCTTCGGGTTGGTCAATGTGCTCTCGGCCCTGGCCTGGGCGCCGCTCTACCTGCTGCCGGGGATCGTCTTCGGTGCCTCCATGGAGCTGGCCTCCGAGGTGACGATGCGGCTGGTGATCCTGGCCCTGCTGCTGCTGTTTTTCGCCTGGGCGGTGTACAACCTGATCCGTTGGCTGTTTCGATTACTGCATCCCCACACCACCCGCTGGGTGCAGTGGCTGCTGGAGTGGGGCGAGGCCCATCCGGTGATGGGCGAGATCGCCAGCGCCCTGGCCGACCCCAATCACCCGGAGACCCGCGGGCTATCGATCCTCGCCACCCTGCTGGTGATCGCCTCCGCCCTGTTCGTGCTGCTGCTCGGGTTGCTGCCCGGCGGCGGCCTGCATACCGGCATCGACCTCACGGTATTGCAGACGCTGCAGAGCCTGCGCTCACCCTTGGCCGATGAGCTGATGGTCTATTTCACCCGGCTGGCGGATGTCGGGGTCATCTTCTCCCTGGCCGGCGGTGTGCTGCTGTACCTGTTCTGGAACCGGCATTACCGCACCGCCAGCCACTGGCTGGCCGCCATCCTGTTCTGTGCCCTGGCCGCCCCCCTGCTGAAGCTGGGGCTGCAGATTCCGCGCCCGGATATCGTGGTGCAGCCGCCCGACTCCTACTCCTTCCCCAGCGGTCACGTCCTGCGCGCCATGGTGCTGTACGGTTTTCTCGCGGTCCTGATCGCGCGCCCGTTGTCGGATCGCTGGCGCTGGCTGCCCTACAGCCTGGCCGGACTGCTGATTCTGGCGGTGGCCAGCTCGCGGCTCTATCTCGGGGTGCACTGGCTCTCCGATGTGTCCGGTAGCATCACCCTGGGCGTCGCCTGGGTGGCCCTGCTGGGGCTGGCCTATCATCGCCACGCCGCCCAGGAGTCCCACTGGCGCAGCCTGGTGCTGGTCTCCCTGCTGGTGACGGCCGCGGCGTTCAGCGTGGAAACCGGGCTGCATCATGAGCGCAATCTGGCCCGTTACCAACCGGCCCGGACAATCCAGCAGGTCGACCAGGGCGACTGGTGGGAAGGGACCGCCATGCCACTGCCGGCATTCCGCGCCGATCTCCGCAACCGCGAGGAGCATCCGTTGAATCTGCAATATGCCGGCTCCATCGACTGGCTGAGGCGGCAGCTGCATGCCGCCGGGTGGCTGCCGGCCACCCGCCTCGACTGGTCCGACGGGCTACGGCTGCTCTCCCCCGGCCAGCCGCTGCAGGCGTTGCCGGTGTTGCCGCAGGTGCATGATGGGCGACACGAGACGCTGATATTGGAAAAGCCGCTGCCGCAGGACCGGCGGCTGGTGTTGCGGCTCTGGGCCACCGATGTCCGCCTTGTCGGCAACGGCACGCCGCTCTGGATCGGCAATATCAGCGAGCAGCGCCAAGTGAAGGTGCTCGGTTTTCTCACCTATGCCCAGACGGCCCCGAACTTTGATCAGGCGCTGGGGCAGCTGCGGCGCGATCTGCGCTTGCTCGACAGCCGACAGCTCCGGGAAGACGGCGGCCGGGTGCGCATCCGGGAGGCACGCCCCTAGCCCCACCCTTTACCCACAAATGCCAATGAGCACGCGTGTAGGATGGGTGCAGGCGCGGCACCATTGTTGACGGCTATTCGCGGCGGTCGGACACGCCGTAACCCATCTTCGGATGCGGATGCAGGTGCGCGATGGGTTGCGCGCCGGAGAGGGAGCCAGCGGAGAGTGCATCGGGGCGCTCCACCCATCCTACGAAACTGCATCGATATCGGTGGATGCAGGTGAGGTGTCGGAGTCAAACCAGGCTCGGTCGGGTGACCTGATCGCACGGCGGGCGGCTGGTTTGACTCCGACACCTGGGGTTCAAACCACGATGCCCGGGGTAGGATGCCGGTGAGGCACGAACCGCATCAAGCCTTACCGCGAGGTGTGGTGCAGGGATGCACCGTTTACGGACCCGAGGATGGAATGATGCGGTTCGCAAGCTCACCGGCATCCTACCTCCCCCGGCCAGCGCCGTAGCCTGGATGCAGCCGCTATTCCCTCAACTGGATAAACAGCTCTATTTGCGTTTATTCGCGTTCATTCGCGGCTTTGATAAACGGTGTCTGACCATAGCGGAGTCTGGTGGGTAATCAGGTAGTCTTTTATTCGCCCCAGGGCCGGTTCAGCGGATTGTCGATGCCGAGGTGGCTCAACACCCGCGCCACCATGAAGTCCACCAGGTCCGCCACGCTCTCCGGTCGATTATAGAAGCCGGGGCTGGCCGGCATGATCACCACCCCCAGGCGGGAGAGTTTCAGCATGTTCTCCAGGTGGATGGGAGAATACGGGGTCTCCCGTACCATCAGGATCAGCTTGCGCTGCTCCTTCAGCACCACATCGGCGGCCCGTTCGATCAGGTTGTTGCTGGCGCCGCTGGCGATGGCCGAGAGGGTGCCGGTGCTGCAGGGACAGACCACCATCGCCTCGGGCGGATTGGAGCCGCTGGCCACCGGGGCGGTCCACTGTTCGCGGCCGAACACGCGGATCTGGCCGGCGCGGGCCTGGAAGCGCTCGCCGAGCAGTTTTTCCGCCTCCTCGGGACGCGAGGGGAAGCTTAGATCGGTCTCCATCGGCAGCACCACCTGGGCCGCCTTGGAGACCATCAGGTAGACCTGCCGGTCGGCCTGAACCAGGCACTCCAGCAGACGCAGGGCATAGGGGGCCCCGGAGGCGCCGGTGATGGCCAGGGCGATGGGCTTGGTGGTCTGGGTGGTCATAAACTTGCTCCAACGGCCAGAGCGGCCGACCAGTGCCCTCTCACCCAAAGCGAATATTGGGATATGGGGATAAGACTAAGGGTCATACTGATTATCCATTCGGCTGTATCGAGAAGATATTAGCCGCGAATAAACGCCAATGAACGCGGAAAGTGATTACACGTCCCTGTCGACGAGCAACTCATCGGGCACCCGCAACTCGCCCAACGATGGGTTACGGCGCGTCCAGCCGCCACGGGCAGCCGCCAACAACGGTGGCGCGCGCCTCCACCCATCCTACGCACTTCAAACTTCAAACGTAACTACTCACCCGGTCTATAAGTGATTGGTCTGCCTTGTTGGCCGATCTTGATGGCGCCTCGAATCCGGCCCCTTTTTCAGGTTCAAGCCAGCCCTTGTTTGAGTGAAGCGAGTTTTGTCCACGGATGGACTTATGCCGCGGAGGCCATGGATGGCCGGGAGCGGCTTGGGCAGGTGCTGAAAATGGGGCCGGATTCGAGGATACAAGCCATCACGTGAGGCCGGCGAGGTAGGCCAATCACCCCGTGAGTAGTAGCTTAAAACTTCACCGAGCCGCCAGGGCATCCAGCAGGCGCTGGTGGATCTGCTCGAAGCCGCCGTTGCTCATGATCAACACTTGGTCGCCAGGGGCCACTTCATCGGCCAGGGCCCGGATAATGGCCTCGACCTGATCGAACACCCGCGCCTGCCCGCCCAGGGGCGCGAAGACCATTTCCGCATCCCAGTCCAGGGACTCGGGGGAGTAGACCAGCACCCGGTCGGCCGTCACCAGCGCGTCCGGCAACTGTCCGGCGTGCACCCCCATGCGCATGGTGTTGGAGCGCGGCTCCAACACGGCGAAGATGCGCGCCTCCCCCACCTGGGCGCGCAGGCCCTGCAGGGTGGTTTCGATCGCCGTGGGGTGGTGGGCGAAGTCGTCGTACACTCGCACCCCGTCCACCTCACCGCGCAGCTCCATGCGCCGTTTCACGTTACGGAATTCCGCCAGCGCCGCGATCGACACCGCGGGCGGCACCCCCACGTGACGGGCCGCCGCTATCGCCGCCAGGGCGTTGCTGACATTGTGCCGGCCGGTCAGCTCCCAAGCCACGTCGCCCACCGGCATCCCCTCGAACAGCAGGGTGAAGCGGCTGCCGTCGGCACTGATCGGCAGGGTGCCCCAGTCGGCCGGTTGCTCGATCAGTGACTGGGCGGAGAAGAATTCCAGCGGCGTCCAGCAGCCCATCTCCAGCACCTCGTCCATGGCGGCCTCGCCCCGCGGCGCGATGATCAGGCCGCTGCCCGGCACGGTGCGCACCAGGTGATGGAACTGGCGCTGGATCATGCCGATGTCGTCGAATATATCGGCGTGATCGAACTCCAGGTTGTTGAGGATCAGGGTCCGCGGATGGTAATGCACGAACTTGGAACGCTTGTCGAAGAAGGCGGTATCGTACTCGTCCGCCTCCACCACGAAAAAGGGCGTACCGCCGATGCGCGCCGAAACCCCGAAATTGAGCGGTACGCCGCCGATCAGGAAGCCCGGCTCCATGCCGGCGTATTCCAGGATCCAGGCCAGCAGGCTGGCGGTGCTGGTCTTGCCGTGGGTCCCGGCCACCGCCAGCACCCACTTATCCGGCAGCACCTGCTCGGCCAGCCACTGGGGGCCGGAGGTGTAGGTCAACCCCGCATCGAGCAGGTACTCCACCGCCGGATTGCCGCGGGAGAGGGCGTTGCCCACCACCACGCAGTCCGGGGCCGGCATCAGGTGGGCGGGATCGTAACCCTCGCGCAGCCGGATACCCGCCGCCTCCAACTGGGTGCTCATGGGCGGATAGACGTTGGCGTCGGAACCGCTCACCTCGTGGCCGAGCGCCCGCGCCAGCAAGGCAATCCCCCCCATGAAGGTGCCGCAGATGCCGAGGATATGGATATGCATCTCAACTACTCCTTGGAAAAACCAGTTGCACCAGCCAGTTGATCAGCATGAAATAACCAATGGATAGCAGCATGCCGTTACCGAAGCGGACCTCGAAGGTGTGGCGCAGGATGTGCGCCACCACCACCATGCCCCAGATCACCAGCACCACGTAGAACAGCACGCCCAGCCCGCCCAGGGGCGACACCCGGGGATCGTCGCCGATCATCAGCTGCAGCGGCATGGCCACCAGATTGATCAGCACCCCGCAGCCGAACAGCGCGCTGACCGCCTGGGTGAAACGGCCCAGCTTTCGCTGATACTGCAACGCCAGCCGCACCAGCAGCGCCAGCAGCGCCAGGTCCATCAGCTGGGCCAGCAGCGCCGGCACCACGCTGTTGAATTGGCCGACAATGACCACGGTGCCGGTGAGCAGATTCAGCAGCAGGGTCAGGGTCACCAGAACAGAGGCCACCGGCAGATCCTGGGGTGCCGCGCGCAGCAGGCAGATATCCACAAACAGATTGATTAAGCGTTTCACTGATGTCCTGATTCCCGGTTGTTGCGGCCCCGTCCGGGTCCGATCCGGCCAGGACAAAATCTGCCCCATCATACCTTTTGGTCGAAAACAGACAAACAGCTGGCGCGGATTTGTTATGCTTGCCATCCAACACTTTGCGCAAAAACTGCCTAACCTGACGAATCATCCCTATGCTCGAACGCCACATACAAACCGAACAACAACTGATCGAGCTGTGCCAACAGCTGACCGACAGTCCCTGGCTTGCCCTGGATACCGAGTTCGTCCGGGAGAAGACCTACTATCCGCAGTTCTGCCTGCTGCAGATCAGCAATGGCGAGATCGCCGCTAGTGTCGATCCGTTGCAGATCCAGGAGCTGGGACCACTGCTGGAACTGCTCTATGACGAGCGCATCGTCAAGGTGTTCCATGCCGGCCGCCAGGACCTGGAGATATTCCACAACCTCTGGGGTAGGCTCCCCAAGCCCCTGTTCGATACCCAGCTGGCCGCCTCCCTGCTGGGCCTGGGGGATCAGATCGGCTACGGCAACCTGGTGGAGCAGCTGCTCAGCCATACCCTGGAGAAGGGCCACTCGCGCACCGACTGGTCACGCCGCCCCCTGGACGAGGCGCAGCTGCGCTACGCCCTGGATGATGTGATCTATCTGGGAGAAATCTACCTCAAGCTGAAACAGCAGCTGCAGGCGCAAGGACGCGAGGGCTGGCTGCAGGATGACTTTGATCAGCTGACCAATCCCGACACCTACAGCAATCCGCCCCAGGCGGCGTGGAAACGGATCAAGGGTCGGCAGCCGTTGAAGGGCGTGCAGCTGGCGGTACTCCAGGCGCTGGCCGCCTGGCGCGAACAGGAGGCCCAGCAGGCCAACCGGCCGAAGCGCTGGATACTCAAGGACGAGGTGCTGGCGGATCTGGCCCGCCGCCAGCCCGGGGAGTTGGCGCAGCTGGAGAAGATCCGCGGGCTGGAGCCGGGGACGATCAAACGGCGCGGCGAACTGCTGCTGAAACTGATCGCCGATGCCCGGGCGTTGCCCAAGGAGCAGTGGCCCCGGGACAAGCGACGCGCCGCCCGCCTCGACCCCAACCAGGAGGCGCTGACCGATCTGCTGCACGGCTGCCTGCGGCTGCTGGCGGAGCAGAACAACATCACCGCGGCCGCCCTGGCCGGGCGCAAGGAGATCGAGGCCCTGGTCGGCGGCGAACGGGAGCTGGAGCTAATGCACGGCTGGCGTCGGGTGATCGCCGGCAACCGCCTGTTGCAGATACTCGACGGCAAGTGCTGGCCCGAGTTGGAACAGGGCCGGCTGATCCTGTCGGCACGAAACCAGCCCAGCTGACCCGGACTGTGTACCCTTATGCGTAGGCGGCTTGCCGTCACCACCTGGCTGGCGGCCCTGAGCGGCCTCGCCCTTGGCGCCTGCTCGGAACCGCCCCCGCCGCCGGCAGTCGACCCGATCGAGCGGCAGCTCGACACCCAGCGGGAGCTGATGCACCAGACCCGCGAGGTGATCCGCTACCTGGACGAGCAGGAGCGGCTGCGGCGCGAGCAGTTGCCTCACCAGGGGTCGGAGTCAAACCGCCTGCCTGACAAGAGATAACCTGACGCTGCCGGGCGGTTTGACTCCGACCCTTGAACACGATTTTGGCTCCTCCACTCAACGCGGGCGTAGGATGGGTGGAGGAGGAACGACGTAACCCATCAAACAGTTTCGTAGGGTGGATAAGCCGGTAGGCGCATCCACCATTGCCACGGTGGATGCGCTGCCGCTTATCCACCCTACGAAACTGAACGAGGGCGTAGGATGCGGTGAGTGAAACGAACCGCATCAGGGTGATCCGCCGTTCCCGGCGTTGCCTGGTGCGGTTCGCAAGCTCACCGGCACCCTACATTTGTGTGTTCAGCGGGCACGCCCCACCCTATGGTGAAGTGGTCGAGGATGACTTTGGCGAGCGCCCACCGGACAGCAACAAACCCAGACAGGAAAACAGCACCACCGCCCAGTTGCCGACCCGCACGTAGGGGGTAGCGCCCTTCATGGGGATGATCTCGCCGCTCAGCACGTGCTGCTGGAAGGCCGGCGAGAAACCCTGGATCCGGCCCTTCGGATCGATCAGGGCGGAGATCCCGGTATTGGTGGAGCGCAGCAGGTAGCGCCCGCTCTCCAGCGCGCGCATGCGAGCCATCTCCAGATGTTGGCGTGGCGCCAGGGAGTCGCCGAACCAGGCATCGTTGCTGGCATTGACCAGGAACGCCGCCTGCGGCAACGCCTCGATCACCTCCTCGCCGAAGGCGTCCTCGTAGCAGATCGAGATCCCGGCGTAGTAGCCGGCCAGGCGCAGCAGCGGGCGCGGAGAATCGCCGGGGGTAAAATCAGACATGGGGATCTGCAGCCACTCGACCAGCGGCCGCAGCCAGCGTTTCAGCGGCATGAACTCGCCGAACGGCACCAGGTGGCGCTTGGCGTAGCTGCCGCGCTGTTGATCCGGGTCCTGGCCCAGGCTCAGCATGGCGTTGTAGTAGGCACCCGTCTCGACGTCCCACATGGGTATGCCGATCAGCAGTTCGCTGCGGTTGGCCAACGCCTCCGCCGCCAGGGGCTGGAGCAGCATCTCTTCCACCTGGTGGGCAAACGCCGGTACCGCCGTCTCCGGCCAGATGATCAGGTCGCTCTGCCACTGCTCCCGGGTCAGCCCGGTATAGAGCGCCAGGGTCGGCCGTAGCGAGTCCCGCTGCCACTTCGCCTCCTGGGCGATATTGCCCTGGATCATACTCACCTGGAGGGGCTTGCCCGCCGCTTCGGTCCACTGCACCTGATGGAGCAGCGCGCCACCGCCCCACAGCAATACCAGGCCGCCGGCCAACCAGAGCCGTCCACCCAGCCAGTGACGCCCACCCACCCCAGGCCGCAGCAGGCGGAACAGCAGCGCCACGCTCAGCAGCAGCAGCCAGCTGACGCCGTAGACCCCGAACAACGGGGCATAGCCGCCCAGGGGCGAGTCGATCTGCGAGTAGCCGAGCACCAGCCAGGGGAAGCCGGTAAGGATCCAGCCACGCAGCCACTCCCCCAGCACCCAGAGCGAGGGAACCACCGCCAGCAGGGACCAGTCCTCGCCGCCGCGTCGCCACAACCGCACCGTCAGCCAACCCACCAGCCCGTAATAGAGCGCCAGTACCAGCACGAACAACAGGGTGAGGGCGATCGCCGTGGCCGTCCCCAGGTTGCCGAACTGATCGATACTGATGTGCAGCCAGAACACGCCGAAGCCGAGCAGCCCGAGGCCGTAGGCCCAGCCACTCTGGAAGCCGAACCGCGGCGAGGCGTCGCGCCACAGCCAGAGCAGCAGCAGCGGCCCCGCCAGGGCCAGGGGGTAGAGGGAGAAGGGGGCGAAACCGAGTACCGACAGGCCGCCCGCCCCAAAGGCGGCCGGAAGCCGCCACGGGAGGCGTTGCACCCGGGCCAACCGACTAGTGGGCACTGTCCAGCTGTTGCGGCAACAGACGGATGTTCAGCAGGTGGATGCGCCGGCTGTCGGCGCGCAGCACCTCGAAGCGGAAGCGGTCGATCTCGGCCACCTCGCCGCGTTTCGGCAGGTGCCCCAGGGACTGGGTGACCAGGCCGGCGATGGTATCGAACTCCTCGTCCGGAAATTGGCTCTCGAAGTAGTCGTTGAACTCGTCGATGGAGGTGCCGGCCTTGGCGGTGTACTCGGTCTCGCTGCGCTTGAGGATGGTGGTCCCTTCATCGAAGTCGTGTTCGTCCTCGATCTCGCCGACGATCTGCTCCAGCACGTCCTCGATGGTCACCAGGCCGTCGGCGGCACCGTACTCGTCCACCACGATGGCCATGTGGCTGCGGCTGGCGCGGAACTCGTTGAGCAGCACATTGAGCCGCTTGCTGGCCGGCACGAAGACCGCCGCCCGCAGTACGTCGCGGATATCGAAGCGGCGCTTGTGCTCGCCGAAGTAGACCAGCAGGTCCTTGGCCAGCAGGATGCCCTCCACTTCACCCTTGTCATCACCGATGACCGGGAAGCGCGAGTGGGCGGAGTCGATGACGATGGGGAGGATCGCCTCCAGCGGGGCGTCGCGTTCGATCACCACCATGTGGGCGCGCGGGATCATGATATCCCTGACCCGCAGTTCGGAGACCTGCAGCACCCCCTCCATCATGGAGAGCGCTTCGGTATCCAGCAGGGCGCGGCGCTTCGCGTCCCTGAGCAGTTGAATCAGTTGTTCTCTGTTTTCCGGTTCGTTGCCGAAGGCCTGTAACATCTTTTTTAGCCAGGACCTGGACATCGAACCGCGGGTAGTGCCGTCGCTACTCATAGTTCCCTTTCGATTTCGTATGGATCGGAATATCCCAGGGATTCCAGGATCTCCACTTCGAGGCCTTCCATCGTTTCGGCCTCCGGGTCATTAATATGATCAAATCCCAGCAGATGCAACACCCCGTGCACCAGCAGGTGCGCCCAGTGCGCCTCCAGCGGCTTGCCCTGCTCGGCCGCCTCTTGCGCCACCAGCGGGGCGCAGATCACCAGGTCGCCCAGCAGATCGCCCAGCGGATCATCGGCCACCACCGCCGGCGCCTCGAACGGAAATGACAGCACATTGGTGGTGCTGTCCTTGCCGCGGTACTCCCGGTTCAGTTGCCGACTCTCCTCGCGGTCGACGATGCGCACCACCAGTTCCGCGCGCTCCAGGCGCCCGTGCAGCGCCGCCTCGGCCCAGGCCTGAAACTGCATCGGATCCGGTATGCCGTCCCCCTCCACCACCCGCTGGATCTCCAACAACAGGTTCACAGATTGTCCTTGTTTCTATCAAAATTGTCGTAGGCGCCCACCACCTTCTGCACCAGGGGGTGGCGCACCACATCGCGTGCGTTGAAGAAGGTGAAGCTGATCCCCTCCACATCCTTCAGCACCTCGATCGCCTGGCGCAGCCCGGAGACATGCCCCCGGGGCAGGTCCACCTGGGTTACGTCGCCGGTGATCATGGCGGTCGAGCCGAAGCCGATGCGGGTGAGGAACATCTTCATCTGCTCGGGGGTGGTGTTCTGCGCCTCGTCGAGGATGATGAAGGCGTCGTTCAGGGTGCGCCCGCGCATGTAGGCGAGCGGGGCCACCTCGATCACGTTGCGCTCGATCAGTTTGGCCACCCGCTCGAATCCGAGCATCTCGTAGAGGGCATCGTACAGCGGGCGCAGGTAGGGGTCGATCTTCTGCGACAGGTCGCCCGGCAGGAAGCCGAGCCGCTCGCCCGCCTCCACCGCCGGGCGCACCAGCAGGATGCGCCGCACCTGGTCGCGCTCCAGGGCATCCACCGCGCAGGCCACCGCCAGGTAGGTCTTGCCGGTACCGGCCGGGCCGATGCCGAAGTTGAGGTCGTGGATCACCGCCTTGTGCAGGTACTCCTGCTGATTGGCGCCGCGCGGGCGGATCATACCGCGCCGGGTCTTGATCACCACCTCGGGGACACTGCTCTTGGCCAGGTCGTTGAGCAGGGCATCGATCCCCGACTCCTGCAGGTAGAGATGCACCGCCTCCGGGGTCAGCACCTCATGGCGAGCCTGATTGTAGAGGGCTTGCAGCAACTCGCCGGCGGCGGCAATCGCCTCCGGCTCGCCCAGCAGCTTGAAGTGGTTGCCGCGATAGTTGATCTCGATGCCCAGCCGGCGCTCGATCTGGCGCAGGTGTTCATCCAGCTGACCACACAGGTTGGCCAACAGCTGGTTGTCTTCCGGGGTCAACGACAGATCGAGGGATTTGGGGTGGTCGGACACGGATGCAGTCCTGGAGGCGGCCTTGCTCATGCGGATTGGGCCAACGCCTCGTCAATGAGTTTCCCGCGCAGGGAGTTGGGCAGGGCCTCGGTGATGTGGATATCCACGAACTGGCCGATCAACCCCTCGGGACCGTCGAAATTGACCACCCGGTTGTTCTCGGTGCGCCCGGCCAGCTGCCGCTGGTCCTTCTTGGCGTGCCGCTCCACCAGCACCCGCTGCACCGTGCCCACCATGCGCCGGCTGATCTGCCCGGCCATCCCGGTGATGCGCCGCTGCAGCCGCTCCAGGCGCGCCTGCTTCTCCGCCAGCGGCACGTCATCCGGCAGCTCAGCCGCCGGGGTGCCCGGTCGGGCGCTGTAGATGAAGCTGAAGGAGTGATCGAAGCCGATGGTCTCGATCAGGTTCATGGTGTGCTCGAAATCCTGTTCGGTCTCGCCGGGGAAGCCGATAATGAAATCGGACGACAGGCTGAGGTCGGGCCGCAGTTCCCGCAGGCGGCGGATCTTGGCCTTGTAGTCAAAGGCGGTGTGGCCGCGCTTCATCATCGCCAGCACCCGGTCGGAGCCGCTCTGTACCGGCAGGTGCAGGTGGCTCACCAGCTCCGGCACCTCGCCGTAGACGGCGATCAGGCTGTCGGAGAACTCCATGGGGTGGGAGGTGGTGAACCGGATACGGTCGATGCCGTCGATGGCCGCCACGTACTGGATCAGCAGGGCCAGGTCGGCGACCGCGCCGTCATCCATCAGGCCGCGGTAGGCGTTGACGTTCTGTCCCAGCAGGTTGACCTCGCGCACCCCCTGGGCGGCCAGCGCGGACACCTCGGCCAGCACGTCGTCGAACGGCCGGCTGATCTCCTCGCCCCGGGTGTAGGGCACCACGCAGAAGGTGCAGTACTTGGAGCACCCCTCCATGATGGAGACGAAGGCGCTGGGGCCGTCGGAGCGGGGTTCCGGCAGGCGGTCGAACTTCTCGATCTCGGGGAACGAGATATCCACCACCGGCACCCGCTCGCGCCGCGCCGTCTCCAGCATCTCCGGCAGGCGGTGCAGGGTCTGGGGGCCGAACACCAGGTCCACGTAGGGGGCGCGCTCGCGGATCGCCTCCCCCTCCTGACTGGCGACACAGCCGCCCACGCCGATCACCAGATCGGGGCGCTGCTCCTTCCAGGGACGCCAGCGACCCAGTTGGGAGAACACCTTCTCCTGCGCCTTTTCCCGGATCGAGCATGTGTTGAGGAGTAGCAGATCCGCCTCTTCCGGGCGGTCGGTCAGGGTGTAGCCGTGGGATTCCCTGAGCAGATCCGACATCTTGTCGGAGTCGTACTCGTTCATCTGACAGCCAAAAGTCTTGATATAGAGTTTGCCGGGCATTCGGTTCGTTACAAAAAGGCGCCAAGGGCGCGGTAGCTTACCCTCAATATTAGCGTTTTTCCAGATCATTGGGGGCATTGCTTCAAGTCGGCACGAAAACCGCCGCTATCAATACCGGAGATTAATACCTAAACTTACCTTCATACACAGTAG
The DNA here is from genome assembly GCF_025175675.1 of Sedimenticola hydrogenitrophicus. GTDB lineage: Bacteria > Pseudomonadota > Gammaproteobacteria > Chromatiales > Chromatiaceae > Sedimenticola > Sedimenticola hydrogenitrophicus. The sequence goes on from NZ_JANIOA010000045.1 coordinate 25,166, forward strand.
TTTTCAGGGTTATCAAAAAAGGACCCCTCTGAGTCAGCGGTGCTGGCAGGCATGGATGATGCGTTATAACACCCCCCCTTCAGAGCACGTGCTGGCCCAGCAGATCAGTCTGCTGTACGCCAATGCCATGCCGGCCAACCTGACCGTGGCCGCCATCTCCATCCTGCTCTCCGTCAGCCTCTGGGACAAGCTGGAGCACCGGCTGCTGATCGCCTGGAACCTGACGATACTTCTCTCCGTCCTGCTGCGCACCTGGCTGCTGATCCGGCACGGGCTCGCCGCGCAGCGCCACCCGCCGGCGACCTGGGGGCGGCGCTATGTGCTGAGCACCCTGCTGGTGGGCGTCGCCTGGGGCGGCCTGCCCCCGCTAATGCTCACCTCCGACGACACCTTCGTCCACTTCGTCATCTTTCTGGTGATCTTCGGCACCATCTCGGTGGCGGTGCCGGTACTCGCCGCCAGGCTGCCCGCTTTCTTCGCCTACGTGCTGCCACAATCGCTTTCTCTGGTGGCGGTGCTGGTCATCCAGAATACACAGTGGAGTCTGCTGCTGAGCATCGCCACCCTGATCTATACCGGGCTGATTGCCGCCACCAGCCGTAACATGAACCGGCAGATCCGCCACTCCATCGAACTGGAGACCCACAACCAGTCACTGATCGACGACCTGAGCGGCGAGGTGACGCAACGCCGGGCGGCGCAGGAGGCGCTGGAACGGCACAGGACGCAACTGGAAGACCAGGTCGAGCGGCGTACCCGGGAGCTGACCCGCACCAACGAGAGCCTGGAGAAACAGATTGCCATCCGCAAACATGCGGAGAAAAGCCTGAAACACCTGGCCCATCACGACACCCTGACCAATCTCCCCAACCGGCTGCTGCTGGATGCGCGGATGGAGCACGCCATCAAACATGCCCGCCGCAACCAGGGCCGGCTGGCCCTGCTGTTCCTGGATCTGGACAACTTCAAGCACATCAACGACAGCCTGGGCCACATGACGGGCGACCGGTTACTGCAGCAGGTCACCGGGCGTCTGCTTTCGATCACCCGGGAAGATGACACCATCGCCCGGCTGGGGGGCGACGAGTTTGTCCTGCTGATGGAGGAGGTCAGGGATACCGCCGACATCATCTCGCTTGCGCAGAAGATCCTCGACAAGCTCAACGAACGCTTCGAGATCAACGGTCAGTCGATCTTTGTCGGCGGCAGCATCGGTATCAGCCTCTATCCCCAGGATGGCGAAACCGCGGAGACCCTGCTGAAAAACGCCGACGCCGCCATGTATCGCACCAAGGACGAAGGGCGCAACAGCTACAACTTCTACACCCGGGAGATGACCGCCTCCGCCTATGACCGGATCACCCTGGAGGGGAGCCTGCGCCGGGCCATCGAGCAGGATGAGCTGATGGTCTACTATCAGCCGCAGAAGTCCCTCGCCACGGACCGCTATGTGGGCCTGGAGGCGCTGGTGCGCTGGCAACACCCGGAACAGGGCACCCTGCCCCCGGCACGCTTCCTCCCGGTGGCCGAGGCCTCCGGACTGATCGTTCCCCTCGGCAACTGGGTACTGAAAAGCGCCTGCCGCCAGATGGTGGAGTGGCAGCGCATCGGCCTGCCGATCGATACCGTTTCGGTCAACCTGGCGGGCAAGCAGATCCGCCGCGACGATCTGGTGGAGAGTATCGCCAACGTCCTCGACGAGACCGGCTGCCGGCCGGAGTGGCTGGAGCTGGAGGTGACCGAAGGCTTTATCATGAGCGAGATACACGCCTCCATCGATGCCCTGCGCCAGTTGCGGGACATGGGGATCAAACTGGCCATTGATGACTTCGGCACCGGCTATTCATCCCTCAGCTATCTGAAAAAACTGCCCATCCACCGGCTCAAGATCGACCGCTCCTTTGTCCAGGACCTGGCCGATGACAACGACGACGTCGCCATCGTCAAGGCCATCGTCAGCCTGGGCCACAGTCTCCAGCTGGAGATCATTGCAGAGGGGGTGGAGACCCCGTACCAGGAGAATTTCCTGCGCCAACTGGGGTGTGAAATGGGTCAGGGGTATCTCTACAGCCAGCCGCTGCCGAGCGCACAGGTCGAGCTCCTGGTGCGCAACCATAATCAGCGTTACTCCGCGCAATCACAGCCTGCCGTCCGACCGCGGTATTAGGGCGCACGTAAGCATAATTTTGCTGTTTCGTAGGGTGGGTTAGCGGCGCACAGGCACCACACTTCCAGACCACGACAACACCCAGGCGCCGCGTAACCCACCAACTCCCCGGCCGCCAAACGGTGGGTTACGGCGCGCGCGCAGTACAAAGCGAACGGCCAGCCCCTGCGCAGGGCGCACCTAACCCACCCTACAAAACTGTCATCAGACCGCGGGCCAGGATCGGAAAAATTGGGCTATGGTTACAGGAAGGCCGGAGAGCACAGGTATCCGCGATGAGTAGGGAGACACTACTGGAAGATTACCGCCGTATCAGGGGCTTCAGCGAGCGGGTGTGTCGACCGCTGGCGGTTGACGATTACCAGATCCAGTCCATCACCGAGACCAGCCCGCCGAAATGGCATCTGGCCCATGTCAGCTGGTTTTTTGAAACCTTTGTCCTGGGCCACTTCAAACCGGACTACGTCCCGTTCGATCCCGATTTCCACTACCTGTTCAACAGCTACTACTACACCGTCGGCGCCATGCACCCACGCCCCCGGCGCGGACTGCTTGCGCGCCCCACCCTGGAGCAGGTGCTGGCCTACCGCCGCCATGTCGACAGCCGGATGGAGGCGTTGATCGGCGACGCTGAAAGCGCCGAAAGGGAGGGGTTCTCGTTCCGCATCACCCTGGGGCTGCAGCATGAACAGCAGCACCAGGAACTGCTGCTGATGGATATCAAGCACAATTTCTCGGTCAATCCCCTCCGCCCCGCCTACCGCACGGACCTCGCGGCGCCGCCCGGCGAGGCCCCGCCGGTCCGCTGGCTGGCACAGGAGGGCGGACTGCACTCCATCGGCCACGGCGGCAGCGGCTTCGCCTACGACAACGAGACCCCCCGCCACTCCGTACTGATCCACGACCATCGGCTAGCCGACCGGCTGGTGACCAACGCCGAGTACCTGGAGTTCATCGAAGATGGCGGTTACGGCAACCCCGCGCTCTGGCTCGCCGACGGCTGGTTCCGGCTGCAGCAGGAGGCGTGGCAGCAGCCGCTGTACTGGGAACAGCGGGATGGCGTCTGGCGGCAGTTCACCCTGGGCGGCGAGCGCCCGCTCAATCCCCATGAACCGGTCTCTCATCTCAGCTTTTACGAGGCCGACGCCTATGCCCGCTGGAGCGGCAAACGCCTGCCCCGGGAGGAGGAGCTGGAGCTGATCCTGGACGAGCAGCCGATCGCGGGCAACTTCGTCGACAGCGATCTGCTGCACCCGGCCCCGGCGGGACCCGACGGCCAGTGGTACGGTGACCTCTGGGCCTGGACCGCTTCGCCCTACACCGCCTATCCCGGCTTCCGTCCGCTGGCCGGCTCCATGGGCGAATACAACGGCAAGTTCATGTCCAGTCAGATGGTGTTGCGCGGCGGTTGCTGCGCCACCTCCGCCGCCCACATGCGCCCCAGCTACCGTAACTTTTTTTATCCCCATGAACGCTGGATGTTCTCCGGACTGCGCTTGGCAGAGGACGCCTGATGGCCAAGAAAATCACCTTTCACGACCACAAACCGAAGACCCTGAGCCTGCAGGATGCGGTCATCGAGGGCTTCTCGGGGCGATACAAGTCTATCCCGCCGAAGTTCTTCTACGATGCGCGCGGTTCGGCGCTGTTTGCCGCGATCTGTGAACAGCCCGAGTACTACCCGCCCAATATCGAACAGACGATGCTCACCCGCCTGGCCGGCGAGATCGCGGAACTAACCGGCACCGGCCGTGTCGTTTTTGAACCCGGCGCCGGCGCCGCTACCAAGATTCGTTTGCTGCTGGACGCCCTGAAACCGGTCGCCTATGTGCCGATGGATATCTCCTGCGAATTCCTCAAGCAGGCCGCCGCCGAACTGGTGGACGAATTTCCCTGGTTGCCGGTGCACGCCGCCTGCGTCGACTTCACCCACTCGCTGCCGATACCGGAGACCGTCCCGGCGGGTCCCCGGCTGGCCTTCTTCCCCGGCTCCAGCATCGGCAACTTCTCGCCCCGCGAGGCCTGTGAATTCCTCACCCTGGTGGGCGACAAGATCGGCCGTGACGGCATGCTGTTGATCGGCGTCGACACCAAAAAGGACCCCGGCATTCTGCATGCGGCCTACAACGACGCCGCCGGGATCACCGCCGCCTTCAATCTCAATCTGCTGCGGCGGATGCGCAACGAGGTCGGGGTGGAGTGTGAACCCGAGAACTTTGCACACCGGGCCTTCTACAACCGGGAGCTGGGACGTATCGAGATGCACCTGGTCAGCCGCTGCCGGCAGACCCTGCGGCTGAACGGTTACCGCTTCGAACTCGGGGCGGGAGAGACCGTCCATACCGAGAACTCCTACAAGTATGCGCCGGAGGAGTTCCTGGCCCAGGCCAGCCGGGCGGGACTGCGCCAGGTCCGCCACTGGGTCGGGGAGCGCGGGCTGTTCGCCCTCTATCTGCTGGCGCCCGCCTGACCCGGCGGTCCTTCCGTAAACACCAAGATAACCACCCCATAAGGGGTTGGTAGTAGGTGCGTTATCCCCTGCTGGGGGCGTCTGCGGCAATGGATGGCCGCTGCGAGCCCCCAGGGTTTACGGCGTCCCCCAGCAGGGGGTAATGCACCCACGGAGGTGGTTATCTTGGTGCTTACGTTCTCCCCGCCCCCCCGACGGGTGACCGATGCCGCCCGACCACCCGACACCCCGCACATCTAGTGGTATCATGAGCGCGATATCGCGAGGGGTCGGAGTCAAACCGCCCGATAAAATGCAGCCTCCGCTCTGGAGTGCGCGGTTTGACTCCGACCCCGGTATAGCCCGAAACGATCGGCACCCCACCAGCGAAAACAGATAATATGAACATAAAACCCAGACCACCCCATCAGGCCAAGAAGCGTTTTGGCCAGAACTTCCTGCACGATCCCGGCGTGATCCAGCGCATCATCGCCAGCATCCATCCAAGGCCGGACGAGCATCTGGTGGAGATCGGTCCGGGTCACGGCGCCATAACCCGGGAGCTGCTGAAAAGGTGCGGCCGGCTGGATGCGGTGGAACTGGACCGGGATCTGATTCACCCCCTGGCGGTCAGCTGCGCCGGGCTGGGCGAACTGAACATCTATAACAGCGATGCGCTCAAGTTCGATTTCGCGTCGCTGGCCGGCGATGGCCGCCCGCTGCGGCTGGTGGGCAATCTGCCCTACAACATCTCGACCCCGATCCTGTTTCACCTGCTGCAGTTTGCCGACATCATCCGCGACATGCACTTCATGCTGCAGAAAGAGGTGGTGCAACGGATGGCCGCCGGGCCGGGCGGCAAGACCTATGGCCGCCTGTCGGTGATGATGCAGGCCTGGTGCGAGGTGGAGGCCCTGTTCGAGATCGGCCCCGGCGCCTTCAAGCCGGCACCCAAGGTGGACTCGGCCATCGTGCGGCTGATCCCCCACGCGCAGCCGCCCCATGTCATCGACGACCCGGCGCACTTCGCCCGCCTGGTCACCAGCGCCTTCTCCCAGCGCCGCAAGACCCTGCGCAACAGCCTCGGCAAATTGGTGGACGCCGAGCTGATCGTTGCCGCCGGGATCGATCCGTCACTGCGGGCGGAACGGCTCTCCCTGGCCGATTTCGTGCGCCTCTCCAACCTGGCTTGTAAAACCGCACCACCAGCCTGATATAACCTATCTGGACAGGTACACCCCAGAGATGAAAAAAAACAGCCGCCCCGGCCTACCCGGCAATTATAAAAACGAGAGTGGACTAGAAGCATGAATGACGACGCCATCAACGCCGACACCCTGGACATCATCACCGACCATGTACTGGCCCGTCAGGGAGATGTACTCCCGGGCGTGATCCACCTGCTGCCGGTGACCACTCGCCCGTTCTTCCCCGGACAGGCCGTGCCGCTGCTGATGAACGACGAGCATTGGGAAGAGACCATCAGCGCCGCGCATGAATCCAGCCAGTCGATTCTTGGTATCGTCATGACCGATGCCACCACCTCGGAAGAGGCGGTGCCGAGCGACTTCCGCTACATCGGCACCGCCTGCAAGATCCACCGCGTGCAGAAGGTGGAGGGCCGCCTGCAGGTGCTGGTGGAGTGTCTGCAGCGCTTCCGGATCGATCATTTTGTCTCCCGTAGCGCCCCGTTCAAGGCCCAGGTCCACTACTTCACCGAAGAGTCCTCGGCACCCAGCGACGAGATCAAGGCCTATGCCATGGCGGTCATCAACACCATCAAGGAGCTGGTGCCGCTGAATCCGCTGTATGGCGAGGAGTTGCGCATCTTCCTCGACCGGCTGGGACCGGATGACCCCTCCCACCTGGCCGATTTTGCCGCCAGCCTCACCACCGCCGACCGCTTCCAGCTGCAGGAGGTGCTGCAGGAGGTCGACCTGCTGCCGCGCATGGAAAAGGTGCTGCTGCTGCTCAATAAAGAGCTGGAACTGGCCAAGGCGCAGAACGAGATCCGCAAGACGGTGGAGGACAAGATCAACACCCATCAGCGGGAGTTCTTCCTGCGAGAACAGCTCAAGGCGATCCAGCAGGAGCTGGGGTTGGAGAAGGATGACCGCACCGCTGAACTGGACAAGTTCAGAGAGCGCCTGGAGCAGCTGGTGCTGCCGGATACGGCGGGCAAGCGGCTGGACGAGGAGATGCAGAAGCTCTCGATCCTGGAAACCGGCTCACCGGAGTACGCCCTGACGCGCAACTATATCGACTGGATCACCCTGCTGCCGTGGGGCAGACACAGCCCGGACAAGCTCGACCTGGGTGCGGCGCGCAAGGCGCTGGACAAGGATCATTACGGACTGGACGACGTCAAGAAACGGATCCTGGAATTCCTCGCCGTGGGCATGATGAAAGGCGAGGTCAGCGGCTCCATCATCCTGCTGGTGGGCCCGCCGGGCGTGGGCAAGACCTCCATCGGCAAATCGATCGCCGACGCCCTGGGACGCAGTTTCTTCCGCTTCTCGGTCGGCGGCATGCGCGACGAGGCGGAGATCAAGGGCCACCGGCGCACCTACATCGGCGCCATGCCGGGCAAATTCATCCAGGCGATGAAGGAGGCGGAGACTGCCAACCCGGTGATCATGCTGGATGAGATCGACAAGATCGGCGCCTCCTTCCAGGGGGATCCCGCCTCGGCCCTGCTGGAGGCGCTGGACCCGGAACAGAACAGCGACTTTCTCGACCACTACCTGGACCTGCGCTTCGACCTTTCCAAGGTGCTGTTTGTCTGCACCGCCAATCAGCTGGACACCATCCCGGCCCCGTTGCGCGACCGCATGGAGATCATCCCGCTCTCCGGCTATATCGCCCAGGAGAAGCTGCAGATCGCCCGCAAGTACCTGCTGCCCCGGCAATTGCGGCGGGCCGGCCTGAAGCGCAACCAGCTGAAGCTCAACAGCGTGGCCCTGAAATCGATCATCGAGGGCTATGCCCGGGATGCCGGGGTGCGGCGGCTGGAGAAGCAGATCGGCAAGATCGTGCGCAAGGCGGTAGTCAAGATCCTGGACCAGACGCCGACCCCGATTGTCGTGGAAGAGGCGGATCTGAAGGAGTATCTGGGCAGCCCGATCTTCCGCGACGAACGCAACCTGACCGGCCCCGGCGTGGTCACCGGACTGGCCTGGACCGCCATGGGCGGGGCGACCCTGAGCATCGAGGCCGCCCGCACCCACAGCTACACCCGGGGCTTCAAGCTGACCGGCCAGTTGGGCGACGTGATGCGCGAATCGGCCGAGATCGCCTACGGTTACGTGATGGCCAATGCCACCCGCCTGGGGGCCGATCCGGAGTTTTTTGAAAAGAGCTTCATCCACCTGCACGTACCGGCCGGTGCCACGCCCAAGGACGGCCCGAGCGCCGGCATCACCATCGCCTCGGCGCTGCTTTCACTGGCGCGCAATCAGCCGGTGCGGCATATCGCCATGACCGGCGAACTGACCCTGACCGGCCATGTCTTCCCGATCGGCGGAGTGCGGGAGAAGATGATTGCCGCGCGCCGTGCCCGCATTCGCGAGCTGATCCTGCCGGAGGAGAACCGGGGCGAGTATGACGAGGTACCCGAGCATATCCGCAAAGGGATCAAGGTTCACTTCGCCTGCGGCTTTGACGACGTCGCACCGCTGTTGTTCAAGAAATGACCGGCTGACTCACCAGCTCCAGATCGGGTCGGACATTGCTTAATTCCCGGAGGGGTCGGAGGCAAATTGGATGGACGTTGTCGTGCGAACGGCCGCGTTTCCTTGATTAAATTTGACTCCGACCC
>NZ_JANIOA010000046.1 GCF_025175675.1 Sedimenticola hydrogenitrophicus
ACTGATCCAGATCCTGAGTTCCGCGCCAAAACGGGAGTTCGTCCGCACCCGGCTCAATTTCGAATTGAAAGTGGCCGTGGGGGTGACCTCGATCCACTGCCTGCTGATCGGCGACGGCACAGCGGAGGAACCGGCGGCCCCGCAACGGCCGGACCGGGGGCTGGAGTGGATGGATCAGCCGGCAGGCGACCTGCTTGACCGCTCTTCCTACACCTTGGCGGGACACAAGCTGAGCCTGGAGGGATTTGATGAATCGATCCAGGAGACCATCATCGCGAGCAGTATCAATGAGCCGGGCTCCGGACAGGGTGGCGCACCCCTCTGGGCATCCCGGCAATCCGCGCAGCAGCATGAGGCCTACGCCTGCAAGACCATTAACGAAAGCGCCGGCGGCTACTGCATCAACTGGCAGGGTATGCATGCCCCGAAGATCAAGATCGGCGAAGTCATCGGCGTACAATCGGCCACCAACAAGCGTCAGTTTGCGATCGGTATCAGCCGCTGGGCGAGAAACCTGCCCGGCCAGGGACTGCAGCTTGGCCTGCAGATGATCGCCCCGAGCGCCGCCGCGGTGCTGATTCATTACCTGGCAGGCGATGACCCGGCCAGCCACCCGCACAAGGGCCTGCTGTTGCCGGAACTGGCGGCTACGGATCAATCCGCCTGTCTGATATTGCCCACCCTGCCGTTCAAAACCGGTGATCTGGTGATGATCGTCAATGAGGAGGGGACCGAACGCAAGGCCAGACTCAACCGCCTGCTTGAAACGACCGGCGCCTTTGCCCAGTTTCACTTCAGCTACGCCGATGCGCAGACCGGCAACGGCGACAACCTGGCGGGTGACGAGACAGACTTCGACAATATCTGGCCCATGCTGTAGCGATGCATGGGCCGTGGATTCAATACACTGGACACCCGACACCTATGAATGGATACGCCGAGACCGACATACCGATAAGCCTTTTGGTCATTGAGCCCTCCCTCAATGAGGCCGAGACCTACATCAGTACATTGCGCAATGCCGGCCTGGTAATCCATCCCACATTTGCCGCGGATGAGGAGACATTGCTCGACCTCGCCGACGGCGACCAACCCGAACTGATCCTGCTCTCCCTGCCGGAGACCACCGACAAGCTGGCATCCACCACCCGGTTGTTCCGCGCCGCTTATCAGGACGCGCCTTATATCCTGCTCTACAAGGACGCGGAAACCAATCCGGAAATCCTGCTCCAGGCGATGCGTGACGGGGCACGGGACGTGGTCTCCAGCAGCGACCCGGACCATCTGCAGCTGGTGATCCGGCGCGAGTCGGAGGATCGGCGGGTGCGCCAGGAGCTGGCCCTGACGCGGCAGAAACTGAAAGAGGCCGAGGCGCGCTGCAATACCCTGATCGACAGCTCCCAGGATGCCATCGCCTATATACACGAAGGGATGCACATGCAGGCCAACCCGGCCTATCTGCAGATGTTCGGTTTCGTCGACATGGGTGAGCTGGAGGGACTGCCTATCCTCGACATGGTCTCGCCCAAGGACCATAAACGGATCAAGTCGTTCCTCAGAACCCTGGGCGACGAGCACAGCGAACTCAGCATCGCCTGCCAGAACAGCGCCGGCGAGACCTTTGATGCGAAGCTGGATTTCTCGCCCGCCACCTACGACGGCGAACCCTGCACCCAGCTGGTGATCCGCAATGAGGCGCAGAGCAAGGAGCTTGAACAGACCATTGAACTGCTGAGCAACCAGGATTCCCAGACCGGCCTGTCCAACCGGCAGTATTTCATGGCCAAGATGGAACAGACGATCGCGGCGCAGCGTGAAACCGGGGCAAGCTGTTCCCTGTTCTACATCGTGATCGATAGCTTCCGCGAGATCCGCGCTGAAATCGGCATCACCGCCAGTGACCTGCTGCTCAAGGAGTTGGCACGGATTCTCGCCACCAACATCGACCAGGAGGAGCTGCTCTCGCGTTTCGGTGATCACACCTTCACCATTCTGAGCGACAAGGCGAACCCGGTCGACGCGGAGGCCATGGCGGAGCGGTTGCGGCAACTGGTCGAGGCGTATGTCTATCAGCAGACCAATGCCACCTGCTGCATTGGCGTCACACTGCTGGATCAGGAGATCAGCGGCAGTCAGGATTTCATCAACCGCGCCTACAACGCCTACGAAGCGGCGCGCAATGCCGGCGGCAACCGCTGCTCACTCTACGAAGCCGGCGAGATGCAGGCCAGTTACGGGGAAGATAATACCGGCGATGAGGCGCGCATCAACGAGCTGATCCAGCATGCCCTGGAAAACGACCGTTTCCGCCTGGTCTATCAACCGATCGTCAGCCTGCAGGGAGACAGCCGGGAACACTACGCGGTGCTGACCCGGCTGCTGGACAACAATAATGAGGAGATCCTTCCCGACTACTTCATCCGCCATGCCAAGCAGGGGGAGCAGATGGCCAAAGTCGATCGTTGGGTCATCAACAGGGCGATCCAGGAGCTGGCGGAACAGCGCAACGAGGGCAAGAAGGTCAACTTCTTCATCAATATCTCCAGCGCCGGCCTGGAAGATGACGGCATGCTGCTGTGGATCTGTGACTGCCTGCGCAAGCACAAGGCCAAGGGCCCCTGGATCACCTTCCAGATACATGAGCAGGAGCTGCGCAATCATATCCAGTCCGCGAAGAAACTGATCGAGGGCCTGAAAAAGATCAAGTGCCAGCTGGCCATCGATCAGTTCGGCGCCAGCCCGAAGGCGGAAACCCTGTTAAAGCATCTGGCGGTGGATTTTGTGAAGTTCGATTTTGAACTGATGCAGGAGCTGGCCTCCAGGCAGGACCAACAGGATCATCTGAATGAACTGAACGCACTGGCCAGGCAACACAACATCAAGACCATAGCCATGGGGGTGGAGGACGCCAACAGCCTGGCCATCCTCTGGACCGTCGGGGTCAATTACATCCAGGGCTATTTCCTCCAGGAGCCCTCGGAAAGCATCTCCTACGAGTTCAGCTCCGCCTAGTCGGCTGCCGCATGCAGTGTGCCCACTGTCATCACCAGATCGATGATCCGGAAGCACTGTTCTGTGCCCGGTGCGGTCACTCCCTCCGTCGCGAGGAACTCTGCCGTTGTTGCGGCAAACATCTGCAGGAGCAGGCAAACTTCTGTGACCGATGCGGCGCCCCGGCCGGCACGCTCCCTTCACATGGGGCCCGCCGGCACGCTCCCACCACCCTCCCCGACCTGCCCGAGGTCGCCCCCCTCAAGGGCGTTATCGAGGCGGAGGTCCGGCATCACCTAGAGGAGGCGCAGGTCAACCGCAGCATCGCGCGGGCAATCAGCGAGGAGAAGGCGCAACAGGCCAGGCTGCTGCAATACGGTCTGCGGGAAAATGACTGGATCGGGCTCTCGGGCGGGACCTTTCTGATGGGTTCACCCGAGGAGGAGAAGGACCGGTTTGAAAATGAGCGGCAGCACACGGTGTCGGTTAAGCGTTTTGAGATACTGAAGACCCCCGTCACCTTTGCGATGTTCGATATCTTCTGCGACGGGACGCGACGCAGCCGGCCGCGCGATGAGACCTGGGGCCGGGGCGATCGGCCGGTAATCAATGTCAGCTACTGGTCGGCCATGGACTACTGCCGCTGGCTGTCAAAACGTACCGGCACCCCGATCCGCCTGCCGACCGAGGCGGAGTGGGAATATGCCTGTCGCGCCGACACCACCACACCCTTCTGGAGCGGCGATTGTCTCTCGCCCGAACAGGCCAACTTCGATGGCAACTACACCTATGGTGGCAGCGGCAAGGGGCCTTCCCGCGGGCAGACAACACCGGTCAGCCGGTTCCCCGCCAACCCCTGGGGCCTGCACGACATGCACGGCAATATCTGGGAGTGGTGCGCCTCCGTCTATGACGAACACTACAGCGGGCTGGAACAGCTGGATGCCGGCTACGACGCGGATGACCCGCGCGAGCGTGTGGTAAGGGGCGGCTCCTGGCACAACGTACCCGGTGGCCTGCGCTCCGCCTCGCGTAACAAACTGAGGCCGAACTACCACTATCTGAGGATCGGTTTCCGGATCGTGCGGGACGTGGAACACGCGGGCGGTTGACACCCGAAGCACGAAGCGTGGGCTCGAACAGCGCGGCCACCCTCCACTCCCGCGCCCGGGGCGTTCATTAGAGCCGATCCAATGCACCACGGAGACCCAGAGAACTCGGCGGTGGAGTAACTACTCGCGGAGTGATTGGCCTGCCTTGTTGGCCGATCTTGATGGCGCCTCGAATCCGGCCCCTTTTTCAGATTCAAGCCTGCCCTTGTTTGAGCGAAGCGAGTTTGGGCAGGCGCTGAAAATGGGGCCGGATTCGAGGATACAAGCCATCGTGTGAGGCCGGCAAGGTAGGCCAATCACTTACATACCGGGTGAGTAGTTGCAAGATGGAAATGGTTGATCCAGTGCGGCAGCACGCAGGGGACGCGTTTTCCGCGCCGTCGCCAACCTGCATAAAAAATCCGCGGCACCCGGAAGGATGGCGCGGATGTTTCAGGCCCGAATCGGGCCGGCTCAGATGGCCAGGTACTGCTGACGCAGTTCCTGGTTATCCAGCACCTCCTGGGCCATTCCGTCAAACACCACCTGCCCCATATCCAGAATGATCGCCCGGTCCGCCAGGCGCAGGGCGGCGACCGCATTCTGCTCAACAATAATGGTGGTGATACCGAGCTTTTTAATACCATCCACGATCCGCTCGATCTCTTGCACGATAACCGGCGCCAGACCCTCGTAGGGTTCATCCAGCAACAGCAGCTTGATGTCCCGGGCCAGGGCACGGGCTACCGCCAGCATCTGCTGTTCGCCGCCGGAGAGGGTGGTGGCCTCCTGACTGCGCCGTTCCGCCAGGCGCGGAAAGTGTTCATAGATACGCTCAATGCTCCACCCGATCGGCGGCGCGATCTGCGACAGGATCAGGTTCTCCTCGACCGTCATGCCGGCGATGATACGCCGGTCTTCCGGAACCAGGGCGACGCCGTTCTGCGCGGCCTCGTGGGACTTCATGTTGTGCAGTGGTTTGTGGTCGAGCCAGATCTCCCCATGGGTCACCTGCGGGCTGTCCACCCGGGCTATAGAGCGCAGGGTCGACGTTTTGCCGGCACCATTGCGGCCCAGCAGGGCCAGCACCTCGCCCTCACGCACATCGAAACTGACCCCCTGCACGATATAGCTCTCGCCATAGTAGGAGTGGATATCCCAGCAGGAGAAGAACGCCGGATCAGAACCGGTACGGGTGACCGGCGTAACCGGATTGACCCGATAGGATGCATTGATATTAGTCATAGTTCAGCCCCTCCCAGATAGGCTTCCTGAACTTTCGGGTTACCGCGGATCTCATCCGGTGTGCCGCTGGCGATAATCCGCCCCTGGGCCAGCACGCTGATGCGGTCGGCCAGACTGAACACCACGTGCATATCATGCTCGATGATAATCTTGGTCATACCACGTTCCTTGATCCGCTTCAGCAGGTCGATGGTGCGGTTGGTGTCATGCCGTGCCATGCCGGCGGTCGGCTCATCCAGCAGCAACAGCCGGGGATGCTGAACCAGCCCCATGGCCAGTTCCAGCCGCCGCTTGTCGCCGCGGGACATGCTGCCGGCATGTTTATGGATATGCGCCTTCAACCCCATGTCCTCCAGGATATGCACCGCATCGGCCTCGATCCCCTTCTCCGCGGCCAGGCTGCCGAAGGCATTGAATTTGAAGGTGCCGTCACGCTTGGCCAGCGCGGGGATCATCACATTCTGCAGCACCGAAAGATCTGGAAAGATCTCCGGCGTCTGGAACACCCGCACCATCCCGGCGTGGTTGATCTCGTGGGGCTGCATGCCGATCATGTTCTTGCCATCGAACTCCACCGTCCCACTGTCCGGGATCAGGCGGCCGATACAGCAGTTGAGCAGCGTGGATTTGCCGGCCCCGTTGGGACCGATGATGGCATGGGTCTTACCCTCTTCAATGTCCAGATTGATATCACCCAGGGCATGCAAACCGCCAAAGGTTTTATCGACATTCTTGATGCTTAATACAATACTCATCACATCACTCCTTCTCTGCCGCCAGGGTCGCGGTGTTGGTGCCGGAGGACTGGACGAGCCGGCGCAGGAAGCCATTGGCACGGCGTATACCCTCCACCACACCGCCCGGCAGGAAGATCACCACGATCATGAACAGCAGACCCAGGGTCAGATGCCAGCCGTCGCCAACGAACTCGCCGGTAATGGCCACCACGATATTCTCCAGCCAGTCGGGCAGGAAGGAGAATATCTCGTGCAAACGGCCATCATTCATCGCCGAGAAGATGTTCTCGAAATACTTGATGATACCGGCACCAAACAGCGGCCCAAGCAAGGTACCCGTGCCACCCAGGATGGTCATCAGCACCACCTCGCCGGAGGCGGTCCACTGCATCCGCTCCGCACCCGCCAGCGGGTCGGTAATCGCCATCAGCGAACCTGCCAGTCCGGCGTACATACCGGAGATCACAAAGGCCGTCAGCAGATAGGGCCGGGTATTGAAACCGGTATACTTCATCCGGGTCTGATTGGATTTAATCGCCAACAGCTTCAATCCAAACGGTGACCGGAAGATGCGCAGGGAAATAAAGAAGGCGATAATCAACATCACCGCACAGAAATAGAACCCCGCGTAGCCGCTCATATCCAGACCGAAGAGGGTGGTCGAAGGCAGCCCCTGACCCGCGGGGCCATCCAGGATTCGCGGATCATTCATGGTCAACTGCAGGCCCGTCTCGCCATTGGTAATCGGCGTCAACACCGAATAGGCCATGTTGTATGACATCTGCGCGAATGCCAGTGTCAGGATGGAAAAATAGATACCCGAGCGTCGCAGACTGACATAGCCGATCACGACGGCAAACACCCCCGCCAACAGGGTGGCGAATATTACCGCGGGCAGTACGTTCATGGTCAACAGCTTGAACGACCATACCGCGGTATAGGAACCGACACCGAGAAACACGGCGTGGCCAAAAGAGAGATAGCCGGTCAGTCCAAACAGGATGTTGAAGCCGATGGCAAATATCCCGAAGATGGCGAACTTCTGCAGCAGATCCGGATACCCGGCACCGACCGGTGTAAGCCAGAGGGGGGCGGTCAGTACCACGGCGGTAAAAATCGCCATGATGACCCAATCATTACGTATCGATGGCACAATCATATCAATCCTCCATCACACCTTTGCGTCCCATCAGACCACGCGGCCTGACCAGGATGATAATTACCGCGACCAGATAGATAATGATCTGGTCGATACCGGGGATGATGGCCTTGACTTCGTTCATCGAGGCGAACGACTGCAGGATACCAAGCAGGAACCCCGCGGCCACGGCGCCACCCAGCGATCCCATGCCGCCGACCACCACGACCACGAACGAGAGCACCAGAAAATCCATACCCATATGGTAATCAGGAGGCAGGATCGGCGCGTACATGACGCCGGCCAGTCCAGCCACGACAGCCGCGATACCAAAGACGATGGTGAAGCGGTGTTCGACATCGATGCCGAGCAGTCCGACCGTCTCCCGGTCATGCATGCCGGCCCGTACCACCATACCGAAAGTGGTAAATTGCAGGAACGCAAACACGGCAAAGATCACCGCACCCGAGAACAGCAGGTAGATCATGCGCCACCAGGGGTAGACCACCGATTCGCCAAGACCCAGCAGGACACCGATGGGCGCACTGCCGGAAACGATCCCGGGTGCCGGGCTGGGAATCGGGTTGGCGCCGAAGAAGGATTTGACGATCTCCTGCAGCACGATGGCCAGGCCGAAGGTGACCAGGATCTGCTCCGCGTGGCTCCGCTTGTAAAAATGGCGGATCAGGCCGCGCTCCATCGCCAGCCCGATAAGCAGCATGATGGGCATCGCCAGCAGTATCGAGATCGGCACGGACCAGTCAATAATCGCCGTACCGAAATCGCCAAACCAGATTTCCAGGTAGGGCTGCTCTTTGTAGGCATCAAAGAAGGTAATGCTCTCGTCTTTTACCTTCATGGAAATGGTCAGGATTTTTTGTACGGTCACCGCGCAGAACGCACCCAGCATGAACAGCGCCCCGTGGGCGAAGTTCACGACACCAAGCGTCCCGAACACGAGCGTCAGGCCCAGGGCAATCAGTGCATAGGCACCGCCCTTATCGAGGCCATTTAAGATCTGAAGAAGGATTGCATCCATTACTGTTTACACACCGGAGATAGTCAAAGAATGGACAGTGCCGGCCGCCCGCGGGCGGCCGGCACACGCACAACAGCGGATTAGACCTCGTAGGGACCGAGCTCGCCGCCGAAGATCTTGGCGTCGTACTCAACCTGCGAACGTGGAACAATCTGCTCAACCTTCAGAATATCGAACTGGGAGGATGGCGCCTCATTACCGCGCACCACCAGTACATCCTTGAAGCACTGATGGTCGTCCGCACGGTACTCGGTCGGGCCATTGCCTGCGCCGTCGAACTTGAAGCCTTCCAGCTGCTTGATCACCTCGGGCGGATAGAAGCTGCCGGCGGACTCAACCGCGTTGGCATACAGCAGGGCCTGTACATAGGTGGTCTGAGCCGCCTGCGAGGGGGGGAAACCGTACTCCTGACCGAAGGACTTGACGAATGCCTTGGAGCCTTCATCCTGCAGCGACCAGTGCCAGTTGGTGGTACCCAGGATACCCTTGATGTTATCACCCGCACCCTGCGCCATCAGGCGGGAGAACAGCGGCACGATGATCTCGAAGTTCTTGCCGTTGACCTGCTTGTCACGCAGACCGAACTGCACCGCCTGGGTCAGGGAGTTGATCATGTCCTTGCCGTAGTGATTGAGGATCAGCACGTCCGCACCGGAGTTCAGCACCGGGGTGATGTACTGGGAGAAGTCACCGGCGCCCACCGGGGTACGCACGGCGGCGGTGGTCTGCCAACCCAGGGCTTCGGTGGTGTTCTTGATCGACTCTTCCTGGGTCCAGCCCCAGGTGTAGTCGGCGGTCAGGTGATAGGCCTTGCGCTCGGTGCCCATCTCTTTCTGCAGCACCGGGCCCAATGCGGCGCCGGACATGTAGGCATTGAAGAAGTGACGGAAACCGTAGCGGCGCTTGTCCTTGCCGGTGGTGTCGTTGGAGTGGGTCAGACCCGCCATGAAGATGACCCCCATCTCCTGGCACAGCCCCTGAACGGCGACCGCCACACCCGACGAGGAGCCACCGGTGATCATCACCACGCCATCCTTCTCGATCATGCGCTTGGCCGAGGCACGGGCCGCATCCGACTTGGTCTGGGTATCACCGGTCACGTACTCGACCTTCTTGCCCAGGATGCCGTTGCCTTTCAGGGAAAGCGGTTTCATGGTGTTCAGCATACCGCCGTCACCCTCGCCATTGATGTGCTTGACCGCGAGTTTGTAGGCACGCAACTCGTCGGCGCCCTCATCCGCGTAGGCACCGGTCTGGGGCACGTTGAAGCCGAATTTCACCGAACCGGCATTGCCCGGGTTGTTGCGAAAATCCTTGGCGGCCCAGGCGTCCTTGACGAAGAACATGGGCATGCTGGCGGCGGTAACTGCCGTGGCGCCAACCTTGATAAAACCACGACGGGAAAGTTCGCTGATCTTGGACTTGTCTTCACTCATTACGTTTTATCCTCTCTCATTCCGGGCTGGATGCCCTGTTATTTGTGCACGCGCATCAGGTGCCGGAAGGCGCCCATTGCGTTTTCGCGATGTTGGCTGAGTGCCGGGGTAACGCCGCTGAATCCGATCGATGCCAATAGACCATCTTCAACTGACGAAACAATGCAACGGACAGCCAGATCATCAATCGATGGGATGGCTCTCCAGTTCTTTTTCTAATGTCTGCTTTAATGGATAAAGCTGTTTGCTGACTCTTTATTTATTATGTGTTTCAGTCGATAAAGCTGCCCGCTTCCCCGACTGATCCCACACTGGAGCAAGATCCATGCCGCCCTCGAGTAGAGTGAAAAATCAAGGAGATGAAACCTGGCACAGGCCATCTGTGTTACCTAAACACACAGCCCGCGGTAACAGCCACCGGGTAGATTCGTAACGCCATGCATAATTACCACGCGGGAATCACGTCGGTCGCGGAGCTGCTTCGTTGACCCTGGATAGCGGAAAAACAGCCGGATTCTCCGGCAGTTCCGGGGCGAGATTGAAGGATTGCGCAGCCAGGCTACGGGGGGGGAATGTCCTCGCAATGACCGCAAGGGGATTACTTTTGACCCATCCAGGTCGAAGCGGCTGGGCCAATCAGACAGCTATGGCCTGATCCGCTTCAGCCAAAACCGGCCACTACGGCATCATGTTGTTCATGAAGTTCATGGGGCGGGCAATATTGTGATTAAAGCGGGTAAAATCCCGTTGCATGATATAGGTGGACTGGGTCATCTGCTGGATCGAGCGATCCATCGACCCGATAGTCTCGAGCATTGGTTCAAGGGTGCTGATCTTGTCATTGATCTCGGACATATGGTCGGACATGGTGCGGATATTGTTGGTCATCTGCCCCATGTTGTCCGACACGGACTGCATATTGCTGGCCAACCGCGTCATGTTGGTATCCACGCTGACCGCCAGATAATGCACATCCTTGGCCAGGTTGTAGACCAGAAAAAATCCATAGGCCGCGAGGATAATAAAGGCGAACAGGGAGGGATAGACAATCAGCTCCCAGCGTCGGGCACTGGTCTCGAACGCTTCCGAAAGACGCTCCATCGAATACGCCGGCCCTTGATCCAGCTGTTCTTTTTCTTGGACCATCTGTTCCACCTTCAGGCCGAGCCCGGACAATATTATTTATTAGTTGGTTATATTTGAATAAGCTAATACATACTACCACATACTGCTTTTCTTGGCCCCGTTTTTTCCTTATCCCGGGCGGCTGTACCGGAGCCGGGGGAACCGGCTGAACAGTGATTCGCCGGCAGCCGGAAATACCCTCAGAAATCGCCAGCCGCGCCCCGCCGCATGATTTCGAGGATCACCTTTTTCACCTGCAGCGCCTCCTCCTTGAGCGCCGCGGGCAGTGGCTCACCGCCATGAATCATCAGGTCCATGTTCAGGGCATACAGCCAGAGTTGCCCCTGTTTGTCTTCAACCAGGGTAATCCGGCACGGCAGATAAGCGGAGAAGGCGTCGCTGTAATCCAGCATCCGGGCGGCGGTGAGGGAGTTGCAGAACATGTAGATCTTGACGAAACGGTACTGCTGGCCGCTTTTCGCCTCCACATCCTTGTACAGGGGAAGCTCCCCCACATTGGAGATGTTCAGTTCATTGGCGACCGTCTTCATGGACAGTTCGACATCCTCGGGTGTCAGCCCCTCCTCAACCGGTACCTTCCAGACGGCTGCCTCGGCGGCATTGCGGGTCTCGACTATTTTCCCGGCCAGTTCCCGGTAGACCTGCACGGCACCGGGGTCGAACCCATCCAGCACGGTCCGGGTTTTCACCACCGCCACGGCGGCGGCGATCACCGCCACCACGCCGATCAGGGCAAACAGATTTCTGATGACACGCATGATTACACCTCTCCCCGGCCTATATTGGCCCTGTGTATCGGGCCGGCTGGTTCATCTGCCGAATCCCTGGCTGCTTATTGAGTCTTATCGTAACTACTCACGGGGTGATTGGCCTGCCTTGCAGGCCTCACACGATGGCTTGTTTCCTCGCCAGCAAGATCGGCCAACAAGGCAGGCCAATCACTTACAGACCGGGTGAGTAGTTACGGTCATATTTACTTCAGCATCCCGGGATAAAGTTTTGCACAGAGCGCGTTCAGCTCCTGGCTCCCCTTGCCCCGCGGATTCAGTTCAAACACCGCCAGCCCCTCGCTGAACGAGCGGCGAAAAATGGTACGCTGCGACAGTCGCGGCTTGATGAATTTCATCCCGGGCAGCGACACCAGGGCCGCCGCGGCCTCATCGGTCTCCCGCACGGCATGATGGGTATCGCCCCGATTGATGAATCCGATCATCTCCGGGCTCTTCCCCTCGGTGGTGGAATTTACAAACTGGATGAACCGCTGGGTCGACCAGATATCCGCCTGGGAGGGCGGAACCGGGACCAGGATGCGGTCGGCCAGCCGGATAGCGCGTTTCATCATCTCGATATCAGCGGTACCGATATCGATCAGCACTTCATCCACGCCATTCAGCCTGTTGCCATCCAGCTGTTTTTTCCCCTTCACGGAGATCCGGGGGTGATACCCCTCTTCATCCCGGACGTCCACCACGTCCCGCAGCGTGGCCTGGGGATCCAGATCGATAACCTGTACCTCGACTTCCGCCAGCGCCAGCCAGACGGCGAGGTTGAAGGTTACCGTGCTCTTCCCCGAGCCGCCTTTCAGACTACCCACGACAGTGATCATGCCAGGCCCTTATGTTTGTTGTTCAGATTCAGCCGACTACTACAGCGGCAACTCAATATCCCTGCCGCCACCCTACCGCCACATGGGTGGCGCCCCACCGTCCCGGATGGCCAGCGACGCGTCCCGGTGGCCGGGTCCGTAGGCCGCCCCGCCACGCGCCAGGGGCTGCCCATAGCGATAGGGAGCGGTGGGCATCCGCTGCCCGACTAGTGGATGAAAACGTGGATCCTGGCGGAAACGGTAGTCCCGTGGATAGGCCGGGCCGGGTCGGTACGGCATTGCGACAGGGTGGCCCTGAAGTGCCACCGACCGGGGCATGGGGCGAAATCGATAATCCCGTCGTGCCCCCGGATAGCCCGCATAGGGCTGGTAACGTCTGGCCAGTTGCCCGGCAACCGCAGGTGGCGCCGGCCGCGCCGGCTGTCTGAGCCAGGGCCGACCGGGATACCCGGAATAGGGCGGCGGCGCGCCCGCCACGGCCGGCGGCATCCGCAACGGCGGAGGCAGGAAGGCAGGGGCAACCGGCGGATAGGCCGGGCGTTGCCGATACGGCACCGGGCGAGGATAACCCCAGGCTCCGATCGGCGGACGCGACGGATAGGGGTACCCGGTCCACGGCATCGGCCGCACTCCATACCCCCTGACCGGGACTGGGAATGGGACTTGGCCCGGCAACGGGTAAGCGGACCAGCGCGGCCCTTGTCCCGGGTAGCCATAGCGGGGCATCCGCGGAGGCGGCGGTGCGATGGGACGATAACTCACCGGTATCGGCCAGGCTGCGGCCCGCGGTAGTGGCGCGTGCATCGGCCGTCTGACACCGGGCCGGGCGAAGCGCGGCATCCACTGCGCGGGCTGCATGCGATAATGCGGCCGGAAGCTGGCAACTCCCCGATCGGGTGATGCCGGCGCATAGCCGGGCAGCATCTGCTGGGGCAGGCCCGCCGGAGCCGCGAATGCTCCCCCCGCCATCCCGGCCAGGGCCAAGGCGACCGTCGTCAATATCCATCCGAATCTGATCTTCATAGCTTTACTCCATGATCATCCGATCACTCAATGCGTTTCCCGGCACTCCGTCAGCTAGGAGCCTGTCGGGTTTGACCGACCGTAGCGAGGGAAAGCCGATTTGAGCCAGATTTTTCGATCTTTCGAGGCGAATAGTGGACCTATTTAACGAGAAAGATCGGAAAATATGGCCAAATTCGGCTTTTCCGCAGTAGGTCAGTGTTAAATCCGACAGGCTCCTAGCGTTGCTGACCCGGCTGCTGCGGTACGATTTGCTTGAACTGTTCCGGTATCTTGAACAGCTCCGGATCCTGCGGCCCGATCGTGATGTTCTGCAGCTCACGGACATAGCCTCCCGGATTTGCCTCCTTGATCGCCAGATTGAGTTGCGGATCAAACCAGCGGGTAGAACGCTGGGCCGGCTGCTCGCCCTGGGTCAGGACCATCTCCCACTTCTCGACGGAACGTCCATGGAGCACTTCCATCGCCAGCAGACGCTGTTCCATCACCGTCCCTCCCTGGATCTCCTGCCGCAACAGGAATGAGCGCTGTTTGCCGATCCACTGGGTACTTTCCACCACACCGCGCGGCGACGGCAGCATCACCTGCCATTTGCTGGCGGGGCGGCCATCGACAGGTTCATCACCCAACCGTTTACAACGGGCGCCGGGGATACCGGCACAGGGGCTCTCCGGCGCTGTCTCCTCCCCGGTCTCCATCCGATATTCGATATAACTTCGCTGCTGTGGATAGAGTACCCAGGTTATCCGCTGCCCGGTATCGATGATATTAACCACCGGCTGGCCATTCTGTTCCATCTCACTGCGTATGCGACTGGTGCCGACATAGATATGGCCGACCCGCTGCCGCTTTTGCGGATCAGTCTGGACGGTATCGGCGGAAAATTCCACCGCGGCGGGGGGGCTCGCCTCGCCCCGAGCCACACCGGGTGCCACACCGGCAACCAGTAGCGAGAGGCCAAGTGACATGCATTGACCACGGATAGACATCTATACCTCCAAAATGGCCTCCGGATACTGTCGCCGGATGGGCCTGTTTTCTTCTATTTCGGTCTCCCGCACGAGACCATCGGGCTACTCATGACGGCCCCGCCCCGGTGGCCGGAAGCGGTAGGCCGATTCCGGCGGCGCCGACAGCACAGGGTAGAAGCCCTTGTCCAGCGAACGAACGGAGGACGCCCGCTGCGCCGGCGCCTTGCCGCTGCGCGGACCGGACCGGAATCGCAGACCCGGCGATCCATGCGGATAAGCCATGAAAAAACCGCTCTGCACCGCCGGCCTCCGCGGGTATGGGTCGCCTGACGGTGCATAGGCGGGGGGAGCGTCCGTCGGCCCCCTCAGGTGATATCCCGCCTCGCCGGAATAGCGCCGCGCTCGCTGCGCGACCGGAGGCTTCTCCCCCGGTTGATGCAGGGGACGGAATTTTCCATACCACGGCCCGACCCCTTCGGCAATCAGCAGCCGCGGCAGCACCAGGGCACACAGGATGCCCAGGGCGAGCAGCCGCCTCAGCACCATCCTGCCTGCCACTCTGTTCAGGGCTCGCGCAAGCATAATTTCGTAGTACCGAGGGTGTTCCTGGGCCCCGCTGGCGAGGCACGCTTTGCAGGCAATGGCTGTTCCCTTGCCAAAAAGCGTAACGCCGCCAGCGGGGTCCAGGGGCGATCGAATACCGGAACTTATTTTTGCGTGAGCCCTCACCACCTGTTCACTCAATACCGCTCTCATTATCCACCTTCAGGCGAATCCCGCGCCGCCCCCCCTTGCGTCCAGCCGGGGTCGGCAAGGTGTGCACATCATCGCCAGCGGACGCCGGCTCCGTCACGGGCCCCGGAGGGGGCGCGCTGCGTGGCAGTGCCGACTGGATCTTGGCGGCCGCCTTCTTGTCGGCTTTTTTCTTGGCGGCCAACTTTGTTCCGGCCGCCGCCTTTTTCCCGGGAACCGGTGTTTTCTCTGGCGCCGTTTTTTTCTCCGGGGTCGGTTTTTTCATTGCCGCGGCCTTCCCGGCGGCACGCTTGACCGCTGCCGGCCGGTCTTCGCCCCGATCATCGGCAACTGTTGCCCGAGAAACCGCCGGCCCCGTATCTTGCCCCGCTTTCGGTGCGTTCGCGTTGGCGCCTTCGCCGCCCGGTGACGACGGGCCCTTGGTCACCGGTGGCGGCGCAACAGCGGCTTCCATGGCGGATGGAGGCACATCGGCTTTAGGCCGCGGCAGCAGTTCTCCCAGCAGCAGGAAGATTCCACGCCCGGCATAGAACAGCATCAGCAGCAGGCTGGCGATCTTGCCCCATAGCACCAGCAGCAGCGAGGGACCCCGGACAGTGGGCGGAGCCGCCGCGCAGGAGGGCTCATCGACCAGCTCCGGCAGTGGGGTATTGCCGCCGTCATAACCGGCGGCCGCCACTTCACAAAGCGCGGCGCTGGCCTTCATGCAGCCGAGCGGGATAACGATCAGGGTCAGGATGGTGGAGACCATGACGCCCGAGGCCAGCGAGATGGCCATGCCCTGGAAGATCGGATCGGTAAAGATCACGCTGGAGCCGCACACCAGGGCCAGGGCGGTAATCATGATCGGCCGGGTCCGGGTGGTGCAGGCGCGTATTACCGCCTGCTCCACCGACACCCCGCGCTGGATCTCGTGGATGGAGAAGTCCACCAACAGGATCGAATTGCGCACGATGATGCCGGCCAGGGCAATCCAGCCGATCATTGAGGTGGCGGTGAACTCCGCCCCCATCAGCGCATGCATGGGGATGATGCCCAGCAGGGTCAGGGGAATCGGCGCCATGATCAGCGCCGGAATGCGGAAATTGCCGAACTCCCACACCACCAGGATATAGATCAGTACCAGCGCCACCATGAACGCCGCCCCCATGTCGCGGAAGGTCTCGAAGGTCACCGTCCACTCGCCGGTCCACTCGATGCTGGAGCTGTTATCGTCGGCCGGCGGCTTGAACCAGAAGGCGTCCACCTTGACTCCGTCGGGTGCCGTGTAATCGGCCGCCAGCAGGTCCTGCACCTGGAACATGCCGTACACCGGGGCCGCCAGTTCGCCACCCACATCGGCCACCACATACTCCACCGGGCGCAGGTCCTTGTGATAGATGATCGGCTCCTCCTGCATCATCTCGAAGGCGCCCAGCTCGCGCAGCGGCAGGGTGACCCCACTGGTGGACTGGATCGGCAGATCGCCCAGCCGGTTGATCTGCGAACGCTCGGCCAGCGGCACCTGGATCAGGATATTGATCGGCTCATGCCCCGCCTTCTGCTTCACGTCGCCCAGGCGCATTCCGCCCAGCGCCATGGAGAGATTGCGGTTGATGGTGTCGACCGAGACACCGCGCCGTACCGCCTTCTCGGTATCCACCTTAAACAACCAATACTCGTAGCTGCCGCGCAGGTAGTTGTCCACATCCACCAGACTCTCCGTCTGCTCGAATATGCCGGTCAGATCGGCGGCCAGCTGGCGGCGGATCTCCGGGGTCGGACCATGCACCTCGGCCACCACCGACTGCAGCACCGGCGGCCCGGGCGGCATCTCCACGACGGCGAACCTGGCCCCCGATTCACGGGTGATCTCCCTGACCGCCTCGCGCGCCGCCAGTGCCAGCTCATGGCTGCTGCGCTCCCGCTTGCTCTTGTGCAGCAGCTGTACCTGGACCTCCGCCTGCCACGGGTCCTGACGCAGATAGTAGTGACGCACCATGCCGTTGAAATCGAATGGACGGGCGGTACCCACATACACCTGCAGGGCCGACACCTCGGGCATCTGACGCAGCCGCTCGGCGATGCGGTGCGCCAGGTTGGCGGTGACCGGCAGGGCCGTGCCCTCCGGCATGTCCAGCACCACCGAGAACTCGGGCTTGTTGTCCAGCGGCAGCATCTTCACCGTCACCCACTGGGTGTAAAACATGGAACAGGCGAAGAGGAAGCTCCCCCACAACAGCACGCGGAACAGGATGCGCTTGTTGCGCGAGCGGATCAGCGGGGTGAGGATCTTTTCGTAAAAGCGCGCCAGGCGTTGCGTACCCACCTTCTCGCGCTCTTCCGCCACCTCCAGGTAGGCCATGCTGGGTCGCAGCCAGCGGGAGATAGCCAGCCAGGGGGTGAAGACGAAGGCGGCGAACAGGGAGATCAGCATGGCGGCCGAACCCAGCGCCGGAATCGGTTCCATGTAGGGCCCCATCATGCCGGTGACGAAGCCCATCGGCAGCAGCGCCGCGATCACGGTAAAGGTGGCCAGGATGGTGGGATTGCCCACCTCCCGCACCGCGTCCACCGCGGTATAGGCGTCGGTGGAGCCTTTCTCCAGCCAGCGCCGGTAGATGTTCTCCACCACCACGATGGCGTCATCCACCAGGATGCCGATGGAGAAGATCAGGGCGAACAGGCTGACCCGGTCGATGGTGTAGCCGGTCACCCAGGCGTAGAAGATGGTCATCAACAGCACCACCGGGATCACCAGCACCACCACGATGGCCGGGCGCAGGGCGCGGAACGCGAACAGCACCAGCAGGAACACGAAACCGGTGGCGACGAACAGCTTGAAGATCAGCTCGTTGACCTTGTCCTCGGCCGTTTCACCGTAGTTGCGGGTGATGCTGACACCGACGTTGGAGGGGATGCGCAGTCCCTTCAGGTGCTCGACCCGGTCGATAATGGCACCGGCCACGGTAACACCGTTTACTCCCGGTTTCTTGGCCACGGCTATGGTCACAGCGGGAATGCCGCTGGCCGGTTGCTCATGCTCGCCGGCCGGACCCGTGTAATAGGCCACCAGCTGCTGGGCATCCTCGGGACCCTGCACCACCCGCGCCACGTCGTGCACATAGACCGGCACGTCGTTGTGGGTGCCGATCACCAGGCGGCTGATATCGTCGGTGGTCTTGAGGAAGGCGCCGGTCATCACCGTGAAGCGGGTGTTGCCGGATTCGACTCCGCCCGCCTGCTGCTCGCTGTTGGAGGTCTGGATGCGGTTGGCCACCTGATCCAGGCTGATACCGTAGCCGGAGAGCCGCTCCGGCGATACCTCGATGGTCACCTGCTCGGCACGCCCGCCCACCACGAAACCGTTGCCGGTATCCGGGATCTCCTTGATGCTCTGCAGCACATCGTGCGCCAGCATGCGCAGCTGGCCGTCATCCACGTCCGGCAGGCCGTTGCTGTCCAGATCCCTGGACCAGAGGGTGATGTTGACCACCGGTACGTCGTCAATGCCCTTGGCCTTGACCAGGGGTGGCGACACCCCGGGAGGAATCCGGTCCATGTTGGAGTCGAGCTTGTCGTTCACCTTGACCAGCGAGGGGCCCATCTGCTCGCCCACATCAAATTCGATGGTCACCATGCCCATGCCACGCTGCGAGGCGGAGTAGACGTGCTTGACGCCGTCGATCTCGCTCATGATCCGCTCCAGCGGCTCGATGGCGAGATTGGAGACCTGGTCGGCGGAGGCGCCGGTGTACTGGACGAAGATGTCCACCATCGGCACCGAGATCTGCGGGTCCTCCTGCCGGGGCGTCATCATCAGGCCCAGCAGTCCCATCAGCATCATGGAGATAAAAAACAGCGGCGAGAGCGGCGAGTTGATGAAGAAGCGCGCGGTACGCCCGGCAAGCCCCAATTGCTCGTCGGTCAGTTGCGCGTTGTTCCGCTCATCTTTATTTGCATCTTCCTGATTCATCATTTTCACACTTGGTTGCAGCGCTATGACAGGCCTGGATGGCGTTCACGGATACCGGCGGCTTCACGCCCGTTCAGCGTTGATCCACAGGACGGGTCCAGCCCGAGGCGATTCCGCTTGCAGGATCGCGCAGTATCCGTTCACCGGCACTCAAACCGGAGAGCACACTGACAAAACCGTTGTCCAGGCTTTCGCCGGCCCGAATCAGGCGCAGTTCCGGGCGGCCATTTTGACCTTCCACATAGACCCCCGGCAGACTCCCGTTGTAGCGGATGGAGGAGGCGGGAATGACCGGATGATTGCGCGCCGGTGCGGTGTGGTCCGGCACCCTGACCTTGACATACATGCCGGGAGCGGAGACCCCCTGGGGCAGGTCAAACTTCACCTTGACGGTGTGGCGCTGTGAATCGGCGGTCGGGAAGATCTGCGCCACCCGTACCGGCACTACCTGACCGGTAACATCCAGTTCCGCCTGCAGCATCATCTGCTCATAGAGACCGGGGCGCAGCCTGGCCGGCACGTCCACCATGATCTGCAGATACTCCACATCGGCATACACCAGCAGCGGCTGACCCGGCTGCATGGTATCCCCCACCTCGACGAACTTCTTCAGGATCACCCCGTCAAACGGCGCCAGACTGATGGCATCGCGCAGCTTGGCGTCGATCGCCTGGATCTGGGACTGGGCGGAAAGGATGGCATTCTGTGCCTGGGTGATCTGCACCCCGGAGCTGTACAGGTCGGCACGCCGTTCCACGGTCTGGTTACGGTTGCCGGAGAAGCCCTCCATCGGCCGCGTGAACATCTGGTCGAACAGGTTCGGCAAGCCCATGCCACCCATCGCCTGCTGGGACTGGGGCGACCAGAGTTCACGGTTATACTGCACCCCGGCGGCACGCAGTTGCGCATCGGCATTGGCCAGCTGGGCCAGGGCGGCATTGCGCGTGGCCAGCAACTCACTGTCGTCCAGGGCTACCAGCAGCGTCCCCTTATCAAAGGTATCCCCCTCGATACCGGCCAAGTGCCTTACCCGCCCGGGCAGTTGGGCCGTCAGCGTCACCTCCTTGTAGGGCATCACCGTTCCGCCGAGCGAGACGGTTGAGGTGCCGCGCGCCTGCTGGACGACAAAGTATTCGCCACCCTGTGTCTGAGCGGCTGTCTGCGCAGCCGTCTGCGCAACACCCAGCCGGGGCAACATGGCGGCGACACCAAGGGCTGCCGCCAGCGCAATCGCATGGACCTGTATTTCCATTTTTCTAGTTATCCCGCTGATTTTTAACTGCTATTGAAATACCACCCCGATTGACTCTACCACGAGCGGCAGAGTGCGGGGTATTCTCAAATCGCCGGGCGTCTTATGCTACACGCGCCCTGGACGGATGTGGTAATGCGCCGTCAAGGCGGGTCTCACCGTTATGATGAATAACGGAGAGATCGGCTACGGCAACGCTACCGGACCGTGTCCTCGACACGATCCTCACGCCGTCAGGCCTTAGCCATGACGGCAAAACTCTTGATGAACGGACCGGCCATGCGCGGATCCTTCAGCATGGAGGCATAGTCGCCCACCTTGAATTTCATTTTGCCCGAGGTAAACGCCACCCCGAGCCCCATCATGCCGGGCGGCTTGCCGATCCACTTTTTCCACTGCGCTTCACTGCAACGGATATCCCAGTTCAGAACCTCTCCCTGGTAGGCCCCGGCCGATACCGCGTGGCCGTTTTCCACGTTGATCACACCACGCGGCTGCGCCTCGCCGTCGAACCCGTAGCCGATCACACTGCCGAAACCGATCTGCTCCAGGGCACCGGCCAGTTGGGGCTCGTCATTCCACTGGTCCATAAAACGCTGCATCCACGCTTCCGAAAAAAGTTCCGTCATGTTCTCGCTCCCTCACCTGTAAGATCCTTCGGCCGTATCCGGGCATGATGCCGGGCAAGTCTATTAAGTATCTCTTATATACTGATATTCTGCAATAGCCCGAGTACAATCTGCAACGGATAGCATATATATAAGTACTTGGGCAAATACGGTTTTTCTCCCGTCAGCTCTCCAACATCCGGCCCCGGCCGGCCAGCCACAGTACCCGTCGGGTGCTGGAAACCACATCGCCAGACTACCACCCGGCGTTGTGGCGCGTTAGTATTGCCGGTAGATAAATCCGGGGTAACAGTGATCTGAGGCAAAAGAACGACGCTATTCCGATTATTTGCTGAAGTCGATTAGGCAGGGTAAATCATCCCGCAGGAGCGGCCTCGGCTGCGAGATTCGCGGATAAATCCGCCCCTACAAAAGCAGGATCCCTCAGGCAACACCTGACGGGTAGATGGCCAGAATATAGCGCGGTCGAGGCTTATACCCCTTTCCCTACACCAGGAGCAGTTCATGAACACGGCAGGAAGACTTATCGAGGGACGTCTGAAACATCTAGAGAGCCATCTGGAACAAGAGAACCCGGTACTGCTCAAGACAGTACAGAGTTTCAAGAAGCTGGACCGCATCGCCTACCGCACCGGTCTGCTCGGCACCGATGAATCCTATGCCACCCAGATACCCTGGTGGCCGCTGATCGCCGTGCTCGGCACTTTCTCATCCGGCAAATCCACCTTCATCAATCACTACCTCGACTACAAGCTGCAGCGTACCGGAAATCAGGCCGTGGACGACAAGTTCACCGTCACCTGCTATAGCCGGGAGAAAACGGCACACGCCCTGCCGGGAGTGGCGCTGGACGCGGATCCACGCTTCCCCTTCTACCAGATGAGCGAGGATATCGAGCGGGTCGCCAAGGGCGAGGGGGAGCGCATCGACTCCTACCTGCAGTTGAAGACCTGCCCCAGCGACCGACTGCGCGGCAAGATCCTGATCGATTCCCCGGGATTCGATGCCGATGCCCAGCGCACCTCCACGCTGCGCATCACCGATCACATCATCGACCTCTCCGACCTGGTCCTGGTGTTCTTCGACGCCCGCCATCCGGAACCGGGCGCCATGCAGGATACCCTGAACCACCTGGTGAGCAATACCATCAGCCGCAATGATGCGGGCAAGTTTCTCTATATCCTCAACCAGATCGATTCCGCCGCGCGCGAGGACAATCCGGAAGAGGTGGTGGCCGCCTGGCAGCGGGCTCTGGGAGAAAGGGGCCTGACCGCCGGCCGCTTCTACACCATCTATAACCCGGATGCCGCCGTGCCGATCGATGACGATAATCTCCGCCAGCGCTTCGAACGCAAACGCGATGCGGATCTGGAAGAGATCCACAACCGCATGCATGAGGTGGAGATCGAACGTGCCTACCGTATTGTCGGGGTACTGGAACGAACCGCGCGGGACATCGAGGAGCGGGCCATACCCGCCGTCAGGGAGGCCATCGCGCGCTGGAAAAGACGCGTACTCTGGGGCGATGCGCTGACCTTCGGGCTGCTGTTGATCGCCCTGGTCGCCATCACCCTGAACCAGGGTTATTGGCAGGGATTCAGTTTTGCACCACCCTGGCTGGACGCCCTCCTGGCCAGTCCGCCCCTGCAGATCGGCGTGACGATCGCCAGCCTGGCCGTGGTACTGGGGCTGCATTTCCTGATCCGCTCGCTGGCGGCCCGCAGTCTGTTGGGTCAGCTGAAACGGCAGACGGACAAGCTGGCGCTCCGCGGCAACCTGAGCAACGCCTTCCTGCGTAACACCAAGCCCTGGCGCAGCATCTTCAGCAACGTCCCGGCCGGTTGGGGACGCGGCGCCAGGAAACGCCTGGCCCAGGTCAAGGAGGATGCCGACAACTACGTGCAGACCCTCAATGACCGCTTTACCAATCCGTCGGGGGACGCCTCGGTACACCTGGAGAACCAACCCCTGCTCGCCGCCGCGCAGATCGAGCCGGATGCGGAGGCACCATTGAGTCCGGCCTCCACCGCTCCCTCCTGATTCTCCCGCGACGCAAGCCATGCGTATCGGGGTTGATCTCGGCGGCACCAAGATAGAGGCGCTGGCCCTGGATGAGCGGGGCCAGCGCCTGACCCGGCGGCGCATCCCGACACCCGCAGGTGACTACCGGGCCACCCTCCTTGCGGTGGCCGGACTGATACAGCGCATCGAACAGGAGACCGGCCGGCGCGGCACGGTCGGCATCGGCACGCCCGGATCACTCTCTCCTGCCAGCGAACTGATCAGAAACGCCAACTCCACCTGCCTGAATGGCAACCCCCTGCAACAGGATCTCGAACGGCTGCTGGAGCGTCCCGTGCGCCTGGCCAATGATGCCGACTGCTTTGCCCTCTCGGAGTCCATCGACGGCGCCGGTCAGGGCTACGCTTCGGTTTTCGGTGTCATCATCGGCACCGGTGTCGGGGGCGGGATCGTCATCAATGGCAGCCTGATCTCCGGAGCCAACCGCATCGCCGGTGAATGGGGACACAACCCACTCCCCTGGCCCGGTACGGCGGAGCAGCCCGGGGCGGCCTGCTATTGCGGAAAAAGGGGCTGTATCGAGACCTTCCTGTCGGGGGCCGGCCTGGCCGCCGATTACCACCGGGAGACGGGGGTATCGATCAGTGCCGCGGCGTTGTCCGAACGACTGGCACAACAGGAGCAAGCGGCGCAACGGGTCATGGCGCGTTACGAGGATCGGCTGGCACGCAGTCTCGCCGCAGTCATCAATCTCCTGGATCCCGAAGCGATTATCCTCGGCGGCGGCTTATCCAACGTCGCGCGACTGTATCAACAGGTACCGCGGGTCTGGACGGACTATATCTTCTCTGATGTGGTGCGTACCCGCTTGCTGCCACCGCGGCATGGCGACGCCAGCGGGGTGCGCGGCGCCGCCTGGCTCTGGGCTGTGGGCGAACAGGACTAAGCCGGGCACCGATCACTCATCCGGCAACGGTCCGAGGGCCGGCTCCAGCGCCGCCGCATAGAACAGCCGCCGGTTGCGCCCCACCTGCTTACACCGGTCAACCGCGTAACCGGCCTGGCGATAGAGCAGGTCAAGCTGATCCACAAGCCTGATCTCCGCCTGTCGGCACAACGTGGTCATGCCGATGCTCACGGAGAGATTCACCGGTTCATCCTGCGGCCGCAACTCCAGCTCGGCGACCGCCGCCTGAATGCGTCCGGCCATACTCTCCAGTCCATCCGGCAGGGTATGGGGCAGCAGCAGCGCAAATTCGCTGTCTCCCAGCCGGGCCAGCAGATCACCCGTGCGCGCCTCTTTTTGCAGGGTCTCCGCTATCCGGCAGATCGCCTGATCCCCCGCCAGGTGCCCCCATTTGTCATTGAGCCCTCGCAGCTGATCCACATCGATCAGCAACAGCCCCAGCGGGTGACCGTAACGCACCGCCCGGGCGAGCATCGGTTCACCTTCGGAGAAGAAATAGCGCCGATTGTACAGCCCGGTCAGCTCATCCATGATCGAGCGTTCCTGGTAGCGTGCGCGCAACCGCTCTGACTCCTCCAGCGACTGGGCCAATGCCTGGGTGCGTGAGCTGATCCGCTCCTCAAGCCGGTTGACCAGACGGTGCAGATGCAGCAGCCGACCGAGAAAATTGGCGAACAACATGAGAAAATGCTGATGCCAGGTCTGGAAAAACTCCGGCTGATGATGGGACACATTGAGCACACCCAACACCTCGTCATCCGAGACGATAGGGGCGGAGATCAGCGAACCATCGCCATAGAACAGGGTGGTGTTGGCGAAGGGTTTGAAACGCGGATCGGTCTTGCAGTTGCGGCAATACTGAATCTGGCCGCTCTCCAGGGCCAGCCCCATGATCCCTTCCCCGGCGCTGAACAGCATGCTTGCGCCCTCCGTTGCGGGCTGCTCGGGATCGCGCCGGCCGAAGGTATTCAGGCCACCCCCCACCGCGCAGCGCAACACCTCACCCTCGAGCAGAAAAATCGAACACTGCTCGAGGTCCTGGTACTCGATCAGTGCCTCCAGTGCCCGGCTCAACAACAGCCCCTCCGGGACACCCTCCAGCGGTATCCGGGAGAGCAGGCGGATGGCCGAGAGTGAATCGACAAGTGAAAAAAAATGGTCCTGATGGCCAAATATCACATTGGATCTCTTTAGTTGGTATTCTTGTTCATGCGTAACTACTCACCCGGTCTATAAGTGATTGGCGTGCCTTGTTGGCCGATCTTGGAGGAGCCATCGTGTGAGGCCGCTCCTGGGCATCCCTGCCCTCGCGGCATTAGTGAATCCGTTCACGTCGCCGGCAAGGCAGGTCAATCACCCCGTGAGTAGTTACGTTCATGCCAGCTGTCCCGCGACCCGTTCCAGATCATCCAACTGATGGCGCAAGGTCTCTTCGACCTGGGGGGTCCGCTCCCGATCCAGCCCATCGATGTTATCCAGCCAGCGGCAGTCGACCAGTGCGTACGCCTCGCCGCTACGAATAGCGCCCACCCAGTCGACCGCGCTATTCAACAGGTTGATCGCTGTCTGATGCGCACCGGAATAGCTGTCGTCGCCGAGAGATCCCATCATGGTCACAATGACGGGTGGCAGGTGCCAGCGCTCGGTCAACCAGGCCCCCGCTTGCCGATGGTCCATCCCGAGTCGTTCCCGTTCGATATCCAGCAGATTTCCCGCCGGTTCCAGTGCCGCCACCTGCAGGACGGCGGTGTAGGCCTCGCCCATCACATGCACCAGCAGCAGGGCCCCAAGATTGTGGAACAGTCCGCCCAGATAGAGCGCCGCCGCATCCGGTCGCCGCGCCGCCGGCAGCAACAGGGCGAGCGACCGTGCCAGCTGGCCGGCCGCCAAGGCTTTATACCAGTAACCCGGCAGATCAAAAACAGGACACTTTTCCAGGTTGAACACCCCGGCGATGCTGATGCCCAGGGCGAGGCTCTTGACCATATTCAAGCCGAGCACCCGGATAATGGCCTCCTCCACGCTGTAGACCGGCGCAGGCTGGGCGAAATAGGCCGAGTTAGCCAACCCCACGATGCGCGCGGCCAGCCCCGGATCCTGATCGATAATCGCCGCCAGCGCCTTCAAGTCGATGTCGTCGTTGGAGACGGCCTCCAGCAGTTTGGCGGCGGTGGTCGAGAGTGGCGGCAGCTGCTTGACCTTGAGCAGTTCCCGCACCACGCGCTCTTGTTCAGCGTCCATAGCAATAGTGTTCCCGGTTATTTTCGTATCCATGTTAGCGGGGGTTGGCGGGTTTTCTTTAGTGGCTATCACATCTACCCGGATAACCGGATAAACAGACCGCTTGACATGTTGCAGCGCAACGACCAAGATATAGTGTATTTTTAACACTTAGTAATCGGATAGCCGTGCCTTTTCAGTACCAATACCCCCACCCTGCCGTCACCACCGATGTGGCGGTCTTCGCCCTGCGCGACCAGCAGCTGCAACTGCTGCTGATACGCCGGGCGCGTGAGCCGTACAAGGACCGCTGGGCGTTACCCGGAGGCTTTCTTGAAATCGACGAGGATCTGGACAGCTGTGCCAAACGGGAGTTGGCGGAGGAGACCGGGGTC
Organism: Sedimenticola hydrogenitrophicus; assembly: GCF_025175675.1. GTDB lineage: Bacteria > Pseudomonadota > Gammaproteobacteria > Chromatiales > Chromatiaceae > Sedimenticola > Sedimenticola hydrogenitrophicus. The sequence goes on from NZ_JANIOA010000046.1 coordinate 26,617, forward strand.
GCCGATCTCTACATGGAACAGCTCTACACCTTCGGGTGTCCCGACCGGGACCCGCGGGAGCGGGTCATCAGCGTCACCTATTATGCCCTGGTATCGGCCGACAAGCTCAGCCTGTCGCCCGGCAGCGATGCCGCCGAGGCCGCCTGGTTTCCGCTGCAGCGGCTCCCGGAACTGGCCTTTGACCACGCGGAGATCATTCGCCTGGCACGCGAACGGCTCGCCGCCAAGACCCATTACTCCACCATTGCATTCCAGCTCATGCCGGAGACATTCACCCTGAGCGAACTGCAATCGGTGTACGAGATCCTGCGCAACGAAAAACTCGATAAGCGGAATTTCCGCAAATGGGCCCTGGCCCTCAACCGCCTGGAAGAGATCGGCGACAAGCGCCGCAACGGCAATCACCGCCCGGCTAAAATCTACCGACTAACCGCCCCGGATCGGGTCGATATCATACGCTGAGCCGACCAACCACAGAGAGAACACCATGACGCAGACAATCGCTCCTGCAGAAATCCGACTGCACCCGGTCATCGTCCCTCCCCATCCGCAATGGCCGATCCTCAATGCGGATGAGAAACAGGCGATCAAGGCGCGCATCAAGGCGCTGTTGAAGGCACGCAATGCCGTACTGGTGGCCCACTACTACACCGATGGCGACCTGCAGGAGCTGGCGGAGGAGACCGGTGGCTGTGTCTCCGACTCCCTGGAAATGGCCCGCTTCGGCGCCCAGCAGGAGGCCACCACCCTGGTGGTCTGCGGTGTCCGCTTCATGGGCGAGACCGCGAAGATCCTCAATCCGGAAAAGCGGATTCTGATGCCCGACCTGGACGCCACCTGCTCCCTGGACGAAGGCTGTCCGGCCGATGAATTCAGCGCCTACTGTGATCAGTATCCCGATCACACGGTGGTGGTGTATGCCAATACCAGTGCCCGGGTGAAGGCGCGTGCCGACTGGGTCGTCACCTCCGGCATCGCCCTGCCGATCGTCGAGCATCTGGCCGCCCGCGGTGAAAAGATCATCTGGGCTCCGGACAAGCACCTCGGTCACTACGTACAGAAGCTGACCGGCGCCGACATGCTGTTCTGGAACGGCGCCTGCGTGGTGCATGAGGAGTTCAAATCGGTGGCCCTGGAAAGGGTCCGGCGACTGCACCCGGACGCCGCCGTGCTGGTTCATCCCGAATCCCCCGAGGCGGTGATCGAGCAGGCCGATGTGGTGGGCTCCACCACCGCCCTGATCAAGGCGGTGGTGGAGATGGACAACAGTGAATTCATCGTCGCCACCGATGGCGGCATCTTCCACAAGATGAAGCAGCTGGCGCCACACAAGAAACTGATCGAGGCGCCCACCGCCGGTGAAGGCGCCACCTGCGAGAGCTGTGCCCACTGCCCCTGGATGGGCATGAACGCACTGCAGAATCTGCTGCAGGTACTGGAACGGGAAAATAACGAAATCCTGATCGATCCGGACATCAGGGAGCTGGCGGTGAAACCGATACAGCGGATGCTGGATTTCGCCCGGAGCCGGCAGAAATAGCCCGCGCATCCGGCCGGTGATCGATCATGACTAAACGAGAGAGGGCGCCCTGAAGCGCCCTCTTTCGTTTAACCTGGGATCAGCAACCCCGACATCAACTCTCCGGGCCGATCTGCTGGCCGCAGATACCCGACGACTCGGCATGTTTGCGCAGCCCATCGACATCGAGGATTTCAATATGACCGCCCCGCACCTTGACCAGCCCCTGGTCGGTAAAGTTGTGCAGAATTCTCGAGAAGGTCTCCGGCTTCACCGACAGTCGTGAGGCCAACACCCCTTTTGGAGTCGCCAGCTCAAAGGCGACCCGCGTCTGGCCCTTTAACATGGATTTACCGCACAGATAACCGGCCACCCGGCCGGTGGCACTCTGCAGGGTCAGGTCATCGATCTCCTTGATCATGCGGCGCAGCCGCATGCTCATATCGCCCATGACCCGGAAACAGGTATCGGTCGACTCCCTGAGCAGATCCAGGAAGCCCCGGCTGTCCACCGCGACGAGTCGCGATTTGCCGATGGATGTGGCACGTACCGGATATGACGGTTTATCCGAGAACATCAGGGCCTCGGCGAATGTATAACCCGCCGTTACCACTTCAATCACCTTCTCGTTGCCGTTCATTGAGAGCCGGGAGAGTTTTATCTGCCCCTCCTGGACCAGAAAGAAGCGCCTCGCCTCATCACCCACCTCAAACAGGGCCTCATTATCCTGCAAGCGGATCTCGCTGCTCATCTTGCGAACGCGCTCCAACTGACCCTCATCAAGCTGGGAAAAAAGGAAGGCCTCACTCAGTTCGGTCGGCATAGTCACACCATCAATAGTAACAATTGCTTAACTTTCAGTAAGTTAATATTTGAGGAGTGGGTATTTTAGCGCAGAAAACAACTGATGGAAATCACTTCACATGGACATCAGTAATTCTAAGTATGGCTTTCAATAGCCGTTTAGTTATCCCGGCCCGGTTAGTAGGGAACCACGGATGGACACGGATTCACACAGATAGGAGATCAGAATACCGAATCCGTGTTTATCTGTGTGCATCCGTGGTTCTCCTGGGTCCCGCCCATTATGAACTTGTCCGTATGCCTCACCGCTCTGGCGCCCACCAAACCACCTGACGGGATTATAGTGAATTTATTCGCTTTCACTCCATCCTTAGGTCCGTATACGGTGCATGGCATCCTCGGCTCCGTAAACGGTACATCCCTGTACCACTCCTCCTGCACCACTCCTCGCGGCTGAAATTTTTCCAGGTAGGGCTAATAGTGATGGCAAAAGCCGGGACCACTCCGCCGGAATCTCCTGCGGACAGGAAGAATTCCGGGTTTTGCGGCGCTCAACCCACGCCGTCGCTGGACGATTGGGCACTCTCCGCATAGGCCGACAGGGCGTGGAGGGTCTGCCGATACCGATGCATGGCGAGCAGCAGATTTTTCATCAGCAGGGCATTCGACGCAAGGAAGAACAGTCCCGCCAAGTGGGCAAACCAAGCGGGGAACAGCGTGGCCGCCAGGGTCAACAGCAAGGACGCCTGAAACAGATACAATTGCAGGCGCGCGGCCTTGTCAGGGATAAACTCCTTCATGTTCGGCACCTTCACGGTCATGCACATCAGACTCATCTGCCGGTTCTGCAGGTGGAACCAGGAGAGGAAGGGGACGATCTTGTACAGCATACCGTTGATTACGGCCACGCCCACTCCCAGCAGCAGGCCCACGCCGAGGAGTAGACTGTAATGGGGGTCATTGCCGATAGCGGGTGAGACGCTCCCGGCTATCCAGATCAGTGCGCAGAAGGGAATGAACAGCATGCCGGTACGCCAGAACAGCAGGGTGATATCCGGGACCCGGCGTTTTCGCTGCGCCTGCAGCCGGATAGTCGTCACCGCATAGAGCACGAAGCCGCAGATCAGAATGAACATTCCCACCTCCGCTACCCACCCGTTCACCACCCCGGAGATCGCCCCCAGCATCAGCAGGGTCCAGATCAACAAGCCGACAAACAGCGCGGGCGCCAGCAGCCGACGCAGGCGGGGCGGGTATTCCGGCGTCACCTGAAACATGGGAACCACCTGATAAGAAATACCGATCAGCAACAGCCCGATCCAGCCCAACAGGCCCCAGGCGAGATGGACATCCACCAGCGAGGCGATATCCCCGAACCCCAGGGAGCCGAGAATGCCGCTCCCCAGCAGCAAGCCGAACAACAGCGTAATCAGTAAGGCGGCCACGGCAAGGCGTATCGCGACAATCGTGGCACTGACGTGCTTGACCCGCCACAGGGCGATCGTAACGGCGACAAAAAACACGATGACGCCACCGCCCATCATGCCCAGCGCCACCACCTCACCGACAACACTCCCCGATAGAAAGGCAAAAATCAGCATGCCGGTTCCCAGGGTGATCAGGATATGACAGAAAGTGCCGACCGCAACCACCCCGGGTACAGGTGAACCCGCGATCACGGGCAGCATCTGCAATAGCGCACCGCACATCACCATCGCCAGCATGCCGAGCGTGATCATATGGGTCAGGCCCAGGGTCAGGGGCGACCAGCGGGTGAGGAACAGATCGGGGCCATTGATCAGCAACATCAGCGCCGCGGCCAGACCAAATAGCGGCGCGGTCAGAAAGTACCTGAAGGGAATCGAAATCGGCGGAGCCTGATCCAGGGAGAGCGTCGCGGTGTTGAGCATCTGTTAACCAAGCCGTCAGTTCATAACCAAACAATTGAGTATCGAACGATAAAGTATCAAACGATGTAACTACTCACGGGGTGATTGGCCTGCCTCGCCGGCCAATCACTTACTGACCGGGCGAGTAGTTACCAAACGATACTATATATCTATATCCGAGGAGAACGTTGTAAATAAAGGTTCCAGCTACTCGCTGACAGACTCCACAGCAAGGGCCGCGGCAAGATCATCCGTCTTCCAGATGAATACCTCATAGCCCCCCGACTCGTCGCCCCGGCATTGCCAGGTAAAACCGCTTTTTTCCAACAGGGGGTAGAGCAGGTGAGGTTCACGCCGATGCAGTACACGCAGATAATCCCCCGGATGCAACTGCTGTATCGCCTCCAGGGTTCGTTCCAGCGGCTCGCAGGGCTCCAGCTTGCTTACATCGATCCGCACTTCCATTAGAGCATTTTCATCTCTTGCAGGGTGGCTTCCGCATCATCGGCGAACGCCTGATCCGTCATCGGATAAAGCATCTGCTCCTCTTTCATATTGTGTTGCTGCATCACCATCATCATGGTTTCGGAAAGTCCCAGATAGCGTTCATCATCCTCATGCGCCACCGCCGCTTCCATGTCCGCCATCAGCTGGCGCATCTGCGCGTGCTCCATGCGCATCATCTGGGTCGGTCCCATTGTCTGGCCGGTACGCTGTTCGAAACCGGGAAAAAGCACCCCCTCCTCCATCGTGAAATGGTTTTCGGTGGTATCACGAAAGGCCTCAAACTGCTCACGTCCCTGCACCCAGTCTCCCTGCGCAATCAACTCCTCCGCTTGAGCAAAAAGTTCATCGCAATGCCGGTGATTGCGTGCCATGGTTTCGGTGATCGTTGTCATTACTCGTATTCTCACATTGTCAGTTTAAATATTCCGGAGCGGTAGAGTATCGAAATACCCGCCCCCTGGCACCTTGATTTCAATCAATCCAGAGCAAATTCAAAACGTTACCGATCCATAATATTCTCTTGATCAAAGTCAAGGAATCCAGGGGGAACTGCAGGCCTAATGCCTCCCTGTACACCTTTCGCGGTACTTACATACGGAAAAATAATGGGGGGTAACAATGGCCCAGGCCTTCACAAAAACCATGGCGCGGAACATCTTTTATGGTGGAACCGCGTTTTTCTTCCTCCTTTTCCTGGCG
>NZ_JANIOA010000047.1 GCF_025175675.1 Sedimenticola hydrogenitrophicus
AGAAATTTAAGAGCAACCGCGATTATTTATCCTGTATTCTTTACCGAATTAACTTTGCACGTCCTTTATATGCCCGGGGAAGGGTGCTGTTAACCGAGTCATTAAGACGCGGTTAAATCCTCCGTCGTCGATTCCGTGAGCATGCCCCGGTGCTCGATGAAGGCGATGATCTCAGAAAGCCCCTGACAGATCTTCATGTTGGAGAAGACGAACGGGTTGTCCCCGCGCATGCGCCGGGTGTCCTGAGCCATCACCTCCAGCGAGGCACCCACATAGGGGGCGAGGTCGATCTTGTTGATCACCAGCAGGTCGGAGCGGGTGATGCCGGGACCACCCTTGCGCGGCATCTTTTCGCCCTCGGCCACGTCCAGCACATAGATAGTGAGGTCGGCCAGTTCCGGGCTGAAGGTGGCGCTGAGGTTGTCGCCGCCGCTCTCGATGAACACCAGGTCCAGATCGGGGAAGCGCTCGCACAGGTCCTCCACGGCGGCCAGGTTCATCGAGGCATCCTCGCGAATGGCCGTGTGCGGACAACCGCCGGTCTCCACACCGATGATCCGCTCCGCCGCCAGCGCCTGGCTGTGGATGAGGAAGCGGGCGTCCTCCTGGGTGTAGATGTCATTGGTGACCACGGCCAGCTGGTAGCGGTCGCGCATCGCCTTGCACAGGGCGTCCAACAGCGCGGTCTTGCCGGAGCCGACCGGGCCGCCGACGCCGATACGTAGAGGTGTGCTGTTCATGGTGTTGCTCCCTTCATGATCTGTAGAGTCGGGTGTATTGGGTTTCGTGCAGGCTGCTGGCCAGCGCCTGGGCCGGACAGGAGGCGCCGATCACCTCGTCTTCCAGGTTCAGGCCGCGCTCCACCAGTCGGGGGATGTCGCCGGTCAGGGCGGCGATGATCTGCTGCCCCGCGGTCTGTCCCAGGGGCACGATCTTGACCCCGGCCAGGGTGGTGTTCTCCAGCCAGCCCCAGAGGTAGCCCTCGGCGGCCTGGCGCAGGGGGATGTCCCAGTGTTGCGCGGCCAGGGCGAAGCCGGCCAACTGGCAGCTTCTAAGGATCGGCATCCGCGTTGCCGATACCGGGATACCGAGGTGCGGCAGCAGGCTGGCCAGCGCCCGGCCGCGGTTACGCTCCTCTTCCCGCAGCTCACGAGTCTCGCGGCAGGCCAGCAGATAGCGGCTCCAGTAGGCGAGCGCGGTGTCGTCGTTGTCGGCGCTGGCCTGGTAGAGCCGGGCCAGCAACGGGATCTCCAACCGGCTCATGCCGCTGTGCATCAGGCAACCGAGCCAGTCCTTCAATCCGGCTTCATCACTGACCCAGCCGCACTCCACCGCCCATTCCAGCCCCTGGGAGTAGGTGAAGGCGCCGACCGGCAGCGAGGGGCTGACCAGATGCAGCAGCCGCAGGCGGGCGACATCCGGCTCAATGGTGGTGGCCATGACCGGCTCCCTGTGCGTGCAGATGGCCGTTTTCCGCACTGCCGCCATAGGCGCCCGGTTCCGGCTCGAACGGGGCCTCGGTGACCGTCACCTGCAGTCCTAGACCACGCAACATTCCGTCCAGCACATGGTCATGCGGATAGCTGACCCGGTCGGGTTGTATTTCGATCTGAACATGCCGGTTGCCCAGGTGGTAACAGGCCCTGGCGAGAAGATGGGGGTCGTCACTGACCACGTTTGAGAGGGTTTCCCGGGCGGCGATGACCTTCACCGTATAGCCGTTGTCGGCACGCAGCAGATCGCCGTCCACAAGCGTGCTGCCGCGCGGCAGAAACAGGCCGGCATCCTCGCCATTGTCCAGGGTGACCCGCAGCCGGCACTTGATGCGGCTCTGCAGCGGCAGCGTAAGGGTGGTATTCACAGCCGCGAGGCCGGCGGTCTTTTCAATGAGTTTGATCATCACATGGGTCCTTGAATCTTGACGTGGTTGGCGCCCTATAACTGTTTGATGGGTTACGTCGTTCCTCCTCCACCCATCGTTTCTGCGCTGAGCTAAAACAGAAAAAAGCGCTGCGCCAGCGGCAGCGACGCCGCCGGCTCGCAGGTCAGCAGCTCACCATCGGCGCGCACCTGGTAAGTCTGCGGGTCCACCTCGATCAGCGGCTGGTAGTCGTTCAGCCGCATGTCTGCCTTGGTGACATGGCGGCAATCGCGCACCACGCCGATGAGCGACTGCAGGCGCAGCCGCTCGGCAATTCCGGCGCCCAGCCCGGCCTTGGAGAGAAAGGTCATGCGGGTGGAATACATCGCCCGGCCCACGGCGGCGAACATGGGTCGGTAGTGCACCGGCTGCGGCGTGGGGATGGAGGCGTTGGGATCGCCCATCGGCGCGGCGGCGATCAGGCCCCCCTTGATGATCAAGCTCGGCTTGGTGCCGAACAGGGCCGGTTTCCACAGCACCAGGTCGGCCAGCTTGCCCACCTCCACCGAACCCACCTCGTGGGCGATACCGTGGGCGATGGCGGGGTTGATGGTGTACTTGGCGATATAGCGTTTGGCGCGCAGGTTGTCGTGCCGCGCCGGATCCCCGGCCAGGCTACCGCGCTGCTGCTTCATCTTGTGCGCGGTCTGCCAGGTGCGGGTGATCACCTCGCCGACCCGACCCATCGCCTGGGAGTCGGAGGCGATCATGGAGAAGGCGCCCAGGTCGTGCAGGATATCCTCGGCGGCGATGGTCTCGCGGCGGATACGCGACTCGGCGAAGGCCACATCCTCGGCGATGTTGGGGTCCAGGTGGTGGCAGACCATCAGCATGTCCAGGTGCTCGTCGATGGTGTTGACGGTGTAGGGGCGGGTGGGATTTGTGGAGGAGGGCAGCACGTTGGCCTGGCCGCACGCCTTGATGATATCCGGTGCATGGCCGCCGCCGGCCCCCTCGGTGTGATAGGTGTGGATGGTGCGCCCCTTCATGGCCGCCAGGGTGTGCTCGACAAAGCCCGACTCGTTGAGGGTGTCGGTATGGATCGCCACCTGGACGTCGAAGGCGTCGGCCACCGTCAGGCAGTTGTCGATGGCCGCCGGGGTGGTGCCCCAGTCCTCGTGCAGTTTCAGGCCGATGGCCCCGGCCGCCACCTGCTCCTCCAGGGCTTGCGGCAGGCTGGCGTTGCCCTTGCCGAGAAAGCCGAGATTCATCGGCAGCCCATCCGCCGCCTCCAGCATGCGATGGATATTCCACGGGCCGGGGGTGCAGGTGGTGGCGTTGGTGCCGGTGGCCGGGCCGGTGCCGCCGCCGAGCATGGTGGTGACCCCGGACATCAGCGCATCCTCCACCTGCTGCGGGCAGATGAAGTGGATATGGGCATCGATACCGCCGGCGGTGAGGATGCTCCCCTCGCCGGCGATCGCCTCGGTACCCGGTCCGATGATGATATTCACGCCCGGCTGCACATCCGGATTGCCCGCCTTGCCGATGGCGCTGATGCGGCCGTTCCTGATCCCCACGTCGGCCTTGACGATGCCCCAGTGGTCCAGGATCAGGGCGTTGGTGATCACCGTGTCCACCACACCTGGTTCCGACGACGGCCGCTGGCTCTGGCCCATGCCGTCGCGGATGACCTTGCCGCCGCCGAACTTCACCTCGTCGCCGTAAATGGTGTGGTCCTGCTCGACCTCGATCAGCAGGGCGGTGTCGCCCAGCCGTACCCGGTCGCCCACGGTCGGCCCATACATTTCGGCATAGGCCCGGTTAGTGATTATTGCCATTGTTCAATTCTCCCCATCATTTAATCAGGACGATGTCACCTGATCACGGAAATGCTTGCGAAAGCGGTGGTGTCGTAGGGTGGATAAGCCGGTAGGCGCATCCACGCTGAATCAGTTGATGGTGGATGCGCAAGCTTATCCACCCTACAGTTCTGTTGCTGATACTTGCATTGCCTATTCCTCCAGGTTACCCATCACCGCGCCGTTGAAACCGTACACCTTGCGCTCGCCGGCGTAGGCGACCAGGGTCACCTGCCGGGTCTGGCCGGGTTCGAAACGCACGGCGGTGCCGGCGGGAATATCCAGGCGAAAGCCGCGCGCCTTGTCGCGCTCGAATTCCAGGGCCGGGTTGGCTTCGGCAAAGTGGTAGTGGGAGCCAACCTGGATCGGCCGGTCGCCGCTGTTGGCGACCGACAGGCTCACGGTTTCGCGGCCGCTGTTGAGCTCGCGCTCGCCGGGCGCGGTGATGATCTCGCCGGGGATGAGCGTGTCCGCAGGGGCGTTGTCCGAGGGTAGGATGGGGTCATGCACCGTCACCAGCTTGGTGCCGTCCGGGAAGGTCGCCTCCACCTGCACGTCGTGGATCATGGCCGCGACCCCCTCCATCACATCCACCGAGGTGAGCAGGGTGCGGCCGTAATCCATCAGTTCGGCGACCGTCCGGCCATCGCGAGCCCCTTCCAGAATGGCGGCGCTGATGTAGGCGATCGCCTCGGGATAGTTCAGTTTCACGCCTCTCGCCAGGCGCCGCTCCGCCAGCAGGGCGGCGGTGAACAGCAGCAGTTTGTCTTTTTCCCGGGGGGTGAGATCCATGAATGACTCCTTAAAAATATCAGGTTTAAATATCGTAACTACTCACCCAGCCTGCAAGCGATTGGCCAACAAGCCAGGCCAATCTCTTGCAGGCCGGGTGAGTAGTTACTCAATATCAGGTATTCCATATGCGCGGCACGCAGGGCGGACGATCGACCACGGCGGGTCGCAGCGCTTTCCAGATGGCGCTGAACAGGGCACGGGCGGTTTCGGTGGAGTCCCCCAGGTAGCGGGCGATGAACAGGCCGTCCACCTCGGTAATGCCCAGCCTGTTCCGTTGCGATTCAGGGAGCTGCGCGCGGATCCTGTCCAGCAGGCCGTTATCTCCGGCGGTGGCCCCGGTGGTGGCAATGAGGGTGCCGAGCACCGGATGGTGACGCAGTCCGGCGCTGGCGCCAAGATCGGCCTGTCCGTTTACCTCCAGCCGCTCATGCAGCAGCGGCAGACCGTCCCTGAACAGGCTGAACCGGAACAGCGCCGCGCCGTGGTCGAAGGCCTCGTCAATCACCGGGCGGCCGAGACAGTGAATCTCCCAGCCGATGAAGCGGGCATTGCCTTCAAGCTGCACGGTGGTCGCCAGCTCGATCCGGGCCCCCGGAAAAATGATGTTCTCCTGCGGCAACCACTCCAGGCAGCCATCCGTAACTCGGAGTGTCTGTCGCTGCGTGGCCCAGGGACCGGCGCTGCGGTAGAACTTGGTGGCACCGGGGGTGGTCACCAGCGCCGTGGCGTCCTTGGCCACATCGGCGCTGATCCGCAGCTGGTCGCCACCGGCCACGCCGCCGGGCGGATGCAGCAGGTAGACATGGCAGCAATCGCCCTCCGGGTAGAGCGCCCGCTGCACCGCCAGCGGACCCTGGCGACTGCGTTCGGCCAGCAGGGTCTTTCCGGCGATCTGCCTGAACCCCAGGCGCAGGGCGGCCTGCCATCCGGTGCTACCCATGGCATCTGGACCATTGGGGATACTAGATAATTGTTCTGAATTCGCGGTGGCGGGAGTGGCACCGTCTGACGAGGGACGCCGTAAACCCATTGCATCCTCGGCTCCGTAAACGGTACATCCCTGTACCACTCCTCCTGGGGGCTCGCTGCCGCCATCCTGGCGGCAGACGCCCTCGGCAGAAGCCGCCACTCCCTCCGGACAAATGTGTAATGCTCGTGAACGGATCGCCGGTTCCACCATCTTCACACCGTCAGGTACTGACGAATCAGTTCGTCGTTGAGTCCGGCTATTTCGCCGGCCGCCACCTGGCGGCCGCGATCCAGTATGCAGTAGCGGTCCGCCACCTTGCGGGCGAAGGGCAGCTTCTGCTCCACCAGCAGCACCGTGAGTCCGATCTCCCGGTTCAGGCGCAGGATGATGTCGCCGATCTCCTGCACGATATTGGGTTGAATCCCCTCGGTCGGCTCATCCAGGATCAGCAGCTTGGGATCGATCACCAGGGCGCGGCCGATGGCCAGCTGCTGCTGCTGGCCGCCGGAGAGGTCGCCGCCGCGCCGCCCCAGCATCTCCTTCAGCACCGGGAACAGTTCAAAGATGAAAGGCGGGATCCTGTTGCCTTTTTCGCGGCGCGCCGGCAGGCCGATACGCAGGTTCTCCTCCACCGTGAGCAGCGGGAAGATCTGCCGCCCCTGGGGCACGTAACCGATGCCGAGCGGGGCGCGCCGCTCGGCGATCTGCCGGTTGAGCGAGTCGCCGGCGAAGCGGATCTCGCCCGAGCGGAACGGCAGCAGTCCCATCACGCATTGCAACAGCGTGGTCTTGCCGACCCCGTTGCGGCCCATCAGGCAGGTGCACTGGCCTTCGGGGACATGGAGATCCAGATCCCAAAGGGTATGGCTCTCGCCGTAGAACTGATTGATTTGTTCGACCTTCAGCATCTGATTTTTCCCAATTATTCGCCTCAACTACTCGCCCCCTGTCCACACCACGGAGACACAGAGAGCACAGAGAATCCACAAGTTTCTCCCGCGAAATCGTAGGATGCGGTGAGTGAAACGAACCGCATCGCATGGGGGCGGCAGCGGCGCGGTTCGCAAGCTCACCGGCACCCTACGGTATCCGCGGCGATGTATTGTTCAGTTAACCTCTGTGTCCTCTGTGCCTCTGTGGTGCAAGGGAGGGAGTTTGATGCCCCCCGAGTGAGCAGTTACCGCCCAAATAGACTTCTACCACCCGGGGGTCGTTCTGCACCTCATCCATGCTCCCCTCGGCCAGCACGCTGCCCTGATGCAGCACCGTCACCTTGCGCGCGATGGAACGGATGAAATCCATGTCATGCTCTACCACCACCACCGTGTGGTCGCCGGCCAGCGCGGTGAGCAGTTCGGCGGTGCGCTCCATCTCCTGGTGGGTCATGCCGGCTACCGGCTCGTCCACCAGCAGCAGCTTCGGGTTCTGCATCAGCAGCATGCCGATCTCCAGCCACTGCTTCTGGCCGTGGGAGAGAGCGCCGGCATTGCGGTCGCGGTGTGCCTGCAGGGCGATGATCTCCAGCACCTCGTCGATGTGCTGCCGCTGCGCCCCGTCCAATTGCGCGGTGAGGGTGGGCCAGATGCGCCGCTCCCCGGCCATGGAGAGCTCCAGGTTTTCGAATACCGTGTGGTACTCGAATACCGTCGGTTTTTGGAACTTGCGGCCGATTCCCGCCTGGGCGATCTCCGGTTCGCTGAGCTGCAGCAGGTTGATGTTCTGTCCGAAGTGGGCGCTGCCCTTGTCCGGTCGAGTCTTGCCGGTGATGATGTCCATCATGGTGGTCTTGCCGGCGCCGTTGGGACCGATGATGCAGCGCAGCTCGCCGGCGTCGATATAGAGGTTCAGGTCGTTGATCGCCCTGAAGCCGTCGAAGCTGACCGAGATATCCTCCAGGTAGAGGATGGTGCCGTGGCTCAGATCCACCTCCAGCCCGGTGGTCTGCAGCATGAAATCGAATACCCGGTCACGCCGCATCACCGCTCGCAGGTTGTCCAGTGAATTCATGAGGTTGCGCCTCTTCGTTTCATCAGGCCGATCAGCCCCCGGGGCAGCAGGATGGTGACCAGCACGAACAGCGCGCCGAGGGCAAACAGCCACACCTCCGGCAGGGCCCCGGTCAGGTAGGTCTTGCCATAGTTGACCATCAGGGCGCCGGCGGCGGCGCCGTACAGGGTGCCGCGTCCACCTACGGCCACCCAGATGACGATCTCGATGGAGTTGAGCGGGGAGAACTCCCCCGGGTTGATGATGCCCACCTGGGGCACGTAGAGGGCCCCGGCGATGCCGGCCAGTACCGCGGAGAAGGTGAAGATGGCCAGCTTCACATGCTCCACCCGGTAACCGACAAAGCGGGTGCGGTCTTCCGCGTCGCGCACCGCCACCGCCACCCGTCCCAGTCGGGACTGGACAATGGCCCGGCAGACGATATAGCCCAGGGCCAGCATCAGCGCGGTCACCACGAATAGCCCGATGCGGGTGCTGTCCGCCTGCAGATCGAAGCCGAGCAGCTCCTTGAAATCGGTCAGCCCGTTGTTGCCGCCAAAGCCCATCTCGTTGCGGAAGAAGGCGAGCATCAGGGCATAGGTCAGGGCTTGGGTCATGATGGAGAGATAGACCCCGGTCACCCGCGAGCGAAAGGCCAGCCAGCCGAACACAAACGCCAGCAGGCCGGGCGCCAGCATCACCATCAGGGCGGCGAACCAGAACATGTCGAAGCCGTACCAGAACCAGGGCAGGGCGTCCCAGTTGAGGAACACCATGAAATCCGGCAGCACCGGGTCGCCATACACGCCGCGCTCGCCGATCTGGCGCATCAGGTACATGCCCATGGCGTAGCCGCCGAGGGCGAAGAAGGCGCCGTGGCCGAGACTGAGTATGCCCAGATAGCCCCAGGCGAGGTCCACGGCGATCGCCAGCAGGGCGAAGGCGAGATACTTGCCCAGCAGGGTGACGGTGTAGGTGGAGAGGTGCAGCGCATGGCTCTCGGGCAGCAGCTGGTTGAGCAGCGGCACCAGCACGGCGGCCAGCGCCAGCAGGCCCAGGAACACCTGGCCGCCACGATCCTGTTGCAACAGCTTCAGCAGCCCCATGACTCAGCCCTCCGCCGCCCGGCCTTTCTGCGGGAACAGTCCGCGCGGCCGTTTCTGGATAAACAGGATGATGAACACCAGCACCAGGATCTTGGCCAGCACGGCGCCGGACCAGGGTTCGAGAAACTTGTTGGCGATGCCCAGCCCCATGCCGCTCACCAGGGTGCCCCAGAGGTTGCCGACGCCGCCGAACACCACCACCATGAAGCTGTCGATGATGTAGGACTGGCCCAGGTTGGGGCCCACGTTGGTCAGCTGGCTGAGGGCGACCCCGGCCACCCCGGCGATGCCGGAGCCGAGACCGAAGGTCATGGCGTCCACCCACTCCGAGCGCACCCCCATGGCGCGGGCCATGGCCCGGTTCTGCGACACCGCCCGCACCTGCAGTCCCAGCGGGGTTCTTTTCAGTACCAGGAACAGCGCGGCGAACACTAGCAGGCAGAAGGCGATGATATAGAGCCGGTTCAGGGTAAGGGAGAGGGCGCTGTTGATCTCCCAGCTGCCGCTCATCCAGCTCGGCGCCTCCACCGAGCGGTTGAGCGGGGAGAAGATGGAGCGCACCGTCTGCTGCAGGATCAGGCTGATGCCGAAGGTGGCCAGCAGGGTCTCCAGGGAGCGGCCGTAGAGAAAACGGATCACACCCCGTTCAATGCCGATGCCGACCAGCCCGGAGATGACGAAGGCGACCGGTATGGAGAGCAGCAGCGCGGCGCCGATATGCTCCGGCATCAGCAGCTGCATGACATAGGTGGCGTAGGCGCCGAGCATGATCAGTTCGCCGTGCGCCATGTTGATCACCCCCATGACGCCGAAGGTGATGGCCAGGCCGATGGCGGCCAGCACCAGCACCGAGCCGAGGCTGAGGCCGAAGAAGATGTTCTCGACCAGGCTGTAGAACTGCAGTGTGGCCTTTATATTGTCCAGTACCTGTTTGATCTCGGCGGCGAATGCCTCGTCGTCGGTACTCTGCTGCAGTTTCAGCAGGCCGTTGCGCACCGCCGGATGGATATTGCCGTCCAGCAATTCGACGGCGGCGAGGCGTTCGGTTTTGTCACCCGAACTCAGTTTCCCCAGGGCGATGACGATCTCCATCGCTTCACGGATCTGTTCGTCGCTCTCCTGTTCCAGCAGGGACTGAATCAACGCGGCGCTCGCGGCGTCGGGACGGTCCAGCAGCTGGTTGACGGCGGCGAGGCGTTTTAGCCTATCCGGGTTGCGCAGATCCAGCATCGCCAGGGCATTGCGTATCTGGCTGCGCATGCGGTTGTTCAGGGTGATTTTGTTCATCGCGCCCCGGGCGACATCGCCCACGGAGTCGCCGGTGAGCGCATCGACCGCGCCGGGGCTCCCGCTGCGGCGCCCAAGCATAATCAGCCGCTGGTCACGCTTCAGCGTGTAGAGCCGGCTATCCATCAGGGCGACAAGGATCTCTTTCGCCTGTTCGCTGCCGTCGGACTCCAGCAGTTGAATGGCCTGGTATTTTTGGTCGAACTTTTTTGACTTGAACAATTCGGCCGCCGCATGCAGCGGCGTGTCGCTTTCGGCGGCGTATAGCGCAGAGAGCTGACCTGCAGTGAGGCAGGCAAGCAGCAGTATCCAGTTTAAAAGCCGTGACATGTGCCTACTTATTTGCTCTGGGTTATAGGGTTTCATAAAGGCCACCAATGTTTTTTAGCTAGATACCAGTTAGGTGTTGCATGAGGGACCGTACTTTTGTAGGAGTGGCCGCTCCCGGCATCCTGCCTCCCGCGGCATTAGCACTTCCTTGTGCGTCGCTTCGCCGCGAAAACCTTCGCGCCAGAGGTGCTCCTACGGGGTGATTCACCAAGCTTGATCAACACCAACAACTAACTGGGATAGAGCCATGTTTTTATGCTTCAACGTTCTCTGGTGGTCGGGATCAGGCCGGTCCGACTGGACCGGCCTGGTCACACTTGCATAACAAGTATCAGTGGTACGACGTTACTCGTAGTTCTGACCGGAACATTTCGCGGTCTTGACGTTGTAGTTGCCGCAGGCCAGCGGTGTCCGCCAGTCCGCGATGATGTCCCGGGAGCCGGGGAGGAAGTCGGACCAGGCATCCCCGGCCACCAGACCGGAGGTCTGCCACACCACCTCGAACTGGCCGTTCTCCTGGATCTCGCCGATCAGCACCGGCTTGGTGACATGGTGATTGGGCAGCATGGCGGAGTAACCGCCGGTCAGGTTGGGCACCGAGACGCCGATGATCGCCTGCTGTACGGCGTCCGAGTCGGTGGTGCCGGCCTTCTCAACCGCCTTCACCCACATGTTGAAGCCGATGTAGTGGGCCTCCATCGGATCGTTGGTGACCCGCTTGTCGTTCTTGATGAAGCTCTTCCAGGCGTCGATAAAGCCGCTGTTGGCCTCGGCGTCCACGCTCATGAAGTAGTTCCAGGCCGCCAGGTGACCCACCAGCGGTTTGGTGTCAATACCGGAGAGCTCCTCCTCACCCACCGAGAAGGCCACCACCGGAATATCCTCGGCCGAGAGGCCCTGATTGCCCAGCTCTTTATAGAACGGGACATTGGCGTCGCCATTGATGGTGGAGACCACGGCGGTCTTCACCCCGGTGGAGCCGAACTTCTTGATCTCGGAGACGATGGACTGCCAGTCGGAGTGACCGAACGGGGTGTAGTTGATCATGATGTCCTTGTCGGCCACACCCTTGGCCTTCAGATAGGCCTCCAGGATCTTGTTGGTGGTGCGCGGGTAGACATAGTCGGTACCGGCCAGCACCCAGCGTTTCACGCCAATGTCGTTCATCAGGTAATCGACCGCCGGGATCGCCTGCTGATTTGGGGCCGCCCCGGTGTAGAAGACGTTCTTCGACGACTCCTCGCCCTCGTACTGCACCGGATAGAACAGCAGGCCGTTCAGCTCCTCCACCACCGGCAGTACCGATTTGCGCGATACCGAGGTCCAGTTGCCGAAGATGGCGGCCACCTTCTCCTGGCTCAACAGCTCGCGCGCCTTCTCGGCAAACAGCGGCCAGTTGGAGGCGGGATCGACCACCACCGGTTCCAGCTGCATGCCGAGCAGGCCGCCTTTCTTGTTCTGTTCGTCGATCAGCATCAGCATGGTGTCCTTCAGTGTGGTTTCACTGATCGCCATGGTGCCGGAGAGGGAATGCAGGATTCCCACCTTGATGGTCTCCGCGGCTTGCGCGCCGCTCATCCCCGCGAGCGTGATGGCCATGGATACCAGGCTGCTTTTCAGGTAACTCGTTTTCATCTCGGACTCTCCACAATCTTGGAAAATGTTGGGTTGCTTATGATTTGGCACTGGAATTGCTTTCCCGGTAGCCGGGCGCCTGTTTTTTTACGGTTCCAGTCTCTCCCCGGGCCGATTGAATCGCCATGCGGCGTTACACTCAGCGGCATACGTCAAATGACGTATGGTCACTGGCTTGGTGAGAACCTAGGGTAGGGCGCCCCAAAAGGGTGCATGGCGAAACGATAAGCGACGAGATGATGCACAAGATGGCGTCTCCCCCAGTGATCAACCCGACCAAACGCCGCTATAACCAGTGGGTGGCGAACGAGACACTGGAGGATTTTGCCCTGCGTTTTACCGCGACCCGGGCGCGCAAGTGGTCCGATGCGCGGGTCGCCAACACCGCCCTGGGCATCGTCTCCTTCCTCGCCCTGGAGGCGATCGGCGGCGCCATCACCCTGCAGTACGGTTTCGGCAACTCACTGTGGGCGATCGGGGTGGTCTGTACCCTGATCTTCCTGTTTGGCCTGCCCATCTGCTACCACGCCGCGCGCTCGGGCCTGGATATCGACCTGCTGACCCGGGGTGCCGGTTTCGGTTACATCGGCTCCACCATCTCCTCGCTGATCTACGCCTCGTTCACCTTTATCTTCTTCGCCCTGGAAGCGGCGATCATGTCCATGGCCCTGCAACTGCTGCTGGGGATTCCCCTGGCGTGGGGTTATGTGGTCAGCGCGCTGATGGTGATTCCATTGGCGACCCACGGCATCACCCGTATCAGCCGCTTTCAGTTGTGGACCCAGCCGCTGTGGATCGTGCTGCAGCTCGCGCCGCTGCTGTTCATCCTCTACCATCACGCGGAGGCGGTCTCGGAATGGACCCGGTTCACCGGTCTGGAGGCGGCCGGCGAGGGCGGTTTCGACCTGTTGCTGTTCGGCGCCGCGGCCGCGGTGATCTTTCCGCTGATCGCCCAGAACGGGGAACAGGTGGATTTCCTGCGCTTCCTGCCCAAGGCACAGGAGGGCACGGGCAAATGGTGGCTGGCGCTCACCCTGTCCGGACCGGGCTGGACCCTGTTCGGGGTGCTCAAGCTGCTGGCCGGCTCCTTTCTGGCGGTGCTGGCGCTCAAGCACGGAGTGGCGGCGGAGCTGGCCGACGACCCCTCCCACATGTACCTGGTCGCCTTCAGCTACATCACCAGCCAGCCGGAAGTGGCGCTGGTGCTGGCGGCCACCTTCGTCATCATCTCCCAGCTCAAGATCAACGTCACCAACGCCTACGCGGGTTCGCTCGCCTGGTCCAACTTCTTTTCCCGCCTCACCCACCATCACCCGGGGCGCATCGTCTGGCTCTTCTTCAACGTCGCCATCGCCCTGCTGCTGATGGAACTGGGGCTGTATCAGGCGTTCGAGAGTATCCTGATCACCTATTCCACCCTGGTGCTGGCCTGGATGGGCTCGCTGGTGGCCGATCTGGTGATCAACCGGCCGTTGGGCCTGCGCCCCCGGCAGATGGAATTCAAGCGTGGCCGGCTTTACGACATCAATCCGGTGGGCGTGGGTTCCATGGCGATTGCCTCGCTGCTCGGCATGGTCGGACAACTGGGTCTGCTGGGGCCGACCTTCAAGGCGCTGGCGCCGTTCATTTCCCTGTTCATCCCGTTTATCACCGCCCCGCTCATCGCCTGGCTGACCGGGGGGCGCTACTACCTGGCCCGGGAGTATGAGTCGCCGGTCCATGAGTGCCAGGAGCATACGGTGGACTGCGCCATCTGCGCCAACCGGTTCGAGCACCCGGACATGCTCGCCTGTCCGGTGTACGGTGGCGATGTCTGTTCGCTCTGCTGTGCCCTGGATGCCAGTTGTCGCGACCGCTGCCGGCCGCAGGCCCATCTGCAGGCGCAGTTCAGCCAGACCTTCGGCCGCCTGTTTCCCCAGGCCTGGGGATTGCGGCTGCACGCCACGGTGATCCACTTCCTGGTCATCCTGGTGGTGACCAGCCTGGTGATTGCCGGGCTGTTCTTCATCGTCTATCACTCCGGCGACTACGCATCGGCGCCGCAGGCTGCGATCACCGGCTCGGCGCTGGGCAAGACCTTCCTGTTGCTGTTTATTGTCAACGGCGTGCTGGTGTGGCTCTACGTGCTGGCGCAGGATAGCAAGCGCAAGGCGCTGGAGGATTCGCTGCACCATACCGCGCTGTTGCGCCGCGAGGTGGCGGCCCATGAACTGACGGCTCGGCAACTGCAGGATGCCAAGGAGGTGGCGGTCACCGCCAACCAGGCCAAGAGCCGCTACCTGTCCGGGGTGAGTCACGAACTGCGTACGCCGCTCAATACTGTGCTCGGTTACGCGCAACTGCTGAAGGCGGACGTACAGCTGGCAGCGCGCAATCGCAAGGCGGCCGAGGTGATCCATCGCAATGGCGAACACCTCTCCGATGTCATCGAGGGTTTGCTGGAGATTTCGAAGATCGAGGCACGGCGCGTCGACATCCACCGCGACGAGGTCAATCTGCACACGCTGGTCGAGCAGCTGGCCGAAACGTTCGCGGTGCAGGCCCAGGCCAAGCATCTGCGGTTCGAATACCGCTGTGACAGCGAACTGCCCAACCACGTCCTCACCGACGAGAAGCGTCTGCGGCAGATCCTTACCAACCTGCTCTCCAACGCCGTCAAGTTCACCCACGCCGGCCGGGTGCGCTTCCAGATCAGTTATCGCAACGAGGTCGCCAAATTTACCGTCAGCGATACCGGTATCGGCATCAGGGAAGATGACCGGGAGCGCATCTACGCCCCGTTCGAGCGCATCCAGAACGAGGAGACACGCTCGGTCACCGGTACCGGCCTGGGCCTCACCATCTCCCGGCTGCTCTGCACCCTGATGGGGGGCGACCTGGCGCTCAGCAGCCGATATGGCGTGGGTAGCGACTTCACCCTCTCCATCATGTTGCCGTTCGTCTACAAGCCCAGCCGCCCGCCGGTAACCCGACAGCGTATTCTCGGCTACACCGGGCCACGAAAGGTCCTGCTGGTGGTGGATGACGAACCCTGGCACCGGGCGCTGATCCGCGATTTCCTGAGCCCCCTGGGATTCCGCCTGCACGATGCCGAATCCGCAAGGCAGGGGCTGGCGATCGCCGGGCGCGAGCCGATTGACCTCTATCTGCTGGATGTGCGCATGCCGCTGATGGGTGGCTGGGAGCTGGCGCAGCGGCTGCGTGGTCAGGGGGTGGAGGCGCCGATCTTCATGCTCTCCGGCAATGCCATCGAAAACCAGCGTGAAGAGCTCACCAGCCGGCTGCACAACGAGTATCTGATCAAACCGATCAACCTGGAGAACCTGTTGGAGAAGATCGGCAGTGCCCTGGATCTGACCTGGGTGTTCGATACGCCGAAGGTCGTTGAAACAACGCTATCACCACCGGTCCCGGGGACGGGCGAGCCTGCGCCCGCACCTGAACAGGCCGAGCTCGACGAGCTGATCTCCCTGGCCAAGATCGGTTATCTCAATGGCGTGCTGGAGAAGTTGGAGGAGCTGGAGACGCGCTACGGCGGCTCCGCGCTGCTGGGCTACCTCAAGACCCATGCCGAGGCCTGTGATCTCGAGGGTCTCGTGCGCACCGTTCGGGAGTTCAACCATGCCGCTTGACCGAAACAATCCCATCGTGCTGGTGGTCGACGACTCGCCCGACTCCCTGGGCATGATTCATACCGCGCTGCAGCTGGGCGGCTACACCGTGCTGGTGGCGCTCAACGGCCAGCAGGCGCTGGATATCGTCGCCCGGATACAGCCGGACGTGGTGCTGATGGATGCGCTGATGCCGGTGATGGACGGTTTTGAAAGCTGCCGCCAGATGCGCTGCTTGCTGCCGCTGACGCCGATCCTGTTCATGACCGGCCTGAGCGAGCCCGAGCACATCGTCAAGGCCTTCGAGCATGGCGGCACCGACTACATCACCAAACCGATCAATCCCGACGAGCTGCTTGCGCGCATCACCGCCCATGTGCGCAGTGCCCACCTGATCAGCGATGCCCGCGAGGCGCTGGACTCCGCGCGTCAGCACGTTCTCTCGGTCAACGACCGGGGAGCGGTGCTGTGGACCACCCCGGAGACGCGGGAGCTGCTGGCCGGCAACGGCATCGAGGTGGCGGTCGGTGAGTTTGTCCTCAGCGGTCAGATCAGGGAGTGGATCGGTGGCCGGGATACGGCCCAGGATCTGATTGTTCACACCACCCGGCGGCCCCTGATCATCCGTTATTTCAAGACGGTACATGCCGACGAGCACCTGCTGCGCATCGTCGATCAGCACCAGCTGCTCGACCCCAAGGTACTGGAGGCGGCCCTGCCGGTGACCAAGCGTGAGGCCGAGGTGCTGCTGTGGGTGGCACAGGGCAAGACCAATCGCGAAATCGGCGAGATCCTTACGTTGAGTCCACGCACCGTCAACAAGCACCTGGAGCAGATCTACAGCAAGATCCAGGTGGACAACCGCGCCGCCGCCACCTCCATCGCCATCCAGTCGCTGCTGGGGATGACGGTTTGAGAGCCGCTGTCCGTGCATCCAGTAGCCTACCCGGACACCCAGCTGATTCAGCCGTCTTGCGAAAAAATGTTAGCCGCGAATGAACGCGAATGAACGCGAATAAGCCTGTTGGGGTTCGCCGGTTCACCCCATCGGCTACAAACCACGATGTCCCTGGGTAGGATGCCGGTGAGCTTGCGAACCGCATCATTCTATCCTCAGGTTCGTAAACGGTGCATCCCTGTACCACTCCTCGCGTTCATTCGCGGCTTAAATAAACGGTATCCGAGTATGGCTAGGTATGATGGGTATCAGGTAAGTTGTTGCCTGTTTGGATGACCTAGCCCCGCCCGGCCCGGGCGCTGGTTTTTCGCCGTTTAAACAGGGATACTAGCGCCTCAAAAAAAGAACCGTCTCCGGCATTCAGGTCGTTCCATCCATGCAACAGATCTTCAGTATCGTCTTCCCCATTTTCGCCATCGTGCTGGTGGGTTATCTCTACGGCCGCCGCCACGCCCCGGACATGGCCGCCGCCAACCAGCTCAACCTGGATATCTTTGTGCCGGCGCTGATTTTTTATGTGCTGTCGCAGAAGAGTTTCGAACTGGGGGCCTATCGGGAACTGGCGCTGGCGTCGTTGGCGGTGGTGCTGGGTTCCGGTCTGCTGGCCTGGGGCGTGGCCCGGCTGCTGCACTACGAGCCCAAGACCTTCGTGCCGCCGATGATGTTCTCCAACTCCGGCAACATGGGGCTGCCGCTGGCCCTGTTCGCCTTCGGCGAGGCGGCCTTGCCTGCCGCGGTGGTGCTGTTCATTGTCGAGAACACCCTGCACTTCAGCGTCGGCATGAAGATGCTGGATCACCGCACCTCGCTGATCGGCATCCTGCGTATTCCCATGGTGCTGGCCACGGTGGCCGGTGTCGCCTTCAGCCTCACCGGCTGGGTGCTGCCCGAGGTGCTGTCGGTCTCCATCGAGATGGTGGGGCAGGTGGCGATTCCGCTGATGCTGTTCTCGCTGGGGGTGCGCCTGACCGGAGTCGATCTGCGCGACTGGCGCATCGGCGTCATCGGCGCCCTGGTCTGTCCCGCCACCGGCCTGATCATTGTGCTGCTGATCACCCCCTTGCTCGACCTACCGGCGCTGCAATATGGCCAACTGTTGGTGTTCAGCGTGCTGCCGCCGGCGGTGCTCAACTTCATGGTGGCGGAGAAGTACAACCAGGAGCCGCGCAAGGTGGCCTCGATCGTGATGCTGGGCAACCTCGGCAGCCTGCTGGTGATCCCGTTCGCCCTGGCCTACATCCTGGCACGGAACGGGCTCTGATTCGCCAAGGTTCGGAACGGGGTCGCTGCCGGGCAGAACGGGCTCATTGTTGTGCCCCGCGGACCACTGCTATCCCCGGCCGGGGTCGCGCAGCTTAAAGGTCCGGCGGTACCGCTTCGGCGTCATGCCGGTGATGCGCTTGAACAGCCGGCGGAAGAAGGCCGGATCCTCGTAACCCACCCGCCAGCTGATTTCGTCCACCGGGTCGTCCGTGCCCTCCAGTTCCGCCTTGGCCCGGGTGATCCGCAACTGTTGCAGATAGCGGATGGGACTGAGTCCGGTCGCCTTGTGAAAGCGGCGGTTGAAGGTTCGGGCCGCGAGGCCGGAGGCCTGCTGTGCGCGCTCCAGCGGGCGAGGCTGGTGGCTGTGCTGCTGCAGCCACTGCTGTGCCGCGAGGATCGGGCCGTCGCCATGCCGGCGGTGCTCCTGGAACATGACATACGGGGCCTGTCCGTCGAGATGGCTACTGAGCAGGAAATACTTGGCAATGGCCCGCGCCGCCTGGGGCGACGCGTAGCGTCCGATCAGGTGGAGTACCAGGTCATGCCAGGCGGCCGACGCGCCGGACATGACGATGCGCTCCGAGGCGCCAGTGGTGAGCAGCACCTTGTCGATATTCAGCCGGACCTTGGGAAAATGGCGGCGGAAAAGGGCCTCGAAGGCCCAGTGCTGGGTGGCCTCATAACCGTCCAGCAGCCCGGTCTCCGCCAGCAGCATGGCGCCGGTGCAGGCGGAGCAGATCAGGCTGCCCTGGCGATGCATGCGGATGATCCACGCGGTCAGGTCGGGGTAGGGATCGGCGGGCCAGTCCGGGGTCAGCAGGTAGAGGGAGGGAATGATCAGTACATCGGTCCGTGTCACCTCGCTGAGGCGGAATTGTAGCGGCAACGGCATGCCCATGACATTGTAGATGACGCCGTCGTCCGGCGCGGCCTGCTCCCAGAACGAGTCCGGTACCACCACCCTGGCCTGGAAGGCGACGGAACCCGGCACCATGTGGGCGAAGCTGTTGAGCACGCCGTGCAGGCCGCCCAGGGCGGAGACATCCACCTCGGGGGTGGCCACCAGGCTGATATGGATCGTCCCTTGATCGGGCATATTCCCTCCCATGCTGGCTGAATCGCCTCGCTTCTGACCATTTTGCCCCTTACTCCCGCGAGACTCAATTGGCATGCTGATACTTGTCCGTCAATGCGACATACCGACAGGAGGTGGTCCATGAACAGTCAATACTCAGGCTCCCCGGCGGAGGTTTACGAGCGGCACTTTGTCCCGGCGCTGTTCCGCCAATGGGGTGATGTCCTGGCCGATACGGCGAAAGTCGGCCCGGGAGACCGGGTGCTGGACGTGGCGTGCGGTACCGGGGTGCTGGCCTGTGCCGCGGCCGCCCGCGCGGGTGCGGATGGTGAGGTCAGCGGGCTGGATATCAACCCGGAGATGCTCGACGTCGCCCGGCAAAAAGGTGTCCCCATCGATTGGCGGCAGGGGCGGGCCGAGGCGATCCCGTACCAGAATGACAGTTTTGACCGGGTGGTCAGCCAGTTCGGATTCATGTTCTTCGAGGACCAGGCGGCCGCCTTGCGGGAGATGCTGCGGGTACTGCGGCCCGGCGGGCATCTGGCCGTCGCGGTCTGCGACGCGCTGGATCACTCCCCCGGCTACGCGGTGCTGGCCGAACTGTTGCATCGGCTGTTCGGTGACGGGGTGGCCGAGGCGTTCCGTGCCCCCTTTAGCTGCGGACACCGGGAACTCCTGGTGGCCCGCGCTGAAACGGCTGGCATTACCGACTCGGGGCGCCGGGCAGTGACGGTCGACCGGCATGACGGCCAGGTCGTGTTTCCCTCCGTGGAGGCCCTGGTCTCCACCGAGCGGGCCTGCGCCTGGACTCTGGGGGGACTGCTCGATGCATACCAGTTCGGGCGGCTGGCGGCCGAGGCGGAGGAGTCCTTCCGGCCCTTCCTGACAGCGGAGGGGGCGGTCGCCTTTGACATGCCGGTGTTGATCCTGAGCGCCATCAAGTAGGGCGGGGCGCCAGGGTCCCGCCAGGGGGCCGGTCCGGAGGAACCCCGGAACAGGCTTCTTCCACCGGCTGCTACCGACGCCCGCGCCGGCGGCAGGGGCGGGTGCAGACTCTTTTTCCCCGGTCATAAGTAAATTCTCGGCAGTCGACAAGGTTCTTGGGGCAGGTCAACTGTTAGGCAGTTAACACGGCCAAAATCCCCGAAGGGGGATAGACTGTATCCTGACTGTGCGGGCTGCCTCCGGTGCTGTAATGAGTTCATACGCCACGCTGACCATCGATCTTCGTCAGATGATTTTTGCCATCGAGTCGGCGGTCTCGCAAGTGGGCATGAACGATACCAACCACGGCAAGCGGGTGGGCTATATCGCCGGTCAGCTGGCGCATCAACTCGGCTGGAGCGAGCAGGAGATCCAGTTCGCCTTCGAGCTGGGGCTGCTGCACGACTGCGGCGTCTCCACCGAACAGATGCACACCAGCCTGGTCAACCACTTCGACTGGAGCGATGCCCACATCCATTGCGAGATCGGCTACCGCCTGTTGAAGGACTTTGCGCCACTGGCCGCCTTCGCCACCCCCATCCTCTATC
The DNA here is from genome assembly GCF_025175675.1 of Sedimenticola hydrogenitrophicus. GTDB lineage: Bacteria > Pseudomonadota > Gammaproteobacteria > Chromatiales > Chromatiaceae > Sedimenticola > Sedimenticola hydrogenitrophicus. The sequence goes on from NZ_JANIOA010000047.1 coordinate 20,272, forward strand.
ACCACACACCCTGGGAGGAGCTTCGGCGGCTGGATATCAGCGATCGGGACAAGCGGATGGCCAACCTCATCTTCCTCTCCGACCGTATCGATGTCCTGGCCGTCGCCCATTACGAAACCGATATCCTGCTGGCCCGGGAGGAGGTGGTGAAATCCATCGCCGGTTATGGCGACCGCTATTTCGATCCGTCGATGGTCGAGGTCTTTCAACAGGCCGAGCGGTCGGAGGCGTTCTGGATCGCCCTGGAGGACCGGCATGTGACCCGCTACGTGTGGGACATGGGGCGGTTCGGCAGCAGCGAGCGGTTGAGCATCGCCCAGGTCAAGCAGCTGTCGCTGATCCTGGCCTATATCGTCGATCAGAAGAGCCCGTTCACCGCCCAGCACTCGGTCCGGGTGGCCGCTCTGGCCCGCTACCTGGCGGCGACCCGCGGCCTGCCGGCCGAACAGTGCGAGAAGATCGAGATCGCCGGCCTGCTGCACGACCTGGGCAAGTTGCACATGCCGGACAGTATCCTGGAGAAGGCGGGACCGCTGAACGAGCTGGAGCGTTCCATCATGAACCAGCACAGCTACGAGACCTTCGAGATCCTGCGCCATATCAAGGGACTCGACGAGATCGCCAACTGGGCGGCGTTCCATCACGAGGGGCTGAACGGCGCCGGCTACCCCTTCCATCCCCGGGAGCTGGACCTGTGCGTCGAGGCGCGGATCATCGCCGTGGCCGATGTCTTTCAGGCCCTGGTGCAGGACCGGCCCTACCGGGCCGGCATGCAGATCGGTGCAGTGTTGTCCATTCTCGAAAAGTTTGCGCTGAGCGGAAAACTCGACCCGGAGGTGGTGGCCCTAGCCGGGCAACATGCCGAGGACTGTTTCCGGATCGCCCAGGGCGAGGATCGGGCGGAAGGGGAGAGTCCGCTGTGGCTGTTCTGACCAGACGGCTTTCGTGATGATGGAAACAACCTGGGTTTAAACCCGCAATGCCGGGTTGATCTAGCCGGCACGGCTGGTGCGCAATCCCCTGATGCGATTGATCATCGATGCAAAAAATCCACTACTGACCGACGCGGCGGAGAGGTTGGTTGAGTGTGCCTGCTCAGCTGTCCCCTCTGTTTCGCCGGTAATGCGTACCGCCAGGGTGTGCTTGTCGACAATGTGGCGTTTCGCCAGATTGGGATTGGCCTTCAGTTCTTTATGTTTGCGCAGGCCGGCCTCAATACAGAGTCGACACATGCCATGTTTCACCGGTTTGGTCAGAAAACGGAAGATCTGCCCCTCGTTGATCAGGTCAATCACCGTATTCGCATCATTGCAGTTGGTCATGACGATACTGACGATATCCGGATGATAGTGCTTGAGCAGTTTGATCATCGAGGTGACGTCGTTCCGGCCGATCCGGGTCTCGGAGACGATGACGCCGATAGACTCTTTCTCGAGCAGGTTGAGAGCCGCTTCCATGTCATGGGTATAGAACACCTGGCTACGATTGATCAGGCTATCGCGGATGTGAACACTGCTCTCCCGGTCACCATCCAGCACCAGGACGGCCGGATTATCAATGTCAGTCATCGCGTCATTCGGTTCGGCGTAGGCGCCAGGGCTTGTCTTGAAACTTTTTATAATATCGCTGGCAGTGTGTGAGGCGGAATCGGCCGCCAGATTGACCACCTCCTTCAACTCCCTGTTTACCCATGGCTTCTGTACAAAGCGGAATATCTCTCCCTTGTTCACGGAGCCGACCGTGGCATCAAAATCGGAGTACCCGGTCAACAGAATGCGCATACTGGCCGGGCATAACTCTTTTGCCTGGTGCAGGACTTCCACACCCGTCATGCCCGGCATCTTCTGATCGCTGACGATCACGTCGACCTTCTGCTGTTTCAGTATCTCAATGGCCTTGGCACCACTGTCGGCAACCAATACGTTGTATTGCCGTTTGAACAGCCACCTCATGGTGTTCAGAATATGCGGTTCATCGTCGACGAAGAGGACGGATTGAAGGGCTTGCGTCATGTCGATATCACTCTGTTGATTGTTGGGTTATCAGGCGGCCTTCCTGTTTCCGGATTCCGTCTGGACAGGCAATTGAACCGTAAACGTGGTGCCTTTACCGACGCTTGACCGGACACCGATCACACCATGGTGTTGTTCAACGATCTCCTTTGATATCGATAGGCCGAGCCCGGTGCCTTCCTCGACACCTTTGGTGGTGAAGTAAGCCTCAAATATGGACTCCAGGTTTTTCTCCGGTATACCGGTGCCGTTGTCCTCGACTTCCACCTTGATATAGCCGTCATCCACGAAGCTGCGTATCGAGATAGTGCCATTGACGGGATCGACGGCATGGGCGGCGTTGTTGATCAGATTGATGAATACCTGGTTTAACTGTGACGGCATACACTCGATCAGGGGCAATTCGCCAAAATCACGATGGATGGTTATATGTTCCGGAATGGTGCTGCGCGCAATATAGAGAACATTTTCCAGACAGTTATTAAGATTGAAATCCACCACACTGTTCTGATCGATCCGGGTAAACTTCTTCAAGTGAGAAACCAGCTCCGACATCTGTGCCAGGCCACTTTGTGTTTGTGCAAGCATTTCGATCAGATCTTCAATCTCCGTCAACTCCTCATAACCGTCAGTTTCCCTGAGCAGCTTGTGCGTATATTTTATGTTGATGCCGGTTGAATCTTTGCTGCGTCTCGATTTGGCAAAATTGATCAATTGTCTGCCATAGCTGCTCGGCAGCCGCAGATTGTCCAGACCTTCTACCGCCAGTTCCATATTGCTGCGGGTGAAGGCGAGCGGCGTATTGAGCTCGTGGGCAACCGACGCCACCATATGGCCCAGGGATGCCATCTTTTCCGACTGGGCAATCTGCATACGTGACTTCTGATTCTCTATATCCTGCTGTTTAATGATCTGATCAGCCCGTTTCACGATAACCAGCAGGGCGATAAACAGCAGTCCCAAAAGACCGGCGATGCCGGCCACCACCATGTATTGGGTTTCACGCAACTTGGCCAGAAAGCGGGTTACATCGGAATAGATCTCGAACACACCTTCCAGCTTCCCCGTCTTCGGGTTGTATACCGGTATGTAACTGGAGACGACGTCACGATCGCTGATCGTTTCGTCAAATGCGTCAAAGGTGTCGCGATGGGAGAGCGCACTGGCCGGTACGCCGTTTTTGGCAGAGAGAAACCCGGAGTTCTGGCTCTTGTCTTCCCCCACCTGGCTGTTCTGGGTGGAGAATACCGTCCGTCCCTCCAGGTTGAACGCTTTCACCTTGATCACCGGCAACCCTTTCAAGAGGGACGTGGTGAGATTGAAGATGCGTTGCATCTCCGGATGTTTTTTCAATGACTCGGTCGAGACTGTGCCGGATCTGTTGATGAGGAAATCAAACTCTGGCCAGATGGAGTTGGATATCACCCGGGTCATGTTGATGTTCTGGTTTTCCTCCTGCTCAACCAGCGCAGCCGTTTGAATCCTGTTTTGCACAAAATTGAGCGAAAAGGCCACAATCAAGAACACCACCAGACTGGCGATTGTAAAATAACGGACCAGTTGAAATTTCACGCGGCACCTCGCAATGCTTTATCGATATGGCTACGTGCGTGCAATATGCGAGCCAGAAACTGCACTAAAATCAGGGTTTTTATCCAGGCCGGCCAATGGACCTGATCAAGTGATATTAGCCATTAAAATCAACAGAATAAGGTTGATATGGACAAGCCATTTCCGGTTGTCCCCGGGTGCGTAAGCCCCACGGCTGTGCGACATGCCTGTCCCGGCTATCGCAGAATTGGGAGGGATTCCCGGAAATGGGAGAATGGGGATCCAATGCGTCGTGCGCCGGCCGCGCATTTGTCACCCTCTGTACCGGGTAAAAGTTAGAAGAGTAAAGGAGTATAGGAGTGAGCGGGGAAGGCTAATGTCCCCGTTTACTTTATTTTCCGACCGTTAAGCCGCCTTGTATTCCTTACTGGAGCGGACTATTTTTTAGACGACAGATGGCGGGGTGACTGGACCTTGCAGTGATAATATCAGCGTCGAGTGTCCGGTAGGCTGTCTGAAAATGCTAGATGGACTGCTCGTGATTGTAAGCAGGTATCACTATCGAAGGTTTCCGAATCCCTAGCAGGGAGGGGTATAAAATGAACAGCATACGTGGCAATGTCTTTGCGTTCATGGTTGCAACTCTATCAATCTTTTCGCTGGGAATAATGAATACCGCAAGCGCTGCAACGGCCGAGGATCTGGATAAGGATTCCCAGCAGGCCTTGCAGAGGCTCTATAAAACCAATTCTCTTGCCGAGGACATTTCGCGCACCGCCAAGGCGATACTCGTCTTCCCGAATATCGTAAAGGCTGGGCTGGTGTTCGGCGGCAGCTATGGCGAAGGAGAGTTGATCAAGGGCTCGACAGTCGTTGATTATTATAATTCCGTTTCCGGATCCTGGGGTCTGCAGGCAGGTGCTCAGTCCTACGGATATGCCGTGTTTTTGATGACAGATGCGGCTGTTCGCTATATTGAAAAGACCGATGGTTGGGAAATTGGCGTCGGTCCAACAATTGTTGTGGTTGACGAAGGGATCGCAAAGAATCTTTCGACATCCTCACTGAAGGATGATGCCTATGCGTTTATTTTCAGTCAGCAAGGACTGATGGCGGGAGTCAGTATTGAGGGAACAAAAATCACCAAGATCAGTCGGTAAATCAATCAGGACGGATGCAATGTGCATCCGTCCTGATTCGGAAAAGAAGCGAAAAAGGGGAGGGGGTGAATTTTAATCAGCTAGGCCAATTGTTCATTTTTAAATCCCTCCGTCCCCTCCACTCTTTTATCATGTAGTAGGCGGTATAGCCGTCGGTCTCATGACCGGTACCGTTTGTGGTGTGGTCACCGAAACTGCCTATCGGACTGGTTAACAACCTGTCCCCGATAGCACACCAGTGGAAACCCGCTGATCGCCCGGTAGCGATCGTCGCCAACCACCACATCCCCTAAGTGACCGGCAGCAGGGGGATTTTGGGTGTTTCACAATCGCTGGCACCGAATTTGCTTTCTGTTCGCGGACTAATAATCCGAGAAGGGAGACCAAACCACCATGGAGTTATTGGAAGAGCCGTTACTGGCGCTTGGCGTCAACCTGCTGGCCATCGCCCTGATGGCGATCTGCCTGTCCCAGGCGCTACGGCTGCGTGCCCGGGTACCGGGCGGGCTGATCAAGCGCAAGCTGGATTATCTTTTTCTGCTGGTGCTCTTCTTTGCCGCCGGTTACCTGGTGCCGCCGTTCCTCGGTATGGTGCCCGATGGCATGCGCCCCCTGCTGGTCTCGGTATTTTCGGTGTTCGGCGCCGTCTATGTGTTCATCAGCGTCAAGCTGCTGGACGACGTAATCCGTGCCCTGGCGGAGTAGCCATGCCACTGCACGATGAACTGGTGCTGGTCCGCACGGCGGCGGGACGCCAGGAACTCGAACAGCGATCAAGGACGCTGAGCCTGTCCCTGCGCAAACTGCTGATCCTGACCGACGGTAACAACCGGGTGGGGGATCTGAGACGGCTCATGGGGTCGGAGAACGGCCTGGACCGGGATCTGTGCGAACTGATATGCCGTGGCTTGGTGGTGACTCTACTGGCCGAGTCCCCGCCCGTGTGTGATTTCCCCCCGCACCAGCATCTGGCGGCCAACCTGGCCATCGCCTATCTGAACGGGCATGCCAAACCGCTGTTCGGGATTATCGCCGGGATGGCGGAGTCGGGGGCGGAGCGTGCCGAGGCGATAGGGCGCATCGAGCGGCTGGTGTGCCTGACCATCGACGAGCAGGCGGCGATGGAACTGGCCCAATGTCTGCGGCTGGTGCCGCCGGATGGGCAGGCAATCGGGTAGGGTGGCTGACCTCGTGGGCACAAGAGGCGTGTCCACCCTACCGGTTTTCTGCCGGGTTATTGTTGTTCTTGTTCAATCCGCTGCTTTCGCTCGGATGCGGTATCGTTGATGAACTTATTCATTTGCTCGCCAAACGCCTGAACATCCTGTGGTCTTGTTGGGACCCGTGGAGGGTTACTGTTGTTGCTTTCCTCTGTCGTCTCAACGCCGGTGCCAGTAGTAGTGGAAGAGCCGAGATTTAATTGGCGGGCCACCAGCAGACCGACTATCAATAAGGTCGCCAACAGAATAATCATTCGCATTGATTCTTCCTCTTCCGGAGAACTGTCAGGTGACTGCTACCATCGCTCAGTCGGCTTCATGGCGGGTGTTCGCTCCATCCGATTAAAGATGTACTTGCCCTGCTTGCCTGACAACCTGACTAGGTTTTATTCCGTTCATTATTTTGCTGGAGCTTGAATGCGGCATACGCTGATCTTGAAGAACTTACCGGTTCATAACCGTTTTCCTCACACCACGCAAGTAACTCATCAATTCTAATTGAAATCTTCACGATGTCTTGACCAGAAGCGCGCAATTCCGAGAAGGCTTCGCTGGCACTCTTCCGCCACACTTCATATGTGTCGTCAGTGCCGTCTGGATCGAGTTCCTTCAGTAACTTCCATTGCGCTTCATCATACCAGCACATCGCCAAACGCATTTGGTCATTTTGTTCCATCAGGGCTCCCTCTCTGCTTCATGGCGCTATATCTTCATCTTTTCCAGTTATCCCCAATGCTTACGGGTAATTTTGCATGGTCAACGCTTGCTGCAGCACCGCTTTGCACAAGCCATATGGATAATGTTCCGTGCACCCGGTTTGGGGAAGGACAATGTCCGGCTCAATACCATTCCCCTCAATCGCCTTGCCGTTGGAGTCGAACAGGTAATTGACGGGTATCAACATGATCGCCCCCTTGTTGATCCTGGCCACCGTCCTGACCAGGCCGGCACCGGCCGTTTTCTTTCCAACGACCGTACCGAGGTGGTGATTTTTGATAAAGCCGGCAAACAGCTCGGCACCGCTGGACGTCTTTTCATCCACAACGACAACTGTCGCTTTGCCTGATCCGGCTGACGTAGCCTGCTTGTCAGTATAGTACTTGCCGGGCATGGCGCCTCTTGTCTCGCCAATCAGCAAATTGCCTGGTCCAAACAGCTGGGCGACCTTGTTAACGCTGTATAACGTGCCGCCCAGATTGCCTCTGAGATCAATTACGATGCCGCGGGCAGAATGGAATACCTCGCTTCTCAAGATCCCTTTTAATTCTGTCACGGTGTCATCCACAAAGCGTGTGATGCCGATGTAGAGCAGGCCGTCATCGAGCGGTTCGGCCAGGATAGCTTTCTCCGGTTCCGGTTCCGGTTGCTTCTGTTTTATATTGGCAGGGTCGAAAATCTTGATGGTACCGGCTTTTACCAGGGCGCATATCTCCTTATCTTTCAACGCCTGTTGAGGACGTGGCCGTCAGGATAGGCATATAACCGGTTCACCTCTCGTGTCATTCGCGCCAGGTCGGGGGCGGAGAACTGATGGTCCGCCATCGTTTCAGGCAGGTCGCATCTGTTGGCCTGACCCTCTTGAGGCGGATTTGAAACACAGCCGGTGACAAGCAAAAGCAGGCTGAAAATGCTGAGTTTTTTCATAAAAAATCGTTGTCGTTTTCAAAAGGTGGCAATATCAAAATCAACATAATCTGCGACTGTAGATTAGGGTGGCGCAGGAACGTAGGGTGGGCACGTTTTTTGTGCCCACGCGATCATACGGTACTCGCCTAGGCCAATCTTGGATTGATCACATAGGTACCCATGATACTGGCGCTGTCCAACACATGACCCTCGATGGCCGCGAGCGCCTCGGGACCGCCAAAGCGGCCACTCAGGCCGCAGCTGTCGATATCCAGCGCGTAGAGCGTGAACCGGTAGTGGTGCACAATGCTGTCGTTCCAGGGCGGGCAGGGGCCGTCGTAGCCATAGTAGTCCCCCGCCATGTCGGCATCCCCCGCAAACCAGTCGGTGTAGCTGTTGATGCCGCGAATGCCGCCGGCGGGCGACGTGCCGCCCGGCTTCCCCTTTGGCGTGACGCCATCGGCATCGGCCGCGGCGACGATCTCTCGCTGAGAGGCCGGAATATCCACCAGCACCCAGTGGTAGAAATCGACCCGGGGCAGATCGGCCGGTACCTCGCGCCCCTCCTGATTCACGTCATCCGGCTTGCTGGGTACATCGGGATCGTGGCAGACCAGTACAAAGGAGCGCGTTCCATCGGGGACTTCATCCCAGCTCAGGTCCGGGTTCCGGTTGTCGGCAAGCGTTACATGACTACTGTCATCATGCTTGCCAAAGGCATTCGCTACGGGAATGGGCTGGTTGTCCCGGATTTGGTTGCTTGTCAGTTTCATCACGTTCTCCTCCTGCTTTTGGCATGAGTTAGGGCTCGCGCAAGAATAATTTCGCAGTACCGAGGGCGTCGCCGGGTTACTCTGGGCGCCACGCTGGCAAGGCACGCTTTGCAGGCAATGGCCGCTCCCGGCCATCCATGGCCTCCGCGGCATAAGTCCATCCATGGACAAACCCGCTCCCTTGGCAAAAAGCGTAACGCCGCCAGCGGGGTCCAGTTGCGACCGAATACCGAAACTTATTTTGCGCGAGCCCTTAACACGCTGTGGCGATATCGGTCATCGGTTGACATCCTCCCCCGCCTGAAGGCGGGGGATTCCTACGACGCTCAGGCGAGGCATCGTGCCGCCCCTGAGTCGCTTCGGTGGGTTCCTGCTGCTGGCGGCATTACCGCACCGCTCACTTCACAGGCTAACCGGGCGTGTCCCGCCCTTAAAATATTGATCGCGCCGACCACATCGGCGTTTTCCTCGAAGCCGCATTCGACGCACGCAAAACGCTCCTGTGTCCGGCGGTTGTCCGCCGATACATGGCCGCAGCATGGACAGGTTCGACTGGAGTTTCTGGGCGGCACCGCGATGAGATGCCCGCCGTTCCACGCCAGCTTGTAGTCCAGTTGGCGGCGGAACTCGAACCAGCCTTGATCGAGGATGGATTTGTTCAGGCCGGACTTGGCCCGAACCTGTTTTCCCGGCTGTTCGGCGTTACCTTTGGCAGACTTGGACATGTTCCGCACCTGCAAGTCCTCGATACACATCATCGCGTGGTTTTGGCTGATCGCGGTTGAGGTTTTGTGCAGGTAGTCGCGGCGGGCATTGCCGATGCGGGAATGGATTCGCTGGACGCGGGTTTTCGCCTGCTTCCAGTTGTTGCTGAACTTGGTCTTACGGCTCATCACCTGCTGCGCCTTGCGCAAGGCGGCTTCATGCCGCTTGAAGCTGTTGAGCGGCGCGTAGTAAGTGCCGTTGCTCAAGGTGGCGAAGCGCGCCACACCCATGTCGATACCGACCGCGCCCCCTCTCGGCAGCGGCTGCTCGACCTCGCGCGCGGTCTGGATCGACACGTACCACTTGCCGCCCGACTGGCTGACGGTGACGTTCTTCACCACGCCCAGCACACCCCGGCTGTTGCGATAGCGCAGCCAGCCGAGCTTGGGCAGGAAGATGCGGCTGTTGCCCTGATCGAGCTTGATCTGTTTCGGATCGGGGTAACGGAAACTGTCGTTCTGCCCCTTGCGTTTGAAGCGCGGAAAAAAACGCCGGGAGCGTTTTTTCGCGTCAGCCCCGGAGGGGTGAGGCGCAGGGATGCGTCGAACAAAATCCGCCCGCTTGGCGAAGAAGTTGGCGTAGGCCCGCTCCAGATCCTTGAGCGTCTGTTGCAGCGGGTGCGTCGGCGCATCCTTGAGCCAAGGCGTCTCGGTGCTGTTGCGCCATTCGGTGAGCAACTTGCAGAGGCCCGCGTAGCCGAGCTTCTTCTCACCCTGCTCGTAGAGATCCTTCTGCATCGCCAGCGCCTTGTTGAACACGTACCGGCACGATCCGGCAAAGCGGCGCATCTGGCACTGCTGTTCGCTGATCGGTATCAGTTCGTATTTGAAGGCTTGCAGGCGTTGCATTATCAATACCTGTATGTTCATCCAGTGCCGGCATTATAGGACGGCTGCGCCGTCCACGCTATTCTTCCCCGGCCTGAAGGCCGAGGCTTGTCGCGCACCTGGTCAGGCCCGATCGGCTCTGAACTTCTCAGACTTTCTATCCCCGCCCCTGGCCTTCGGCTCTACCCGTCGGTCCAGCTTCTTCTGGATGCGCTCCTTGAACCGATCATTGCCCAGCACCCAAGCCTTGTTTGTCGCTTCCCGGATTTCGCTAAGACTATCATTCGATATGCGGTGTTTAAAGAGTTGGCGGTAGGCGGCTTGCCGTTCTTCAATTGTTTTCCCCAAACGTCTGAATTCAAGGTGTGGGGTCACCAGCGCATTCGGTTGCCCCAGCGCGTTGTAATGGTAACTCGACCAGCGATAATCGGACGGGTGTGCGATCATGCCCGCCCTTACCGGGTTCAGTTCGATGTAGCGCATGCAGGTTAACAAATAGGATTCACTATCAACCAATGTGGCCTTGTAGCGGCCTTCCCATAAAGTGCCGGTGCGCTGGTAGCAATGGTTGAAGTACTGGACATAGTAGCGTCCCAGCTTCTGCATGGCTTTGGAGAGGCCTTGCTCCGTATGCGGGGTGATCAGCAAATGTAGGTGATTGGTCATCAGTACATAGGCATGAAGATCGCAACTATGGGCCTTGCAGGCTAACTGGAGTTTTTCCAGATAGAACAGGTAGTCTGCATCGGCACAAAATATTTCGGCTCGGTTGTTGCCCCGCAGAATGACGTGTTGCGGTTGGCCGGGGATTACGAATCGGGGTAAGCGTGCCATTTCCTTGCTCTCGGAATAGTTGATGCAGGCACTATACTGCGCCTTCAATCAAATATCAATCGAGTCTGACCCCATTGAATCGTGACCCCATTGAATCGGTGATAAATAG
>NZ_JANIOA010000048.1 GCF_025175675.1 Sedimenticola hydrogenitrophicus
TCATTTTGTTGCAATGTGCGATGGCGTACAGACGATGGCCACGTCTGGTGATTATGCTTCCTCTGTGATTAAAAGACCATGTGTAAAAAACTACGGGATCTTTAAACGTTCACAAGTAAGTACAAACAGCCTCGGCCTGCTCGATACCGCTCTATTTTTTCAGAAGACCGGTAAGTCGGTTTTTACCGTATCGAGGCAATTCAGAGCCGGTGTCACTAACATCCTAATCATGGAAATCTGGAGAGTCCAATCATGAAACAATTACGCAACTATCTTACCCTGCTGTTATTGGCTATTACGTTAGCATCGGTCATCGGTTGTACGTCCACCGCAAAACAGGAGAGTACCGGGGAGTATATTGATGACACTGTGATTACGACCAAGGTGAAGGCGGCCATACTTGATGAACCCACGCTTAAATCCGCCGAGATTAACGTTGAGACGTTCAAGGGTGTGGTACAGCTGAGTGGCTTCGTCAACTCCCGGAGCGATATCAATAAGGCGGTAGAAATTACCCAGGGCATCAAGGGCGTGACCTCGGTAGAGAATTCCATGCAGGTCAAGTGATCCTGACTATACCTCGCCAGCGTCAACCTTCCAGGTTCGATACTGACCCGAGGCAGTAATGTGTGACAAACGTTGCCCCCTCATCAACTGAGGGGTCACTCTCTCTGGGGCGACCATTATAAACCCGCCTGCACCACCGCGCAGGTTTACAGGTACGCGCCCTGCAGTTCCGATGGGAAACGACATACAAGGCACTAAATTGTCGGGCTTGACAGGCAGTGTCGCAGTACCTTATCCGCAGCGCTATGTACGCCGCCGTACAGACATTAAACCATTTTGTGGGTAACGTTCAGTTGGTGTTTTCAGGACGTCAGCGGCCAACGTGAGTAACTAGGCTACATAACCACGAAACCTACCCAGAAGCCGTAACACTACAATTACGATCTCGACGCCATGTATTGGCTGACAGCTGCAACAAGGCACACCTCCTTAGCACACCAAAGGGATAACCGGAGACGGTATCGGCAGTCAGTCGAGCGCCGAGCCAGTACATATCGGTTTAATACTCAATTCAAGATAATGGATAACCCACATGAAAACTTCACTCTATGCACCTACACTGTTTGCCGTGGCATCTTTTGCCCTGGTCAACGCCGCCTCCGCTGATCTGAACACCAAGGAGGGGTATGCGCTCGGTACTCCCAACAATACTATCGTAATGAACGGCTTTAATGGCTGCTGGAGAACCGGATCCTGGACACCCGACATGGCCATCGCAGAATGCGATCCGGGTTTGGTAAAAGTAACCGCTGTCGAGACGCCAAGAGCCCCAATGGCGCCACCTCCGATGAAGTCGGAAGCCATCGTACTTACCCTGGAATCCGATACACTGTTTGAATTTGACAAGTCGGTTATAAGTGCCGAAGGTAAGCAGCAGCTGGACAATCAGGTTGTCGCCAAGATGAATGAATACCCACAAATTGAAATGGTACGGATCACCGGACACGCCGACCGGATCGGCTCGGAAGCCTACAATAAAAAACTGTCACAGCGCCGGGCGGATGCAGTGAAAGATTATCTGCTCGGACAAGGCATTGTGAGTTCCCGCACTGAAACCGCCGGCAGTGGTGAATCCGATCCTGCTGTTTCCTGTACCGACATGGCCGGTAAAAATAGCAGTAGAAACACGAGCCTGGTTGAATGCCTCAAACCAAACCGCCGCGTTGTGGTAGAAATCAAGACCCGCACTATAGCGCAGCAATAGACTGAAGCCGCGGCCTCAAGAGCATCCGCGGATGCATCGGACACACAAGGTGACATGAACGCCACCGGCTTAACCCGGTGGCGTTCGTTTACCGCACGGCCTCCTTCCTTCCCTCTCGCAATGGATATGCCATGATAGACAGGTAAGCGTGACTTGCTTACTTAAACCCTGCGGAATTGACAGCATATTCAATGATGTGATCGCTGACTCTGCACGGACCCACCATGAACAAGCGCGAACATTGCTACGCCGCAGTAACGGTGTGAGGTCGATGGAATACACCTTCCGCATACCCTGTCTATACTGAATGCGTTAGCGCAATCCGGACCTGAATTCAACCCGAATATAAAAAGGAGTGTCATGAATACAAAGAGTGTCGTTTCAAACGCCACCCCACTCAGCCCCGAGCTTGCCGCCAAAATGGATGCCTATTGGCGGGCCGCCAATTACCTGTCTGTCGGCCAGATTTATCTGCTGGACAATCCGCTGCTGAAGGAAAAACTTAGCAACGAACATGTCAAACCGCGCCTGCTGGGCCACTGGGGAACGACCCCCGGCCTGAATTTTATCTATGTGCATCTTAACCGGCTGATAAAAGAACAGGATCTCAATGTGATCTATCTCGCCGGTCCCGGCCACGGCGGCCCGGCCATCGTCGCCAATACCTGGCTCGAGGGCACTTACAGTCGCTATTATCCCAACATCTCCCAGGACGAATTGGGAATGAAGCGGTTGTTCAAACAATTTTCCTTCCCCGGCGGCATTCCCAGCCATGTCGCCCCGGAAACGCCGGGATCGATTCATGAAGGGGGTGAATTGGGATACGTCCTCTCCCACGCCTACGGCGCCGCATTCGATAATCCTGATCTACTGGCCGCCTGTGTAGTGGGCGACGGAGAGGCGGAAACAGGCCCGCTGGCCACCGCCTGGCATTCAAACAAGTTTCTTAATCCAAAAACCGATGGCGCGGTGCTGCCGATTCTTCATCTCAACGGTTACAAGATCGCCAACCCCACCATCCTGGCGCGCATCCCCCGGGAAGAGTTGGAACATCTATTCCTCGGTTATGGCTACCGACCCTATTTCGTAGAAGGATCCGATCCCGCCGAGATGCATCAGAAAATGGCCGCCACGATGGATGCCTGCATCACCGGGATCCGTGCCATCCAGAGCGCCGCCCGCAAGGAGGGCATCACCGACCGCCCCTGCTGGCCCATGATCATCCTGCGCACACCCAAGGGCTGGACCGGCCCGAAAGAGGTGGACGGCAAAAAGACCGAGGGCTTCTGGCGTTCACACCAAGTGCCCTTCTCCGAAGTGCGAGGCAATAAGGATCACCTCAAACTGCTGGAGACCTGGCTTAAGAGCTACCGCCCGGAAGAGTTGTTTACTGAAGACGGCGCGTTAATACCCGAATTACAGGACCTGGCTCCCCAGGGCGAGAAACGGATGGGCGACATTCCCCATGCCAACGGCGGCAAATTGCTGCACGACCTGCGCATGCCTGATTTCCGCGATTACGAAGTAACAATTATAAAGCGGGGTTCGACGGTGGCTGAAGCGACCCGCGTGCAAGGCACCTTCCTGCGCGACATCATGAAGGCCAACATGAACTCCCGCAACTTCCGCCTCTTCGGCCCGGATGAAACCGCCTCCAACCGCTGGGGCAATGTCTTCGAAGTCACCAACCGGGCCTGGATGGAGGACACCATTACCGAGGACGACCACCTCGCCCCCGACGGACGGGTGATGGAGATCCTCTCCGAGCACACCTGCCAGGGCTGGCTGGAAGGCTATCTGCTCACCGGACGCCATGGCTTTTTCAACTGCTACGAGGCCTTCATCCACATCATCGATTCCATGTTCAACCAGCATGCCAAATGGTTGAAGACCACCTCGAAGGAGATCCCCTGGCGGCGGCCGATCGCCTCGCTCAACTACCTGCTTTCGTCCCATGTCTGGCGCCAGGACCACAATGGCTTCTCCCATCAGGACCCGGGCTTCATCGATCATGTGGTAAACAAAAAATCGGAAATAATCCGCGTCTACCTGCCGCCGGATGCCAATACCCTACTCTCGGTCACCGACCACTGCCTGCGTAGCCGTAACAAGATCAACGTGGTGATTGCCGGCAAGCAGCCCGCGCCCCAGTGGCTAAGCATGGACGAGGCGCTGAAACATTGCACCAGCGGTATCGGCATCTGGGAGTGGGCCTCCACCGACGACGGCGGCGATCCCGATGTAGTCATGGCCTGTTGCGGTGATGTGCCGACCCTGGAGACCCTGGCGGCGGTGGACATCCTGCGTCAGCAGATTCCCGACCTGAAGATCCGCGTGGTCAATGTGGTCGACCTGATGACCCTGACGCCCAAAGAGGAACACCCCCACGGCCTGCCGGATCGCCATTTCGACGACATCTTCACCACCGACAAACCGGTGATCTTCGCCTACCATGGCTACCCCTGGCTGATCCATCGCCTCACCTACCGCCGCACCAATCACCATAACCTGCATGTGCGCGGATATAAAGAGGAAGGCACCACCTCCACCCCGTTTGATATGGTGGCGATGAACGATCTGGACCGCTATCACCTGGTGGCCGATGTGGTGGATCGCGTGCCGCGGTTGCGCCAGCGGGCCGCCCATGTGAAGCAATTCGTGCGCGATAAGCTGATCGATCACAAATACTACATCCGCGAATACGGGGAAGACATGCCGGAGATTCGCGACTGGGTGTGGCCCTATTAAACACAGGCCGCCGCGGTCGTCCTCGCAGTGAGACACGACACTGGATTCCACGTTTGCACCATCAACCGTCGCGTTGCTCAAAGCGCTTGATCTGCTGTTCGGCTTCGTCCCTGGTGATGCCGTAGATCTCCTGGATCTTGCCCACCAGGACATCGCGCCTTCCCGCGATGACGTCGAGATGATCGTTGGTGAGTTCACCCCAGTACGCCTTCACCTCACCCCTGAACTGTTTCCAGTTGCCTTTGACTATGTCCCAATTCATATAAAACTCCATATCGCTTTTGGATTACCACAGACGCCAGGTTATTCGAATGCGCGGGGATGGTCTGTACGATTGCGCACATGCATAAATTTGCAGCGAAGGCCGGGCGGATAACCCGTTTCCTGGAAATTTCAGATACAAACGCCAGCCTAGCCGCACGATCGGTCATTGTCTGTATGATCCGAACATAAACCCGCCCCCTACAGAGGGACGAGGGGTACCCGGAAACGGTTACCGGATATTCAGACCACCCGCGCCGAACAGCCCAAGCAGGCCAATGACAATCAAATAGATGGCTACGATGTAGTTCAACAGCCGCGGTACGGCTAGTATGAGAATGCCGGCGATCAGCGCGACCAATGGGGCGATGCTCAATGTCATGTTCATGGATATCTCCTTGCGTCAGGGGGGGGTTGGGATAGTGTGGTTATTCTCACCTCGACCGCGTGCTCCCGACGATCGTCGATCAATGGAATGAGGTTTCCGGCACGCTCGATGCCATCCACCGTGACGCGTATCGCCTGCTGCGTCTGTTCAGCGCCGCTCTCGACGGCAATATGGTAGACGGTATCGCGATAGCGGTAGTGGACCTTGTATCCCGTCCAGTGGACCGGGATGCACGGCGCGATGCGCAGGCGATCCACTTCCAGGCGCAGGCCCAGCAGGGTTTCCACGGTCAGCCGGTACATCCAACCTGCCGCCCCGGTGTACCAAGTCCAACCGCCCGTGCCCGTATGCGGCGATGCGCCATAGAGGTCCGCGCACATGACATAGGGCTCGACTTTGTAGCACGCAATGGCCTCGGGCGTGCTGCCGTGATGGATGGGATTGAGCATGGCGAAGAATTCCCACGCGCGCTCCCTGTCGCCCAGCATGGCGAATGCCATCGTGGTCCAGATCGCGGCATGGGTATATTGTCCGCCGTTCTCGCGAACGCCGGGAACGTAGCCCTTGATATAGCCAGGCTCCAGGTCCGATGTGTCGAACGGCGGGTCGAGCAGTTGGATCAGTTGCGCGTCGCGCCGCACCAGACGCCGGTCGACCGCGGCCATCGCCTGGCGAGCCCGCAGGGGATCGCCACCGTGGGATATGACCGCCCAGCTCTGACTGATCGAGTCGATCTGGCATTCGTCGTTGGCGGACGCCCCCAAGGGCGTGCCGTCGTCGAAGTAAGCGCGCCGGTACCAGCCGCCATCCCAGGCTTGCGCTTCAATGTTCGCGCGCAGCAGCTCCGCCTGTTCCGCGCATAACGCGGCGAAGGTCGTGTCATGCCGGCCACGCGCCAGGTCAGCAAACAGTTGCAGGTTCTCGTACAGGAACCACGCCAGCCACACGCTCTCACCCTTGCCATCGCGGCCGATGAGGTTCATGCCGTCGTTCCAGTCGCCGCAGCCGATCAGCGGTAATCCATGTGCGCCGAAACGCAAGCCGTTGCTGATCGCCCGCACGCAATGCTCGTATAGGCTGGCCGCTTCCGGCGAGCGCTGCGGCTGGTCGTAATAGGCCTCTTCCTGCGCATTCAACTCGCGACCCTCCAGAAAGTGCAATGACTCGTCAAGCACGCCTGTATCGCCGGTCGCCAGAACATAATGGCAGGTCGCGTACGGCAGCCACAGATAGTCGTCGGAGAAATGCGTGCGCACGCCCTGGCCGTTGAGCGGATGCCACCAGTGCTGTACGTCTCCCTTGAGGAACTGGCGCTCGGCGCAGCGGATCAGCTGGTCACGGGCGAGCCACGGTGTCGCGTGGAGCAGCGCAAGGACGTCCTGCAATTGATCGCGGAATCCGTAGGCACCGCCGGACTGATAGTAGCCACTGCGACCCCACAGCCTGCATGACAGGGTCTGATAGGTCAGCCAGCCGTTGACCAACACGTCCAGCGCGGGATCCGGCGTCTCGACCTGCACCGTCCCCAGCGTACGGTTCCAGTGCTCCCACACCGCCTCCAGGGCCTGCTGCGCGCCGGCCCACCCGCCGAAGCGCTGGATGCAATCCCGTGCCTCATCGTCATTACGGACCGCGCCGAAAACGAATACGATCTCACTGCCCTGCCCTTCGGCGAGTTCGATCCAGGTCTGCAGTGCGGCGCACGGATCCAGGCCCGCACCCACCCTGCCTGACAGACGCTTGCGGCGCATCGCCGCCGGCCTGGCCAGCGAGCCATTGCGACCGATAAATTCACTGCGATTACCGCTCACCGACCGCTCGTGCGCGTTGACGTGGGCGAAGACCACTCGATTGGCGTATTCGCGGCCATAGGCATTGCGGGCGAACAGCGCCCCGCTGTGCGGGTCCGTCTCGGTGACGATGTGCATCATATTGACATGGCGCCACTCGCCGAGGACGAGCTCCCAGAATCCGGTCAACGACAGTTTGCGGGTGCGTTTCGAATGATTGCGCAGCTTGACCACGACGAATTTCACCGGCGCGTCCATGGCGACATAGGTGAAAAGCTCCGAGGAGATACCGGCTTCGTAATGCTCGAACACGCTGTAGCCGAATCCGTGCCGGCACACATATCCGGACCGGCCGCGGGCAGGCAGGGGTGTCGGCGACCAGAACGCGCCCGTTTCCTCGTCGCGGATGTAGACCGCCTCGCCGCTGCTGTCGCAGAGCGGGTCGTTGTGCCACGTGGTCAGCCGGAACTCGTGCGCGTTTTCCACCCAGGTATAGGCGCTTCCGCCCTCACTGACGACCGTACCGATGTGCGGGCTGGCGATGACATTAGCCCATGGCGCCGGTGTGCACTGACCGGGTTCCAGGGTGACGACATATTCGCGGCCATCGGGCGTGAAGCCGCCCACACCGTTGCAGAAGATGCGCTCGCGCGGCGGCAGTGGCGTGACCGGTTCGGCTGCCGCTTTCGCTGCCGGCGCGAGCAGGTCCGATTCACGTTCGGCCGAGACGCGGCGTTCCACCTGCTCGATCAGTGTCTCGGCGGTGTCGCTGAAGACGATACGGGCAACCGACTGGAACAGGACCCGTTCGTCCTCGGAAAGCTCCTCGGCACGACGTACGAAGACACCGCCCGGTCTGTCGACGACATGCGCCTCCGGCCCGGCGTTGATCAATCCCATGATCTGGTCGTGCAGCAGCGCCCGGTAGCTCGAGAAATCCTCGTTGATGATCACCAGATCCACCGCCAGACCCTTCATCCGCCAATACGCGTGGGCCTGCAACACCTGTTTGACCAGATCGATGCGGTTCAGATCGCCGATGCGCAGCACGACGATCGGCAGATCGCCCGAGACGGCAAAACGCCACAGTCCGGACTGGCCGAGCCGGTTACGGATGATGACACTGGGTGCGGCACGGCGCAGGGCATTGCCGTAGATAACGGAACTGGCCAGTCGGCCATAGATCTGCACCTCGGCCTCGGTGGCGTTGAGATGGCGCAGCACCTCCTGGCTCTGGAACCAGGCCATCTCGAAAGCCCGCTCGACAAAGTGCCGGTCGCAATACTTATCCAGCAGGGTCAAGGCGGCCTCGCGCGTGTCCGCGACACCGGAGATGATCTGCACGGTGGCAGATTCGTCGGCGGACAGGGTGAGCGTGCAGCGGATCGCCACGATGGGATCAAGGACGGAGCCCTCGGTACCCGACAGGCGCCTGGTTGAACGCGGCGGACCGTCACCGGCTTGCAGCGCCGCCGGGTTGGCCGTCGTCCGGCACCGGCCGATGAATTTTGCGCGGTCAGTCTCGTAGGACGGTTCATCGGCCAAGACACCTGGCGCGGCCAGCAGATGAAACATCCATGGCACCGGCTCACCCGGCGTACGGCGGCGACGCGTGCACAGGATCGCCTGCCGGTCGGGCAGGATCTCGCTCTGCACGAACAGGTTGCTGAAAGCACGATGCGCGAGATCGGCATTCAGCGGCGCCAGCACGACTTCCGCGTAACTCGTCACCTCGATATGCCGGGTGCGCGACGACTGGTTGGTGAGCGTGACCCGGCGGATCTCGACATCGTCTTCGGGGGACACGCTGATCTCGGTGTGTGCCTCGATCGCCTGGTCGCGCCGCCGGTATTCCGCGCGCCCCTGCACGAAAATCGCCTCGTAGTGGTCGGCCTTGCGCAATGTCGGTTGATAGGCGGCCGACCAGTACTTTCCGGTTTCGCCGTCGCGCAGGTAGATGAAGGTTCCCCAACCATCCATGGTGGCGTCCTCGCGCCAACGGGTGACGGCCAGATCGCGCCACCGGCTGTAACTGCCGCCGGCCTGTGTCGCCATGACATGGTAACGGCCGTTCGACAATAGATGGACCTCGGGTATCGGTGTGTTCGGGTCGGTGAAAATACGCAAGAATGCACCGGCGTCCGTGTCGGGCGGACGCGCGGCGGCGCTCACTTCGGCCGCATGCGGGTGCAGCGTCGCGCCCTTCTTCGGCACCCGTTCCTGAAGCAGCAGTTCGGTCGTGCGCGCGAGTGGATCGGACATGAAACGGCGCTGCATCGGCCGGTCGAGCAATACATGCGCGAAGGCCAACAGGCTCATACCCTGATGATGCGCCATGAAGGTCCGCACGATGGCGTGGTGTTTGTCCCGCGGCACCCGCGAGGGTGTGTAATCGATCGCTTCATAGAAGCCATAAGCACCGAGGAATCCCAGGTCGGCCAGCACCTGCAGGTTGCGGCACGCTTCCCGTGGCAGTACCGTCAGTGCCAACGCACTGGCGTAAGGCGCGATGACCAGGTCGTCACCCAGCCCGCGTTTGAAGCCCAGACCCGGCACACCGAAGGCCCGATATTGATAGACATGGGCGGCATCGGTGGCGTTGTAGCAGGACTCGGAAATGCCCCACGGCACCGCGCGCTGCCGGCCGTATTCGATCTGCCGTGAAACCGCGGCCAAGCAGGTCTTCTCCAGCAGGGTATTCGCGTAACTCGGCATGATCAGCTGCGGCATGAGATACTCGAACATCGAGCCGCTCCACGATATCAGGCTCACGTCGCCGCCGTGGCTGGTCAGCAGGCGGCCGAGTGCGAACCAGTGCTTCTGCGGGACCTGTCCCTGCGCGATCAGCAGGAAACTGGCCAGGCGCGCCTCCGAAGCCAGCAGGTCGTAACAGGACGGATCGCGGCGGCGTTCACCTACATCGTAGCCGATGGCCAGCAGATTGCATGCGGTGTCGTAGAGGAATTCGAAATCCATCACCGCCAGTGCGCGGCAGCGAGACACCAGATCGTCGATGGATTTGAGCCGCTCCAGCGCCGCCTTGGCGCGCAATTCCGGGGGCACGGCCGGCCCGGCCATATCCATCAGAGTCGGGATGCCGCTGAATCGGCGCGACCCTGGCACCAGAAAATCGAGCTCATCGCGAAGCGCACGGGTCTGCCGGTCGAACGCCTGTGCCCAGTAGTACAGTTCGCCGTCGATATCGATATCGGTGGGCAGACAGGCGACCAGCCCCCCACCCGTACGGTGAATATCATCCAGCAGATTTTCCGCGCCCACCAGCGTCCCGGGTTGCCCGTTCAGGATGAGGCCGTGGAGCGTGTCCTGCAGCGAGCTTATCCGCTTCGCCAGATCCGGATCGGGTGAGGCAGGGACGTGCTCGGCAAGCACCTGCAAGGTGTCCTGCAGACCCTGCAACGCATTCGATGAGAATACCGGTCGGTCCTTCAACTCGACCAGGCCAGCTTGCAGGGTGAGCAGACTGCCGGCCAGGTTGCCGCTGTCCACCGAGGAGACATATTGCGGGAACAGCGGTTGCAGTGTGCGCGTGTCGTACCAGTTGTAGAAGTGGCCACGGTAGCGCTCCAGTTTCTCCATCGCCGCCAGCGTGTTTCCGGTCCGCTGCAGTAACTCACCGGCAGCGATGTAGCCGAAATCGTACGCCGCCAGGTCCGCCAGCAGCGCCAAGCCGATATTGGTGGGCGAGGTGCGCGAGGCGATGACCGGTGCCGGATACTCCTGGAAATTGTCGGGTGGCAGCCAGTTCTCCTGTGGACCCACGAAGGTCTCGAAGTAGCGCCAGGTCCGTCGGGCCGACGCCCGCAGGAAGGTCCGTTGCCCGACGTCCAGATCCGGCATGGGCGGCGCCAGCGGCTGACTGATCCACCAGCCGACCACGGGCGACATCAGCCACAGCAACAGGACGGGTGCCGCGTAGATCCACTCCGCACCCGCTGTCCACGCCGACGCCAGCGCCAGCCCGATCGCGAGCGCAGGCCCAATCCACATCTCTTGCAGATAGTCCGCCGGCGTCCGCCGCGCGTTGCGGATCGCATAGGCCGGCAGTTGCCAGATCAGCAATCCGCGTCGCGTGAACAGCATGCGCACACCCGAACGCAGTACCGCATCCAGGTTGATGAATGTGTCGTAGGGCAGGAATACCAGCGCCAGGAATGCATGCCCGAGGGGGCGGACCACGGATTTCCCGGTCAGGCTCAGGTGTGCCGACCAATCGCGTTCCGCGGGTTTGCGGATGAAGTCGATCACGACGGACAGCACGCAGGGCACGAATAGCACAGCGATGACCAGCAGGGTCCAGAACCACGCGGGCGCCGGGCCGAACAGCCAGCCTCCCGCCAGCAGGGCCGACAGCGCCGACGGCACCAGGCTGCGCCGCAGATTGTCGAGCAGTTTCCACCGCAACAGCGGCGAGAGCGGATTGGATTGCCACCGGCTCCTCGCGCTGTTCGGATCATCCGCTGCAGGTGGTCCCGGCACGTGCGGCAGCAGCCAGGCGGCGAGCTGCCAGTCGCCGCGTATCCAGCGGTGACGCCGGCTCGCCTCTTGTGCAAAACTGGCCGGATGTTCCTCGATGAGATCGACATCCGTCACCAGCGCGGAACGCGCATATCCGCTCTCCAGCAGGTCGTGACTGAGGATGAGGTTTTCCGGGAAGCGTCCGTCGACGGCTTGTCGAAAGGCGTCCACATCGTAGATACCCTTGCCGATGAAAGACCCCTCGCCGAAGATATCCTGGTAGACGTCCGATACCTCGCGCGTGTAGGGGTCGATGCCCGAGTCACCCGCGAACAGCTTCGCGAACCGGGACTGACCCGCACTGGTGAGACTGATCGAAGCACGCGGCTGCAAGATCGCGTAGCCCTCCACGATGCGACCCTTGTCGGCGGAATATAACGGCCGATTGAGCGGATGCGCGAGATTGCCTATCAGCTCATGTGCCGTATCACGGGGCAGCTGCGTGTCGGTATCCAGGGTGATGACGTACTTGATCGAACCGAGGATGACCGGATCGCCTACGATGTCCGAGAAGGCCGAGCGTGAACCGCCCCGCAATATGGCATTGAACTGTTCCAGCTTGCCACGCTTGCGCTCGTAGCCCATCCATACACCTTCGACCGGGTTCCACATCCGCGGACGGTGGAACAGATAGAAGATGCAGGGGCGGTCGTCGCGGTAGGTCGCGTTGAGCGCCTCGACAGCCGCGCGCAGGTACGCCAGCAACGCGTCATCGCCCGGCAGCGCCTGCTCGGGCGCGTCTCGATAATCCGTCAGCAGCGCGAAGAACAGGTTGGGGTCGCGGTTGCCGAGATAGCGGATCTCCAGGGCCTCGAGCAGGCTGTCGACACCCTGCGGAGTGTCGAGCAAGGTGGGCACGATCACCATACTGCGGTGGACGTCCGGGATCCCCTTGGAGTAATCCATTCGCGGCAATGTGCGCGGCGGCAGGACGAGCGTGACCAGCATGTTCACCAGCGGGACAGCCAGTGCCGATGCGGCGATAATGCCGACGATCGCAAAAAACCAGGTCCACCAGGCCCCTGGCTCGAAGCCGCCGGAAACGGAGAACGCGCCCCAGGTCGCCAGCAATGTGAGCAGGAGGATGGGGCCGAGGTAAAGGCTCAGGCGGACATGCCGGGCCGCCCGGTTGATTCTGGATTTCAACGACGGACGGCAACCGACCGCCTGTTCCAGGCTCCACCGTCCGCTGCCGATCAGATAGTAGCCGACATGTGCGCTACGATCCTGGTCACCAAGCCGCTCCGCGGCCGTCTGCGCGAGCATGATGGCGGCGCGAGCCACCGTCGACTCACTGCACGACGCGCCTCTCGCCACGTCCTCCACGACATGCCGGTAGCGGTCCCGGGTGGTGAAATTCTGACCGGCGTGCACACCCATTGGGTCTTCACGCAGGATCCGTTCAACGGCACTGAGCGACTCGACGTAATTCCGCCAGTCCATTGCCCCGATGAAGCGCAGACTGCCGATGCTGTTGGCGATCGAGATCTGATTGGCCGCGGCGGTTCGGCCGGCCGCTTGCGACAACTGTGTTGCCGTCACCCCTTGCTCGAACAATTTCTGCTCTACCCAGGTTTGAACGAACGCCATGGCTGGCCCCTGCGCCTGAAGTCTGTCGTAGAACTCCTCCACGAACGGCGCAGTCAGCGGCACGTCGGCATTGGCGAATTCGGCCAGCAACTGGATCAGCTGTTTCGGTTCCTTTTCGACCGTCGCGAGCATGCGGTCCGCCCAAATGATGGCCGCATCGCGTTCCTCGCGCCGCTGAGCGATGCGTACCCCGACACGCCGCAGATTTTCCAGCAGCGCCAATTGCAGCATGATCGGGAAGGCCCACAACTCGCCCAGCTGCAACGGTTCGACAGTCTGGTAGGCGACAACGAATTGACTCGTATTGTCGCTGTCGACACGACCATCCATATGGGAAATAAGCTCCAGAGCCAAGTCGTAGATGCGGGGAAAGCCAGCCGACGCGCCGTCGGCCAGTTGCGGCAACTGCCGGCTGTAACCCCGTGGGAGATGCCGGCGGGCCAGGCCAATCTGCTGTTCTATCAGATAGTAATTGTCGAGCAGCCAGGCCTCGGCCGGCACGATCCGTTGTCCTGGTGTGGCTGCGGCCGTGACGACGTCGTACGCCGCCTGCAGCACACGCGCGTTGTCCGCTAGGCGTGGCAGCAACTTGTCCGGACCCCGTTGCGGATCGATTCTATGCTGACCGGCCAGCGTGACGGCGTGGCGCTTCAGCTGTTCGATGCTGAACAGCTCCGAACGCAGCAACTCCGTATCACGCTCGTTTCGCAGCGTGTTGCGTGTGCGCGCAAGAGATATGATCTCTTTGATGACTATGACGTTCTCCTCGTGAGTACTCGAGTCGTCGGTGCAGCGCCGGGATGAGGTTCCATCAGACTCGCGGACATGCATCCCTTACGCCTCGACACCACCGCCTGGCTCCGACCTAATCAAACAAAAAGCCAACCCAGTCTGAACAGGTTGGCCTGGAGATCCGAGCGGGATTCGGTGTATGGAAATCAGTAGCGATACGCACGCCCATTATCGATGCGTACCCTGTCTCCAACGCGCAGGCCTTCGATGCTGTCCTGCATGACGGCTCGATAACTACCGTTCTCGAGTCGCACCTGCAGACGGTAGGTCTCCGGTTGCTGTTGACTGCGCTTTTGTATCTCGTGACCCACCACGGCGCCACCGACGACACCCACAGCGGTCGCGATATCCTGACCGCTGCCGCCACCGACCTGATGTCCGAGCACGCCGCCGACGACACCGCCGACCACCGCGCCTGCCCCTATACCGGTGCCCGCAATCCCATCGACCCCGTCACCGCTGGTCACTTCGATCGCCTCGATCACGCCATACAAGTTGCTCGAGTAGGTCGATGCGGACTCCACAGGACGATAGCCCGTATTCGTGCAGCCGCCCACCAACGCAGTAACAGCGACAATAGCCGCGATGACTATTTGGCACGTTTTCATAAATAAACTCCTGCATTTCAGGATCCAAGATTAATCCCCGAATCCTTGATCCGTCTGTGCGGTGACGTACACATGACGCACGGTGGTGCATCAGGATGATTCCAGTAGGCATGGCCAAAAAGAAGTTTCACGTGCGCCGCCACGGCCAAATTCATCGGGAAGCGTAATCTTCCAGGGAAGATCTGGGTGAAGCCAAAATTGCGCCTATGTACGATGCCGTACACAACTCCAGGAGTGGCCTATACTTAACCTTGATCCGACCACGTTCACTGTACTTTTTGAACGACCCTATCGAGGCACTTCCCATGGCTGACACGGACGTTATCCGCCACAACAATCTCCTAGCCGCGCTGCCCAAGGACGAATACGCGCGCCTCGCCGCCCATCTCGAACGCGTACGGCTGCCACCCGGCGAGATCCTCTATGAGTCCGGCCGTCCGTTGCAGTACGTTTACTTCCCAACGACCGCCATAGTGTCCCTGTTCTATATCATGGAAAGTGGTGCCGTGGCCGAGATCGCCGCAATCGGCAACGAGGGGATGGTCGGCATCGCCCTCATCACGGGAGGTGACACCATGCCAAATCGGGCCATGGCACTATGCGCGGGCACTGCCTATCGGTTGAAATCCCGGTTACTGATTAATGAAATCAATCGCATCGGGGGACGGCGTACCGGCACGTTGCAACATCTTCTGCTGCGCTACACTCAGGTATTGATTACCCAGATATCCCTGAACGCCGCTTGTAATCGGCATACCCCACCGTTATGCATCGCTCCGCTGAACACCAACGCGCCTGGCCCGAGCGGTCCGGTTCAGGAGACATATCGGATCACGCATTGATTGCGCGATCCACTTGCCAGGGCCTGGAAATCCGCACTATCCGCCAAGCAGCCTACGCATCACCCGCCACGACACCCAGCCGCTTCCCAACCACTTACCCACGCGGCGAGGCCGCAACACCGCCAACAGCACGACGGGTACGATCAGCCACTGGGGATGGATCCTGATATACCGCAGCGCTGCCAGGCCCTGGTCGGCCAGTGCAAGCGGCATGTGCCATCGTTCCATGTCACGCGCCAACGCACGGCGTTGTGCCGCCGCCTGTGCTACCAGGCGCGCACGCCGTTCCGCTAGGCGATCCCGCTTCTCGCTCATGACCGGGAACCGAGTTGCTGCCGGTCTTTATACAATTCCGACAGGCTCGCCGAAAAAAGTTTCGGCTTGGTCCGCGCTTTGTGGATGGCAACCCCGCCTGCCACGAGACCCGCCGTCAGAAAGAACCCGGCAAGCAACAAAAGCACCAGGATACGGTGCGTGTCCCAGAATGCGACCACGAGCAGGATCGTCGTCAGCACCACCCCGATTCCGATGAAGAACAAGGCTGCCAGCCCCAACGTCAGCAACGAGAACACATGCACCCGCTCCTCCTCCAGATCCGTCGACAACAGATCGAGGCGCGTGTGCGCGATCGCGACCAGGGTCGCTGCAAAGTTCGTCAGCGACTGGAACAGGCCTTTACCCACGGCGGGCGCGTCATCCGACATGGTGTGCGGCGACTAGTGCCGGTTGCTCAGCAGACCGACTACCAGGCCGAAACCGGCGGCCACACCGATGGCCATCCATGGATGATCGTGCACATAGACGTCTGTCGCCTTGGCGGCCTCCTTGGTCCTGGCCATCAGCGCGGCCTGTTCATCCACCAATCTGGTCTTGGCGGCCTTGATCGATTCCTCGACTTTGGCACGCAGTTCGGCCATCTCATCGCCGCCGTGGCTGGCAGTCGCCTTCAGCAGCGCTTCCGCGTCCGCCACCATCTTCTTGAAATCGGCGATCAGTTGTTCGTTGGTGACTTCATCGATTACCTTTGCCATACATTACTCCATTAACGTTATCTACTGTGTTTTCGGGAGTGTCGCCGCTACCGGCGCACGAACAGCAGAACCCCACCCGCCGCTATCGCGACCACGCCTGCCCAGACGGGGATGTTTACGGTCTGCGTATCCTTAACAGTCAACTCGATCGGGCCGATCTTGGCCTGCTGAGTGTCCTTGGTGTAAGTGAATCCGCCGTAGATCAGGCCCAGACTACCGACCACGATCAGCGCGACGGCAAACATTTTTAGAGTGTTCATTACCGATACTCCGATATTGATATATTCGTGTAATCACGCCGCAAACAACCCAGTATCACGGGGTGGCCGCCATCCCGCTCAACAGCTGCGTCCCGCGCTCATCTCACATCATGGACCTATTCGGCATCGTCAGATGCGTCGACCTTGAATGACACGCAGCACTATCACCACGACAGCGATGACCAGGAGTACGTGTATCAAACCGCCCATGGTGTACGAGGAGACCAGGCCGAGCAGCCAGAGGATTACCAGGATGACTACAATGGTTTCGAGCATGGTTGATTCTCCCAGGAAGTGGTCGTATCCGTATCAGCCGCCTTGGCTAAGGGACAGATGCGGTCCACTGTGATGCGCCGCCCGTACAGGCCGGGCACGTCGCAGGTCTGTCATTTTCCTCAATCGTCGATCTCATGACCGGTGACGCCGCCAATTGCGGCACCGACTCCGGCGCCGATGGCGGTGTTTCCGTCCTGTGGCGACATGCCGGTACAACCGCCCAGGACAACCGGCATCGCTGCACCTACAGCACTGAGCGTGTATTTTTGCACCGCTTTCATGTTAATACCTCTTTAAGCATCATTCGTTATCGATTCTTATGAGGCAAGGGTATGGCAAACGCCCACCATCGTCTGTCTGCTAACGCACATAGCCGACAATCGGACGATACGCCGAGCGCCAAGCACGGCCTGTGATCGTTAGCGCGCAAGCCCGGCGAATCAGTTATAGTTATAGCCCAATCCACACGCGTGTCCAGATCGTCTATGGATGTGCACGGTCGCGGCCGATATCCGGTACCAGTCATGCCCATTATCCAGGAACCACGCCATAACCATCTTCTTGCCGCCCTGCCGGCGAAGGAGTACGAGCGTCTTGCACCCAATCTGGAACTGGTCCAGATGCCGCTCGGCCATGTGCTCTACGAGTCCGGCAGCGAGTTGTGTCACGTCTATTTTCCGACCACCTCCATCGTATCCCTGCTCTATGTCATGCTCGACGGGGCATCGGCCGAGATCGCCGTGGTCGGCAACGAGGGCCTCATCGGTGTCGCCCTGTTCATGGGCGGTGAGACCATGCCCAACCGGGCCGTCGTACAGAGCGCCGGTCACGCCTACCGGCTGAAAGGGCAACTGCTGAAGGCGGAGTTCAATCGCTCCGAAGGATTGCAGCTTCTGCTGCTGCGCTACACCCAGGCCCTGCTGACCCAGATGGCGCAGACGGCGGTATGCAACCGGCATCATTCGCTGGACCAGCAACTCTGCCGTTGGCTGCTGCTGAGCCTCGACCGCCTGCCCTCCGATGAACTGATCATGACGCAGGAACTGATCGCCAATATGCTCGGCGTGCGCCGCGAAGGCGTCACGGAATCCGCCGGCAACCCGCAGAAGTCCGGACTGATCAAATACAGCCGCGGCCACATCACGGTGGGCGACAATCTTCTTAGGGTTGGTTTTCCGCTACTGCTCCAAGTTGAATCACCAGTTCGCGCCAACCAGTTTTTTCCAATGCATGTTTATGTTTGCAGTGAAGCGTCCATTCTCGGCACTCACGCGGGCGGTGATATGCGGAGAGGTCACCTTTTTGTTATAGGGCGGCTGTGTTTCGTCATCAAAATCGATATTCCCATAGGGGCTGGAATAGCTGTAACGTGAATTGGAGAATTTTGAAATAAACGCATCCTTATAACGCTTTTCAAGGTCATCGACATCCGTGCCATCACCCAGCGGCAAGCGCTTCAGCAGATAACCCACGGTCTTTTCGTATTGGTACACTCTCCCGTCTATCTGCCGAATCATCACCTTGACCCAACCCATTCCATCAGCCGTTTTCCCATCCCCTTTGATAGTCACACCAGTCAATTTGCTGGATGGCCCTGGAGCCCCCATCTTGATGCCCTGTGACTGCAGATTGTGCAGTGCCTGGTTAATCTCCATGCCAAGCTTGACACCATCAATATCGGCATTCTTAATCACGCCTGCGTCGGATGCCTTAGGGTTATCAAAAGTCTCTCTTTTGGCATCAACGACCTTCACGGCGTCATCAACCAGAATGGAGGCTTTAGCCATCAACTTATATTCTGTTTTCATTTGATTCCCCTGGGGAATCAATTTCATCGCATAGAATTCTAACTGATTGTTTTCAAATTCAATGACCGGTACTGGCCTGGAAGATGAGATATCAGTTCCTACCACTTTGAAACGATAACGCAGGAAAAGCCTGCGCTGCTTATTATCGAAATAATTGGAAATCTGCTCTGCGGTATCCGGGTTCATGGGTAACCAGACCACTTGATCAGGATACTTTGCAGGTAGTGATGAATCACCCGGAATCAGCATTTTAAGTAACACTGTTCGGAAGTTACCGGTAGCAAACCGCACAAAGTATGCCGATTTTTCAAAATCATATTTTTTCAGCTCTACTGGCCGCGCTTTCGAAACAGAGGATTCACGCCAGGGGATAGCATCAAAACGCAAGGGTGTGTTTTTGGCCTCTCTGAGCAACCGTTCTTTTAGTTCTCCTTTTTGCTTATGCCATTTAAATTCATTACTAACCACTTGTTTGAATTCGGGGTGTACGCTCAGTAGCACATCTTTAAAGAGTGTCTCGTTATCCAACACTTTTGGTCGAAAATGAACGGCGGCGAGCTGCAGGCCCGCTATCGTCGGCTCTGGCAGTTCATCATTTGTGATTGCAGACGGTATGCCGGATTCCTGGCTTTGAGTTTCCTGGAGCCGGTTCAGCAATGTCTGGCTGGGCAGACCATCAACTGTAATCCCCTGGTCCTCCTGATAAGCCGCTATCGCCTTTTTGGTACCCGCTCCATATAGCCCATCTACAACACCGACTGGGTAACCCTGCTCTTTCAATTGTTGCTGGATAGACTTGACCAAGGTCTTATCCTGAACTTGCATTGCAGATTGGGTTTGCTTGGTAGGCGATTGGCTGCTGTGAACTTTCGACTCGCTAGTCACCGCCGCGTCAGATTCAGCATCCTTAGGTGTTTGTGATTGTTTATCACTCGACGAACCACCAATGATGTTACCGAAAGAATCACCCACGACTTCATCGGCGGTCTGTTTCGCCTTGTCTACCAGATCATCCAAAAAACCGGCATATACGGGTGAAGTAAACAGTAAAATAGCTATATACAGTGACAGGAAACGCATTGTTACCCCCCCCACAGATATTCAACGCATGAGTTAAAGCTAACACAATTCCGCTACTTTTCAACAAAATGACAGCGTAAGTCCCGGCACTACCGCGAATGCCCGCCAGCTCCCACTCGGCTGGTCGCGAAATCCGCTCACGTTCTGGCCGGTCCCGGCGTCACAGCCAAGCGGCACCCTGCCGCTTCCCAACAAACGTGGCCACCGGAGGGTGATGCGTTACCGGGGACGCGGTTTGGCGCCGCGGCCCCGGCAGATCGCTCATTGCTAGCGCGATGCGACGATGTCCGGTTTCGTCGAACCGACGATTGCCAGGAGCTCCTGAGTCTCCTGTGCCGGTACCTGGCGTGAAAGAACACATCCTCGTAAGTAAATGCTTTATGTGTCCCTTGAGCCATCGATACTGCTCTTTTCCCGCATAGGGAAATACTCGGGAACAGTGACGCGCCCTTAGAACGCACAAAATGAAACTTGATATCCTTGCGGTTGAGTTCTCTTGCCTGCGGGGTCTATATTGAATTCGATAGGATTGCTGATGCTTCTCTAACCAGCTTCTCGCCCCCTCGTTTCGGTGTGAGCTGCTTGAAGGCGATTTCATGTCCTATGCCCTGAAGTGTAATGGCAACCTCGCCGGCGCCTTGCGGCGGGAGAGGCGGCAGCGGTCCGGCGAAGGGGGCCAGGTCATTGATATAGGCAATCGTTTTTCGCCCCACCGCATCGAGCTGTTGCAATAGCAATTTCCGTACAATCGGGGAGGCGGGTATTCCCCGGTCGACCCCAAGTATCCTGACCGCCTTGGGCGACATCACCAGAAAGTTTGCCAGCTCCACGGCTAGCTCCGGTGCCTTTGAATAGGCAGAGACGGACAGCATCTGCGAGGGTTTGTAATATTGTCCGGGTTGACCACCCGTTGAGGTTATTGGGAAGGCGGTAATGTCGAGTGGCTTTGGTATGCGTTGCTGGTAGTTGAGCAGCATATTGGAGTGGGCAAAGTCCGTGGCCGCATAGCCCAGGGTCAGAACAGAGGTATCAATGGTGTGTTTGACCAGTACCTGAATATCCGCCGGCACACAACCGCCGAACACTCGTATTTTTTCCCAGTAAGTGAACCATTCCACCGCGTCGTCGATATCGAAATTCAGTGCTCCCTCTGGCGTGTAGAGGCCTTTGCCCCTTTGCCTGAGCCAGGTTTCAAACACCACCTCTATGCCGCTGGCGTCGGGTGTGGCATAGAAGTTTGGTTGCTTGTTGCCTTTGACAAAGGCTTCGCATTTGTCGCTGAATGCCTCCCAGGTTGTGCCGAACGTGGGTGGCTCAACACCGGCTGAGCCCCAGCCCTCACGATCAATGATGGTGGCAGAGGAGTTGATGCCGAGATTCACTCCGTAGAGCACACCGTCGACACGACAGGAGTCTATATTGAGTTGGCCGAACGACTCGATATCGAGTCGCTTCCCCAAGTATTTGTCAAGTGGCAGCAAGACTCCGTTATCGGCGTAAAGCTGCAGATAGCGGTAGTCCATCTGTATCAGATCTGGCGTTTGACGCGTGGCGACCAGCGACACGAAGCGCTGCCAGTAGTCGAGCCAATCCAGGTATTCGGTATCGATGTCGATACCCGTAGTATCCGTAAAAGCGGCAAGCGCTTTGTGGGTCAGGACAGTGCGCTCTTGGCTGCCCCACCAGATAAATTTTATCCGGGCATTCGCGGCCCACAGCCTGGGGCAACAGAGGCTGCCAGCTACGCCGGCAGCCAGACCGAGGAATCGGCGGCGGCTAAGGCTATTGGATATCATTATATAAGGTCTCAGTTGTGATCCTAATGGACAGCTATAATCATTTATAAACCGTCATACTGGTGGCGATCATCTCACGTGCCGCCTTGGCGGGCATGGGCCTTGCGATATAGTAGCCCTGGGCCTGAGTACAACCTTCACTGCGCAGGAATTCCAGCTGCTGCTCACCCTCCACACCTTCAGCCACAGACTCGATACCCAGAGTCGTACAGAGGCCACATACCGCTTGCACCACAGCCTGACTGTCCTTGGAATTGAGTATGTCGTGGACAAAAGATTTATCGATTTTTATCCGGTCAAAGCGGAACTTGCGTATGTAACCGAGGCTGGAGTAGCCGGTCCCAAAGTCGTCCATCGCGATATGGACACCCATTCGGCGCAAGGCTTCAAGTGTGTCAAGATTGGCCTCCGTATCGTGCATCAATATCCCCTCGGTAATCTCCAGTTCGAGACGGTTGGGAGGAAGACCCGAGACCGAAAGAGCTGCTTCAACATCGGCCATCAGTGTATTGGCACGGAACTGCACCGGTGACACGTTTACCCCCACCTGCAGACATTCCGGCCAGTGCCGGGATTCCAGACAGGCCTGCGTCAGTACCCAGCGGCCGATGGTCGTAATCAAACCGGTTTCCTCCGCGATGGGGATGAACTCTTCCGGTGAGATAAAGCCGCGTTCATTGTGGTGCCAGCGCAAGAGCGCCTCGAATCCCTGTATGTCGCCGGTGGCAATGTTTATCTGGGGTTGGTAGGCCAGTTCCAGATCCTCCATTTCCACCGCCTTCCTGAGTTCCATCTCCAGGGTTCGCCGCGCCTGAACGAGGGCGCCCATCTCTGCTTCGTAGAAGCAGTAGGTGTTGCGCCCCCCTCCTTTGGCCCGATACAGTGCCAGATCTGCACATTTCATCAGCCGATCCGGGTCCTGTCCGTCCCGGGGGCTGACAGCGATTCCGATGGACATTCCGACCACGATCACGTGACCGTCGATATCGTAGGGCTGGCCAATCTTGTCGATGATACGGCGGGAGAGCCGGGCCGCCTCCTCGGTACTTGATCCGCCGGTCAGTAAAATGGCGAACTCGTCGCCGCCTACGCGGGCGACCCGGTCGGAATCGCGCAGGCAGGATTGAAGGCGTTCGGCAACCGCGACAAGTAACTGATCGCCCACTGGGTGCCCCAGCGTATCGTTGACCGTTTTGAACAGGTCCAGGTCCATAAACAGCAGGGCAACTTCCTTCTTCTTTTCCGCATTATTCAACAGCGTACCGATGGAATCCCGGAACAGCCGGCGGTTTGGCAGTCCGGTGAGTGTATCGTGATAGGCCAGGTGGGCAATTTGCTGCTCCTGGCGGCGCCTTTCGGTAATGTCCTCATGGACCGATACCAGGCCGCCTTCCGGCGTACGTGCGCCACGAACCAGGATAGTACGCTCGTTACGGTAATTGAGTACCAGCGGTTTGCTGGAAAAAGCGGAGTAACGCTCGGTATGATCGTCTGCACCCTCGTGTCGTACCACTTGTGCGCCCTTGGCGATGCAGGTATCCATAATCTGTTGCAGCGGTGTGCCTTCGCATACCTCCGCGGAGGTCAGGTCATACAGCGTCATAAACCGGGTATTGCTCATCAACAGTCGATTATCTGCGTCGATAAGGCATAAACCCTGTGGAATGTTCTCAATAGCGGCGGAAAGGCGCTCGTACTGGGTTCTGATCTTGGCTTTCGATTCTGACAGTAGCCGTCGACGGGCATCCTTCAGGTCGACCAGTAATGCATTAAAGCTTCGGGCCAGTGCTCCGACCTCGTCCTGTCTGGCCATCAGCTGAGCTGGCACCTGCTGCGACAACTCTTCCGTTCCCCGTAACCGGATAACAAAGGCTTTCAGGCTCTCTATCGGACTGGCTAGGCCTGCAGCCAATAGCAGACCCGACGCCAAGAGTACAATCGCCATAGTCACGTTCACTCCGATGATGAGCCATTTGGCCTCGTCGATGGTGGCGTGAGTCTTATCCAGCGCCTGTCGGTAGCGTGCGCGGGCCTCCCTTTCCAGTCCGGTAAGCGCCGACGCCAGTGCAATATCGGCGCGGTTCATAGCCATTCGGGTGATACTGGTGCCGGAGTAAAACAGACTCGTCCGTCGCCAGATATCATGGATACCGACGGGGCTCAGAATAGCCTGAGTCAGCTGGGCCATTTGTCGGTCAATCTTATCATTGAGCGACCCATGGTCCTTATCGCGCAAGTTCGGCGCTAGATGATCGAACTCGGATGAGAGGCTGCTCAGTAGGGACTCGTTCAGTTGGACTATCTGCTTATCGCCCTCGACGAGTTGGATCGAGTGTGCGTGCTTCAGTATGTTACCTAGTTCGCTAAGCCTGGATTTAATCAAGGCACCCGTGTCGGCTGGTGGTAGAGGGTAAGTTGAAAGTTGCGAAGGCAACCCATCAATGAGAGAGGTGAGCGCTGCAATAGCCTTGTTTGCGCGAGATCGCTGCGATTCGAATTCTATCTGCAGGCTGGTCTGGGTATCGCAACTGCTGAGAAGGCTTTTGAAGGCGCGCAGGAGTTCATCTTTAGCCGATCTCACCTTCACTTCATAGGTGGCCTCCAGGTTGAGTAAAAAGGTTGCCAGATCTTCAATGATCGCAATATCGCTGGCCATCGAGCCGTTCAGCAACACTCGGTGGGACCCGTCGGCAACCCTACATGCCTGCAAGAGTTCGTGCGCCCTGTTGGACAGACGGTGCATCGAGTTGGAAGCGTTGACAGCTTTGGTAAGCAGGGGCAGATAGATCTGAGTGGTGTCGGTGACGGAGGTCGTTACGGTGTTGGTATACCTAATTGCCACCCAACCGCAGATACTGATTATCAGCACGGCACTTAAGGTAGCGCAAAGCACCTTGAAACGAAGACGTCCTGTCAACATATGCAACCATCTTTTCAATGGCGACCCCTAAGTGCAAGACGACTTTTATTCTTCCCCTAACCGATAGTAACCCCTGAGGTGGCTATTCAGATAAGGAAGGCGTTGGTACCTTTTGTAGTTTTAGCATGTTTAGCACTAAGTGGCCTGCGTAGCAAGTCCCTCAGCGCACCCGCAAAAACCACACCCCACCGGCCGCGCCGGCGGTAGTCTCAAACTCCCGCTGCGCTTAATCCGGCAGCGGCCGACCCTGCCGGGTATGCTGTTCAACAATCCGCTAGGGAAGGAACTGCTCGGGCCGGTGGCGCCGGTAAGGATCACCCGACCGATTACCCTCGGCATTCCTTGCGTGGCGGTAAGAGACATGATTCGCGCACTGTAGAACCCCTTCGGGTTTCATTCAGCACTGCTTCGCTTCCGCTCAGGTCGTCCTTGCGATACTGCTTGTTCATACCGTCTATCGCCTTGGCCGCGAAACTCGAAGCTTGGCTACTCCGAAGAAGGGGTTACCGAAAAGCTGCCCCCCTACTCCCACTCGATTGTAAATGAGTAGTTTTTAACTTTAATTTCAGATAGTTATCATTGCACCATGGTCCAATATCATGCAACATCCATGTTGAGATATTATTTCCCTTCAATTCACTAGCGATGGCGAATGGTACTTTTCAAATTATTCGATATAGAGGAAGCAAGGATATCCACGCTCACCTCTTCCCCGAATCCACCGGCACACTCGCGCCTGACTCAACTGGTCGTTATCCCGCCTTCAAAACCTGTAGGTCTTCAGCGAACACCCGAGATACCATCTTGACTTGTCGGTCATGATGAAGTTCTCCAGGTGAAGGGACAGGTTAGGCCTGCGCGAATCGCAGATCGAATCGGGGGGCGAGTGGGGATGAGCCCAATTGCGCACCAGCGGTTTTTCCCGCGAGCGATGCAACTGTCAGCGACGCAAATATCGTCGATTCTGAGGGTCTTATCTGTACGCTATCGAACAGATAGCCAGGGTTGTGAATCTGGCACCATAACGGGCGATGGACGAGCTATGTGCGATGACGTACAGACGCTGACCAGAAAAGCATCTATAAAGGATATGCTGGCATATTGGTTATGCTGACTCCGCCCGTGTGCATTGTGGCTAGTAACGGAACCGCGCGTCTATTCAACCCTGAACGGAGCTTAGCCATGAGGCACTTGAACCTTTGCAACAACTCGTATACTGCCATTTTGATAGGCGGAAAGAACGGGGCAACTGCCGGGCAAGAAGCAGGATGAGAACTTACAGATGAACGAAAAGCATTAATTGTTCCACCACATAACAAGGAGCGGATTCATGTACGGATTCAGCACTCAGCTAGAGCTACAATTCGATACCGCCGTCATGAAAGTCACAGAGGCTTTGAAAAAAGAAGGCTTCGGTGTAATCACCGATATTGATATCAAGGCGACGCTGAAAGCTAAACTCAACATCGAACATCGGCCGTATCGCATACTCGGCGCCTGCAACCCGACACTTGCCCACCGCGCAATCGAGGCCGATTCCGACATCGGATTGCTTCTGCCGTGCAACGTGGTTGTACGCGAAGAAGCCAATGGAAGCGTAACGATAGCGTTCATGGATCCCACAGCTGTACTGCAGTTGACCGACAAACCGGAATTGAATGCCCTTGGCGAGGAAGCGCTGGTACTACTGCAGGAATGCTGTGCGAGCCTCAAGGTGGAGAACGATCAACTGCCTGGTTCAACCACGTCGCCGGCCTAGTTGTCTGTGTCGGGTGTAGCACCGGATTACCGATCGCTTCGGGTAATTGTTGTTTCCTCAGTGCTTACCCAATTCATCAATACCTACTGCAACCGTCACTTCGTGATTCTTGCGCCTCGCGCAACAACCGCCAACTGAGAGGAGAATGCGACATAGGCCTGAGCAATTATATGAGCAGTCCGTTTGGATGCTGATAAAGTATTATCCGGATGAGAAAATGCAGTCTGTACAATTACCTGGACAGCTACTGATTCAGCAATAATTATCGAGTCCATCTGATCCATTGAAGAGTTACTGGGGTTCAATTCGTGCAAGTCATTGACATTGGTTTGGCGTGAAGCAGGCTCAAAATAATCAGTTTGTCACTGTGCACGCAACAAAATCCTACCTGGAGAAAAGAATGAAATTCACTGGAATTGGCGGCCTTATCGTCCTGTTCGCGGATATCTACGCCATAATCATGATTCTGCAAAGTCCGGCCAAGAGTGTACACAAGCTGGCCTGGGCCTTGGTGGTGTTCCTGTTGCCGCTGATCGGCCTGGTTATCTGGTACCTTGCAGGACCCGGCAAGAAGCCATTCTGAATCTATTCTTATCGTTTGCGCCAGCGTGGTATCGGCAGCGGGAAACAGTTTGGCTATTGTTTGTTAACAAAGGCCGTTTCACGAACCCATGATCAGTGCGTAGGCTGCTTTGTAAACCGCGTAACAATCGAAGCAAATGGCCTCCAGGCCGATGCGCTCGAGAATCCTGACATCCCCTCGTCGATAGCGGATCAGATCGCGATTTTGCAGTCATGTGAAAGGACAACCGGCCAAGTGATCAACATTAACAATGAATAGCCCCGCGTGGTTTCTGCTCGTAGGCGGATTACTGCTGGCGATGGGACTGACCGTTCCACTCATCAAGCGCCTTCCGGTTACCTCTTCCATGATCTATCTGGCAGTGGGAATCCTGGTTGGCCCCATGGGACTGGGTCTGTTCCACTTTAATCCGCTCAAAGAGTCGGCTTTACTGGAAGTATTGACCGAGGCAGCGGTGTTGATTTCGCTGTTTGCAGCCGGCGTTAAAATGCCAGCACCCGTAACCTTTGCACGTTGGCGCGCGCCGGTGCACTTGGCGATTTTCTCCATGGTCACCACCGTCGGGCTGGTCACGGTCTTTGCTTACTATCTGCTTGACCTGCCTCTCGGTGCTGCCATACTGCTTGGTGCCATCATCGCCCCGACCGATCCGGTACTAGCCACCGATGTGCAGATCCGCCATCCCGGTGACCGAGACCGGTTACGGTTTACATTAACCTGTGAAGCGGGCATGAACGACGGCAGCGCCTTTCCGTTCGTCATGCTTGGGTTGGGCTTGCTTGGGTTGCATGAACTGGGTGAGTTCGGTCTGCATTGGGTTTTGGTGGATGTGATCTGGGCTACTGCAGCAGGGATCGCCATCGGCGTGGCGGCGGGTAGTGGGCTTGCGTACCTGATAGTGCACCTGCGCCGCAATCGGCCGGATGCCGGTATGCTGGACGACTTCCTGGGCCTCGGTATGATCGGTGCGGTGTACGGCTTGAGCGTGCTGCTCAGCGCCTGGGGCTTTCTGGCCGTCTTCTTCGCCGCCGTGGCGTTGCGCCAAACCGAGGTCAGACTCGATCTTGCCGATCCAAAACTCCGGCAGCAGCTACAGGCAGATGTACCGGGCCTGGTCGATGATGCGTCACCAAATCATGTCAGTGAAGCGTCCCTGGTATTCAAAGAACACCTCGAACGACTGTCGGAGCTCCTGCTGATCCTGCTCATTGGCGGCACGCTGTTTCTGGACTCCTGGAGTTGGAGCGCGCTGGGCTTCGTGCTGTTTCTATTCACCATAGCGCGACCGCTGAGTGTAGTTGTCGGTCTACTCGGCACCCGCACCCCGTGGCGGATACGCGGTTTAGTCGGCTGGTTCGGCGTACGCGGTATCGGTTCGCTCTACTACCTCATGGCGACTCTCAACATGGACTCCCGGAAGAACTGGCACTGAAATTGATTCAGCTGACGCTGGTTGTAGTAACACTTTCCATTGTCGTGCATGGCATCAGTGTTAAACCGATGATGAGTCGTTTCTGGAAGCGGCGTGAGGGGACTTGAACCGGCTCATCGGCCACGAGGTCATAAAAGGACAAATAAGGATGGAACCCTGCGATCGTCGAGGAGTGGAGTCGCTGTCGTCCTGCCCTCTCAGTGGGAATAACCGTCGCAGTCGCGGTCACTCCATATGCGTGGTTTGACCAGCGCCATGAATCATCAAACCCGTCTAGTTCGTCAGTGCTGCCCTGATGGCAAGTGCGTTGTTCGTAGTAGTTTCCGGTTGCCTGAAACCGGGCCCGGCGGAACAGGCCAGCGATGCCAACACACCGAAATCCTGCACTGACTAACCGTATCACGACTGAATGATTGCCATATGACTGTCCGAAGTTATGTGCGTTAACAGACAGACGATTGTGTATCTCATTGCTAGACTGAATACACAAATTAAATGGAACAATAATTCTTGCCAAAGTGCTTATCGTGGCTGGCAGCCAGGACCAGCTCTATGGGGGTTTCACCTACACCAAAGGCACACAGACGGCCAAACTGGGTCCGTCAGAGTAGACGGTGAATGATAGGGAGACCGTCAATGTGCCGATATGAGCTGGAGCAGGCATGCTTATGGCAGGTGGGTTATTGCTGGTTATGCGCAAGTAGCCCATTAATCCGAAACCACCTTAATGTGAGTAACGAAGGAATCCATGGACAATCTATATGGTGATGCGACCAACGGGATAAGAGTAATCAACAACAAAGCGATTCCCATATCGTACGTGTGCGCCTTAATAACGGTGGCAATCAAACTATTTAAGTAACGCACGAGTCAATACCTCAATATGATATGAATCATCCACTCACATCCACGGCAGACACCCCACTCCCCGCAGTGCAAGGGGAGCAGGTTGTGAAGCCGATTATCGTACATGTGCCTGTTGATGCACGTGGACTAGCGCTGGGATTGTTGGCGAGCATCGCTTTTGTATTTGCACTTGATTGGATGCAATCACTTTTAGTTCCGCTGTTGCTGAGTATTTTTCTCGCGTATACCTTGAATCCTCTGGTTGGTTATTTGGAAAAAATCAGATTTCCGCGCCTGTTGGCATCCAGCATTGTCATGCTCGTAGTAGTGTCGGCACTGACCTTAGGTGGTTACGCCTTGCGCGGTCAGTTGCAGACCATAGTGACGCAGTTACCGGTAGCCGCGGATAAATTGTCTGCTCAGTTAATCAACATACGTGATGACCGCAGTGGTAACTTGCAAAAAGTACAGTCTGCGGTTGGTGCCATGGAAAATGCAACAAAGCAATCTGACAGTAAACAGACAAGCCGTGAATTGAATGCTACCCATGTGATGATTGATGCACCCAGATTCAAGCTGGGCGACTTCATGTGGTCCAGTTCTTTGGGGGCTATGGGTGCCATCGGTCAGGCGACAGCGGTGATTTTTTTGGTGTTTTTCATTTTAGTCGGTGGCGATACCTTCAAGCGTAAGCTGGTTCGGTTGACGGGCCCTTCGTTTACGCGGAAGAAGATCACCATCAATATATTGAATGGGATTAACAATTCCATTCAGAAATATATGTTCACTCTGTTGCTGACTAATATACTTT
>NZ_JANIOA010000049.1 GCF_025175675.1 Sedimenticola hydrogenitrophicus
ACGGTCGCGGCACCACCTTGGAATCGATAAAGCCCGGGACCAAACGGTCAAAACCCCTCGAACACGCTCTGGCTGCCGTTTTTCCGTGCTTCATCGATGTTGCCTTCCATGATGAATGAGAGGAACTCCGGCTCGGTCAGCGGCTGGCACAACATGTAACCCTGGAAGCAGTGGCAGCCGCGTTTGCGCAGAAAATCGAACTCACGGCTGTTCTCTACCCCCTCAGCCACCACGCTCAGACCGAGCTTGGAGGCCATGGTGATGATCGCCTCGACAATACTCACCGTCTCCGGATCGCTGATGATGTCATTGACGAATGAGCGGTCGATCTTGATCTCATCCAGCGGCAGCCGCTTCAGATAGGCCATCGAGGAGTAACCGGTACCGAAGTCATCGATCGAGAAACGCACCCCGAGGCGTTTCAGATCGACCATTTTCGCCATCACCTCATCCAGGTTGGTCACCAGCATGTTCTCGGTCAGCTCCAGGGTCAGGCGCGCCGGATTGGCACCGCTGGTCTTCAGGAAGTGGGCCACCTGCATGGCGAAGTCCGCCTGCTGGAACTGCTGGGGACTGATATTGACCGAGAGATGGATCGGCCCCGCCTCGGCGTACTCATCTGCCAGCCTGCGCAACAAGTTACAGGAGATCTCCAGTACCTGATTGCCGAGCGAGGTGATGATACCGATATTCTCCGCCACCGGAATGAACTCCCCCGGCATGATCAGGCCGCGGGTCGGGTGCTCCCAGCGCAGCAGCGCCTCGGCCCCCAGGGTATTGCCGGAAAAATCATGCTTCGGTTGCCAGAGGACCTTCAGTTCATCGCGCTCCAGGGCCTGGCGCAGATCATTCTGCATCTGCAGTTGCTCCTCGGAAGACTGGCGCATGCTGGGCAGGAAGAACCGCACGGTGTTGCGCCCCGCCTCCTTGGCGCGGTACATGGCGGTATCCGC
Organism: Sedimenticola hydrogenitrophicus; assembly: GCF_025175675.1. GTDB lineage: Bacteria > Pseudomonadota > Gammaproteobacteria > Chromatiales > Chromatiaceae > Sedimenticola > Sedimenticola hydrogenitrophicus. The sequence goes on from NZ_JANIOA010000049.1 coordinate 954, forward strand.
CTGCATCAACACATCATCCGCGCTCTCGCCGTTGCGCGGAAACAGCGCCACGCCGATACTGGTGGTGGCGTAGAGGCGGTGACCCTGCACCTCATAGGGTTCGGAGAGTGCCGCAATCACCTTGTTGGCGGTGATATCCACCTGATGGGTGAATTCGTCGAGCATGGCGCGCTCCTCCGCCAGCAGCAGGACGAATTCGTCTCCGCCGAGGCGGGCGGCGGTGTCCTCGCGGCGCAGGCAGGCGGAGAGACGCCGCGCCACCTGCTGCAGCAGGGCATCGCCGATGGGGTGGCCGAGGGTATCGTTGATGGTCTTGAAATTATCCAGATCCAGAAACAGCAACGCGCCGATGCGGTCATGGCGGCGGCAGCGCGCCAGCATTTGGTTCAGCCGATCCAGCAGCAGGCGCCGGTTGGGCAGATCGGTCAGGGGATCGTAGGTGGCCTGATACTCCACCAGTTCCAGGGCCTGGCGCTGCTTGGTCACATCGCGAAAGCTCCAGACCCGGCCGACGATCTCCCCCTCGATCAGCTGCGGGTGGGAACAGCTCTCGAAGATCCGCCCGTCGGTGAAGCGCAGGATGTCCCGGGTAGCCTCGCCGGTCTGGGTCAACTGTTCGCGGATACGGCGGATAAAACGCTCGCCCTGCTCCATCAACGGTGCCGTAAAGGCACGCAGCCAGCCCTTTTTGTCATCCCGGTCAAGCGATGCGGGGAGATCCCACAGGGTGACGAACTTGGTGTTGTAGATCACCACACACAGGTCGTTGTCCAGGACCAGAATACCGTCAGTGGTGGAGTTGAGGGTCGCCTTCAGCAGTGAGATGGTCTCGCGTAACTGATACTCATCGGCCTGTCCGCTGGCGGATGGCGGCCACAGCCCCTCGGCACGGCTGGCCGTTCGGGCGTTCTCCGGGCTACCGGGACCTCGGGATTCCGACCTGGAAATCAGCCCATCCAGTTCGTCCATTCTGTCGCCCAGTATCTCCAGTTCACTGCGGAGATCCGTCCCGACACTGCCGTCATCTGTCATATCCAATTCAGACACGCGCTACCCTCTTCCGCCAGGTGCGGTCAGATTCGCTGATCCCCGGTTTTTTGTCATTCATAGAAACATAGCAACATGGCAAACCGTTGACTTCTTCTCTGGAAATCAACGGCCCGCCATTCTGTCTCTGTGTAAATCCCGGGGATTCGAATCGGTATTCCGCCCCTCGCTCTTGTTCGGTTATTGTTTGACCTTCGTTAAAGGCCAATATTGTTGTTATACCCGTTTTGCGGGAGCAACAAACCGCATAAACTCAATGTCCGGCCCGGCACCGCTTTAATGTGGCGCCGCTTTAATACGGGCTCCGCTGAACCGCAGCATCGCCCCGACAACCCTGGTGCTCCGTCAATGTGATAATTGCGAGTTCAGTGAGCTTGTCAGCGTTCATGGCAAGGCGCGCTTCGCCGGCAATGGCCAGCTCCCTTGGCAAGAGGCGCAACGCCGTCCATGGGCGCTGACAAGCTCACCCTTCGGGCGTCCCTGTGGCGTCCCGCAGCCGCGTTGCAGCGCTTGACAAGGGAACCCGCCATTGCCTGCGCACTGCGCCTTGCTGCGAAACGCCACAGGGACGCTGAATCCGTAATTATCACATTGACGGAGCACTCTATTATGAGCTTCCCCGAACCTCTGCAACAACTTATCGGCAACCGACTGGATCGGGAGCTGAACCGGAAGAGCCGCTGCCATCCCCTGAACGGGTATCTGCCGCAGTGCCCCTCCGCCCCGCTGTTCATCAAGCGTGAGGATGAACTCAACGCCAATGCGGTCGGTACCAAGCAGCGAAAATACCTCAGCCTGATCCCGACTCTGGAGCATAGCGGCAATTGCCGGATAATCTTGATAGGCAGTGCACATTCAAATAATGTGCTCGGCCTCACCCAGCTGCTCAGGAGCCGCGGCCTTGATGTATCGGCACTGATAAAAACCCCGGGAAACAACGCGTTGACAGGCAACCACCTGCTCCTCAGCATGCTGTTGCCGGACGACAGGATGGCCTACGTCAGCCCCCGGGAGTGGCCGGAGGTGGCGCAGATTGCCCAACGGGAAGCTGATCGCCTGAGCCGGCACGGGGTGCGGGCAGTGATTATTTCCGAGGGTGGTGACAGCGAGGCGGTACTGCCGGGCATCCTCACCCTGGCGGCCGATGTGCAGCGCAACAGCAGCGATCTGGGCCTGGAGTTCCGGGACATCTGGACCGACAGCGGCACCGGGATCAGCGCCATCGGCCTGTTGCTGGGGATGCGCCTGCTCGGCCTCACCCGACCGCGTGTGCATATCACCCAGATCGCCGGTGATCCGGAAGAATTCCGCCAGCGCTATGCCCGGTTCGAGACCTGGCTGGAGCGGCTGACCGGGAGTGCGATACCGGATCCGCGCCCCGAGGTACGTTTTCTCAGACCGGCCAGCGCCGCCGCCTACGGCAGTATCAACAAGACCATTCTCGACGAAAGCTGGCGCATCGCCCGCGAGACCGGCCTGTTGATGGACCCGGTCTACTCGGTCAAGCACCTCTACACCGTGAAATGCGAAATGCAGCTTCAGGCCCCGGACGGTCCGCAACTAATCCTCTACAACGGCGGCACCCTGGGCCTGTGCGGATTTCAATCGGCACTTGCATCGCGGAAACCGATGGTGTAGAAATGACCATCAATCAAAAACCGGAAACGGAAAAGTAACAGACAACACATGAAAATTCGTTCGCTGATGGTAGTGGTATCTCTGGTAGTGGTAGTCGTACAGCGACTGCGCGGAGAGACTATCGGCTAGCGTTTTTCACCCCAAACCGAAAAGACCTCCGCATCGAAAGATCCGGGGGTTTTTTTTTGCCTTTGCAGCGGGAGCCCACAGAGAGATGAATGGAGCGGAATATATTGTCAGAAAATTGATGTCCGAAGGGGTCGATACCCTGTTCGGCTATCCCGGTGGCTGTATCATGCCGCTGTATGATGCGCTGCTGGAGAGCCCGATTCGGCACATCCTCTGCCGTCATGAACAGGGCAGCGCCTTTGCCGCCAATGGCTATGCCCGTTCCAGCGGACGCACCGGCGTCTGCCTCGCCACCTCCGGACCCGGCGCCACCAACCTGATCACCGGCCTGGCGGACGCCTACATGGATTCCGTGCCGATGGTGGCCATCACCGGCCAGGTACCGACACCGCTGATCGGGAGCGACGCCTTCCAGGAGATCGACATGCTCGGCATGAGTCTGCCGGTCACCAAGCAGAGCTTCCTGGTAGAGCGGATCGAACAGCTGCCGGAGATCCTCGACCAGGCGTTCCACGTCGCCCGGGAGGGACGCCCGGGTCCGGTGCTGGTGGACCTGCCCAAGGATATCCAGCTGGCCACGCTGCCGGAGCGGACCCTACCCCAGCCCGCCCAGGCGCGGCCCCGCGCCCAAGCGACCGGGGAACAGTTGCGCCAGGCGATCGAACTGATCGAGGCAAGCCGCAGACCGATTATCTTTGGCGGGGGCGGCATTCTGCTCGGCGACGCCATCGCCCCGTTCCGCCACTTCGTCGACACCACCGGCATCCCCGCGGTATTCAGCCTGAAGGGTTTGGGGGCGCTGCCGGGTGATCATCCCCGCAATATGGGCATGCTCGGCATGCACGGTTCCGTGGCCGCCAACCAGGCGGTTCAGGAGGCCGATCTGCTGATCGCCGTGGGTGTCCGTTTCGATGACCGGGTCACCGGCAAGCTGAGCCGCTTCGCCCCCCACGCCCGGGTCATTCACCTGGATATCGACCCGGCCGAGATCGGCAAGCTGCGCCAGGCCGACTGCGCCCTGGCGGGGGATATCCGGCAGCATCTGAAGGCGCTGGCCATCCACCTGGAGGTGGGCGACTGGCAGGCGGCGTGCCGGGAACGGCTGGCGCGGGACGGCTTTGCCCAGCCCGGGCAGGACGGTATCACCGGGCCACACCTGCTGCGCCAACTGTCGGCGCTGACCCGGGGCCAGGCGATCATCAGCTGCGATGTCGGCCAACACCAGATGTGGGTGGCGCAGCACTACGCCTTCGACCACCCGCGCAAACACCTCACCAGCGGCGGGCTGGGCGCCATGGGCTTCGGCCTGCCGGCCGCTATCGGCGCCCAGCTGGCCAACCCGGAGACGCTGGTGATCAATGTCGCCGGCGACGGCTCCTTTATGATGAACATGCAGGAGCTGGCGACCATCGGCCGCTACCGGCTACCGACCAAGATCCTCATCCTGGACAACCAGGCACTGGGCATGGTGCGGCAACAACAGGCCGTCTGCTACCAGGGGCGCTACAGCGAGATCGATCTCTCCGACAACCCCGACTTCTGCACCCTGGCCCAGGCCTTCGGCATTCCGGCCCGGAGCCTCACCGATCCCGATGACCTGGCCTACGCCATCAACAAACTGCTGGAGACACCGGGCCCCGCCCTGCTGCATGTCGCCATCGCCACCGAACACAACGTCTGGCCCATGGTAAAGCCGGGCGATGCCAACGACCAAATAATGACAGGAGCCAACCCATGATATTCAGTCTGCACATTCAGGCCCATTCCCACCCGGCGATGCTGGAGAAGATACTCCAGACCACCCGCGTCCGCGGCTTCACCATCCGCTCCCTGGAGGTGAAAAACGACGCTGTGGAGCAGCTGTTGAAGGTCCATCTGACCGTCGAGAGCGAGCGTCCGCAGGAGCGGCTGGTGACCCAGTTGAACAAGCTCGGCGGCATCCTGGAACTGACCGCCCTGCATGCCGTGGCCGACCCTATCCCCGCGGTTGCACGGACTGCACGGAACGTCTCATTGATGTATCCGGTCTAACCAACGGTGGTCGGGATGTCGGGGCCAGTCCATGGTTCCGGGTGCTGGGTTAACCGCTAAACACGCGAAATACACGAAAAACGTCAGTGATCGGATGATAATATTTCGCGTTTTTCGTGCCTTTCGCGGTTAATGAGGATTTGCAAGTTAATGGCTATTGGGAGAAAACCCGGAAAATCCGGGGGTTTGGACGGCTGTGAGTCGCCACCGGTTTCGGCTAACATGAGCCGTTTTGCCCAGGGACGGGCTTATGCCGCGGAGGCCATGGATGGCCGGGAGCGGCTTTTCCCGCGGAGAGCAGAATGAAACGTATCGGCGCCCATGTCAGCGCCAGTGGTGGCGTGGAGAACGCCCCGCTCAATGCCCAGGCGATCGGCGCAACCGCCTTCGCCCTGTTCACCAAGAACCAGCGGCAGTGGCAGGCCAAACCGCTGACGGAGGAAAGTATTGCGCGCTTCCGGGAGAACCTGGAGCGTGTCGCCATCGATGCGCGCTATGTGCTCCCCCACGACAGCTATCTGATCAATCTGGGGCACCCCGAGCCGGAGGCGCTGGAAAAATCCAGGGACGCTTTTCTGGACGAGATGCGGCGTTGCGAACAGCTGGGGCTGGAGCTGCTCAATTTCCATCCCGGCAGTCACCTGAAGCAGATCCCCGAGGAGGAGAGCCTGGCCCGGGTAGCCGACTCGATCAACCGCACCCTGGAGCGGACCGCCGGCGTCACCGCGGTGATCGAGAACACCGCCGGCCAGGGGACCAACCTGGGGCACCGCTTCGAACACCTGGCCGCCATTATCGAGCGGGTCGAGGACAAGTCGCGTGTCGGGGTCTGTCTCGACACCTGCCACACCTTCACCGCCGGTTACGACCTGCGCACGACTGAGTCCTGCGAGCAGACCTTTGGCGAGTTCGAGCGGATTGTCGGCTTCGCCTACCTGCGCGGTGTGCACCTCAACGACAGCAAACCGGACCTCGGCTCCCGGGTCGACCGGCACGAGAGTCTGGGCAAGGGCAAGCTGGGCTGGCCGGTGTTCGATTACATCATGAACGATCCCCGTTTCGAGGAGATCCCCATGGTGCTGGAGACCGTCGACGACACGCTTTGGGCCGAGGAGATCCGCCAGCTCTACGCCCTGCAGCGTTAAGGACCTGTCAATAAATAACTACTATCTCTTGCTGGTCTTTTCGTCCGCCTTCGGCGTTACGGCAAGACTTCCATAGAACGACTATGCGCGCCTTGCCGTGCCTTGAAGGCAAACGCCCCTTGAAGTTAAAAGAAAGCCCGGCGCAATAAATAGCAGTTATTTCTTTCCAGGCCCTCACCCGACAATCCAGAAAGAAAAGCGGTTGACCTTTTGTCAGGAATCATTAAACTACCGCGCTCCAACGTTGGTTGTCTGCTTCACCGGCAACCGGTTGGCGCTCCGCGGAGCGGTAGTTCAGTTGGTTAGAATACCGGCCTGTCACGCCGGGGGTCGCGGGTTCGAGCCCCGTCCGCTCCGCCACTATCGACAAAAAAACGGATACTTCGGTATCCGTTTTTTTTTGCCCGGGAATGTGTGTACATAAGGGCAACCCCCCGTGGTTGCCCTTATCGATCACCGGGCATCCGGGACCAGGGTAGGCACGCGGGCCTACCCCTACGGGTCGGTGCGGTGATCATTTCCGATTGGGTGTAGGGCAACCCCCTGTGGTTGCCCGTTCAGATCGATTGCCAATCGGCAAGGGCGGGCACAGGAGCCCGCCCTTACGCCTTCAGCCCGACTGGAAACTTTGCAGCACCACGAACTTGCGGTCCTCGGCCACCTGCCGCACATTGCCGAACAGCCGCTTCAGCTTGACGTGGTAGTTGAGATGGCGGTTGCCGATGATGCGCAGCTCGCCCCCCTGGCGCAGTACCCGGCGCGCCTGGCTGAACATGCGCCAGGCGATCCCGTCCCCCACCACGCTGCCCTGGTGGAACGGCGGATTGCACAGGATCAGGTCGGCACTGGCGGGGGCGAATTCGCTCAGGGCGTCGCCCTGGATGAAGCGGGCGGGATTGGTCAGGCCGGAAGCGGCGAAGGTCGCCTCGGCGCTGGCCACGGCCATCGCCGACTCATCGACAAAATGGAGGCTGGCGGCGGGATTCCGCTGTGCCGCGATGAGGCCCACCACGCCGTTGCCGCAGCCCAGGTCGATAATGTCCCGGTAGCCGTCGCCAATGGGAATATGCGCCAGCAGCAGCCGGGTGCCGATATCCAGCTGGTCGCGGGAGAAGACATTGGCGTGGTTGACCAGTTGAAAATCGCTCCCCTCCAGCCGGTAGCCGACCGGGTAGGGTGAGACCGGGATCTCCAGCCCCGGATCGACGTCGGCAAAGATCAGCCGCGCCTTCTTGCGCGCCAGCGAAGTACGGGTCGGTCCGATGATCCGCTCAAACAGCTGCAGGGTGGAGTTGTGGATCTGCTTTACCATGCCGGCGCCGATCACCCGGGTGGCCGGGGTCAGGTGCGGCCTGAGCCGGATCAGTTGCTCCTCCAGCAGCGCCAGGGTCTTGGTGACCCGGATCAGCACCAGATCGTACTCCCCCGACAGCGGTTCCAGGGAGCTGAGAAAACAGACCCGGTCCGGGTCGATGCCGTTGGCCGCCAGGTTCTCCCGGGTCGACCAGGTGGACAGATAGGAGTCGCTCTGCAGGGTCGGCCGGTACGTGGCGAGGGCGCAGCCCAGGGCGCCGAAGCCGTCGTTGAGGATCAACACCCGGCCGCTGATCTGTTCCCCCAGATGTGCTAGCAGATACTCATCCGCGGCATCCCAGGCGCGCAGGGTCTCGCGTTGGCGCAACGGATAACGGCGCAGTCTGAGGGGGCCGGCGGGGGTGTCAAGTAGCGGCACGGCGCGGCTCGGTCGGAGTCGGGGTCAGGTAGACATCATAACGGGTATTGGGGCTGGTGATGGTGAGCGAAGGGACGCGTCCGCCCAGCGGCGGCGCCTTGACCGGGCGCTTGACCACCACCCGGTGGCCGGCGATGCCGAGCGCCCGCTCCAGCAGCGCCCCGCTGTCGCCGTCCTCCCCCAGCAGCAGCTGGAACAGGCGCATCTCCTTTTTTACCCGGGCCGACTTCTCCCGGTGCGGGTACATGGGGTCAAGATAGGCCACATCGGGCCGCTCGCCGGGTGCCGGCAGATAGTCACGACCATCCAGGCAGTGCAGCCGCATGCGGTCCGCGATCGCCCCCACTTCCGGGTGCTCCCGGGCCCGCCGCAGACCATCCGCCAGCAGGGCGTGGACCACGGCCGAGCGCTCGATCATCTCCACGCTGCAACCCAGGGTGGCCAGGACAAAGGCATCGCGCCCGAGGCCGGCGGTCATATCCAGCACGCGGGGGGTCCAGCCCTTTTTCAGCCCGACCGCCCGCGCCAGCGGCTGACCGCGGCCGCCGCCGAACCTTCTTCGGTGCGCGGCCCGCCCCTCGACAAAGTCGACCGCCACCGGACCCGGGGCATCCGCACCGATCTGCCGCAGCACCAGGCGGTCCGCCTGCAGCAACAACAGCAGACCGGCCTCGACCCGGTCCAACGGCTGGTAGGGGAGCGAGAGCGCGGTGGCCAACTGTTGTGCCGCGGGCTGCTGTTCGGGTGCGGCGGCGGCCACCCCGAGGAGTGTAGGTTGTTCTGACACCAATGCTTCCTGGTTTCGATTCAGGGCGGATCGCCCGTTCGTTCAGTCGCCATTATCGCCAGATATCCACATCCTTACCCTGCGCACGAATGTGTTCTGCCCTGGCCGAGAGATAGCGCTGAAAACTGGGTTCCGTTTTATAAGCGCCCGAGAGCAGATAGTCAAAGATTGCAGCGGTGTGAAACCGCTTGAAGAACGCCTCCGAACGGATCACCTCCCCCGTTTGCGGATCGAACAACACCACCGAGGGGGCATAGTTGATCGCCAGCGTCCGGGCCCACTCCCGCGCGGTGGTGCGCACTCCGTCAGGGGTGATGATCGGCGTGGCGGCCCACATGTCGAGCTGAATGGCGTGGGTCCGGCTCACCAGGTCGCTGATTTCGGGATCACTCAACAACTCCCGATGCATGCGACCGCAAGCCGGACAATCGCGCTGCTCGAAGAAGATGGCCAGCGGCTCCTGGACCAGGCTGAGATCATGCGGCCCGGCGATAAAAAACGGCTGGGAGTGGAGCTGGCCGTCCGCCGCTACCGCCACCTGCCGGGAAGCCAGAAAGTCCCGGTAGGCCGTTTGCTGTTCGAGCCGTCCGCCGACATACTCCAGCGCCAGCGCGAAGGTGGCCGGGGGGATGTAACCATTGAGCCGCAGGATCGCCTGCCCCGACTCATCCAGAAACAGCAGGGTCGGGGTGAACTGCACCCGCAGCGCGGCGGCAAAACCCTTTTCCGTCAGCTCCTCGCCGGCCATGTCGGTCACCGCGCGGTCGCCCCACATGTTGACCCCGATGACATCGAACTCGCGGCGCATCCGCTCCGCGATATCCCGCTGGGAAAGATTGCGCTCCACCATCAGGTTGCAGTAGGGGCAGCCGTTCTGGTGAAAGAACAACAGCACCCGCCGCCCCGCCGCGGTCGCCTCCGCCACATCCTCGCGAATATCCAGAAAGCTCTCCTTGAACCAGTCGGGATAGACCGTCTCCCTGGCGCCGAAAAAGCGCCCTTCGGTCGCGGCCGACGCCGTCCCGAAGTAAAATAGCAGCAGGAGTGGCAATAACCTGGAGAACGGGATGCGCTTCAACATTGTCCAAATACCTTAAACACTGGTAACTTAGAGCGTAACTACTCACCCGGCCTGCACGCGACTGGCCTGGCTTGTTGGCCGATCTTGATGGCGTGTGAGACCGGCAAGGCCGGCCAATCACCCGGTGAGTAGTTACCCTAGAGCAAGCATAGCAGGCAGGCGACAACCATCACTCGGGATTGACCAGGAGGCAGCATGAAGATCTCAATCGATATCACACCGGAAGAGATGCGCACATTGATGGGCTGGCCCGACGTGCAGGGACTGCAGGAGGAGATGATCAACAAGATCCGCGAGCAGATGAACGCCGGAGCCGAGGGCTACGATCCGCTGAGCCTGATGCAGCCCTTCTTCGCCCAGTCCGCCAGCTCCATGGAGGGTTTCCAGAAGATGTTCGCCAACATGATGGGGGCCTACGGTAAAAAGGGCGATTGAACCAGATTCGTTGATCTTTCGAGGCGAGCAGTGGTGCAGGAGGAGTGGTACAGGAATGTACCGATAACGGAGCCAAGGATGCAATGCACCGTTTACGGACCTGTGAGTGAACCACGGATGGACACGGATAAACACGGATACCTGGTTAAGAAGCATCTCAACAAGCGGACTATCGTACGCCGGATGTCATGAACGCGCATGGCCACGCATCGCGTGACATACTTCATCCGTGTCCATCTGTGTGTATCCGTGGTTCGGCACCAGTGTGACTGCACTATCGGTTATTTTCCGTGCACAAAATCAGGGCAGCCAGATGGAGAAACAGCCGCCACCGAGTCCATGGCCGTTCTCCAGCCGGATGAAGCCCTGCTGCTCTCCATTCCGGTGCATTTCGGCAATCATGGTTGCGAAATAGAGGCCCAGCTTGGTGCGGCCTTCGGCCAGATCGCCGTAGCCACCTTCCGGCGAGTGCGCCGTCAACATCCGGTCCGGGTAGCCGCTGCCGTTGTCCTCGACCCGGAACACCAGGTACCCCTCCTCCTGGGCCGCGGTAATGAGCAACCGGTCCCGGGTATACCGAATGCCGTTGCCCACCAGGTTATTGAGTACATTGCGGATCAGGTTCTCATCGAAATAGCCGAACAGATCGGGATCACACTCCACCGTGAGACTTATCTGGTTGGCCTCGGCGGATGAGCGGTTCTCCGCCATCACTTCGGCAAGAAAGTTAGCCACATCCACATCCTCAATGGCGGGCGAGATGCGTTCGTTCTCGATATTGTAGAGTGTGAGCAGCTCAATGAGATTGTTATTGAGCCGCTTGGCCTCGTTCTGCAGCGCGGTGATGCGTGCCGGCCTGTCATATCCGGATAACGAGTCGGCGGTGATCTCATCCAGGGTATGGATCACCATACTCAGGGAGTTCTTCATGTCGTGAATCAGTGACGCAAGCACATCATAAAACTTCATCCGCCCCTCCCCTCTGTCAGGAACCTCTTAGGCGATTTCTGTCAATGAACATCGCCGCTTGCTGGTCTTATCGTCCCCCGGCGGCGCTGTCCCGGGCATCACATAATCCGACTATACTTCGCCTGGAGCGCCTTGTGGGGAAACGAAAAGCCTAGGCAATCCAGGATGTTCATTTCCGGCAATCGCCTTATTTCTGCAGCAACTGGTTCAACATCCGCTGCATTTTATGCAAGGTACGATCCTCGGCGTCCATCTGTCGCACCCGCTCCAGATAGTCACGCACCTTGGCGATCAGTTCAGGTTCTATCCCCGTATCGCTCATGTGCAACATGAAGATACGTGCCGCATTGAGATTCACCACCTTGTTGCCGGGCATGCCGGTCACCGCCTCCTCGAACAGCAGCATGGCCTGGTCCAGTTTCCCCAGCTTGGCCAATTCGACGCCGCGGTTGTTGAGCCTGACGATCTGTTTCTTGATGCCGGCGATCATCGCGTGCGGATCCTCGGCAAGGCCGAGATCGCCCATGGTTGCCCCGACCTCCTTGAGAAACAGTTCATCCGAGTGGTTGTTCTTCACCGCCTGATGCAGCAGTTCGCTGGCGCGCTCGGTCTCGCCCATGCGGTTGCAGGTGCGCGCCATGTCCAGGGCCAGTTCCGGCGCCGCCTGGGTCCCCAGTTCCTTATAAAGTTCATGGGCCTCGATCATGCATTTACGGGCGCGCTCACCATTGTCCATATCCTCCTGGATGACCGCCTCGGTCATGGCGGCGTAGAGGCCGGCTTCCTTGTCCCCCTTGTAGGCCTTTTTCAGGTCACGCAACACCATCATGGCCGCCTCGCCGCTGCTGGTGACCGCCTTGGCCCTGGCCAGATTGGCATAGATGGAGGGGTGTTTATAGATGGAGTGTCTGCCGAGGCGAATGGCCTGACTGAAGGCACGCTCGGCCACCTTTTCATCGCGGTTGCGCAATGCCAGCTCGCCCAGGGCGCGCTGCCGCACAACCGCCTTGGCGGAGTGGGCGGTGGCCGCCTCCAGCACCTTTTGGGCCGCCTCCGGCTCATCCAGCGCCTGCCGGGTCCGCGCCAGCCAGTCGTAGGCCGCCATAAAGCGTTCGTTGCCGTCGATCAGGCTTTGAAAAACCTGCGCGGCCTCCGCATATCGCCGGTTGCCGTAATAGGCCTTGCCGATGCCCATCCTGGCCCAGGCGATTTCACGCTGCGCCAGCACCCCGGAATAGATCGCCTCCGCCTGATCGTAGGCTCCGGCCTTGAGCGCCAGATCGGCCTTGAGCTTGATGAACTCATTGAGGTTCCGGGGATTTTCCGCGATGCGTTGATCGAGCAGTTCATTGGCCTGCTCATAATCCCGTCGGTCAACGGCCTGCTCTATCTCCCGCAGGTCGGACTTCTTATTCAGCAGCCGCTCCAGTCGCTGGGCCAGCAGATCCTTGGTGAACGGCTTGGTCAGGTAGGAGTCCGGCTCGTATTCCACCGCCCCCATCACCATCAGCAGGGTATTCTCCGCGGTGATCATGACAAAAATCGAGCTGACGCCGATCAGCTTGCGGGCGCGCACCTCCTCCAGGATCTGCTGTCCATCCCTGCCGTCGCCGAGATTGTAATCGCACAGAATGACATCGTAACGCTTGGATTCGATATGCGCGATGGCCTCGCGTCCATTGGCGACCGAATCGATATCGGTTACCCCGAATGACTGCAGCATGTTGCGCAGAACGCCGCGCATATCCGCATAATCATCCACTATTAAAAAACTCAGCTGTTCTATTCTGGGGGCCATTCAACTCTTCTCATACTGCCCTATTTTTCTCGACCTGATCCTCTGTACGGCAGCGGTTGCGACCCTGCCGCTTGGCCAGGTAGAGTGCTTCGTCGGCCCGTTTGAAGGGGCTCTTGCGGCCATCCCCCTTGTGGAAGGTAGAGACACCACAGGAGACCGTGATGTTGACCCGGTTGTCTCCGGAATGGAACGGCTTTTCTTCCACTGCCCGGCGAATCTTCTCGGCCACGCTGCCGGCCCCGGTTAGATCCACCTCAGGTAACAGTATCACAAACTCTTCGCCACCATAGCGAGCGGGGAAATCCACCTGGCGCGTCGCCTGCTTGAGATGGGTTCCGATCACGTGCAGCACCTTGTCCCCGGCCAGATGGCCGTGGGTATCATTCACCTTTTTGAAGTGATCCACATCGATCACGATCATGCTCAGCGGATACTGGTAGCGGCTCCAGCGGACAAACTCTTCCTGCAGACGACAGTCGAAGGCGTGACGGTTGTTCAGCCCGGTCAGGGCATCCGTGAACGCCTCGCTCCGGGCCTCGTCCACGTGCTTGCGCAACGCGACCGCCTCCTGCTCCATATCACCCAGGCGGGTGGTCAACAGGTCGATGCGTTGTTGGAAATCCAGTATCTGCCGTTCACTTTCGCTACGCTGTCCCCGCAGCCGGTCCTGGATCAGGTCCAGGCGATGGGCGATTGCCACTTTCAGTTCATCCAGATCCGTGGCCTGTTCGACACTCGCCCGCAGTTGGGTGACCTGACCCTGCATCTCGCTGTCCAGGCGACGATTACCGGTGGTCAGCGCACTTCCAGCGCTACCGAGACCGTTCACCTCCTGATCCAGCCGTTGCAGCTGTTCGGTCATCTGCAACAAGAACCGTTCTACCTCCTGACGCTCCTGCTCGGCCTGGATCCTGGCATGTTCGGACAATTCCACCAGCTCGCTCAGTATCGGCGAGACATCCGCCGCCGACATGCCGGCCCCCAGGCGGCTCTTCAGCGCCTGCATACGCGGTTGCAGCGCAACGGGGATAGTCATGAGCTGGACCAGCTGCAGCAGCACCTGGTCTAGCGGCGGCAGGGAGTCGCTGGCCGGAGGCGGACTCCCGGCCGTTTCGGACAACACCGCGACCAGCTCCGTGACCAGATCATCCAGTGCACGCCGGGAGATGGCTCGTCCGGCCTGGTCCAGAATCGGGCGCAGCAGGGCCGGCTGTTGACCCGCCGAGATGAGCTGATTCACCAGGGAGGTAAACAAATCCTGGCCCTCGGGTGACTGAACACTGGGCGGTCCCTCGTCAGGCGCGGCTTTGGTCCCGCCCCCCACGCCGCCCTCTTTTTCCCGGGAAAAGAGTTTGCCGATCAACCCCGGTCCCTCGCTGGCGGCGGGTTGCCGCGCCAGCGCCTCCAGAATCAGCGCTGTGGCGGCCTTCACCGATTCGCCACCAGTCGGAGATCGTTTGAGTTCACGGCTGAGTTTTTCGGCACGCCTGCCCAGCGCCCCGGGCAGTACCGCCGCATCCAGCACCCGGGCAAGACAGGTTTCAACCGTCTCACTGGCCGGACCACCGCCCGGCCGGGCATTCACCCCCTCGGCACGACCGGCGATATCCTCAACCAGACGCAACAGCGCCCGGGTATCCTGCTCACCCCGCACCCGGTTGCGCAGCTGTTCCAGCCGCTCATCCAGCTGTGCATCCATACCGTCGCCGACAAAGGAGAGTCGGGAGAGACAGCGCCGGAGGGTGGATTCCACCGACTGCCAGCGCTTCTCCTTGCGTTCCAGATCCGCCAGACTGTCGAAATACTTCTTTTTCCACTCACCATCTGATTGGGCCATCATCCCCCCCAAGCATCACCCTGCTAAGACCCTATCGGCCGTACCTGGAGCGAGTTTAATTTTCCCGGCATAAATCTTCCTGCCGGAAAAATACCACATCCTGATCTCACTGAATCGGGTAGAATTCGGACTGCCATCAAGCTCGGGAGTCTGTCGGACATGGAGCATAGCGTCGAATCGGATCGAGAACTGAAAATCGGCGTCCTGAGCGCCCTGAGTGCCTTTCTCATCTGGGGCCTGTCGCCGCTCTATTACCGTGCTATCGGCGCGGCGCCGGCGCTGGAGATCATCGCCCATCGTGCCCTCTGGTCGCTGTTGTTCACCCTGCTGATGATCGGTTTCAGCGGACAGATCCGGGTATTCATCCGCCTGTTCAGTGATTACCGGATCCTGCTGATACTGCTGCTCAGCTCACTGCTGGTCTCGGTCAACTGGCTCGGCTTCATCTGGGCGGTCAACAACGGCAAGGCCCTGGAGGCCAGCATGGGCTATTTCATCATGCCGATCGTGATGGTGCTGCTGGGACGGCTGTTTCTCGATGAACGGCTGAACCGGAATCAGCTGCTGTCGCTGCTGCTGGTCTGTCTGGGAGTGCTCAATCTGCTGATCGCCCTCCGCCAACTCCCCTGGATCGCCCTGCTGCTGGCCGTCAGCTTCGGATTCTACAGCCTGGTGCGCAAGAAGGTGGCTGTCAGCGCGCTGGTGGGCCTTACCATGGAGTGCCTGATGCTGGCACCCCTGGCACTGGGCTACCTGCTGTTCCTGGAGCAGCGGGGGACGCTGGTATTTGCCACCCGGGGGGTCGATTTGGACCTGTTACTGATCGGCTCCGGACTGATTACCGCCCTGCCGCTGATCCTCTTTACCTCGGCCTCCAAGCGACTGCGGCTGGGCACGGTCGGCCTGCTGCAGTACCTGAATCCCACCTGCCAGTTCCTGTTGGCGGTGTTTCTGTTCAACGAGGCGTTCTCGCAGCACCACCTGAACACCTTTATCCTGATCTGGCTCGGTCTGGCGGTCTTCACCCTGGATTCGCGCTACCGCATGAAACGTGAACTGCAACAGCGAAAGCTCGCCGATATCCCCTGATGATGGATCAGTTCACCTCGCTCCTGGCGGTGCGCAGACAGTTGCGCCCATCGTGCTTCGCCTGATACATCGCCATATCCGCCGCATCCAGCAGCTCACGCCACTCCTTGGCGATCTCTGGATAGCTGGCTACCCCGATGCTGATCGTGACGTGGACCGAACCGCCCTCCAACCTGACCGGGTGGCTGGAGACCAGTCGCAGTAACCGTTCACCCAGTTCGACCGCCATCACCAGCGGCGTTTCCGGCAGTACCACCAGAAACTCTTCGCCACCAAACCGGGCCACGTAGTCCGTCTTGCGCAAGGAACGCTCCAGTTCGATGGCGATGCTGCGAAGTGCCCGGTCACCACTGGCATGGCCGTAGCGGTCGTTGATCTCCTTGAAGTGATCGATATCCACCATGAAGAGCGAGAGCGAATGATGGTAGCGTGTGGCGCGTGCGAGGTCGTCGGCAATGCGCCGCTCCAGTGCAATCCGGTTATACAGCCCGGTCAATGGATCATGAGTCGCCTGATGCTTGAGCTCCTTCTCAACCCGCTTGCGCGCTTTCAGCTCATTACTCAACTGGCTGGTGCGGCGCTGCACCTGCTGCTCCAGTTCGGTATTGAGCGCAAGCAGTTGCCGCTCCTCCGAGCGGGACAGCAGAAACAGGTAGTACAGTACCGCGGCATAGGCTACGAACCGCAGCAGATGCCAGTGCCACCAGATCAGATCCCAGAGGGTGGAAAAGGGGAACAGCAGCCCGGCAACGCCGAGCAGCAGATAGTGGCCGATGAAAATGCCATTGTCCCGGCCCGTGCCAGGCGGTTTTCCGAACATAAAAGCCGCCGCGGCCAGCAGAAACAACATCCCAGCCGCCCCATTCATCAGGCCGGCCTGCCGGGTAAAGCCGCCCGCTGCATTCAGCATCGGCAGCGCCGGTTCCTGGAGCAGGGTCGCACCGCCCGTCAGTAGCGCCACCGCCACCACTATCAGGGGAACGCGACACGCCACTGCCCGCCGGGCAACCGACTCGGGCAGCCAGATCAGGGTCGCCATCACCCCGCCGCACAACATCGCCAGGGTGTGCAGCCAGACAAAGCGCTGCAGCTCATCGGACAGGGCGTGAAAACCATCCAGCACCCCCATCCCCGCCAGCGCGGCGACAATCCAGATATAACGCGCCGGGAGCCGTTCATAGACTTTTAGCATCATGATCAGTGCGGCGGTGAGCAGTGCGGTGAAGGCCCCCAGGCTTTCCACAAAGACATGCAGGGGCGGGTAAGGCCACCGCGCTTCCGAAAAAAGCACAAACAACACCGCACCGCCGCAGAGGAGGAAGAGAATCACACCAAACATCAATGGGTTATGCGATCTCATCGTGCTTTCAGCATAGGGGTGGGGCACTCTGCTGTCCAGGGGTCCGAAGCGCATACAGCCCTGATTGTGACGTGGGTCAGTGAGCGCAGGAAGCCACAGGAATTAGTGTACTTATACGACTGATTTATATCATATTTATCAACTTAATAGCCGTGCGTACCAGTGACCTTTCCAGCTACCGGAATGCGAAACTCCAGGTTGAAGCGGCCGCTCTGATTGATGAAGTGATTTTCCCGGTACAGGGCGTGGGGCGGGATGCTGCGCGCCTGATAATCACTGGCCGGAAGCCAGTGCATATAGAGATCCCGCATCAGGTAGAGCAGGTCCCCAAACACCCCTTCGGCCTGACAACAGGCGTGCAGTCCGCCGGGGATCTCCATCACCCCGACACCGTCCCCGGGATAGATCTTCTCCGGCAGAGTCAGACAGGCGACATAACGGCATTGATCAAAGGGGATCAGGTCCGGATTGCCGTGGTGCAGGGCGATCATCTGCTGGGCTTCCACATCGATCCCGTGGGCGCTTCCCCAGTCCAGCAGGCGTGCCCACACCTCGCGGATCCGAAGGTCGTATCCGACATGCCGGATATAGGCCACCGGCTGTGTCGGCAGGCGTTTGATCTCCACTTGCCGGGAAACCGATTGCCCCCCGCTATCATCCAGGGTGTCCCGGTAATAGCGGCGATGCGGATTGAGCGCGGATTCAGACCAGGCCGCTTTCAGGCGGCGGCTTCTGTTTTCATAGCCGCCCTGGCGCCAGAGGGTGGGTGAGCAGTTGAAATACGCCTTGAAGGCATGGTTGAAGGAGGCATTGGAATGAAAGCCGCACTCCTCCGCGATCTCAACAATGGCCCTGTTCGGGTTGTAGATCAGCAGGTTGGCTGCCCACTCCAGGCGGCAGCGGCGGATGTAGTCATGCACGCTCTCCCCGGTGATCTGTTTGAATATCCGCTGGAAATGGTAGGGCGAGTAGCAGGCGCTCCGGGCCAGCCGGGCGATCTCCAGGGAACTGGAGAGATCCGCGTGGATACGGTAGAGCGCCTCGTTGATACGGGTCTGATGCTCGTAGGCGGTGTTTCGACGCTGGCTCATGGCAGAAAAATAGCACATTTGGACAAAAGTTTTACCCCTTCCCATCAATACCGGATTTGACGGTTTGGCATATGCTGCCAGCAGATTGATACCACAGGGATCGGCGGGATGTTTGCACGACGCACCATAAATCTGAACAGCTCCTTCATACGCGACATTCTGGCGGTCACCCAGCAGCCCGACATGATCTCCTTTGCCGGTGGCCTGCCGGATCCCGAGCTGTTCCCGGTCACCGAACTGCAGCAGGCCTCGCTGCGGATGCAGCAGCGCCTGGGCAATCGGCTCTATCAGTACAGCGAGACCCCGGGACTGCTGCCGTTGCGCCGCTATATCGCCGATCAATTGACCGATACCGGGATCCACGCGGAACAGACCATCATCACCACCGGCTCGCAACAGGGCCTGGACCTGGTGGTGCGCTGTCTGATCGACCCGGGCGACAGGGTGCTGGTCGAGGCCCCCACCTACCTGGGTGCATTGCAGGTGCTGAGGGCCAATCAAGCGACCCTGCTCTCCATCCCCTCCGATGAACAGGGCCCCGACCTGGAGGCGCTCGAAGCGGTGGTCAAACGGGAGCCGATCCGCTGTTTTTATACCGTTACCGACTTCCAGAACCCGACCGGCGCCAGCTATTCGCTGGAGCGCAGAAAAGGGCTGGTGGCGCTGGCCGAGCGTTATAATTTCTGGATTCTTGAAGACGCGCCCTACGCCGCCCTGCACTATTCGGGCGAGCCGCTCCCCTCACTGCAGTCACTGTTGCCGGAGCGGGTGATCCGTTTCGGCTCTTTTTCCAAAATCATCGCCCCGGCCCTGCGCCTGGGCTGGATCAGCGCCCCCCGCGAGGTGATCAAGGTGGTCGAGAAGCTGAAACAGGCGGCCGATCTGCACTCCAGCGGCTATGACCAGCAGCTGGTGCTGGGTTTCCTGGAGAGCGGCGCACTGGCGCCCCATCTGCAACGGATCCGCAGCGCCTACGGTGCCCGGCTTGACGCCATGGCCACGGCACTCAGCCGCCACCTGTCGGAGCATATCCGCTTTACCAAACCGCGCGGCGGGATGTTCATCTGGGCCACTTTGACCAGCAACGAGAGCACCCTGGAACTGTTCCGGGCCGCGGTCGCCGAGGGGGTTGCGTTTGTCCCAGGGGAGGCGTTCTATGTGAATGGCGAGTCGGACAACAGCATGCGCCTGAACTTCTCCAACAGCAGTGCCGCCATGATCGATGAGGGAATCAGCCGTCTGGCCGGCCTGATCAACGCCGGTGGCCACCGGGTGGCAGCCAGTGCAGCCGTGGCTTATTAGTCATCCGCGTGGGCACAAAACCTTGCCCACCCCACAAAGGGTGTCGTTCTGTAGTGTGTAGCCCGGATGAAGCCCGCCCACGGGAGCCCGACATACACACCAACCCGTGCGGGCGGAATCCGGGTTGTCATTGCGTCGTGGATATTCCCCGGATTCCTCCGCTGTGGGGGCATGTGGCTTTTCCTGTTTCGGAGGCAGCGGCTTCATCCGGGCTACGCTACTGATCTAAAATCCCAAGGCGTCAGCCCCAGAAGGGATCGTCCCAGTTAACCTCACCTTGCACATGGCCCTGATCCAGTTCGCCGCGGATCAGCTCGAGATCGGCAGCGCACAACACCTGTTCGCAATAGGGAAAGAAACGCTGTTCCTCCCACTTCACATGCCGTTTCAACAGGTCGACAAAGGACTCCAGCAACGGCCGCAGATCGCCTCCCCCACCCTCGATCGCCGCCACCAGCCGGTTGAATTCCCGATGCTCGTCAATGACCCGGGTCACCGCGATATCCGCTGCCGCAGTGGGGTGCAGGCGTTTTATCAGCGACACCTCCTCGAGCTCGAAATGGGGCTGTAACAGGATCTCGACGATAAAGATCACATAACGGGCAATCCGCTCCTCCGGGGTGCCGTTAGCCATGCCCCGCTGGATGCGCCGCGCAAACTTCAGCGCATCGTGATGTTCCCAGGAGAGTTTTTTCAGATGCTCACTGCGTTTCACGGGACAGACCTTAGACCGGCAGGTGGCAGGTCACTCAGTTCAGGAAGGGGTTGGTGGCCCGCTCATGGCCGATGGTGGAGACCGGCCCATGTCCGGCGATAAACTCCACATCATCACCCATGCTCCACAGCTGTTCGCGGATGGACTGCAACAGGGTGGCGTGATCCCCCTTGGGGAAGTCGGTGCGGCCGATCGATCCATTGAACAGCACATCCCCGACAATGGCCACTTTCGCGCCGGGGTTGAAGAAGACCACATGCCCCGGAGTGTGTCCGGGACAGTGCCGTACCTCCAGTTGCTGATTGCCGATCCGCACCACATCCCCCTGCTCCAGCCAGCGTGCCGGCTCGAAGCTCTCGGCAGGCGGAAAACCGAACATCTTCGCCTGCTCGGCGAGGTCGTCGATCCAGAACTTGTCCTCCCTGTGCGGCCCCTCGATGGGGATCCCCAACCGCCTGGAAAGTTCACCGGCGGCACCGGCATGGTCGATATGGGCATGGGTGATCAGGATCTTCTCCAGGATCAGCCCCTGGGCCTGCACCTCCTGCAGGATACGCTCGATGTCACCCCCGGGATCGACGACGGCCGCCCGTTGTGTCTCTTCATCGACGACCAGTGTGCAGTTCTGCTCAAACGGGGTTACAGGGATTACGGTAAATTTCATACGAAACCATTTTTCTCGGTTGAACAAGACGGTTAAGGATCTGGAAAGAAATAACTGCCGCATATTGTGCCGGGCTTTCTTTTTACTTCAAGGGGCGTTTGCCTTCAAGGCACGGCAAGGCGCGCATAGTCGTTCTATGTAAGTCCTGCCGTAATGCCGAAGGCGAACGAAAAGACCAGCAAGATGCGACAGTTATTTATGGACAGATCCTAAGTATACCGAAACTTCGCCGGCATATCAGACGGTTTTCCCCGCCACCTTCTTGATCCAGTAGAGGAAACGGTCCCCCTCCTCACTGCTGGCCACCAGTTCGAACTCGGGGAGTCGGCACAGTACCGGAAACTCCCGGCGCGAGTCCGGATGGGTAACGATCACCTTCAACACCTCACCTACCGCCATGCGTGAGAGTGTCGCCTTGGTCTTCAGCACCGGCAGCGGGCAGATCAGCCCGCTGACATCCAGTTGCTGGTCGCACTGCAACGCTTCAATGGTTTCGGTCAACGTAACCTCCCGGATCACCGGATCGTAAAATGTGAGTCTATATGACAAATGGTCTATCGACAGCTTAGTGGAAAAATCGGCTTGACAAAAATTAAAACGAACGTTTAACTCAATTATCTAACCGACAGGGTAATATGACTCAATGAACCCATTCAGAGCAAATGCCGTCGCCGGCAATGAACTCGTTGGTCGCCATATGAAGGCGCCACCTGATACCAAGGATCGCATCCTCGATGTCGCCGAGGAGATTTTTGCCGAGAAAGGTTACTCCGCCACCTCCATGCGGACCATCACCTCCAGTGCCCAGGTCAATCTGGCGGCGGTCAATTATCACTTCGGCTCCAAGGCACAGCTCTACCAGGCGGTTTTCCAACGCCGTGTCGCGCCGATGAATAAAAAACGTATCCAGGCACTTGACGCTCTGGAACAGAAGTCTGGTGACACACCACTCCCGCTGGATGACATATTGCGTGCCTTTGTGGAGCCGGCGCTGCAGGCGAGCATGAATCCCAGGCAGGGAGGGAGCAACTTCATCAAACTGCTGGGACGGACTCACGCCGAACCAGGGCCGGAGGTGCACGATTTCCTGCCGCTGCTTTATGACGAGGTTAAGGATCGCTACCGCAAGGCCCTGGCCAGGACGCTGCCTGAGCTGTCACAGGAAGAGCTCTCCTGGCGCGTCCACTTTGTCATCGGCACCATCGCCTTCACCCTGGCGGGCACCGATGCCCTGGAGATGATCGAATCCTGCCGCTTCTGTGACCCGGCGGATATCGAGGGCATCATCCAGCGTCTGCTGCCCTTCCTGAAGGGGGGGCTCGGCGCACCGCCCGCGGCGCAGCCGTGAAATGTCCCCTGAGCGCAGCCGCGAAATATCATCTGAGCATCGCGTCCTGCCCCATACCACCTGAACCGAGAGGAGCCGCCACCCAAAGATCGATAATACAACAGCTGACCGCAGTCCGGCCCTGACGCCGGCCCCATGCTATAACAATAACAACCCGAATATTAATTCGTCCGGAAAAGCAGGTGATAAAGCCCCCCCCACCACGACAACCGGAAAAAAACATACCACCAAGGTTGCAATGAAGCTGATGGGGCATCTCCAGGACCACTCCCGGTGATGCCAGACAGCTTCTAGAGAGGAGAGCATTATGAAACCCAACCAGGAAATCATCACCCTGGACGAGGCCGTTACACTGGCAGGACTGTTTAAGGAGCGCACCGGACGTACCCCCGACCGCATCGCCTATCGTTATTACGACCCGGCGCAGGCAACCTGGAAAAGCAGTACCTGGTCAGAAATGCGCAGCGAAACCGCCAGTTGGCAGGAGGCGTTTCTGCAGGAGGGGCTGAAACGCGGCGACCGGGTGGGCATCATGATGCCAAACCGCCGCGAATGGGTAATGTTCGATCAGGCCGCCCTGGGCCTGGGACTGGTCAGCGTCCCCCTGTTCTATAACGACCGCGGCGGCAACGTCGCCTATATCACCGAGGCCGCGGCGGTCAAACTGCTGGTCATCCACGGCCGGGAGCAGTGGGCCAGTCTGGAACCGGTCAGGAATGAGCTGCCCACCGTGCACCGCATCGTCTCCATCGAGTCACTCGATGGTTTGGCCCATGATGACCGGGTCCGGCACCTGGATGAGTGGTTGCCGGCCACGGCCGGCGAATACCAGGTGCTGAATGACCTGGATCCCCACGGCCTCTGTTCCATCGTCTACACCTCGGGGACCACAGGTCACCCCAAGGGCGTGATGCTGAGCCACCATAATATCCTCAGCAACACCTACCAGGCGTTGCTGACCACGACCATTAATGACGATGACATCCTGCTCTCCTTCCTGCCGCTGTCGCACATGCTGGAACGGACCGGGGGGTATTATTTGGCGATGATGGCGGGCATCACCGTGGCCTATGCCCGCTCCATCCTGCAGCTCGCCGAGGACCTGTTGATTATCCGCCCCACTTTCCTGATCAGCGTGCCGCGTATCTATGAGCGGGTCTACGCCCGGATACAGGAGGGGCTGGATGAGAAGCCCCCGATTGCCCGCAAGCTGTTCAAGCTGGCGGTCGATGTCGGCTGGAGACGCTTCGAGTATCAGCAGAAGCGCGGCAACTGGTCGCCCTGGCTGTTGCTCTGGCCGCTGCTGGACAAGCTGGTCGCCGGCAAGATCACGGAAAAGCTGGGCGGTCGTCTGCGCACCGCCATCAGTGGCGGAGCCCCGCTGCCGCCGGATGTGGCACGGACCTTCCTGGCACTGGGGGTACCGGTACTGCAGGGCTATGGTCTGACCGAAACCAGCCCGGTGCTGGCGGTGAGCCGGATCGACGACAATATTCCGGAAAGCGTGGGACTGGCGCTTCCCGGCACCGAGCTGTCGGTCGCCGAGAATGGTGAATTGCTGGCCCGCGGTGATGCCATCATGCTGGGTTTCTGGAACAACCCCAAGGAGACGGCCCGGGTCATCGACGAGAAGGGCTGGTTTCACACCGGCGATGTGGCCAGGATCGACGCTACCGGGCATGTCTACATCACCGGGCGGATCAAGGACATCATCGTGCTGGCCAATGGCGAGAAGGTATCACCCGCCGACATGGAGATCGCCATTGCCATGGATGCCCTGTTTGAACAGGTGCTGGTCATCGGCGAGGGACGACCCTTCCTCTCCGTACTGATCGTTCCGGAAGCGGAGCACTGGAAAGGTCTGACGGAAGGACTGGAGCTCGATCCCGAGGATCCGGCCTCGCTGCAGCACCCAAAAGTGATGGACCATGTGTATCGGCGGATTGCTGATCAACTACGCGATTTTCCGGGTTATGCGCAGGTGCGCAAGGCGGTGCTGCTGAACGAGCCATGGAGTGTCGAGAACGGCTACCTGACCCCCACGCTCAAGACCAAGCGGAAGCTGATCATTGAGCATTGCCAGCGGATTATCGCCGAGATCTACAATGGCCACTGATCACAGGGTTCATGCAGCGGCAGTCGTAAAACCCAATAGCGCAGCACGGCCATTTCCATGAATGAAATCACCATCTTTGCCGAGGAACATTGGCAGAGCATCATCGCCTTTGTCTGGTTCATGGTCTGTTTTTACGGCTACATGATCTACTCCAAACGCATGGCGCTGACCACCCACTGCCTCTCCAGTGTGCTGCATCAGTATCGGCAGGCGTGGATGGAACAGATGCTGACCCGGGATGTACGGGTCGCGGACACCACGGCGCTGGCCAATCTGGAGCGCAGCGTGGCGTTTTTCGCCTCCGCCACCATGCTGATCCTGGCCGGCGTGGTGACCGTCATGGGGTCCACCGACAAGGTGATCGATCTGGTGGCGGATGTGCCCTTCGCCATTCATGCCAGCCGTTCAGAGTGGGAGCTCAAGCTGTTGCTGCTGGTGGGCCTGTTCATGTACGCCTTTTTCAAGTTCACCTGGAGCCTGCGCCAATACGGCTTCTGTGCCGTCATGCTGGGCGGTGCCCCGACCCCGGATGCCCCGGTCTCGGAACGAGAGCGCAGGGCCTCGGCCATCCGTATCGCCCATGTCGCCTCGCTGGCGGCCAACAACTTCAATCAGGGACTGCGGACCTACTATTTCAGTCTGGCGGTACTCGGCTGGTTTATCAATCCGTGGCTGTTTATCGCCCTGAGCGGAGGTATCGTCTGGGTGCTCTACCGCCGCGAATTCAAATCCAGGACCCTGGAAGAGATGATCATGAGCCGCTCTGAATAAACCACCACCTACAGAAACGGCAGACCGGGCTCTTCCCGGCCGCCCAGCTCGGTCAGTTTGCGGGTGATCATCTGCTTCACCGGGGGGCAATGGTCGCTCACCCGCAACACCAGACCCCGGAGGATTTTTGCCGGCAGCGAATCGTTGGTATAGAGACTGACAATCTCATTGGTGCCGGTATACAGGGGCCAGGTGACGCGCATGTGTTTGCGCTGGTAGTTTTCCAGCACCGCCGGCGCACCGATATCCCGCCCCTGCAGCTGCGCCGCCATGACCTCCCTGAACAGGGTGTCCTGGCCACGCAGGCCCAGATTGAAGCCGTGGGCCGTGACCGGATGCATCCCCACCGCCGCGTCCCCGATCAGGGCATAGCGGGGCTTGACGAACTTGTCGGCATGCACCGCCACCAGGGGGTAGGCGTGGCGTTCACCCACCAGTCGCATCTCACCCAGGCGATTATTGAAACGCGCCTGTACCTGCGCGGCATAGGCTTCATCGCTGAGTGACTGGATCCGGCCGGCCACATCGGCCGAGACGGTGACCACGGTGGAGGAGAGATTGCCGTTCAACGGCAGCACCGCCAGGGTGCGGCCGTAGTGGAAACACTCATAGGCGATCTGCTCATGGGGTTGTTCATGGGTCATGCGAGCGACAATGGCTACCCGCCCGAAATCCTGCATGGAGGCGGCGATGCCCACCTTGCGCCGGGTCTCCGAGAATCGGCTATCGGCCGCCACCACCAGCGAGGCCGCCACACTATCCCCATTGGAGAGAAAGACCGTCGCCTGCTGCTGTTCGATCCGCACATCACTGACCGCGGTATCGGTCAGCAGCTTCACATTTCCGACCTTGGCCACCTCGGCATACAGCGCCTGTCTGATCAGGTAGTTGGGGACCAGATAGCCCAGCGCCTCCACATTCTCCCGTTTACTGTCGATATCGAGACAGTAGGATGAGTTGCCGTTGATCACCTTGGCCTGCCTGATCGGGGCGATCTGGTCCGCGGGGATGCGCGCGAGCACCCCCATCCCGGTGAGGATCTTTTTCGACAAATGGGTCAGCGCAATATCCCGCCCGTCGATCATCGGCGATTCCAGCTCGGCTGCCCCGCTACGTTCGATGATCAAAACACGCAATCTGCTGTTCGCGAGCGAACGGGCAAAGCTGAGGCCGGCCGGTCCACCCCCGATGATGACGATGTCGTAGTTCATATAATCCTCAAATCGATTTTCCTTGCGGCACGCCCCGCACGGGCGAGTGCCGACCCGGGTATCCCACGGACATCGAGCGTATTTCACCCACGGACGCCGTCGCTATAATAACGGCCATAATAACGATTAACGACGCTCATCAACAGGGCGGAGATTGAGGACAATTATAATTCGTGCTATACAACAGTCGCAGCAGGTCCTTATTTTGGGTACATGCCTGAAGCACGGGATAAAGAGAGCATGAGTAAACTCGCCATTACGCTATTCCTTGTGTCGGTCGTCTTCATGGTCGTTCCGGATACGTCATTCGCCAACAAGTTCACCACCATCGGCGGCGGCGTCAGCGGGACAGACCCGGAAAAGCTCGCCATCCTGAAACAGATTGCCGCCTACACTGGAACCTTTTTCATCCTGCTGGGGATTCTCAGTATCGCCACCAAGGACCGGTTCGAGGGTTTTATCGGTATGCGCACAAAGGACCAGGGCATCTCTCCGGGCTCCTACGTGCTGATCATTCTCGGCGCCCTGCTCTCACTACTGTTCTTTGTCTGACCGTTCCGGTTGGATCGATTCCGCAAAGGTACCCGGGAGTCTGAGGGTGGATACGGTTTTTGTGCCCAGGCGGATGTCTGCATTCAGGAGTAAGATGCCGGTGAGGCACGAACCGTATCAATCTCGATGCCGGCAGCCGGCGCGGTTCGCAAGCTCACCTGCATCTACGGAACGGCACCCTTTGTCCGGATCGCGCGGAAAAGCCGGATGCCGAAAAATGCGTCAGGCGGTATGCGCCCGTCGATAGCCGACATAGGATTCAACCATGCGGTCCATTCCGGCCTGGTCAAATGGCCGCAGGCCGCGCAGTGCCATGCGTTTTTCGCCTGCACCGACCACCTTGCTGCCTGACTTCAGGCAAAACCGCATCCGTACATCGCCCTTCTTCCCGTCCACCTGAATGAGGGTGTCGGTCAGCTCGAGGGAAGGGCGGTCTATATCCAGACGCTGCAGATCTATCGACATCTGTTGATAGATGACCAACGGCCGGTCCGGGTTGATCATCACCCCTTCCTGTGACATCAGGGGGACCAGAACATGGAGAAAGTTCTTCCCCGAGAACTCCACATAGTGGCGGGTGAAATCCGCTATCAGGTCCGGTTCATGGGACACCGCCCCGTGGCGTTCGATCTCCAGGTAGTGTTTCTCCTGGCCGTCCACCAGGACAAGGTCACCCCCATCCCCATCCCGATAATGCAGCCCGGTCCCGTCACTCACCATACCGGAGAAGGTAAAGCACATCCGCTGGCTCAGACCATATTTGGCCAGGGTCACGGCGAACAGGAGATCCCCGGGCACGCAAAACAGCTTCGCGTCCTGATCGTGCAGGGGATTAAAGTCATGGGCAACTTCTTTTGCAAACCGGCTCGCCTGCGCTCGGGTAAATCGCAGACCAGTGTCATCATCCGTAAAGTAGTCGGTTAAAACCATGTTTTCTGCCTGGTATTCTATAGGTTTCGTGCCGCATCATATCAGGTGTTCGAGTGAAATCAGTAATTTCATGCCAACCCGGCTGAAAAATGGGCATCGGATCAAAAAACATGGAAATTCCCAGCCGTTTTGCTGGACAGATATTCCTTGCGGAGGCAAGAGACAAGCGATATCAGTACAAATTTGTGGCGGATGCGGACCAGGAGTCTGGCTACTCCTGCCCCAACATCGCGCGCTTTAACTCAGTGGTGACCGGCTCACTGCCTATCCAGATACGCAACAGGGCCGGATAGAAGTCATCCCCGGGAATGGTGCCCTTCGGTTCGCCATTGACAGAGACCCGGGTTCCGAAGTCGGGAATATTGTCGAGCCAGAACTCATCCCCCTTGAGCGCATCGCTGAACAGTGCCGAAAAACGGCTGAGTCGTTCCTCCAGTTGTCGCATCGCCGGTTCATCATGGTTGGCCGCAAAGCCCTCGCGCCAGGCCTGCTCCAGGTCCCGCTTATCCACCTTGTCATAGAGAAAGCGCATCAGGATCCGCTTTGGCCCGGTCGACGCGATTATCTCCTCGGCGGTCGGCATTTTTTCCGGCAGGTAGAGCGCGCCGACGTAGATTTTGAAAATGAACTTGTAGCGAATGCCCGCCCCGTTCAGTACCAGCCGGTGCCCCCCCTCCAGGCTGATCTTATCGGGTACCGTCACCCTGGCGATCTCTGCCGCACTCAGGGGGAAAATCAACAGCAGGCAGAGTAGCCCCAGCACGCCTTTCATCATTCTTTTCATTGCTGCCTCCCGGCCTGTATCGAACAGATCGACCAGGCAGAATTCCGTTCACGGAACCCGCCCCTTCCAGTCCCCATGATGCCACTGGTCACAACCGCTGCGCCAGCTCCGGCAGGGCCTGGAACAGGTCCGCCACCAA